>JBEKBP010000154.1:0-4576 GCA_050015335.1 Candidatus Acidiferrales bacterium | reverse complement strand
ATAAGAGCATGGTCAGAAAGTTAAACGAGAGGCGAGTGCTCGTGCGGGATGTGCGTGATTCGTTAGGAGCTCACGTCCTTGAGAAGAGCGTCGAGAAGGCATTGAACAGCATGTCTTTCGATAGGATGGGATATATAGAGGTCGGACGGACGCTGAAAGACACCCACTACAAGTTCGCTGGAGAGCTGGTTGGGGAAATACTTCTTGCGGAAGTTCCTGATGAAAAGCGAGAGACGGCGGCTGCGAATCATTTCCAAACCATCGCCGATCTTTTGCCAGTTTTTGAGCTAACGGACATTATCCTAGGAATGTATATGGACGCTCGGAAACTAGCAGAGTAGCGGCTTCAGGACAGACAATCTGCGCCAGTCTGCTCTTCTCCCCGCACCTATTCCGGTCAGGTAGCCTCAATTCGTGGTTAGCGGATTTCTAGACTACACAGGACTTTGTGTCAAAACGAGGCGAACGGTAGAATTGTCAGTCAAAGGTTCAGGATGCGAACATTCGATGTCGGGCGTTGAGAACATTGTGGGTATAGGAATTGAAAAACACGTCGTAAGGGACAATTGGAAGGACGCGGTGCCCGAGTAACGCGCAAACCGGACAGATACCGGCCCAGTACTTCGCACGTCCGGTTGTTCGGCTACCCGAGTATTAGTTCGACTTTACCGCCGCATATACTTCCCGGACTGCGCTTACGATCGCATCAGGCCGCTCGTAGGGAATCATGTGAGTGCTACCCGAGACGATACTTGATTTACCCCGGGTTGAGAGTTGGTGAGCCAACTGCATCTGGCCGTCAACCCACGTTTTTCGGAGGTCCACCCAATCTTGTGACATTAAGGGTAGACCCCACATGCCCGTTCCTGCGATTAGAACGATCAAAGGTTTATCGCCGAGTGTTCCGGCGGCCTCTAGCTCTTGCCTGCCTCGTGGATCGAATAGTGCCAATTTCTCGACTTCGCTTGTAGTGGCTTCGACGAATTGTGGTTTTAAACGGACGTACGACGATTCCCGGTTCACGAGCGGCAAGGCGAGGTCGTCAATTTGTTTTCTTGCAAGGAAGCGCGTTATGCCCAGCGAGTACCGAATGGGAGCCCATGCACGGTCTCGCTGGCGCCGTCTAAGATCGGCATCGGATAGCTTTTTTATGCTGGCAGGAAGTTTTAGCTCATCGGGCCCTCCTTCTACCAAGACCATCCCGGCGATCTCGCTCCCGTAGAGTCCGTTATAGACCCGTACGTTGACCGCCCCGAAGGAATGACCCACCAGCACATACGGCGGCTTCTCGCCAGCATTTTGCAGCAAAGTGTGTAGCTCGGTCGCAATCTGCGTGCTGGTTCGTGGCATCGGGCCTGGGTCGCTCCAACCATACCCAGCACGATCATAGGAGCATACTCGCGTGAACTTCGCGATATCTGGCTGCACCAATCGCCAGCCGCTGGCAGGCACTTCGAGACCGGCCTCTAAAATAACCGTGGGAGTTCCTTGTCCGGTGCAGTCGATATTGAGCTTGTAGCCGCCTATATCGACCGACTTCCCTTCTTGTGGGAATCGTCGGGCGTCAACGCTCGCCTCAATAGCTCGGTAGGAAATTCCGATAATCGCGGCCAGAATCAACAGCCCTAAGATCATAAGACCGAGGATACGCACCCGGGTCATTCTTGATCCTTCACGTTACGCTGGCGTCCGTTGGTTAAGTTTTATTCGCGCTGTCTGCTAGAGCTCCGTCTATCGCGTTGCGGGCTTCTTGCAAGGCATATTCTTTGGCAAGATCCATCGTCGGGAACTCTTTGTCGCCATGATGGATCGTTTGGGTTCGCCCTGGGTGCTTTATCAGCGTGTAGTCGCACTTCCAAAAGTCGTGCGCCTGCTGATGAAGCTCCATTTCGATTTCTATTCCCTTGTATATTGCTTGAATCATAATGCCAATTTTATACCCCTACACGGGCTTTAGGACAAGAACACACCCTAAACCTAGGAGAGTAAGTCCTGAGTAACGCGCAAACCGGACAAGTGGCGTACCAGTACTGGGAATCCACTACTGTTCTGTTTCACGCCGATGGAACCCATTTCGAGATTCATCCAGGGGCTCAGTCTGCGGTGAATCCGGTTCATCAAGCGCTGGCAGAGGCATATGGAATAATTTCGGCCTTCACCAGTTCCTCTTCCGTTACCGGACCTGCCTGTTGCATTCGGCGTTCGAGAGCGTGGGATTCTTCACTGTTTGGAATCACTCCGATGTTGCGAAGAATTTCATGAGCCAACTTTCCACGAGCAGGTGACAACGTTCCGATCCGCTATAGGGCCACTCGGGTTCGGAAGCATCCGACACGGCTTTGCGTCGGTACATTTGCAGATTCGGCAGACCCCGCGCTGGGGCTTCTGTTTCATACCTCTGACTTTCTGTCTAATCCCCGAAAGCAGTGTCCACCTGAGATGCGGTGGTTTTCATCGGTTGGAGACTCATTCTCCCACAGATGAACCGTTGTGTTCAGAGGCGGTCAGATATATGCTGGCCCAGGCTAAACTACCGATACCGATGAACAGGGAAGAATGCGATGACATCGGCAAAACCAGCATTGGACCGTCCAGCCGAGACCGCTTGCGTCTTGAAAGTAGATCGCGGTCGCGGCTTCATCATCAATCACAATGAGCGTCGCCTCGTAGTCACGGCGGGACATTGCCTGCCGTCTTTGCCCCCCGCTCATGCGGCAGCATGTTTAGAGGACCGTACATTCGCGGGTATATTGGCGAGTTTGGACGGCAGCAAAAATGGCATCTGGGCTGTATGTTTGTTCGTTGATCCCGTTGCGGATATTGCGGTTTTAGGTTGCCCCGACGACCAAACGTTCTTCGAAGAATTTGATGCCTACAATGACTTAACCGAGAATGCACCCTTTCTTCAAATCGGCAAGGCTGAGACAGGACAGGGATATGTGCTCAGCCTGGGCGGCGAGTGGGTTCGCACTGAACTGCAGGTATTCTCAGGTATGGGTGGATCATCGCTCTCCATCGACCCCACTGAAGCTGGACAGTCAGGTTCGCCGATTTTGAACGATGCTGGACAAGCAGTGGGGGTTATAGTCATCGGGACGGAAACGGGTGAGAGCGGAAAGCGCATTAACCAGCGTAGTGGTCCCCAGCCTATATTGATGCGCAATCTTCCAGGATGGTTATTATAATAGGTCGCTTTACCGCTGCTACCGACTGCACATCTCGATCCAACTGAGACAAGCCATCTCAGATTACGCTGCGATGCAGGCGTGAATCTTTTTCTCCCCCAACAAATGTCTCGCTGGGCATCCTTGCGGCTCCCTTTTCAGCCCAATTTCAAATCGTGCGCCCCGGTTGGCTTCGCCCGCTCGCCAATGGCACTCCAGGGTGGTCCAAAAACTCCACATAGCCCTCGGACCAGCAAACCTGCACCCAAGGGTCATGCCCCGCCGTGTGAGGGCTCCTGGGACCTTTGAAGCGTGGCCTGCCTACGAGGGTGGGGGAAATCGGGCACCGTTATTCTTAACCGCAGGATTCGTACCGGACGGCGTCCGACCCCGTGATCGGGTCTGTAAGGTTTTACTCACGTAACGGGCGGCGTTCAAGCTAAAGTAAATCCGCATGGACGAGACAAAAACCCTGTTGCTAGGCATTTTGTTTCTATGCTCTGGGAGCGCCTTCGGGCAGTCCGTCGATAAAGAGCCTGCCGCAATCGTTGAACTCGGGGCTGCTGCTTCCGCTAGCCTGAAAGGTGCTGGATGGAGCTTCGGCCCGGACATCGCGGTTGAAGTTACGCCGATAGAGAATTGGCTGGAACTTGAGGCGGGCGTTACTCCTCTTTTCGGCTCTCACTCGACAGAATGGGATACCGACCTTCTGTTCAAGAAACCTTGGACTCTCTCCGAAAAAGCGGAGTTCATGTTCGGCATTGGTCCGGAGTGGGTCCATACGAAACAATACGGCATCACAACGAACTCAGTCGCTGCTGAAGCCGTACTGGATTTTATGTTCTGGCCTTCCGGGAAGCATAGATTCGGCTGGTACCTCGAACCGAGTTACGACTACAACTTCGGGCGAGGACATGAGCAGTCGATTGGAATAAGCGGCGGTCTCTTGATCGCGATCCGGTGAAATTATTGTTTGTTCACCTTCCTTTCGAGATGTGCATTCTTTGATTTGCGGCGGATTTCAAGAGCACCTTCCTGTTGGGCACATATGGACACCCATCGTCCCCGTTCGATTGAGTGCACCTTGGCGACTGCCTTTTCCCGCACCGGCGGATGCGAGAACCAGGCGACGCGGAACCAGACCTCGAAGGGTTGTCTTTGCGATCACGACATATCGATGTGAGGGTGTTATCGGGTCAGATAAATTTGACCCACCAGGGTTGCTATAAGGATGGACAGAAACAGTGCTCTTACACTCATGGCTATGCCTGGAACTTTCGCGGTCGGCCGGGTCCGGCGATCTCGCTTGCCTTCGTGCCAAGGAGTTCCTCAAGCTCTTTGCGGCGCTTGATATCTGACGGCGAAGCGTATCCCTCCCGTTCCCGCAACCATAGCTGTCGGCATTGCGAGCG
>JBEKBP010000153.1:0-2620 GCA_050015335.1 Candidatus Acidiferrales bacterium | reverse complement strand
GTAGTCAGTGACCGGCAAGGAAGTTTCGTAGTCGGAAACCTTAAGCCCGGGCATTACCAGTTGGTGGCCACCAAGCAAGGAGGTACAAGTTCGCCAGTGACGTATGTGGCGGTAGCCGCCGGGGACGACCTGCGATTCGACATGCGGCTCAGCGAGACCGCTCCCAGCGCAGCCACCAGCGCGTCGGCCACACCGGCAACGACTGCTGCTGCCGATCCCGAAGCGCCCTCTCCCCTCGAGAAAGAACTTGAAGAGATGAAGGCGCGTATTGCGGAACTGGAAGCGGCGCTCAAACCTGCCGCGGCTCCGGCAGCCGCTCCAACACCAGCTCCGGTGTCGCCAGCGGAGTACTCTTCTTCCTCATCTTCCTCTATAGCGATGTCGGCACAGGGACAAGCCCCGGCGACGGCTGCGAGCCCGTCCGCAACGCCTGCCCCAGCAGCTGCTGCCCCGCCGGATTTCCCGACGCAAACCCAAACGAAATCGGATCCCTTTGCGTATGCTGACTGGACGTGGATGAACAACACGTCCCGCAACGAAGATACGCCGCTCGCTACCAAATACTTCACGCCTGAGATCCGGGTTGATTCAAACTACATCAACAGCAACAACCAGCCCGTAGACCACACGATGGGCGGGTCGACCGAAATGTTCCGGAACGGCGAGGTCCAGTTGGAGCAGATGAGCGTCGGCGGCGACCTGCGCGTAGGCAACGTTCGCGCCAGGCTCTTGACGATGCAAGGATTGTGGTCGACCACGACGCCACGCAACGACGGCAGCGCTGGGGTGGGCCAATGGGACCTCAACGACGCTTACCGATACTTCTCGGAAGCGTGGGGCGGGTACCACTTCAACGTGGATCATGGGCTGAACATAGACGCCGGAATCTTTGTGTCGTATATCGGCTTGTTCAGCTACTACAACTTTGACAACTGGGCTTACCAGCCCTCCTACGTGTCGTCCAATACGCCATGGTTCTTCAACGGCGTTCGAATTCAGTGGTTCCCCACTGACAAGTTGAAGATCGAGCCCTGGTTCATCAACGGCTGGCAATCGTATGCTAGATACAATGGACATCCAGGTCTTGGAGGGCAGATCAATTGGCGTCCGAAAGCGTGGGTCTCCATCACCACGAACAACTACGGTATGGGCACTGATGAACTCGGCAATCCCGGGCGTTCGAGAATCCATACCGATGACAGTATCGAGGTCAAGTACTGGGAGCATAAAGAGGACCTCGGTTTGGACCGGATGGCGTTCACTTTCACGGCCGATGCGGGATGCGAATATGGCGGCACCAAAACGATTCCAGGCTCGCAGACCAACTGCTTTAACAACAGACATGGCCAGTTCAAACAGTCGATGGTAGGCTACATGGCCTATAATCGCTTCTGGTTTCACAAGGACCTCTTTGGGGTAACCGTCGGTGGCGGTGTCTTGGACAATCCGGGACGCTATCTGACGCTGCTCCCACCGATCAATGGGGCGACTGCGGTTGCGGGGTCGCCGTACTTTCCGGAAGCGCCGGGGCTTAAGTATAAGGCGTGGGATAGCACGGTCACTTTCGACTACATGCCCTCTGAATGGATCACGTTCCGCGCTGAGACGGGTTACCGTTACGCAGACGTTCCGTACTTCTCAGGACGGCACGGCATTACTCCTCCAGGCGGCGACGTGGCACCCATCTCGTACAATGGAACCGTCGGTTCCAGTGCAAGCTACATCTGCACGAATGGATCAACGTCCGTGGAGTCCAGTTTCGCTAACTACTCGGGATATGGTCTTCCCGTAGACAACGTCGGCAATGCCGTTACCAAAACCTGCACCGCAATCGGCATGACCCTCTGGCAGCCAGATCTTCGCAAGAGCCAGTGGGCGGAAACACTTGCGATCATGGTGAAGTTCTAACCTAGAACGAACCAGTGGTGTGCGCTCGTGCTGACCGATCACCTCTAACCGGGGCGGCGCCGGAGTTGGTTCCGGCGCCGCTACCCTGTTTAGGAACATAGGAAGGCCAATTAGCTGCCGAGTTCCGCATCGGCTTTCAATTGACAACATTCTGCCAGGACGCGCAGGCGAAAACACAAGCACCTTTATCACTTCTTGACGGAATGTTTATTCAATCTTCGCGCGTTGCACCTACAATGAGTAACGAAACCAAATAGCTGTCAGTTCCGTTACTTTCAGCAGAACTTGACTGTGCTCTATCTGTTCTCCTATTTCTTTCTCAACTGCAACGGGCCGTGATAGCGGAAAGGTGATGCAAACCGATCCAAATTATTTATGGGACGTTTTTACGCATTCTGTATGTATGGCTGTGTAGATTTTTACCTTGCTGAAAGCGGACTCACTGTCGGATGAGAGATGCGGGGCCTTACTGGTTGGGTTGAGACGCGGACAATTCGGATGGTTCGGCACGGAGATTTAATCGGTGGAGTTTTTCCTAAATATTTGCTGGCTGATGATTGCTCTTGGAGCTTTCAGCCTTTGGCTTGCCGGTTTGAGGCTGCGGAGGCGAGTTGAGGCCCCGCGAATCCGCATGGAAGCGGTGGCGCTCGCCTGTGTCGTCGTTCTCCTATTGTTTCCCATTTCGATGACGGATGATCTGCACCCCGAGGTA
>JBEKBP010000152.1:0-2635 GCA_050015335.1 Candidatus Acidiferrales bacterium | reverse complement strand
ACCTCGGGGCAACGTTCCCATAGGTCGTTTGAAATAGCGGGGTGCCGCGAGGAGCCAAGCCGATCGTCGCGGGATCATTCAGTCCGACCACGGTAAATGGATCGTTGGCCGAGTTCTTTCCTTTCAGGGGTGGATTAATTTCCCACCTCAAGCCATACGTCACAGTGACTCGCGGGGCGATCTTCCAAGTATCCTGTCCATATACCGAAAAGTTTGATGAAAGCAAGGCGTTGGCCACGGAGCTAGTGGGTTGGGCGAAGGCAGCGGTCGTTGTGTTTCCGGGGATTGTCCCTGAGAGACCATATCCGGTGCACGACCCTGATGACGGGCAGGCAACTCCCGAGAATTCGACAAACTGCTCGTAGTTGAACGGACTGCTAAAAGGGGAAAGCCAACGATAGTCGACACCAACTTTCAGCTGGTGGCTGCGAATCGTCAGCGACAGGTTATCAATAAGATTGATTTGCCGTTGCTCGTCGGTCGCCGCTTTGCCCTGGCCAAATTCTCCTACGCCCGGAATGAATTGTAAGAACAAGCTATTTTCAGATGAGAATCCGGACGGGAAAAGGAGCGAATCCTGCAGGGGAACCGCACCACCAAAGCCATCGAGGAAATATTTTGTTCCAAGTCGCTGATTACTGTAATTCACACGAATTTCATTGCTCAGTCTCGGTGCGATTAGGTGTTCGATGCCGAGTGTGAATGTTTGGACCGAGGATGAGACTGATTCTGTTGCACTCAAAACCATATAGGGTGGAGGGAAGGCACCTCGCTGGTCTAAGGTGGATGGCGAGTAATCGTACCTGCCGAACAGGCTGATCTTCGAGTTCACAATTTGATCTACGCGTACGCTGTAGGCATTGAGCGAGGATGGATCAGAATAACTGGCGTCGAATTGGGCAAGGCCATTCCCACCTTCCGCCCCATTGGCGACCGGATAAGCGTTCAAGAACGGCTGTATCGTCGCTGGAGCCTGTTGCCTTGATGCGTTGTCTGGTACCACGGTTTCTTGCGTTGATGGCTGCCGCAGGCGCAGTCCTTCGTACGAAAAAAAGAAAAATGTCTTGTTTCTGATAATCGGACCGCCGAATGTGCCACCGAAGTCGTTCTGCCTCTCTTCAGGCTTCGGAAGAGCCGGTTCGTTTGTATACCCGTTGAACCAGTCATTTGCATCCAAAACCTCATTCCGAAAGTATTCAAAGAGCGTGCCATGAAGGGCATTCGTGCCCGAACGCGTTGCAATCGAAATCTGACCACCTGGAGTACGACCGAACTCAGGGGCAAACGAGGAAGTCTGCACACGAAATTCTTGCATCGCGTCCACCGATACGAGGCTGTTAGCTCCTCCCGAGACACTCAGCGCCGGCAAGGCTCCGCCGCCAGCCTGCACTAGTGGAAAATAGCCTGTCACGCCGAAGTTGGCGCTCACTCCGTCCACAGTAAAGTAGTTGGCATCTGCGCGTTGGCCGTTCACGCTGAACTGTCCCTGGTCGTCGTATGCTGTTTGCGTTGCGACAACACCCGGAGCCAACATGATCAATGTCTGAAAGGTTCTCCCATTCAAGGGGAGATCCTCAACAAATTGGCGGTCGACTACCGTGCTCACCGTCGCCGACTCGGTATCGACCAGCGGTGTGCCGCCTTCCACGATGATGCTCTCCGACGCCGATCCGATCTTCATCTCGAAATCGATATTCAGAGAATCCAGCACGTGCAGTATGAGACCCGGCTTGATGAGCTTCTTGAAGCCGGGCTTTTCGACTTCAATGCCGTAGGTGCCGGGAGCCAGATTCGACAAGCAGTACTCGCCGGAATCATTCGTCGCTGTCTCATGGCGGGAGTTGGTACCAGAACTAATGGCGGTGACCTTGGCTTCAACGATTCGAGCCTTGGAAGGATCAGTTACGCGGCCGGTAAGTGACGCGTTCGTAGATTGCGCACAGAGCACTCCTGCAAACAGACAAAGAAAAACGACAACGACCGATGCTTGGTGCACCTTTTGTCGGCACAATTTCATCGCAGAAGACTGCCTCACTCGATGAGCGTCGTCCATTGTACTTTGGTATCAGTTTTGGCGGGAGATTAGAACGCCGGAAACACTGCATCGGGTTGGCTCCAGACCCACAGACCCTGAGCAATGCCAGAGCACTAACACAATGCGATAGAATGTCGGGCATTGTGGCGATCGCACGTGGACGAGCACGACGAGTTGTCGCGCTGGGGATTGCTCTCGCTGGCACGCTGCTGGCGGGGTGGCCTTGCGCGCTCGCGTTAGATCCGTCGCTGGATATAAGTCAGTACGCGCACACTGCGTGGAAAGTACGAGACGGCTTTGCCAAAGGGGCGATCAATGCTGTCGCGCAAACGCCCGACGGCTACCTCTGGTTGGGAACAGATTTTGGAGTGTTACGCTTCGATGGTTTACAACCCGTCCCCTGGCAGCCGCCGAAAAATCAGCATCTTCCTCCGGGGCCGATCATCAGCTTGCTTGTTTCCGGAGATGGAACACTCTGGATCGGTGGGAAGGGCCTTGCCAGTTGGAAAGACGGTAAGCTAACTCAATTCGGAGAACTTGCGGAACAATTTGTTTTCGCGTTACTTGAGGATCGAGATGGAACCGTATGGGTTGGGAGTG
>JBEKBP010000151.1:0-2857 GCA_050015335.1 Candidatus Acidiferrales bacterium | reverse complement strand
ACACGCTTTCCGATCTCAGCGAGCGTAGCGCGCTCGGGATCACTCAACCGCAATCTCGATGGCAGCTTCGCCCTCAGAATACGATTCTCCGCGGCCAGATATTCATTTTGCAGGAGAAGCTCTTGGTTCACCGATCCCTTCACGTACGCTAGCAGTCGCACCCACTTCTTGTTCTTCATGCCGACTGACCATCTTACTCTGGCCACCGGTCGTTTCAGTTATTTGCCATGCGGCAACGATTTCGTAAAGCTCGAGTTTCGAGCCTGCGGCCAAGCGACATGATGATCAAACAAGTCTAAGGAGGGGAGTCAGAGTTGGGTCAAGTCCCGCATCACGCGCTACCGTTCCACCATTGAGAATCGGTGCGTGAACTCAGATTCCAATCACTGTCACGGCGTGAAATGACTTGAGAGGGAGAGTGCAAAGTCATTGAAAACCGTGCGTGATGGCCAGCACGGGAGCCACCGTGGATCGCCAAGTTGTTCGAAAGCATTAAATACTCGTCAGCGCCCCCAATGGAGTTCTTCTCTTTGTCTTGTCACGTGGTCACGGTCTCGGTATTGTAATTCAAGAGAGATGCTTGCAACGTTTGAACCTCGGTTGGATATTTTGCCCGAATCTCAACGCCAGCTGTGGCCGGAACTGGATGCGATACCATCGGACTTCGTGCTCTATGGAGGGACAGGTCTTGCACTCCAACTGGGCCACCGGGTTTCTGAGGATTTCGACTTCTTCTCGTCGTTAAGTTTCGATCCGGATCGTTTACGTTCGAGGCTGCCCTTTTTCCGAGACTTGGACCCAACCGATCCGGACGCCTGGGTGCATCGCAAGCGCGACAACTTGGAAGCATTCGTGAATCGCGGTGGTGCTGTTAAGATCGCTTTTTTCGGCGGTTTGGACACACTCCAGCGGGTTGAAGACCCACGGCGGGCTGCGGGTTCGCGCGTGCAGGTTGCTTCGCTAGTGGACCTGGCTGGCATGAAGATGCGGGTGATTCAAGTGCGGGCCAACTGGAAAGACTACGTAGACATTCACACCCTCGTATCGCACGGGATCGATGTCCCCACAGGTTTGGCTGCAGCCAAGGCGATTGACAGGAGTTTCGATCCGGCCACGAGCATCCGAGCATTGCAGTTCTTTGGCGATGGGACTTTGAATCGCGTTCCAGTTCCTATGCAAACGGATCTGACGGGGTGGGCGAAAGCAGTCAACTTGTCGAAGCTACCGACATTTCATTCGCGTCCTAATCTGAGTCCTGGAGGTTTGGAGCGATGATCCTCACACCCCCGTATCCGGCGGAATTACTTCGGGTGGCGCGAAAGGTGGTTTGGTACGACAGTCCAGACGATACTTTAGCTGATCTACCAACGTTTCTGACACATTTGATGGTTTACGGATCTTCGACGGACATGAAGGTGGTCGAGCGATATGTTCCATTGGAAGAGTTCCGGAGGGTGCTTGAAAATCCTCCTACCGGGGTGTTCACGAAGGAAGTTTGGATGCGCTGGCATGAAAGATTTGGAATGCCGGTACCACCGCTTCCGCGGCGACGCTTCCCCGACGGCTCAGTCGGGCCTGAAGCCGGTGAATTCTGCGGACGGTAGGCAGCCCCAGCGCGGCACCGCTGCGGTCTTTGATCGATTTCGCCTCGTAGACTCCAACCAGCCGGATGACATCATCCAAGCCGCCCTTACGGAGTCCCTGTGTCGGATCTCATCCTTTCTCCGTTGCCCTGGCTAACCAAGTCTCGCATCGCTACACGTGAATCGCTGCCCATCGCCTGCCCCGCGTTCTTTAACAATCGCGCGTGTCGGCCTTGAGCTTTGGCAACGGCTGCTTCCAACGCCAGTCCGTCCGGCTCGGGAATGCACGTCAGCAAAACCTTCGCTAGGCTGTCCACTAACGCGAACATAGCTTGCTGCGCTCGCCCCAGAGGTATCACTGCCTGCCGGAGCTGCTCGATGCCGGCAGCCAGCCGCTCCTCGGCCCCCACCAGTTCTTCCCCAAGCCCGGATAATTCCTGTTCCACGGCATGGCGGATGAAGGCCGTTGGCGACGAAAAGCGGCGCTTCTTGACCGCTTCACGGATGCCTTTGTCGGTCGCCTCTGAGAATCGAATCGCTCGCTGAGCCATTACAGGTGCCTCTAATTTGTAAGGGAATGGCAGAGGCACTTCGGGACAACAAAAATCGCTCAAAGTGGGGGCGCATCCCCAGTGGGATGCGCTTTTGCGAAATGCATCCCGCAAAAAGTGCCAGCTCAGCAACCAGAAACCATCCAAAACGCGCAGTGCGCATCCCAATCCTTTATGTTCCACTAAGGAGTTTTGGCTGTTTGTGAGCCGTCTTTTGGAGCGGCCAGTGTTGCAATCAGTTGCACTTTGTTCACAAACTGTTGCACCCCACTCCGACGGCCCCCAAGAGTTGCACTTTGTTCACAAACTGTTCACAAACTGTTGCAGAACGCGAAAATCTCTAAATTCGATGTTTCGATAGGTTTGTGCCTTTTCCAATTGCTATTTTTCAGCCGACGCCAGGCGGGGTGCGGTTGAGGCGTTCGTTGCAACAACAAATAATGTCCCGAAGTGCCTCTGCCGTTCCCTTACAAATAGAGGGGCGCTCCACGCTCAGAGGTGAAATCATGGTCAATCTCATGACAGAACATGAAGTTTCCAAGCGGCTCAACGTCAGCATCGCTTCGCTGCGTAGGTGGCGGCTATTGCAGCGTGGCCCGGTGTTCGTTAAGGTCGGATCGTTGGTCCGCTACTCGCCCGAGAAGCTTGAGGCTTGGCTCGCCGGGCTACCGACTGGTGGGACTGCCAGGCCCGAGCAATTGCCGGCTGCACAGTCGATCCGTC
>JBEKBP010000150.1:0-3439 GCA_050015335.1 Candidatus Acidiferrales bacterium | reverse complement strand
GTTCGGCTTTCCGTCGACGGCGTGAGTTTGAAAACCGTGCCACAACCCAGATGGCAAGCTGACGATCCTCCATTCCACGTAGTTCCGTAAAGATTCCCCTTCTGGTCGAGAACCATCGTCGTCGCCGGAGTCGCGCCGTCCTTGCCTCCCGCGAATTTGTGAATCACCTTGTATTTCCAGGTCCCGCCAGATTTCGCCGGAGGGGTTAACGCAAACGCCGTCCCGGAATCGTTAGCCACGCCACTGTAGGATGCGGTTCCATAGACGACGCCGTTGCGGCCGATCACCAACCCACCGATGGGATAGCCTCCGTCTGCGCCCGATCCCGTGAAGCTGTGGAGAATCGTTTCGGTCCATGCGCCTCCGGTGACAGCGGGAGGGGACAACTTGAACACCGTGCCAAAATGCGAGCTTCCACCGCCGTAAGTCGTGCCGTAAAGATTGCCGTTGGCGTCGAAGACGACATCGTAATTCGGCCCCTGTCCATCGCCGGTAGTTACTGGAAAAGCGTGAATGACGGTCTTCGCCCAAACGCCGCCCGATTCATTCAACACCCAGACGGTTCCACAACCCACTTCGTGGCAAGCTCCCGCAGGAGGCCCGCCACTCGGCGTCGTCCCGAACAGAGCTCCGTTTGGCCCGACCTGAACATTCCCCGGCGCTTGGCCATCCTGGAATCCTGTAAAGTCGTATAGGGTCTGCTTCGTCCACGAACCGCCGCCAGTTGGCGGAGTCAACTGGAAAATCGTTCCGCATCCCTGGTAGCAAAGGTCCGATCCACCAAGATAAGTCGTGCTATAAATTACGCCGGCAGGGCCAAACACAATATCGCTCGGCTGCTGCCCATCGCTGCCGCCGGAAAAGTGATAAAGGATTTTCTCCGTCCAATTTCCACTCCCGGTCGGCGGAGTTAGTTTGAAAACCGTGCCAAAAGTTCCAATTCCACCGATCGCTGTTGTCCCATATACCGCGCCGTCGCCGTCGAAGACGACTGGCGCAAAGGGTACAGCCCCTTCACCATGTTTGTCCGTAAATGACCAAATGATTTTGGAGCTCTGCGCCTGCGCGGCGATACCAGCTAGATGCAAGGTTGCGAATAGAAGAATGATCGATCTGAAGATTGGCCTCCGATGCGTGTTCACCAATAGCCCCCGGGTCTCACAAGTTTTTGCACGAAACGAACTTTGCGGCGTGATTTTCCCACACCTATGCCGAATCTAATCCAAAGAACCATCTCACTTGTCGACGCGACGTCAATAATTTGTAAAAAGCTTCATTGGAGCCAACCGCCTTGGCCGCCCATCCCACCCGCTTGTCGAAGATCGACAATGCTGCTATGGTTTCGCGGTTCGCTTTTTGCGCTCCACGCTTGAGTAAGTAAGTGTCGGTAACGAAAGCGGATCGGTCCGGTCGGATGAGGGCAATCCAGCTTGGGCTTGCGGTCCGTACTTCAAGTGGAAAGAGATCCCCCTGATTGTCTGGCGCTGAGTTCAAAGGAGATCGGACCGACGCGGCGGTGCTGGCGGCGATCCGCTCGGGTGACGAGAGCGGGATGGCGGCTTTGTATGACCGCTATTCGGCCGTCGTCTACTCGGTCGCCCTGCGCGTGCTGGGCGACACCGGCGCGGCCGAGGATGTGTTGCAGGAAGTGTTCATGCAGTTGTGGCGCAATCCGGGACTGTTCGATTCGAGCCGCGGCAGCCTGGGGCCGTGGCTGGCGGTGATCGCGCGGCATCGGGCGATTGATGGGCTGCGCAAGCGGCGTCCGGAGACGGATATCGCGGATGTGGTGGTTTCGGTCGAGCCCGATATGGCGGGCGATGCGGAGCGGGCGCGGGCCATGGAAAAAGTCCGCGGCACGCTGAGCGTGATGCCGTCGCCGCAGCGGCAGGCACTGGAGATGGCCTACTTCGAGGGTCTGTCGCACAGCGAGATTTCGGAAAAAACAGGAGAGCCGTTGGGAACCATCAAGACTCGCATTCGATCGGGATTGCTAGCCTTGCGCAAGGCATTTGCAACATGAGCGTACACGAACAATTCGCCGAGGATCTCGCACTCTACGCTCTGGGTGCGTTGCAGGGTGAGGAGCGCGTGGCGCTGGAGAAGCATTTGGAAGGCTGCGCCGGATGCCGTCGCGAGCTCGAGCAATTGCGTGGGGACATGGCGTTGATGGCTCTGTCGACGGCGGGTCCGGTGCCACCGCGGCGGGCGCGGCAGCGTCTGATCGAGGCCGTGGCGCGCGAACCGCGCCGGGCAGCGGTTCGCGCAAAGCGGAGTTGGTGGATGGTTGTGCCCTGGGTCGCGGCTGGCGCGTTGGCAGTGGGCCTGGTCGCGCTCTGGGTGCAGAACTCGGACTTGCAGCAACGCATCGCTGGCTTGGAGAGTCAGGCTACGCAGCAAACGGCAGAGCTGCAACGGGCGCGCGAAGTGGTGTCCACGCTAACCGCGACCGATGCGATGCGGGTGACACTGGTCGCAGCTAAGACTCCGCCGCAACCGCAAGGCAAAGCCATTTATGTTCGCGATCGGTCAAGTCTGATTTTCCTGGCTAGCAATTTGCAGGCGTTGCCGCCGCAGAAAGCCTATGAGCTGTGGTTGATTCCAACCAGCGGCGCTCCGATTCCTGCTGGGGTCTTTAAGCCCGATGCGCATGGGAGTGCGACTGTGATCAATCCGCCGCTTCCCGCTGGAGTGCAGGCCAAAGCTTTTGCGATCACCGTGGAGCCTGAGAGTGGCTCGTCCGCACCGACGCTGCCGGTTGTGATGGTTGGCCTGGGAGAGTAGATTGCAATCCCGAGATTCCAGCTAGAACCGTGCCACAGATTGCTCGGCGCTTGACGAGTGCGTCCGGGCCTACGTGAGTATCGCCGGAGGCAAGTGAATGGCAGTGCTCTGCGTCTGCTTCCGTTTCTTTTTATCCTCTACATCACCAATTACCTGGACCGCACGAGCGTAGCCTATGCGGCCCTCGGGATGTCGCGGACGCTCGGGTTCAACGATCGAGTATTTGGTTTGGGCGCGGGCATTTTTTTTGTCAGCTATGTGGCATTGCAGATTCCCGGCGCGCTCATGATTGAACGCTGGAGCGCGCGGCGTTGCATCACTTCGATCTTGATAGCGTGGGGATCGTTGACCGCGCTCACCGGGCTGGTACATACCCCGGGTCAACTCTACGGGGCGAGGCTGATGCTGGGAGCGGCGGAGGCCGCGTTTTTCCCTGGCGTCGTTGTGTACCTGAGTCACTGGTTCATTCGTGAGGATCGCGCCAAGGCCGGAAGCAATTTCATGGCGGCCATTCCGCTGTCATTCATCGTGGGGTCGCCCCTCGCAGGATGGATTCTTGGGCATCCCTGGTTAGGAATTGACGGCTGGCGTTGGATGTTTCTCCTCGAGGGCATGCCGGCAGTTCTTCTAGGGGTGGTCGCGTTCTTCTATCTGA
>JBEKBP010000149.1:0-3107 GCA_050015335.1 Candidatus Acidiferrales bacterium | reverse complement strand
AGAGATGGTGATGGCAAATGGGTTATTCGAAGAGTGAGAAGGCGGAGACGCACACCCGGATCGTGAGCGTTGCTGCCAAAAGGTTTCGCGAACTCGGTCTGGAAGGCATCGGCGTTGCCGATGTGATGAAGGAGGCCGGTGTTACCGTCGGCGGTTTCTACAAACACTTCGATTCACGCGATGAACTGGTGGTTGAGGCTCAGCCACCGCATTCCAGGACCTCGACCGCTGGGAGGAAGACACTGATACGCTGACGAAAGCTTTAGAGAAGTATTTGTCTGAAGAGCACCGGGATGCGCCGGGAGTAGGCTGCGCGTTGGGCGCATTGCTGGGTGACATGTCTCGGGCGAGTCGATCGGCGAAGGCTGTATATACCGCACGACTCAAACGCACCTTGGCTTACTCGACGGGACTTGTTCCTCCAAGAGTTACCTCTGATCGGCGCGCCCGTGCGATTCTAATGATTAGTGCGATGCTAGGAGCGATCAACCTCTCTCGTGCCGTGTCAGACCCGAACCTTTCCCGAGAGATTCTCCAACAGACTCGCGATCAGTTAATCAGTTTGAATAAACCGGCGAAACCCCATTAGAGGCTGATTCATCTCGGACAAATGTCCAGCCATTCTGGGCACCGGCAGCGCTTGTAACCAACTCTCCTGACCAATTGAAAGCGCTCGCCGAAACCATGAAGACCGTCGAGTTCTTTTAGTCCCTCCCTTCTGTCAGATTACCTCCCCGTTTCCGCCCATGACGCCAGTGGATGTAACCGCTGAACCGTCACGGCTGAACGTTGAGATAGTGGGATACACCATGCGAGGACGAAGAGTGCCAAACCGGCGATTCCGGAAACGGCCCACGAACCCGACACGGATTTCCGATTTTTGCCTCGCACAAGGTGCATTTTTCGCTCTCGGAATCGTACACGGACAAAATAATTCGGTTGTCGTCCGCCGTAAGCCAGTGATAACATTGTAGATATACGATGGTGGAGGCGGCGGGAGTCGAACTATTCAGCGTGTTGACAACACGTAAGTTACTGATTCTAGGAACTGCCACAACGGCTAAAAAGGCTCTATTGCCGGATCCATTGTACGTTTATTGTACGAAAATACGTTTCGCTCGGGAGACCCGCTGGCACTATATCGCGACACAGTATCCCATGGATTCAGCAGCGATGGAACGAGAAAAAGCAGCCAGCTTCCTAAATTGTCAAAACAGCGCACCTTGCACTTGGGCAGGTTTCACAGGTATCGAGCATTCTGCGTCGTCATTGACGACATGGTTGACCCTCGTGCTGACGGGATAGCACCGCATGGTGCGAGCGTCGCACGGCTTCAACATTTCTGACACCGCTTCGACATTCGTCATCCCCGGATCGAGCCACAGATCGTAACTGTCCGCACAAAGAATGACGGGCATCCGGTCGTGAACGGATGAGGTCACAGCATTCGGTGTCGTGGTCAGGATCGAACAGGACTTGATCCACTGGCCCCTTGCGTTTTTCCAGCGATCCCACAAGCCCGCGAACGCGAACAACTCACCGTCATTGACTTCAAAGCAATATGGCTGCTTCGCTTTACCCGCGCGTTGCCACTCGTAAAACCCGTCCGCTGGAATCAAGCATCTTCGCAACTTGAGTGCTTCGCGGAACGCAGGCTTGGCCGCCACCGTTTCTGACCGGGCGTTGATCATCATGGCTGCTCCAGACATGTCCTTCGACCATGACGGTATCAGTCCCCAACGCATCAAGGACAATTCCCGGCGAGGTTCCTTCGCGTTCTGGCGGATGACGGGTACGGGCTGGGTAGGAGCAACGTTATAGCGAGGCGTCCAGTCCGGCTCCTCGGAGATGGTGTCGAAGTGTTCCTCGACGATCTGCTTTCTACGCGACAATCGATAGCGGCCGCACACCAGGAAATTATAGATCGACCCCGTGCCCGATGCGATTCAATTGGCTGGGAATAAGGCGACGACCATCACTCGAATTTTCCGACCTATTCGTGCCAAGAATAGCTGTCCGCCGAACATTCATTGGACAGCCTCGTTGAGTGAGGTTAACTTTGCGCCAAAAGCAGGTCACTTTGAGCGGCTGCTGGAGGTGCGTATGCCACGTTGGTTCCAAGTCCATCTGATCCCCCGAATCGAGACCATTCTTCGGTCCCAACGGTCGCGTCTAGCGACGGCTCTTTTCGCTTTTCTTCTTCTGATGCCAATGGCCGCGCTGGCACAGGGCTCACCGTTCGACACCGGATTTAACGCCATCCAAGGTCTTTTCACCGGCACGATCGCGAAGGTTGCAAGTTTGGTTGCCATCGTGATCGGCGGGTACGGCTTTGCACACGGCGAACCCGGCGCGAAAAAGGCGCTTGCCGGCGTCGCCGCCGGAACGGGGATTGCCGTTATGGCAGTGAATGTCTTGAGTTGGCTATGGGGCGTATAGCGCTCGACTTTCTCCGCGTCTTTTAGACGAGGGACTTATGGCAGACAAAGCGCAGCAGAAGCATCGCACAAATCGAGTCTTCAAGAGTCTGCACAAGCCGCTCACCTATTTGGGCGTTGAGCGCACGCTCTTCTACTTCGTCTGTGTCGGTGCCGTGGGGGCCTTCAATCTCTTCAATTCCATCCTCGCAGGTGTCGCCGTCTTCATCGGCGGCTTTGCCTTCGGCCATTGGGTAACGAACAGCGATCCGGCATTCCTCCGCATCCTGGCAAAGTCCGAACGCTACAAGCTGCGCTATGACGCCGCCAAGCAGCAAGTTCCCCCCGTGGAGGTAGTGTGATGCTGCGTCTCGACAAGGTCATCAAGCCGTGGAAAGAGAGCGCGGCCCTCAACGATCACATCAACCTCTATGGCTTCTGGAACGAGACAGCCTTCCTTACCAAAAGCGGCGATCTAGGCATGGTTCTCAGTGTTCCGGGTGTGGACTACGAAAGTCTGGACCGCTCCCAACAGGAGTATGCAGTGAAGCGGTTGGAGGCGGCGCTGAAAGCGTTTGGCCCAGGCTTCCATGTTTACCAGTACCTTTTCAAATCGAACCGCCCCGACATACCGTTCGCAACGTATGACGACCCGATTGTGCAAGCGGCTATCGACCAGCGGAGGAAGTT
>JBEKBP010000148.1:0-3262 GCA_050015335.1 Candidatus Acidiferrales bacterium | reverse complement strand
TGCAGACTGGGGCGACCGGATCGCGAGGGGCGAGGTTCCGCCGAAGCCGCCGCGTCCGCAGGGAATCGAACGCAACGTCGTGCTCACCGAATACGATTGGTCTGTGCGGGCTTCGTTCCTTCATGCTCTGATTAGTTCTGATAAGCGCAAGCCCACCGTCAACGCGAATGGCGGGATTTATGGCGCGGTGTGGTCGGAGGGAGCGCTTGCCGTGGTAGATCCGGTCGCAAACACGAAGGCGATGGTCCAGGTTCCGTTGCCCAATGAGGCTGATAGGGCGGAGTTGCCTCGCACGTCGCCGCGAAGCCAGGTTGAACCCTCTGTTTATTTCGGCGATGAGTTGGTTTGGGACGATCCTGTAAATCCGGGTCCGATCACCATGGATGAGAAAGGCCGCGTCTGGTTCAACGTCGAAAACCGGATCGGCAATGCAGAATTTTGCAAGGCCGGATCGAAGAATCCTTACGCCATGAATTCGCCGCGTGAATTCGGCGCCAAAGGCGTGGATGTTTACGATCCCAAGACGCGCAAGTTCGACTTCGCCGATCTTTGCTTCAAATCCACCCGCCTTGTTTTCTCCGATGATAAAGACGACACGTTGTACTTTTCTGTCCAAGTAGACGGCGGAATCGGCTGGCTCAATGTTCGTCAATGGGAACAAACCCACGATTCAGAGAAGTCGCAAGGCTGGTGCCCGGCCGTAATCGACTATAACGGAGACGGCAAGATTGGCCCCTACACCAAGAGCGGCGAGCCGCCCAATCCGAAACTGGATCGCGAAGTCCCCAATCCTGGCGCCTATGGAGTGGCCTACAACCCGGTCGACGGGAGTGTTTGGTATTCCAATATCATGACCATGCCCGGCCGGATGATCCGCATGACCAGAGGCGCAAACCCACCCTCGACCTGCACGACCGAAGTGTACGAGGTGCCCTACGATCCCAAGGGCAATGGACCGGGCGGCTCGCTGGCGAGGGGAATTGACATCGACACAAATGGCGTTTTGTGGACACCCCTGAGCCATGAAGGAATTCTAGCGAGCTTCGACCGACGCAAGTGCAAGACCAAGCCCAGTGGCGAAGCGGCGGTCACAGGTAAGCAGTGCTCCGAAGGCTGGAGCTTCTATCCGGTGCCGGGCCCGGTTTTCCAATCCGATCCCACCGTGAAGGCCGAGTACAACTATTACGATTTCATCGACCGCTACAATACACTCGGTCTCGGGAACAACGTCATCATCCTGGACGGGGCCAACTCTGATTCATTGGTCGCATTCAAGCAGGACACCAAGGAATTTGTCCGCATGACGCTCCCTTACCCCATGGGCTTTTTCAACCGTTTTCTCGATGGCCGGATCGATAACACCAAGAACGGCTGGAAGGGGCGGGGGCTATGGGCAGCTGACGAAACACGAGGTTCGCAACTAGCCGAGGGAGGCACAAAAGATCCGAACATCCCCAGCCGGCTGGCACACTTCCAGATCCGACCCGATCCCCTGGCAAAGTGACAGTAGCTTCACTAGGAGCGCGTCCGAGATTTAGCATTTGAAGGCCTCTCGTCAGGCTCATTCTTAATCAAAGTCGCAAAGGGGGCTTCAGAGATGTAGGGTTCCATGTTGAGAAGCTTGTTGAGGACCATGTACTCGTCGATCCCTATTGAGTCTCGCATAATATAGAGTCATTCTGACCACGAAAAAGCTTGTTGCCAGAAGGCGGCGACCAGACGCGGACGGCGGCGCATGCGACGTAGAGTACGTCGCGCCGTTTCGGTCAGTTGCCAATAGTCCTGGGGGCAAACATTAGGTAATTCATGTTGTTTCCAGTAAGCCCAAATGTACTCGACCGGGTTCAATTCTGGAGCGTAGGGCGGCAGATAGGCCGTGGCCATCCATCCCTGCAGGCTGGCGATGTAGTCTTGCACGAGTCGGCTTCGGTGTGCTGGCAGACGGTCCCAGACCACCAGCAGCGGCAGACGTAGGTGGCGTACCAAGGCCTGCAAAAAGTCCAGCACTTGCTCCTTCTTCACCGCACCTGCATAGACACGAAAGTAGAAATTCCACACCGTGAGCCCAGCCGCTACCGACAGGCTTTTCCAATTGAAGTTGTACTGCAAGACCGGAGTTTGGCCCCGCGGTGCCCAGGTGCGGCAGCGATGCGGTCGTTGGCTTAGACCGCTTTCGTCGATGAAAACTAGGATGCGCCCTTCCCGGAGAGCTTTTTTTTAAGGGCCGGCCACACCTTCTTCTTCCAGTGCCGAATCTGCTCTTCGTTGCGTTCCCGTGCCCGACCTACCGGCCGCTGCGGGCTCCAACCCAGGTGAACCAGAAGCTTCCAGACATGCCCCTCGTGATAGCGCACGCCGAACTGCTGCTCGATCAAGTGGGCCACACGCGGGCAGGTCCACAGCGGAGTTTCATAGCCCAGCCGTTCAGGCCCTGCGAGCAGAAGCTTTTTCAATTGTTGCCGCTGTGTCTCGCTCAAGCGCGGCTTGCGGCCGGCACGCCCAGCTTTCCGCAATGCCCGGCTCCCCTGGGCGCGATACTGCTGCACCCAGCGGGCCACGGTTTGGCGGACCACTTTCACTTGGCGGGCGATCTCGGATTGATTCCGCCCTTGTTCGAACAGGCGAATGGCTTGGAAGCGGCGTTTCTCTAGCAAATCAAAATCGCGTCGTACTCCGGCGGGGTTTCCCATCTTGCGTTAGATGCAGCAATTCCAGAAAAGTATCTCTATATTATGCGGGACTCAATAAGGCGTAAGTCCTAAGGCGAGCGCTGGATTGGTCTTCGCCATGAGGTTGATGTCGGCCACAGAGATTCCCTCTTTGTGCAGCGCCTTCATGAAATCGAGCAAAGCTTGGGGATGCAAGGGGTAATTTTCCCGGACTGCGCCGAAATTCGTGACAAGAATACAGAACTTCGGGCCAACCTTACGAATCGCTTCTGCGAACTCGCCCATTGTACGCTGCTGTGCCAGCCCGAACGCTTGGTCATAAGCAAATTCAAGATAGGCGCCATCGTGAGCAGCCTGCTGCATTTGTGGAACCGTCATGCTGACCGCCAACTCCGTTGCGCCCGTGACCACGATGTGTGTTACTCCGCGCTGATGCGCCTCATGAACAACCATTAATCCTTCTGCCGCCGAGATGTGCCCAGTCTCGAGCACCAGTTCATGATGCTGTGCAATGAAATCGATCAACTCGAGCACCGACGGCAGCAGATGGCCGTTCTTCGAGACGGGAACCGCCGGCCCCGCTAGCTGGCGGC
>JBEKBP010000147.1:0-3570 GCA_050015335.1 Candidatus Acidiferrales bacterium | reverse complement strand
GCCATCGGGCTTGCCGTCATTCATTTCGACAATGAGCACGACGGAAAACCGGTGCAGATGCTTGAGTGGGTGTTCGTTTTCATAGCGGTTGTTTGCATCTATGGGGGCTACCGTTGGGGGATAGGCGTCAGGAGACAAAGGCGTAGGGAGTAGATTTTTGTTGGATTAGGGCCTGAGGGGCCGGGACATTGACGTATCCCAGCCGAGGGCCGATCGCGTTGCGAGCGGTGCCGCAAATAGATAGGTCGTTATTCGAAGCTGGTCACTCATTAGGGGCTTCCGATGAATTCCAAATATGTCATCATCACTCCTGTTCGCGACGAGGAGGCTTACCTTCATCACACCGTCGAGAGTGTTGTCGCACAAACGATTCAACCGACCGAGTGGGTTATTGTCAACGACGGGTCGACCGACAACACCGGTAGAATTATCGATGAATATGCAAAGAAGTTCTCATGGATTCGAGCTGTCCATCGTCCGAATCGGGGATTCCGAAAATCCGGTGGTGGAGTTGTCGAAGCGTTTTACGACGGCTACAACTCATTACAGACCAAGGAGTGGGATTTTCTTGTGAAGCTCGACGGAGACCTGAACTTCCCACCGGATTACTTTCAGGGTTGTTTTGAGCATTTCGCCACGGAACCACGACTCGGAATCGGCGGAGGAGACATCTATCACAGCCTAGCTGGAAAATTAAAACTCGAGGTGGCTCCCAGGTTCCATGTCCGAGGGGCGACAAAGATCTATAGGAGGGCTTGCTGGGAAGCCATTGGGGGGTTGTTGACCGCGCCAGGATGGGACACAGTCGATGAAGTTAAGGCGAATATGTTGGGCTGGAGCACCCACAGTTTCAAGGAGCTCCACCTTGTTCATCATCGCTTCACCGGTTCTGCGGACGGTTTCCTGCGCGACAGGGTAAAGTACGGTTCGGTTTGTTTTATCTGCGGATACCATCCACTGTTTGTTCTGGCGCGTTGCTTCTACAGGCTGGCTCGAAAACCATACATCCTCGGCTCGTTGGCGATTGTTTATGGGTTTCTGAAGAGTTACTTTCTCCACACGCCGCGGGTGAAAGACAAGCAGATGATTCGTTACCTGCGGCAGCAGCAACTGAGGCGTCTCTGCGGGATGCAGACTATCTGGAGGTGATCTCCAGACCGGATCGGATAGGCCCAATCTATGTGTGGAATCTGCGGAAAATTGATGTTGGACAGGGAGGCCAATGTGCCCCCCTCGCTGGTCAGGGCAATGGCAGACACGATTCGCCATCGCGGACCCGACGATGAGGGACGTTACGTTTCAGGGCCGATCGGTCTCGGTTTTCGCCGGCTCTCCATCATCGACCTTCAAAGCGGCCATCAACCGCTGTCAAACGAAAACGGCACGATTTGGATCGTTTTTAACGGAGAGATCTATAACTTCAAAGAGCTGCGCAACTTTCTTTTGAGCAAGGGCCACACCTTCAGAACGCAGAGCGATACCGAAGTGATCGTCCACCTGTACGAGGAGCTTGGTCCCCAATGCCTGGAAAAGCTGCGCGGAATGTTTGCCTTTGCCATTTGGGATGAAAACGCGGAGACTCTGTTCCTGGCGAGGGACCGAGTTGGAATAAAACCTCTCTACTACTGTCTGACCAATGAATCTCTGGTCTTTGCTTCCGAAATCAAAGCCATCCTTGCCGACCCTTCGGTCGGTCGAGAGATCGCCCCCGAGGTCATCGATAGATTCCTAACCTTCCTGTATCTCCCGGGTCAGGAGACCTTGCTAAAAGGGATTCAGAAGCTGGCCCCGGGGCACTATCTCCTCGTCCGGGACGGCAAGGCGGTGGTCGAGCAGTACTGGGATCTTCGCTTCTCAGAGCCCATCGGGAACCCAAGCCTTAAGGACGCAGAAGCCGATCTGCTGAGCCTTTTGGCGGAGACAGTTGAGCTTCACATGATTGCAGACGTGCCGGTCGGTGTCCTCTTAAGCGGCGGTGTGGATTCGACGGGTGTTCTTAGCTTCGCTGGGCGTGGGACCGACAAGAAGATCGGCAGTTTCACCGTGGGCTTCTCCGGAGGGGGGGTTGCCGACGAGAGACCTTATGCCAAGTTGGCGGCAGAAACATTCGGCACCGAGCATCACGAGATGACGATCGCGGCCAAGGATTTTGCGGCATTCCTGCCCGAATATGTGTGGCACATGGAAGAGCCCGTGTGCGAGCCGCCGGCTATTGCCCTCTATTACGTCTCGAAGTTGGCGAGGAACTACGTCAAGGTGCTCCTGTCGGGAGAAGGCGGAGACGAGGCTTTTGCCGGGTACAGCACTTATCGCAATCTCGTTTGGCTGGAGCGACTCAAACGCGGGGGGCCTTCGCTAAACCGTGCCTTGGCCCAAGGCCTTTCTCTCGCCAACTCGCTCTTCCGCTTGCCTCGAGTGGCCGACTATGTGCCATTGATGAATGACACTTTCCCAAGCTACTACTATAGCCGGACTTCAAACCCATACCGCTACACTGGAAACGGATTGGGCAAGCTATACTCGGCTGATTTTGCGCAAGCAATAGACCGCGAGCACACGCTGGAACCCGTGCGCGGGCTGCAGGCGCACGTCGGGGGACAGAATACCCTCGATGCAATGCTGTATATTGATACGAAGACCTGGCTGCCCGACGACTTGCTCATCAAGGCTGACAAGATGACGATGGCCAGCTCCGTGGAACTCCGTGTGCCTCTGCTCGATCACCGGGTCTTGGAATTTGCGGCGTCATTGCCGCCCGGCTTCAAGCTGAAAGGGTTCACTCCAAAGTACATTTTGAAGAAAGCGTTGAGCCAGAGAATTCCTAAAGCAATTCGCGACCGCAAGAAAACCGGTTTCCCGGTACCGTATGAGTCGTGGCTTCGGAACGACCTCAAGGATCTCGTTTGGGCTGTCTTGACCGACCGCAGGGCAGTCGAACGAGGTTATTTCCGCAAGGAAGCCGTCGAGAGGTTGCTCCAAGCGGACTCGAATGGCAGAAACTACTCCAAAGAGATCTTTTCTCTGTTGAGTCTGGAGCTATGGCAGCGGATGTTTCTGGAGCGCGAACAAGTTGTCCTACAATAGATTTCGGCAGACCGCAGTTCATTTGGCGGCCAAGGCATTTTGGCGCACACCCGACTGTTTCGGGATGGCACGCATGCTCGGTCCTTCCTACTCATTACGATCTGTGGTCTTTCATAATATCTCGGCTACGGAGTCGCCGTTTACCAAGGGGATGAACGTGAGTATCACCCCGGGGAAGTTTGAGGCTGCGCTGAGATTTCTTACCAGGTACTACGCACCCGTGCGCCTGCAAGATGTTCTGACTGATTATGATGGTCGAGGGCTTCCGCCCCGTGCGGTGCTCGTGACCTTCGACGACGCCTATGCGTCGGTTGCGGAGTGGGCGGCCCCACTTTGCCGCCAGTTCGGTGTGCCAGCTGTCTTTTTCGTGAACGCCGCATTTCTCGACAACCAACGCTTGGCGCCCGATAATCTCGTCTGCTACGTGGCCAACGTGTGGGGAATGGAGACAATCAACGCCGCAGCTCGGGCCGTCCGGGGCGCCGG
>JBEKBP010000146.1:0-5299 GCA_050015335.1 Candidatus Acidiferrales bacterium | reverse complement strand
AAAAGCAATCCTCCGATTACGGCCCGGCCCAGAGGCGCATTTTCTTCTCCGCCCTCGCCTAGCCCGAGCGACATCGGCAGCATCCCAATGATCATCGCCAGGGCGGTCATCAGCACCGGCCGAAATCGGGTGTATCCCGCTTCCAAGGCCGCTTCCGCGGGGGTTTTCCCCGCCTCAAACCGCTCTTTCGAGAAACTCACCACGAGAATGCTATTCGCCGTTGCCACCCCCATACACATGATCGCCCCGGTGAGGGCTGGCACGCTGATGGTCGTTTGGGTAACGAAAAGAAACCACACGATGCCCGCCAATGCCGCCGGCAGCGCCATCAGAATAATGAAGGGATCGAGCCAGGATTGAAAATTCACAACGATTAAAAGGTAGACCAGCGCGATGGAAAACACCAATCCCACAAGCAATCCCTCATAGGACGCGTTCATCGTCTGAATCTGCCCGCGAACCATCAACTGCGACCCAGCGGGAAGATATTTCTTTGCCTGCTCGATAATCGGGCCTATTTCGCGCGCGACCGCGCCCAGGTCCCGCCCTTCCACGGCGCCGAAGATATCGAGGACCGGTGTAATGTCATAATGAGAGACAATGGCCATTTCCCCGCTGCGGCTGAAAGAGGCTAGCCCAGCCAGGATCTGCGGCGGTGCCCCACCCCCGTTCGTTACCGGTATGTTTTTCAAATCCTGCAAGGTGTCGATCCCATACTGCGGAGACTGTGTCGCAATCGAATAGCTCACCCCGGTACTGGGGTCCAGCCAAAATGCGGGAGCTGTTTGGAAGCTCCCACTCAAGGAAACCAGCAGGTCGGTCGCGACATCGCGCTGGGTATATCCGATTTCGCTGGCCCTGGTGCGGTCCACTTCGATGTGAATCTTCGGGTAGTTAAACGGCTGTTGGATCCTCAGATCCACTGTGCCGGGGACGAACTTGAGCTGATTCATCAGCTTCTCGGCGAAGGCATGATTGGCGGCGAGCTTATGTCCCACGATTTGAATATCAATGGGGGCGGGCAAGCCAAAAT
Source organism: Candidatus Acidiferrales bacterium (assembly GCA_050015335.1). Taxonomy (GTDB): domain Bacteria; phylum Acidobacteriota; class Terriglobia; order Acidiferrales; family UBA7541; genus Palsa-295. Next base: position 4,266 of record JBEKBP010000146.1, on the reverse strand, counting down.
TCAGGATTTCGCTGACAATATCCACCGGCACGGCGTAGAACATAACACCCGGAAAATCGCGATTGAGCCGGGCGCGCAGTTCCGATACGTATTCCCGGGTGGGGCGGTGCTTCGGTGTTAGCTCCACCTGAATATCGGCATCGCCGGGTCCGATGGGCCCGGAAATGGTATAGGCCAGGTTTTGGCTGCTGTAGGGCAAGCCGATGTTGTCGATAATCGTCTCTAGTTCGTTCGGCGGGACAGCCCTGCGGATCTCGTCGTCCACCTGGCTGCAAAGGTCGGCGGTCTCTTCGATCCGCGTCCCGGTGGGCGCCCTCAGATGAATCTTGAACTCGCCGTTGTCCACCGTCGGGAAAAAGTCTTGCCCCACGAAAGGCAGAAGCGCGAAAGACAAAATGCAGGCCGGGAAGAAGCAAACGACGAACAGTTTCCGATGTCGGATCGCGGCTTCCAGGGCGTTGCGATAGCGAAGCCGGGCGCGCTCAAATCCCTTTTCAAAACGCGCCTGCATCCGCACGAAAGGATTCCGGGAGGTTTCCTTGGCCGTCTCCGAGTGTTCCCTGCTGGATTGGGCAACCAGCAGAAATCGCGCCATCGTCGGCACAAGCGTCCTGGAGAGCAAATACGAGGCTAGCATTGCGAAGACCACCGCTTCGGCGAACGGCACAAACAGAAATTGCGCAACGCCTGTTAGGAAAAACATGGGGACGAATACGATGCAGATAGAAAGCGTGGAAACAAGCGCCGGCACGGCTATCTGGGAAGCACCGTCCAGGATGGCTTGGATGATCTCTTTTCCCTGATCGATGTTCCGGTTGATGTTCTCCACTTCGACCGTGGCGTCGTCGACCAGAATTCCCACCGCCAGCGCCAGGCCCCCCAGCGTCATGATGTTGATGGTCTGCCCCAGGGCGCTCAGCGCAATAATCGAGCATAGAATCGAGAGCGGAATCGACACGGCAATAATAATCGTGCTCCGCCAGCTGCCGAGGAAAATCAGAATCATCAGCCCCGTCAGGCACGCAGCGATGATGCCTTCCCGGAAGACGCCATTAATCGAATTGCGCACAAACAGCGATTGGTCGGCGAGCAGATGGGCCTTCACTTTGAATGGCGCATCGGCCAGAATCGCCGGGAGTTTGGCCTTGACGTCGGCAACAACCTCGGTGGCCGAGGCGTTGCCTTTTTTGAGCACCGTCTGCAGCACCGAACGCACTCCATCCACCCGCACGATATTGGTTTGCGGGGGATATCCGTCCCGAACGTAGGCCACGTCGCGTATGTAAATAGGCGAGCCGTTGACGGTTTTAATGGGCAGGTCGTTGAGTTCGTCTACTTTGAGCGGCGAGGAGTTCAAGTCCACTTGGTACTCGTAGGGCCCCATCTTCGCGGTTCCTGCCGGGACAATAAGATTCTGCGCGCTCATCGCATCCACCACATCGCTCGCCGAAAGACCTTTCGCCTGCAGCGCCGGGATGTTGAGGTCCACCTGGATCTGCCGCAGCTTGCCCCCGTAAGGCTGGGTTAAAACCGCACCATGCACGGTGACCAGCGTCGGGCGGACAAAATTGTTCATTGTGTCAAAGATCTCCTGCTCGCCAAGGCCCTGCCCGGTCACCGCGAGCTGCAGAATCGGCACGGTGGAGGCGTTGTAGCTGAAAATCAAAGGAGGAGTGGCGCCGGGAGGCATGCTTTTCAGAACGGTTTGTGCCACCGCGGCTATTTCCGACGCGGCCGCATCGATGTTGGCATCCGGCTGGAAAAATACCTCCACCAGGGCATTGCCGGTCATCGATTGCGATTCGATGTGCTCGATGTCATAGACCGTCGAGGCCATGCCCCGCTCAAAACCGTAGACGATCCGGTCGGAAATCTCTTCCGGGGAAAGTCCGTTGTAGCTCCAATCGACGGCAATCACCGGAATACCAATGTTGGGGAAGATATCGGTCGGAGTCCGCATGATCGCGAACAAGCCCAGAATGACAACTAACATCGACGCTACAACGAAGGTGTAAGGACGCCGGATCGCAAGCCGAACAATCCACATATTCCGCCGTTCTCCTGATAGGCTGCGGAAAACCTACATAGGGCAGAGGGGCTGTCGATGCTCCTTGCAGTCCAATAGTATCGCACTGCCCAGCCGAAAACGAATACCGCCCGCGTGGCACGTTCCCTTGACGAACTTCGCCGATCAAGACAGAATATCGATGGTATCAAGTGGTATCAAGGGGCTTGCTTGTCGGTTTCAGGGAGTTACTATGGCGGAAACCCTGGTGAGTCTGCTTCTTCTTGGCTTCCTGTTTTTGGCTGCAGTTCTCTGCATTGTGGCTCCTTTAGGGGCCTTGGGCGTTATGCTTTGGCATTGGCACAAAGAGCCGAAGTTCGTCACCGCGCAGGCCAGAACTGACCTAAGTCATTCAAAATCAGTTAAGCGATCGCCGAATCTACACTACATTCGCGATTGAAATCGAGACGGTCGGGGAGACTGATGCCGAGCTGCTGGAGGAGCGATTTCTGCGCGGGGGTGGGTTCGGTGATGCGGCGGAGGCGAATCTCCCGACCATCGGTGGTGGGAAGAACGATGTCGGCGCTCTGAAGAGTGGAAAGCAGGGCCAGTGCTTGCAGCGGCGATGGGGACTGAGCTTGCTCGACTCCGCTGGCTGGCCGGCGCTTCAGTAGATGTTTCAAAGTGATCCATAGCCCATAGCCCAGGAAGGCCACCATCACGTGAGCCTTCACGCGCGGCTCCAATTGATGAAACAAGGGCCGAATCGAAAGCTCGCTCTTCAGGGCACGGAAAGATGCTTCCGCCTCGGTCAACTGCATGTACTTCGACCACAACCCTTCGGCCGTCTCCGCTTGAAGATTGGTGCGTAACAGATAAGTGCCCTCGCGCGATTCACGCCACTTCTTACGGTCTTCCTTCAGCTGCCACCATAAGCCGACGCCCCCACCGATATCGCGCAGAGCCACATCGTAGAGATCGTTCACCTGTGGATGCCGGGCCTGAATCTTTCCGATCCGGCGCTCCATTTTGTTGCGATCTTTCAACCGCCCTCTAGCGATGCTCTTTTCCAGACCCTGCAAGGCCTTCTCCATGCTGTTGGAAAAACGGTTGCGGATGGCCCTCTCTTTTTCCTGGCGGCCTGTTGTGCGGCACAAAATGTAGGTTTCCTCGCCTTGGGGAATAGCCACTTTCTTCACTTCCACTTCGGGGCGTACCCGTGTCCAGTTTTCCTTCACTAGATCTGCTTCAAACCGCTTGAGCTGGCTGCGCGGCGTCCCCACCAGATATTGACCACCCCGCTTGCGGATCGCCGCGAGATTTTCTTCGCTCACAATCCCTCGATCAAATACCCAGATCCGACGCGCCCGGCCGTATTTACGCTCCACCATGCGCAGGATGGTCTCCATGGTCGAAACGTCGGCGCGGTTGCCGTTGAACGTCTCATAGCTGATCGGAAATCCCTCCTCATTGACGATCAGCGCGATCACCATCTGCTCGCAATCAGGACGATGATCCCGCGAGTAGCCGCGCCGCATCATGGGATTTTTCTCGGCCGCACCCTCCACATACGTGCTCGTCAGATCGTAGAGCAGCACATCGAAGGCCGCTTCGAACAATGCGCCGTAACAATCTTTCAGATGCCGCTCCAGCTTCGTCTTATGCGGCAGGATGCGGTCCAAGCACCGATACAGCCGCGTATCGTTGATCTTGCCTTCCTCGATGCCCAGCAGATCATCGAGCGCCGTCGAGGGATACCAGCGCTGTTCGACCGCCAGTTCGCTCCCGGGCGCGCATAACCGGTTGATGGCCAGCAATGCCACCACGCGCGACCACGGCACATCGGCAGGATCGTCGTCCACGACCTGCTCGAAGAAACGATCCAGTTGGAGGCGCCTCCATAGTTCCAGCCCCAGATAGCAGGCGCCGAATTGCCTCGTCCTCTCCAGACGCACTTTGTGCAACAGCACGCGCGCCACCTGAGGATCGTCCGGTGGTGGTTCTACATTCGAGGGGAACAGTTTCAGTTGCTGTACTTCGCCCTGTTCGTTAAAGACCTCGATGCTTCTCAGCCACCGCGCCTGTGCCGAACCGTTCAGCTCGCCTAAATAACAGAGCGTCTTCTGCCGGGGACCATCGGGCGTGCGCACCGTTTCCACCAGCGACCAGTACGTGTGATTTTTGCCGTCCTTGCCGCGGTGGTTCGGCCGCAAAAACATTCTGGGCGGATCGTGTCATGAGACCACCACCCTTACAAGAGG
>JBEKBP010000145.1:0-3682 GCA_050015335.1 Candidatus Acidiferrales bacterium | reverse complement strand
TCCCAGCGCGCCATGTGACAGGACCTGCACGCTCGACGAGGCTCACAATGACGATTACAACCCAATGTACGACCCGTGGGGGCATTTTTGGCACGAACTTGTTCCATACTTGACGACTCCGAGCAACGGCGGTCAGCCCACTGGCCCAGGCTTTTCGGGAATGACCCCACAATGAGATCCATGCATCCTCTGGCCGATGCTTGGCGACTGCAGATCATTAGGAGCGCACGATGAGAGCGGTGAAAACAACGCGACTACTGTTAGGTGGGTTCTGCCTGCTCCTTTGTGGTTGCGAGGTCCCAACTTCGGTCAAGATTGGGAGTGGCCCGTCGTTCTCGCTTGACGGAAGTGGGCATCTCACTTCCTTTACCGTCTATGCTCCTCAGCAAGGACGTAGGATTGCGACTCCCAATGACGCGAAGTCAGAGGTATGGAGTTTTCGGACTGCGAGTGAAAATTCCAAAGGTGAGAAGGTTACCAGCGTGAACCTTCTATACGGCAGGGTGCCGTCTGGCTATGTACAAACGGTGCCGAGCGGCGGGGTGGCATCCGCTCTGCCCCCTGGGCTTGTGTACTTCTTCATCGCCGAGACTGCGGGAGCAACTTGGGCGCATGGGTTCTTTTACATAGACCAGAACAAGGCAATCCCGATCAACGTGCCCGGCTTATGTCCGAGCGCTTTTGTCGGCGATGTGAAACCCGTCAAATGCGGAACTAGTGACCCGTATGTCGAGCTAAAGGATCTGGAGAAGTTCGTTCAGGAGAACCGCGTGCAAAAGTGAACTGCCGACCGCATTCGGCCTCTTCAGCTATGACCGCACTCTCCACGTACGACGCAAACGGCAATACCCTCACCGATCCTTCCGGCAAATCCTACTCCTGGGACTTCGAGAACCGGCTCGTCTCAGCGGCAGTGCCGGGCACGGGGACGGTGGCCTTCAAGTACGACCCATTTGGGCGCAGGATTCAGAAGAGTTCGTGGCTCGGCACCACCAATTACCTCTATGATGGTCCCAACCTCGCCGAAGAGGTGGACAATAGTGGCAACATCCTCGCAAAATATACCCAAGGGCAAGGAATCGATCAGCCTCTTTCTGAACTGCGTTCGGGAACGATCAGCTACTATCACCCTGACGGGTTGGGCTCCATTACTTCGCTAAGCAATTCAGGGGCGTCCGTCGCGAATACCTACACCTACGATTCGCTAGGTAATCTCACGGGTTCCACTGGGACAGTCACCAATCCATTCCAGTACACGGGTCCAGAGTTCGATTCCGAAATATCGTTGTACTACCAGCGTGCCCGCTACTACGAGAGCACTCTCGGGCGATTCTTGAGTGAAGATCCATTCAGGTTTTTCGCGGGATCGAATTCCTATGTTTACGTGAAAAACCAAAGCCCAAATGCGCTGGATGCCTTCGGTCTGGCGGGGAGCCACCCCGGAAGCATAGACGGCGCATGGAATCAGGCCCGAATGCTGTTGAGCGATCCAGACTGTGCGAACTTCCTAAAAACTCTGCTGGAGAGTTTCAATCAAGCTCCAGATTTAGACTTCTTCCTACACAACTTCGACAACACGAACTTTGGTTTTACTCCGGCCAACGACCAATTTCCAAACCCTGACGACTATATGGCCCACGTTGATGTCATAAATGGCGGCTCCACGGTTCATGTAAGCCGATGGGCGGCAAACCCCTCCGACTGCTGCAAGTTGGGCGTGACCCTGCTCCACGAGGTGCTTCATACAATCGCGTACGGCTGGAACGACTTTGAGATAGCCACCCACGTAGGATACCAGGGACCCAACAAAGTGAAGCCCGCATCCAGATATTTCTCCAAAGAGATGGAAAGCCATTGTGTGAAGGCTTGTCAGAAATGAGAACCTTATGGGTTGGTTTCCGATTCTCGTAGTAGCGCTTTTTGTATCATCTCCGCCAAGTCAATGCTCGTGCGATACCGGCTTTTTGCACTCATACAGCTTGGGACCAGGGGATGTTGACCTTGGAGAGATGAACTTGTTCGAATCCAGCACCGGACGCTTGTTACTTCTTAAGCGGCCTTCGGGAACGGACAGCGTGCAGGTATACGAAACTGGCGCAAGTGGAACGTGGCGCAGGGTGCGACGCCAGGATGAAGTTGCAGTGAACCACCTTGTCGGGTCATCGGGACCGGCTCAGAGCAGGGTCCTTTACCGTCTGTCGAATGATGACTCCATGTTGGAGCGATCAGTCGATGGTGGCCAAAGTTGGATCACCGCAAAGCTTCGCTTTCAGAGCGGAGATAGCGTGCAAGAGATGGACCGAAAAAGGCTGAAAATTACAATCGTCGGCACGAACGGCCTCACGCTATATGGGCGCGTGTATAAGCGCGCCGGTCTGAAAGGCTTGTCCGACTCTGATATCGCTTCCTGGCCCGGTGTGTACGTTTCTCGCGACGGCGGCAATGAATGGCAGCCCTTCGCTCGGGATCTTGTCGTCGGGACAGCGGTCGTCGAGCACGGCGGCTCGGTTTTTGGGGTTAGCGCCAGTGGACTTGTCGAATCTAAAGACAACGGTCGCAGCTGGTCTGCCGCATTGATGGCGTATCTCCTTCCAAAGTCGTTCCTGATTACGGGCACAGAAAAGGCTCCTCCAGATCGTCGGGAGAAGTCTCTAGCGGTTTATCAGATGGAGTTTCCCGACGATAATCCCGATTCCGTCTTCCTTGTCACCAATGGTGGGCTGTTTATCACCCACGACGCCGGGAAGAACTGGTGTCTCGCAACGTTCGGTTCTGACATGTTCAATATGGTCTCCTCAGTGGCCTTGGCGAATACATCGAGCTCGCACGTTTTCGTTACAACGATGGATCGTTCAGGTCCTTTGTTGTGGGAGTCGAAGAACGGTGGTCAATCGTTCCAGCGGATAACCCTGGGGAGATGAGGGCTGTTGTGTGATCTTATGGCTATGACGCGCCTGGGTTCGGCTATGACACCCGCGCCCACAGTTGCCTACGACGCAAACGGCAATACCCTCTCCGACCCCTCCGCAAAACAATACACCTGGGACTCGAGAACCGCCTCACGCAGGTTGTGAATCCCGGCGTGGGTACCACGACGTTCCGCTACGATCCTTTTGGCAGAAGAATCCAGAAATCCGGCCCACTGGGGACGACGAATTACCTCTATGACGGCCCCAACTCGGTCGAAGAGGTCGATAACAGTGGGAACATTCTCGCCCGCTATATTGATAGCTCAGAAGTTGATGACCAACTGTCCGAGCTGCGCTCCAGCACAGTCAGCTACTACGAGCAGGATGGGATCGGGTCAGTTTCTTCGTTGACGAATTCCGCGAGTGCGATCGCGGGCACATACAGTTACGACGCCTTTGGCAATCTCACAGCGTCCACAGGCACACTCACTAATCCTTTCCGGTACACGGGGCGTGAGTTCGACCCGGAGACTGGAATCTATTTCTATCGAGCCAGGTACTACGACTCTACCGCCGGAAGATTCCTCGGCGAAGATCCGTTGGGTTTTCCAGGAAGCGGCTCTAACTTCTACGCCTATGTGAAGAACGATCCTGCGTCGCTCAGTGATCCCTTCGGTTTATGCCCTAAGCAGAAGAAATGCAAGAACTGTGCAACGAAAGTGGCACAGTTCTTGCATTTCTTCTGCTTAGGGCATAAACCGAAGAAATGCAAG
>JBEKBP010000144.1:0-3817 GCA_050015335.1 Candidatus Acidiferrales bacterium | reverse complement strand
CCCGGACTTTCCTTCATCGCCCATGGCCAGAGGAAGTAGGCTGGATCGCCCAAAGGCGAGTCGTATTTGAAAGGATAAAAAGAGATTGGCCGCCAGTCGTAAGACGAAGCGGCCAATTGGCCAGAGGCTAGCAAGATTGGCCAGAGCGGGGGGACTCGAACCCCCAACCCACCGTTAGGAAGACGGTTGCTCTATCCAGTTGAGCTACGCCCTGATAGGGTCGGGTGAGGAGAGCGCTTTTCCGAACGTTTACTCCTCACTCCGGCCTTCATTTCTACAGCATCGGTTTTGTTCATGAAGAATGTCAATCCCCGTTTGTTGCTCACCTAGGTGCAAAAGGCCTCGATTGCACTCGATATTTTCCCCGAATTTAGAGCGATGCGTGTCGCGTCATTCATACTGGCTCCCGGAACTTGTTATTCGCCCTCGCCCTCATCTTCTTCGTTTTCCTCCTCTGCAGGCGGGTGGTCTTTTTCGTACTGTTGCAGTTTGTCGATGAGGGAGAACACAAAATCACGGTCCTGTTGAGGCATTTTGAATGGATTGGCCGTGATCGAAACCGTCAGCAGGCCCCCACTCGCTAAGGCAATCTCATGCGTGGTGACAGTCGATTGCGTTAAAGAAGCCGCGACCGTGTCGACGGAATTTCCGCCGTTTTCCCTACTGGGCGTTCCCGCGGTGTCCCTTCCCTTACGGCGTCGCCGAGTCGAAGTGTTTCTGATCTGGGTGAGTAAGAATGGCGACAGAGTAATATTTGCGAACCGTGCAGCCTTGAGAAAAAACGTGATCGCTTTCTGTTTCGTGGCCCCGGTAACTGCATAAGAATCAACGAACATGTCCTCCAGCACTTTCGGCGTGGTGCTGGTGAAATCAAGGCCAAACTGGAGACCGTAGGTCGCTTCAATCAGTGCACGCAATATTGCAGGACGCTGTTCGGTCTGGCGAACCATAATCTCCAATTCATTTGTCGGGCTGTCGTATTCGTCAACAAGGCCAAGAAAACGGTAGGCGTTCATAATCAAGCCCTGCGTGACGCCAGCCTGGCTCCTCCAGATCGTCCTGTCCAAGATGGTCGGAAGCCCGTGCGAAAACGTGTCGAGCGAGTTAATGAACGTTCTAAAAGGGAGATAAGGCGCGGTCTTCTTCCGGGCCTCAATTTTCTTGTCTTCCACGGGTCCTCCAATTGGTGCGGCATCGTTGCGGCATAATGCAATGTAACAATTTCAATGCCGCATGGCAACGATTATTTTGAGATTGTTGTGTGTGTCGTTTGATGATCTTGCCGCGAGCGGTAAGTTATTGAGCTAGTGGTAGTTAGTTCGTGGTGCTCGAATGGGGAGTCCTTGACACGACGGCCTGCCGCGTCTCTCATCCTTCTGAGGCGGTCGGGCCGGGTGATCACCTTAACCTGTTAACAAGTCGTCTTTCCACTTGCCGTATGGGCGAGCCGGGGCCGGCACGCCGGGGATTTACGGGATTGCTGTAGCGTGCGCGAAACAGCAGATCCCTCCACTCCGCATCCCCTTTGGGGATGAGAAACTCCGGTCGGGATGACAATCTGTCGTGAGAGCAAATCTTTTGCCCCGCAGGGGCTGGTTTGGTTTCTGCTTTTACCCACGCTTTGCGTAGTTGCGAAAAAAGTCGTTGAGGCGAAAAAGGCTCGCCTCAGGCGCTGAAGCGCCAAGACATTTTCAGCGACTTAGCGGCCCGACTGAAGTCGGGCCCTTCCCGAGGCCTGCTTGAATCATAGTTTTTCCGCAGCGGCTTGCGCCGTGGGCTGCATTCTTACGCCGCTTTGCGGCTAAAGCCTGCAATCTTTTGTTCCGCAGCGTCGGCGAAGTTCTAGTTTTCGCGCACTAGTAAAGCCCGTGTCTTCGCGAAGAACGCGAGAGGCTGGGCCACCCGACGGATGACATCAAGAAAAGCGGTTGTCAGTTGGCGGTTCTCGGTCCTCAGTTTTTTTTCGGGAGGGAGCTGGGCCTCGTGGCGAAACCCAGGTCTCGAAAACCCTGAGACCTGGGGCACCCGCGGGTCCCTCCACTCTGCTTCCCATCCCCTTCGGGGATGAGACGCTTCGGTCGGGATGACAATCTGTAGCGGGTTCGTTGCCTGTCTTCCACACACGAACACGCGCAGCGAAGATGGCACCAACGTAATGTCCCAATTTGATTACCCCGTTTTGCCCTCATGGGCCTTGTGGTACTCTCGAAAGTACCCCAATATTCTCTGGAGTTTGGCTGGGTTTCTCTGTGTCTTCGGTGTCTTCAAACAGCAAACCGGGAATCCACATTGCGTGGAAGACGGTCACGTACCGCAGCGTGGCGCTGCTGGTGCTGGCGGTCTTGCTGATACTGTTTGCGGGCATGCATTTTGCCTTTCCGCAATTCACCGAGAGCACGATTCAGGCCGCGGATGGATTCGGCATGAAGATGCTGGAGGTCGTGGCTGGGGCGGGCAATCCTGCCAAGTCGGGCGGCGCCGGGGCGCAGCAGGCGCACTTTACCGCACTTGACGGCACGGTACGGGTGAAGAAGGCGAGCAGCAACAGTTGGGGAACGGCTGACTACAGCATTCCGCTGGAAAAAGGCGACGTGGTGCAGACCAGTTCGGAAGGCATGGCCAAGATCGTGTTCAATGATGGCACGAACTACACCATCAAACAGGATTCGCTGATCGTAATCGAAGAAAACTCGACCAACGATCAGCAGCAGACCAGCGTTTCGGTTGCGGTGAGCACGGGCACGGTGGATCTGGCGACGGCGACGTTTGTGCAGGGTTCGAAGTCGCAGGTGATTGTGGCTGGAGCCACGGCGTCTCTCGCGCCGGATAGCGCGGCCATGGTGCGCAACGATCCCAAGGACGATCAGCACGAAATTCTGGTCAAGAAGGGAACCGGCGACATCACGCGTAATGGTGAGACGGTGCGCCTGGCGGATTGGGAGAAAGTGAGCTTTCAGGCGGCTGCGCCGCGCATGGATAAGCTGAAGGAGATTGGTCCTCCGACGCCGATTTCGCCGGCGAACATGATGCCCATGTTCGTGTCCAACGATCCCAAGCCGATTGAATTTTCGTGGACTCCGATGGCGAACGCGAAGAGTTACCGGCTGCGCATTTCGCGCAACCCGTATTTTTCTTCTACCATTGTGGATCGCAAGGTGAATACTGCCGACGTGCTGGTTTCGGGTCTGGAGCAGGGGGCGTATTACTGGTTGGTGCAATCGCAGGATGCGGCGGGCAAGGAATCGGTCGAGAGCGAAAAAAATCGGTTCACCATCATTCCGAAGGGGAATGACACGGCGGCAATCAATTTGGATTTGGACCCGCTGATTCAGCATGGTCACGTCATCGAGTTGACGGGGAAGACCGAGGTGGGCGCGCGGGTGATGGTGAATGGGCGCGAGGTTCCGGTGGTCGGAACCGACGGTGAATTCCACTATTTCACGCCACCTTTGGCCACCGGCGAAAGTACGATCACGATCACGGCGCAGAATGCCAGGGGCGGAGTGAACACGCTGCAGAAGAAAGTGGTGATTCAGTGAGCGGGACCGCGCTAAGGGTCAGTTACTTTGGTTTGCTGAAAACAATGGCAATCGCTCATAGAATTAAGGATAGAGTTTAGATTCCAGAATAGCCGGATAAAAACCGGAAGAAGACCGACTCCATCAGAGAGAAAGTTTCGCATGTCATCGAACAACGGGTTTCATTCGAGCGCATCCCGCTGGCACAATCTGCGGTCGCTGTTCAGCGTTTTTTCGAGCGACCTCGCTATCGACCTGGGCACGGCCAACACGCTGGTGTATGCGCGCGGCAAAGGCAT
>JBEKBP010000143.1:0-3937 GCA_050015335.1 Candidatus Acidiferrales bacterium | reverse complement strand
CAGACTCAACTCACGGCTCGTTGCTGATGCTTCCAGAAACGCTCGCGCAAGCTCTTCTTCAGCACCTTGCCGGAACTGCTCTTGGGCAGATCCGCTTCTAAGAACTCGACGCGCCTGGGGACCTTATAACTCGCTAGGCTTCGTCGGCAGAACGCAACCAGCTCCTCGACAGTAAGAGTTGCGCCTGGCTTGAGGGTTACGCAAGCCATCACAAGTTCGCCCCATTGTGAATCGGGTACGCCGAACACGGCCACTTCACGAACAGCGGGATGTTCGTAGATCACTGCTTCGACCTCTCCCGAATAGACGTTTTCCCCTCCGGTAACAATCATGTCTTTTAGGCGGTCGAGGATGTAAAAGTATCCCGCAGTGTCCTGATAGCCGATATCTCCCGTACGTAAGAATCCGTCTCGAAACGCTTCAGTCGTTTCTTCAGGATTGTTCCAGTAGCCTCGCATGACGTTGGCGCCTCGTGCGATTAGCTCGCCTGCCTGTCCCGGATCGACTTGTTTCCCGGAAGTGTCTGCGACCAGAAGATCGACACCGGGACAAGGGCGTCCGCACGATATCAGCTTGTCTTCGGTGTGCTCCTGGTCCTGCAAGCCCGTAAGAAAGCCCGTTTCACTTAGCCCATACACTTGAATCAACTTGACGCTCGGGAGGAGTTCCCGTGTTCGATGGACGAGTTCTGGCGCCATGGGTGAACCGCCATAGGCCAGCACCTGGAGGCTGCTCAAGTCATATGTCCCAGCATCCTGGAATTGTGTGAGCAAGTTGATCATCGTGGGCACGAGCACGGTGTGAGTTACATGCTCACGTTCCACCGTCGCACAGAACGTTTGTGCGCTAAATTTCGGAACAGTGATCTGCCTGGCGCCAAATGCCGAGGCCGCGAACATGCTTGGAAAATCTGCGATGTGGAAGATCGGGGCGGCATGCAGGTAGGTTCCGCCTTCGGTGTAGCGCATCCAGTAGTTGAAGTTGTGGACGTCGGCAAGGATATTGGCGTGCGTCACCATGACGCCCTTTGGCTTCCCCGTCGTGCCGCTTGTGTAGATCAGGCCCAGAACGGCTTCGGGCTCATAAAAACTCTTCGGAGCAGGGCCGCTGATTGGAAGAGGGGTCTGGTCGATCACCTGTTGCCAGCTCAACTGAACTCCGGGGACTGCGAGGGATGAGTGGCGTACGATCCCATGCGGATGCGCATCTTCTAGCACCCCATCGATCTCTTTGGTCGAAAGGCGGGTGTTCAGCGGAACGGCGATCACGCCCAGCATGCTGCACGCATACACGAGTTCAATGTAGTCCGGCCCATTAGGCAGCAATAAAGCCAAGCGATCCCCCACTCCAAAACCGCGACTCGTGAGCGTCGCAGCGATGCCTTCGACGCGAGTATGGAGCTCGCGAAACGTCAGAAGCCGGCCATCAGCAGCAAGCGCGGTTCGGCCGGGATAGAATCGCAACGCCCGGCCGAGAGAGTGTACATAGATCATCTTCTGTTCTCGTTTCTCTGTCCTCTGCGTCACAACTGAGGGAAACAGAATTAGTCAGCCGCAGCGTCTGACCCAGCGGGTACGGCTTCTTCCGCTTTTGACCGGGTTGTAAGCAATTCGAGCAGCATGGAGTCACGCTCGCGTTCGAGTTCGGCGATCGAACGGCCATTTGCTTCCTTCAATACGCCGTGGACAATGGTTTGCTTCACCTCGGGACTGAACTCAGTGATCGTGCCGAGATCTTTCCACCATGTGGCCAGTGGCCCGGTGAACTGCTCCATGAAATGCTGAATTCCGCCTGGACCACCGCCCAGATGGAACAGGAGATTTGGACCCATCAGGCCCCAACGCAGTCCAGGCCCCCAGCACACGGCCGTGTCCGAGTCAGCAACATCCAGTACACCCTGCTCGATGAGGTAGACGACCTCGCGGTAGAGAGCAGCCTGGAGGCGGTTGGCAACATGGCCAACCACTTCCTTTCGCACGTGGATCGGTTTTTTGCCGATCGAGGTGTAGAAGGAGATGGCCCGCTCAACAGTTTCCGGCAAGGTTTTCGCGCCTGCGACGACCTCGACCAGTGGAACGATGTGAGGAGGATTAAAAGGATGGCCAATCACACACCGTTCAGGATATTTGCACGCCGATTGCATTACGCTCATCGTCAGACCGGATGAACTCGATGCGATGATGGAATCCTTCGGCGCTGCGGCATCCATGTCAGCAAATAATTTGACTTTGAAGTCCTTGCGTTCAGGTCCGTTTTCCTGAACTAGATCCGCGTCGGCAATGGCTTGCTTCATATCGAGCGTAAACCGCAAATGGTCACGTGAGCCGTTGGGTGAAATTCCAAGCGCCGTCAAGTCCTTCCACGCCGCATCGATGTATCGCCGCAGATTTGCTTCGGCGTTTGGTGCCGGATCCGTGGCGACAACGTTAAGCCCCCGCGCCAGGTATAGAGCAGCCCAACTCGCGCCAATCACTCCAGTTCCAACAATCGCTACATTCCGAATCGATTTAGTGTTTGCCATGATGAGTCCTCTCCAATTTTATTTATGTGACTGCTTCAGATCATGCGACCGTTGCCGTTTGCTTTATTCGACTGAAGTCTGGTGGACGTTTCTCGAAAAACGCCGTAAGCGCTTCCTTGCACTCGGGAGAGCGAAGTCTCACCGCGTACTCCTCATTCTCCGATCTCGCGGCTCGTTGCAAATGCTCACGAGTGGATTGCCGCATCAATCTCTTGCAGGCCTGCAAAGCTTCGGGAGGCTTTTCCGTCAACTTTCGAGCAGTCTCGGTAGCCGTTGCGAGGAACTGCTGGTCCGGTACAACTTGCGTGACCAGTCCCAGCTCGGCTGCTCGCTTGGCATCGAAAGGTTGTCCCAACTGAATCAGCTCGGCTGCTCGCAAATAGCCGATGCGCGCGGGAATCGAGTAGCTTGTTCCGAATTCGGGCACCAGGGCCAGGTTGATGAACGGCATGCGGAACTTCGCAGTCTCGCTCGCGTATACAAAATCGCAGTGCGTCAACATCGTGGTTCCGCCACCGATGGCAAAGCCATGCACCGCGGCGACGATCGGCTTACCGAAGTCGATTAACGCGTCGATCAAACGCGATTGTGGACTGTCACCTGGCCCCATAGGATTTTTCAAGAAATCTTCCAAGTCGTTGCCCGCGCAGAACGAGTCTCCGGCTCCATGCCAAAGCACCGCACGCACCCCCTCATCTTTTGCCGCACCGTTTAAAATGTCCGCCATGCTGATGTACATGGCGGCCGTCATCGCATTTTTCTTGGATGGTCGATTGAGTTGAATTCGCAGGATACTTCCAGACAACTCAGTAACAATGTCGGACATAGATTTGCTCCAATCGCTGTTCATTTCAAATGCCAAGCTAGCCGAATAATCCCGCACGTAAGCTGTCAATTTATTTTTCGAACTTTTTCAGTCCGCTGCCACCGGTTTCTCTTGAACCGGGGGAATGGCACCGCTTGCACGAAGCCCATCGATATCGGCAGTGGTGAAGCCAAGCTCCCGGAGCACTTCCTGGTTATGTTCGCCGATCTTCGGGGCGCGCCTGGCAGGCACTTTGGAAACGCCGTGCATTTGAATCGGACTGCTGATGGTCAAGGTCAGTTTTTCGCCGGCTCCTTCGAGCGGAACAACAATGTCATTGGCTCGCAATTGCGGATCATTAATGACTTCTTGCGGGTCACGCACGGCGCCGAAGGGGACGTGAACGCCGTTGAAGACCTCATACCAATGCGACATGGGCTGCGAACCAAAGATCTGATCGAGCATTGCCGTAAGTTGCGGGCGGTTCTGCGCCAGTTTGGCAGGATCCGAGAATCGCGGATCCGTCAGGATATCCTCACGACCCATTGCTTTCAGGACCGCGGGCACCTTGTCTGGAGTGGCTACAAGAACGAACCATGTGCCATCTGAAG
>JBEKBP010000142.1:0-3982 GCA_050015335.1 Candidatus Acidiferrales bacterium | reverse complement strand
TGCGGAGAAGTTGGTCTTCAGTTCCGGGGCGGCCTGACTCCTGGGCTTTACAGCCGCTTGGCCAAAACCTAAAAGGAAACTCGCAACGCCCTTTGTCGATTCTCCCAGCACCGTATTGGCCACATCATTCTTAACTTTTGTGGAGACAGCCTGGGAGATAAGGGTTTGATACGGCGCTCCCAAGGCGTTCATGGCCCAGACTTCTTTCGTCTGCGTTTCGATGCGCTGGGCGGAGGTGATTTTGGGAGCCCAATTGATCTTAACCATGGCGCCCAGCCACGATATGGCAGGACCGGCGACCATGCTCAACACCAGCATGGCCATTCCGTAAGCTTGCTCCCGCGCAGCTTGAATCTCGGCATTGGCGTCCACCAAGGTATCCTTGACCGTATCCGAGGCGGTGTTGGCCGCGTCTACTACGTCTTCGATATACAGCTTCCAGGCCTCGATCTGGTCCTGGTATTCCGTGATCAGATTGGTTGTAAGCAGCTGTAGCAGATACTCCTTCAGCTCATACCCAGCCATAAATACCTCTCTCTGTACGTTCGTGCTCCAGGTCAAACACTCCGGTGCCGCGCGGCGAATCAAACCGATTCGTAGTCAGCCCAAAAGCTTCCGGTTTATAAAGTTTGGCGACGCGGACGGGCAGGTCACCCTAAAGCACCCCACAACGTCCTGGTTGATTCAGTTCCGCCGCCGTCCCACCGGGCCCCCTTCAGCCTTTGGGCTGGCTCCTCTACATGGCGCGATACTGGCCTAGCAGCCACTCTTCGACAATAGGCGGCGTCTTAAAATTGCCTTAATTTTCCATGAACCCTGTACTGCCGGAAAGGAACGCTTCACTAAAGCTGGAGTTCAGCGGTTATAGAATTGCCTCGAGACGATCTCGAAGTCATTCTGGCCTTCTCCGGGCGCTGCGCCCAGGATCAGTTTGTCGCCGGCCGTCACGTTAAATGAGATGGTGTAGGTTTCATTCTCCGTGGAAGTAAGAGTCTGGAACTTGCATTTGAACAGTTTCAAGGTCGCAATGGCATGGTGCTTCAGTGTCGTTTTCTGGATCCAGGTTATTGGGAGTGGCCCATCCCAATCGACTTCGATGGCTTCGAGGGTCTCTTCGCTATAGACCCGAACGGCAATGCCGATATTGGCGTTGTGTCGTTCCGAAGTGGCGTAGTTCAGGATCTGGTGGACGAAGTTCGCGCTGAACTCGGCGGGAACAAGGGCGGCGAAAGCGTCATGAGCCGCGATCTCGTTCAGCGCATGCAGGACCTGGTCGTCGGTTCCGGGGACCTCTCCCTTAAGCCCGGTGGGGACGAAAGAAACGCGGTCTGTGGTAAAGCCGTCGACGAAATAGCTGGTGTTGGTGTCGTTGGGCACATAGATTAGGACCCAGTAACGGACCATGGTCGTCTCCTTAAGTAGAGTGGTGCGCAGTTCCCCTCAAATCAAACGCCTCCAGACCTCCCTGAACAAGCCGCCCACGGTTGCTCCGGCCCCAACCCAAGAACCAGCTCCTAACGCTCTCCACTGCCGGGTCGACGCTGGGGGAAGACCATCCCACCGACACTTTGGCGTAGATCATAGAAAACACCTCCACAGGCGGACCGCTGCCGGCTGCATTGGAAAAACTGTGGTCGACGATCGACGCATCCTGAAAATTCAGCTGGAGATACTTGTCTCCCTGCGGGCTAACAAATTCGATCGTCGCCGCTTGCATCGTTCCAATGGCGGAAAGTTTGCTCAGCATCACAGACGTCGAATCTCCCTTTCGGGTGCAGGATATCTCAGCCTGGGGACGATCCCTCCGATCGCCGGTTCCCCCCCGAACCGAACATCCGTCCAATTCAATCCAGCCTTTATGCTCCTTGTCCTTGCTCTCCCCAATGACCCCCGCCAAATTTAGGTAGATTGGCATTTTCCCGCCCTCCTCGGTCGTCGGATACTCTGCGATGCGACATCAAGATCGATGCCGATAGGTTTGACCAACACCCTGAACCCCAGAGGCTGTAGCCTGTCGCAACTGAAGGAAATTGCCAATAGCCCGGCGCTGAATCGCTGCTTAATTTTCTATGAATTTCTAAATGATTGATGGCAAATGAGATGCGCGGAAAATGGCCGACCGGGGTAGAATCAAGGGCTTGGCGCGAGGCGATCTTTCGCCCTTTCGAGCTTCCCTATGTCCACTACGTCACCACAACGATTCCGCTTTGGCGACGGCTACGAGCTCGATCTCGGGGCTTACGAATTGCGGCGCGATGGACGCGCCCTCAAACTACCGCGGATTCCGATGGACGTGTTGAAGCTCTTGCTCGAGCAGCGCGGGAATCTGGTTACGCGCGATCAAATCATCGCCCGCATCTGGGGAACGGAGGTGTTCGTCGACACCGACAACAGCATCAATGCGGCCGTCCGCAAGATTCGCCAGGTCTTAAAGGATGATGCCGACGAACCGCAATTCATTCAGACCGTTCCGGCCAAAGGCTATCGATTTGTCGCCGCCGTCACGGAAATTGGGCTAACTGCGGGGAACGAATCGGTCATCGCGGAAGCAGCGGCCGCAGCCGGAGTAATGCGATCGCCGGAGGGCGCCAGCCCAGACGAAATCAGCCCAGACCATGCCACCCCAGCGGCTGTCAGTGAGTCCCCTGCGCCGACTAAAGCCTGGGGATTGCGGACATGGGCAATCGGTTCGGCAATTGCGCTCCTGGTGGCGACTGCAATAGGTATCTATTCAGGCTGGTCCCACCGCCCGGCCAGCGTGCCACCTCCAACCAGAGTTCTGCTCGCGGTTCTTCCCTTCGAGAACCTCACCGGCGACCCTGGACAAGAGTACTTCAGCGATGGCCTGACCGAAGAGATGATCACCGAACTCGGACGGCTCGACCCCGAGCACCTGGGAGTGATCGGTCGCACCTCGGTCATGTTGTACAAGCAGAATCCAAAGCCGTTGGACCAGATCGGCCGCGAACTGGGCGTGCAGTACGTGCTTGAAGGTAGCGTCCGCCGCGATTCTGGCAATGTAAGAATCACGGCCCAGCTGATTCAGGTCAAAGACCAGACCCACGTCTGGGCCCGACAGTACGATCGCGAGCTAAAGAATCTGCTGGACGTGCAGGCCGAGATCGCGCAGGAAGTCACCGATGAAATTACGCTTACACTCGGCGATCGGCGTGCGGCGACCGCGGCAAACCACTCCGCCGTCACACATGCTGTCACTTCGTATGAGGTCTACGATCTTTATCTGGAAGGCCGCTACTTTTGGAATAAGAGAACGGAGACGGGATTCAAACAAGCCGCCGAGTACTTCCAGCAAGCCATAGCCAAAGATCCCAACTACGCCCCAGCCTATGCCGGCCTGGCCGACACTTTTGGATTGATGAGCACCTGGTCTATGGCTCCTCAAGGTGAGTTCATGCCCAAAGCGCGGGCAGCGGCGCTCAAGGCGCTCGAACTCGACGAGACCCTGGCGGAAGCGCACACCTCCCTGGCCTTGATTGCCGAGAACTACGACTACGACTGGGGGACAGCGGAGAAGGAATTCCGCCGGGCCATCCAACTCAACCCCGACTACCCGACCGCTCATCAGTGGTACGCCGAATGTCTTGCCTGGCAAGGTCGTTTTGATGAAGCCTTCGCAGAAAGTGAGCGCGCCCGGCAACTGGACCCGATGTCGCTCATCATTGCCAGTGACCACTTAAAGATTCTTTATTACTCGCGCCAGTATGAGCGCGCCATTACTCAGAGCCAGGCCGTAGACGCGATGTCGGGCTCGGCCTCTGGAAACGGAATTGATTGCTATTCGCATATACAACAAGGCAAGTTCGCAGAGGCGCTCACGGAAATCCACGGCTCGGAAGACGACCCACTGGTATGGGCGATCAGAGCGTACTTGTATCGCCGTTGGCACCGGGAAAAGCAACTTCAACATGCACTAGCAAAATTTGAACAGCTTGCTCCCAAACTTGGCTTCGCGCGAACGAAA
>JBEKBP010000141.1:0-4363 GCA_050015335.1 Candidatus Acidiferrales bacterium | reverse complement strand
TCCGAGGAAGAGTTCAACGATTCGGCGGCACGTCGGATTTCTAGATTATTTGCAATCACTTGCTTTCGCTTTCTTGTTCTTCGGATCAAATCCTGCAATTCGGCGAACTCCGCGTAGTGCAGATGCTGGACGCCCAACCAAACTCCGATCCCGATGATCAATAGTACTAAGCCGATCATTCCCGCGTCGTGAATTAAGAACAAACTCAAAAGTGCGAATCCTGCGCTCGCGATGTAGAGAACGAGCACAGCTGCCCGCTGGGATAGCCCGCGTTTCAGAAGTTTGTGGTGAATGTGGTCGCTATCGCCGGTGAACAAAGGCTTGCCACCAAGAAACCGGCGCACGATCGAGAGCGTGACATCGACGATGGGCAGGCCGAAACAGACCACCGGAATGGCTACTGCAACCATCGTCGGCGCCTTCTGCGAGCCTGCCAGTGCCAGTGCACTCAGCATGAAGCCGATGAACAGGCTCCCCGAATCGCCTAAGAAAATGGATGCCGGGTGGAAGTTGAATCGCAAGAATCCGAGGATGGCCCCCGCCAGTGCTATCGTGAGGTAGGTGACCATCGGATTTGGAATCAGGAGTGAGACTGCAAGGACAACAACCGTGGAAAAAAGAGCCGAACCGGCGGCCAGGCCGTCGAGCCCATCGATCAGGTTGAAAGCATTTGTGATCAGCAGGACCCAAACCACAGTCAGCGGGAGGCCAACTGCTGTTTGCAAAATATGTCCGGCAGAGAACAAATCCAGTTGATGAATGCCGAATCCACTTAGATAAAGCAATACGGCAGCAATGGCCTGGACTCCGAATTTCCGGTAGGGACCGATCGAATGTAAGTCATCGTAAAGTCCCAAGAGAAATATGATGAGGGCCGGTCCGAGAATGCCAACGGTTTTGATCACCGGCATTCCGAAGGGGAACCTCGTCCATATCGGGACCGTAAAGGCCGCGATACACACGGCCATAAACGACGCATAGATAGCCACGCCGCCAAGCACAGGCACTGGCCTGGTATGTACGTGTCGGTCGAGCTTCGGCACTTTCACCCACCCGCGAGCGGTCGCAGCCCTGCCGACCCACCGAGTGAGCAGGAGAGACAGCAGGGCAGCGGTGACAAAGCAAGTTAGGTAGCCAACAGAAACCAATGCAATCTCCCGAGATCAACCTGTCTATGAGGACCTACAGTTGAACGTACGAGACTTGAATGGAAGCCTGGACTGCGGCGGAACTCTTGCACCTGCTCAATAAGTCAGGATTGCCTTACAAAATCAGTTTGCCGACCCTGCTGGCTGGACAGGCCCGGTAGCAGCACCCTTCCTCCCGGGCGAACCAATGCCGCATCTCGCAGGTGTGCCAGTATCTGGCCCGCAGCAACCTTGACCGAAAAGGTATCCTCCAGAAGTTGCCGGGCATTTTTACCCATCGCCGACCTGAGTTCCGGGTGATCCGCAAGCCGGTGCGCCGCGGTCACCAAGCTCTCATCGTCACCATTCGCAACGCAAAAGCCAGCTCGCCTCCGTTCCAAGAGGTCAAAAAGATCATTTCCTGGATTTACGCTGGCAAGCACTGGCAGCCCCCAGTACAGATAACTGAGCAGCTTGCCGGGAATGTTGTGAGTCTTGAGTCTTGCGTCGAGTGAGATCAATCCCACATCGAACTCGGAAATCATGGAGAGATATTCGTTCTGACTCATGGCGGGAAGGACTTGGATGTTACGTAGGCCTGAGCCGGCGATGGACTTGTTTAGTCGCGGCACTTCACTTCCGCTACCCACCAGCAAGAAGTGGATGTTTGTTCGAGTGGCAAGTCGGACCGCCAGCCGAAGCAAATTATCCATATCCTGGGCTACTCCAATATTTCCCCCGTAAACGAACACGAACTTGTTTTCCAAGCCGAGCCGCCCACGCCATTTGGTATGAGGCAGATCTCCCTCGTTCAAAAGAGTCCAGTTGTAAAGCACCGTGAGGGGGAATCGCTTTCGTGGGAAAGCCCGACCAAAGTACTCGAGATTGCTTGGGGACTGCACGGCAATCAGGTCTGCGGTTTCATACTGATACGTTTCCATCCTGCGGAAAAATCGATATATCAAGCCTCTTCGGAGTATGCCTGCATCGACGGCCCACTCCGGGAAGATGTCGCGCAGGATCAAGTAAGCCGGGCATCCCCATAGAGACTTCAACTTCCTTACCAGAGGGCCAAAAAAGATGCTGGGAGAATAGAAAAGAATCAGATCGCATTGATTCTTGCGCAAAAACCGTTTCGCCCTGCGCCATATGTTCGTTGAAAGGCTGATCTCCTGTAAGGCCCGCAGTGCCCTGTTTGCGCCTTTCATCCTGCCTGCCTTGACTCGTGCGACAAGCAGGTTGTCTTCCATCGAGGTCGAAATCGACTCCGAAACCAGTTCACTCGGCGTCAGTATGAAAACCTCGCTCCCTTGCCGATGAAGTTCGACGCCCAAGTCATGAACGAGCTTGGCGCTCGATTTTGTGCTGGGATAGTAGCAATCTACAACAATCAAAATGCGCAAGTGCGACTCCTTTGCTGGATCCGGCACTCGGGAATCAATGGGCCGCAGAAATCACATTCACGCCGGCAGGAAGCGGGGCGGGGTCGTTCTCAGTAGGAAGCTCGGAACCAGAACCCAATAGGATCCGAATCACTGTGTCCGCCACATGAGGCGCAAGATACTCCGAGGGCGGCTGCCAGCCCCCCATCCTCCGAGTCACAATCTCGACGGCCTTAAGAATCCTCTGCACGTCGCAACCGGCGAGTACACTGGAACCGCACTCGATCGTTTCGGGCCTTTCCGTTGCGTCCCGTATGGTCACGTTTGGCACGCCCCCTATGCAGGTTTCCTCTTGCACGGTTCCGCTGTCAGACAGCACACAAAAAGCACTTTGCTCCAACCGTACGAAGTCGAAAAATCCGAAGGGTTCGACAAACCTCACGCCGGTTGGTTCGGAGCTGATACCAAACTCTCGCATTCTCGAACGTGTACGGGGATGTAGGGAGCAGAGCACGGGGAACCCGTAGAGATTCTGTAGCGAAATCAGCGCGTCGACTAAGTTCCGCAGGCGATTCTCGATATCCACATTTTCGGCACGGTGGGCCGTTACCAGAAAGAACTTCTTCTCTTTCACTTCGAAGTCAGAAAGAACATGGCTTGCGGCGATACGGTCAGCGAAGTGTTGGATGACTTCATAAATCGGATTACCCGTGACATAGATATTCTCGGCCTTGATTCCCTCGCGCAAAAGATTCTCGCGACTCCGATTCGTGTAAGGCATCAGAACAGAACTAACGTGGTCGATGATGCGGCGATTGCTCTCCTCGGGCACGCGAAAGTCAGTGCATCGATTTCCGGCCTCCATGTGATAAACGGGGATACCAAGTCTGCGAGCGCTGATCGCGGACAGCCCACTGTTGGTGTCTCCGAGAATGAGAATGCGGTCGGGCCGGTTCTCTCGCAAGATCGGCTCAATCCGGGATAGGATTTGGCCTACCTGAACGCCGAAACTGGAACTCTGGATACCCAGAGAGACATCCGGCCGACGCACATTGAGCTCTCGAAAAAACAGCTCGCTCAGACGGGGATCGTAATTCTGATCCGTGTGGACAAGGATATGATCAGCAAATTCGTCCAGCAGCCTAATGATTAAACTCAGCCGGATGATTTCGGGCCGCGTACCAAGAATGGTCATTATCTTCAACGAAGCACCTCAGCAGTCTCTGCGCGCAGCTCTTCGGGCATCAAGCCCTCTCGCCGAAGCAGAAGCGAGGCTTCTTTGACGGACATGACGTTGTCGGCGGAGCTATACTCCTGTGACAGGCCTATGCGAAGTTCTTGCTTTGGCGATATCTGCAATCCGCGCCGAGGGGATCCGTGGAATGTAGATTTCACCGGGCAAGCCTCCTTCGGCAGCCGCGACGATCGTGTCGACGGCCTCATGTAACGTCAACAAGAAGCGTGTCATCCGCGGTGTCGTGATCGTGACCGGCCCTCCATTCCGGATCTGATCAAGGAAAAAGGGAATGACCGAGCCACGCGACGCCAAAACGTTTCCGTAGCGCACGCAGAGGAAACGCGTACCAGGTCGGCGAATATTCGCCTGGATCAAAACGCGTTCTTGAATCGCCTTGGTCATGCCCATCGCGTTAATCGGTTTGCAGGCCTTGTCTGTCGAAATGCCGACTACGGTCTCGACAGGAAGATCGTATTGTTGAATGGCTCGAATGATGTTTTCGGGACCCTCAATATTCGTACGCACGGCTTCGTAGGGAAAGTATTCGCAAACTGGGACCTGTTTCAGCGCCGCTGCGTTGAAAACTATGTCTACGCCTCGGAGAACGGATGCAACGG
>JBEKBP010000140.1:0-4201 GCA_050015335.1 Candidatus Acidiferrales bacterium | reverse complement strand
TCCCACTGAACGCATTAGGGTATTTTCTCCTATCGAAATGTTCTGCGGGATCGCACCTGCAGCCACGCATGAAGTTCATCCAGTGACGGCTGTCATCACCCAGCTTTTCGGCACTCGTTGAGCGTGGCTCGGCCGTCGCAAGTCACGCGGCGAAGATAATAAATGTCTTACCTTTAAAAGGCACGGGGTGAGGCGAGTGCAAGTTCAGGTGACAGAAGTTGCGGGACGATCGAACCAAGCCTGAAAAAACCACGTCCATAAACACTTTATATGTAACCCTCGAAGTCTCCTTTGCGTCTATTACCGGACTGGTTATTGTCGTGTGTTTTGGGGGATTTCTTTTGTTTGTCGCGGGGTGAGCATCGCCAGATTTGTAAGGAATGCGTAAGGACTGCAGTGCAGAATCCATACCCGCGCGAATGAATTGATTAGTTATCTTTCGGGAACTATTTGGGCTCGGCCGTGGAATTAAAAGATTGCCGTTAAGAAGGGTGGATGACCGTCGATTCCCAAGTAAGTGGTGATTCTGTTCCAGAGATAAATCTTGCGATCGCGGTCGATTGCCTGATGGACGGTGATCTGCTCAAGCGTGCGCTGGGGCGCGCCGGCCAACGTCTTAAAATTATTTCCTGCGCCGTTTCAAAGGCCGAGCTTGCCGGTGCGCTCGAATCCCAGCCCTTGGACATCGCTCTGGTGAGTGAGAGCCTGCAGGATGGCCCTCTCACGGGTTTTCAAGCCCTCAATGAGCTCCGCACCGTATCGCCCAAGACTCGGGCGATCATGCTTCTCAAGACGGACAGTCCCGATTTGGTTGTGGATGCTTTTCGCGCTGGTGCCAAGGGCGTTTTTTGTCGCACGGAACCGCTCGACTTCTTACCGAAATGCATCCGGGCCGTACATGACGGGCAGATCTGGGCGAACAGCAAGCAACTGGATCGCGTCGTGCAAGCCCTTGCAAGCGCGGTGCCTCTCAAGCTTCCCAATCATCCTCGACGAAGAAAGCTGACCAAACGCGAGGAGCAAGTCGTGCAACTCGTTGTGGAAGGCTACAGCAATCGGGAGGCCGCCAAGAAATTGGGCATAACGGACCATACCGTGAGCAACTACCTGTTCCGGGTTTTCGCCAAACTGGGCATTTCGAGCCGCGTTGAACTCGTTTTGTACTCTCTCAAAGAGAATCCGTAGGCCCAGTGTTAACGTTCCTCACCGGAAACTCTACGTGGCTCATCCGGCCTGTGGAAACGGCGAAACCAAGTTCGGAGCCGGAGCAGTGTCAAGGCCCATCTCTCGAACGCTGCGGTTTATTTTTGCTGATGGTTGGGACGCCGGATGCGTCAAATAATGGTGTACGGGAAGTTCCAGATCGAACAGGTCTTCGGGTCACATAATTTAGGGATCGAGACCTGGGTGAGGGGCAGCCGTGTCTCGCCGATACCGCCCGCGAGGGTGTTAAGAGTCTCACGCGAAAGCTCAGCGGTGCCTGAGGGATTCGGAGGCAGGGTCGCCAATTCCTGCGGTGTCAGGCTTTTGCGATATGCGGGGTCCTTCCACGCGCGCACTGTCCGGAGGCGCAGACTCGCTAATTCCTCCTCGATTAAACTTTTGCGACGTTCGATATCTTTCAGCTCGCCTTCGAAATCCACGGCCATTTTCCCAGCCTCGTATCTTTAGTTTTTTCAGGTGGATTGCTGCGAATTTCCGTCCGCCTGCGAGCCGGATTGTACTCTATACATATCATGTAATGTCAAGGTAGTTTGGCGGGCGAGGCGGGCGTGTCTGGCGGGCGTCAGCCGCCGACAAGCCGCCTTCCTATGTCAGATCAGACCTGCACAGGTGGCGCGAGAACGAGCACCGAGGGAACGCGTTCCGGACAGGCCAAACGCAGCAAACCGTAGCCGATCCCGGCAAGGCCAACCATCAACCCCGGTGACCCCAGGGAAATATAGGTGCCGCCTAGGCATCCTCGCTGCGCAATCGTGGCCACCGTCTCGGAGGCCCGCCGCTTCCCGGCTTCCATCCACCGAGAATCATCCAATCTCCGGGCGGCGTGAAGCAGAATATCCAAATTTCCAAGGTCGCCGTGACAGAGGCAGTGGTTGATTCCAAAGTCCGATTCAACCGTTTTCCTGAGCGCGATCCCAATCTCCTCACGAGTCTCAAGATCATCCATATGCTGCAGGCTGTCGACGAGCGCCAAACCGATTCCCGGCGCGCCATGGCACCACGAGACCATGAACCGTTGGCTGGACTGATCTTCTCCAGGCGGCGGGCGGTACACCGGCCAGTTTGACTCTTCCGCCACGAACGTGCTTCGCACGTAAGCGATCGCCGATTCGGCCGATTCGCGGAAGCGCGCCTCTCCGCTCCACGCCGCGAGCTTCAATAGCGCCCACGCGATTCCGGCAGCTCCATGGGAGAACCCGGTCAGCAGATGACTCGAATCGGCTTGGGTTTTCCAGCCAACGCCGCGATCTGCTGGTTGCTCCTTTAGCAAAAGCCGTTCGCCGCAAAGGACTGCGGCCTTTAACAGTTGGTCGCTGGCACTGACCTTGTTCAGAACCTCGAGTGCCGAGATCGCGCCAGCCGAGCCACCAACGACGTCCAGTTCTTGGTCCGCTTCGACCAAAGCCGGCACGTCTGCCGCCAATGCTCTCGCCTCGCTAATCAGGGAAGGATCGTCCCAAAGCACCGCCAAGTGTGCCAGCGTGTAGATAATCCCTCCCAGGCCCGTGAAACCGCCCAAGCTCCGGACCGGCACGCCACCCGATCGACCGCGATCGAGATGCCTTCGAACCAGAGTGAGCACCTTTCTTGCGACCTGCTCGTAGGACTTGTCTCGGGTTGCCGCGGACAGATAGGCCAGAAACAAAGCACATCCCGAAAGACCGTTATACAACTCTAAATTCATGGGTTGAAGCGACGGTGAGCGTTCGCGGGCTCCCGCGGGCGTGATTCCGATCCAACTGGCGCAAAATTCGTTTTGCAGAGCATCCCGGCAGAGCGTGTCTCCAACCGCACGTGCCAGACT
Source organism: Candidatus Acidiferrales bacterium (assembly GCA_050015335.1). Taxonomy (GTDB): domain Bacteria; phylum Acidobacteriota; class Terriglobia; order Acidiferrales; family UBA7541; genus Palsa-295. The sequence goes on along the minus strand of JBEKBP010000140.1, from coordinate 1,173 downwards.
GATTGCTTCTCGGTCGGCCGCCGCCTGCAGCTTGCGCGGGGCCCCGGCGTCGTTCTGTGGCAGCGTCCCTTCCCCGGCGGATGCTATGGCGGTGCGGATGAAATTTACCTGTCGCGCCAAATCTTCGTCTCCTAAACGATTCAGCCCGTCCCGAACCAGGGCCATGGCCGGCTGTTCGAAGAACTCCGGGATCCGTTCACCGTGGCTCGTCCACAGATCTCGGGAATTGGGGCGCGAAGTGAAGACCGGGACATCGCCGCTCTGCAGATCTCTCGTTTCCGCCGCAATGAGCCGGCTCAAGTAACTCTGCTGCGCAACTCTCAGCCACAGACCACCGAGCACCTCATCCCGGTCGATAGCGTTTCTTAGCAGATCGGGGTGCTGGCAGGTCCCGCGCAATACCGCGTAGGTGGCGGTGTCTCGCGCGATAAACCGCACCTCGTCCTCTCCGAAGCGGTCCATTATTCCTCCGGCCGCCTGGAGCTCGTTACGGCGCCCTTCAATCAAACGGTATACCCACCGGAACCCTTCCACGAAGGCTTCGACATACTCTCCCGCGGCGACTTCTTGTCCCTCCAGTTTTGGACGACTTTCCACTACCTCCATCACCGCCGTCCTGTTGTTGTTGCGGACCAGCCGCATTTCGTCTGTTCCTGGCCTCTCCCAGAAGGCAGTCCTTCCTGCCGGACAATATTGACCGCTCTGGGCCCCGAACCCGCTGAGGTCGACACCTTCGTCTGTCTCGGATTCATAGTTCCGGTGGGGAAGCAGCTGTACCTGCAGGACTGACAACTCGTACGCATTGATTGCGGGATCGTTCTTCTCTACAGCCACGGTGTTATGAAAGAGGGCTTCGAGGTCCATCGGCACGGGAAATTCGGCGGACGCGAGGAGATTCTCGAAATGCATGTCCCTGGCTCTGGTGACATAGAAGGCGGCCAGGTAACCGCCGAGTCTCCGATAGAACCGCTCCACTTCTTCGCGGTCAGAACATGGCCGGTGGGCCACAAATTCTGACCACCCATAGCTGCCCCGGTCAATTATTTTAAGAATGCGAAAGGGAGTATCGAAGCCGGCCTGATTGATCCATTCGAGAAACTCGCCGAAATGGAAGTCCACCGACTGGCTGTGTGGCTTGTACACCAGTTTGAAGCCAGTGGAGAACTCAAGAAA
>JBEKBP010000139.1:0-4275 GCA_050015335.1 Candidatus Acidiferrales bacterium | reverse complement strand
CGAAAGGCTTCGCAGCAGCCCGAAGGTCTGCTGGTTGACGTTTGCGGTTGTCAGCGTCGTCTCCGTCAGGTTCTGCCCGGTGCGCGCGACGTCGTTGTGATAGGTGGTTACGTCGGTTCCCACGGGGGTCACTGTAAGAGTTGCGGAATTGCTTGTCGTGCTTCCGGCGGAATTGCTGACGACCACGCTAAACGTCGCGCCGTTATCGACTGTGGTTGTCGCCTGCGTCGTGTAGCTCGCCGACGTTGCGCCGCTGATGTTCGCCCCGCTCTCTTGCCACTGGTAACCAAGCGGCGCGGTTCCAGTCGCCGTCACCGAAAAGGTGGCCGTCTGCCCTGCACTCACAGTTTGATTGGAGGGCTGAGCGGTGATCACCGGAGCCGAGACGGCAGGCGTTGACGTCCCAGTGGACGGATTGGTGGGCGGTGCGGAGGTCACCGTCAACATTGCGGTCGCACTCGTAATGCTGCCTGCTGTATTACTGACGACGACCTGAAAAGTCGAGGCGTTATCAGCGGCAGTCGTCGGAGGAGTCGTATAGCTCGATGCAGTGGCCCCGCTCACGTTGGCATTATTCTTGAGCCACTGATAGCTCAACGGTGCACTGCCGGTTGCAGTGACTGCAAACATTGCCGCTTGACCCACCGCTACTGTCTGATTGGAGGGTTGCGTGCTGATCACCGGAGCCGAGACGACAGGCGTTGACGTCCCAGTGGATGTCGCAGAGGATGCGGTGCCACCGGTCGAGGTGCTACCGCAACTTGCCATGCCAAATCCACACACAAGAGCAAGTGCTAGGATTCGTATCGTCGAAAAAGGGATTGCACCACTTCCAGCATCTATGGAAAAAGATTTTCGGATGCCCGGCGGAGAAGACATACGTCGGTACGTCATACCGCGAACGTGTCAGATTCCGCTTGAGCCATCCATCCGAGATTCTCGTTATTTAGTCGCATATCTTCCGGTACAACTCGTTTGTCGGTTTACAAAACTGGGCGACACCAAGAGTCGATGAATGGCGTCTTGCCCGCACATTTCCCCGACGATGTATCTGAGAACGGGATCGATTTCCTCTCCACAATTCAGTTCCGCGGCTTGCGGCAGTCCTGTTCGCACTCAGCGTCATAGGCCGTTTGACAGAACCCTATTTCGACCAGGTAACCGATGGTTTTTGACCTCTGCTCCGGCGTGTCATGTTTTCATCCCTGGAATCGAAGTAGGCACGACTGTGCAGCAAGAGCCCCTCGTGGGCTGTCTCATTCAGAACATGTGTCTAAAACAAAATGCGATTGCCTCTGCGGTACACACGTCACCTCCCCCGGGCGACTCTTCCACCGCCGCATCATTTCGGAAAAGATTTCCGCCTGCGTTGTACGGGGCAGAACCCCAAACAGGACTTCCTATGAACTCCACCTGCAGAGAGCGAGGACAGGAAAGTCTTCCATGAAAACAAGGACTGGATATCCGTGCCGGAGGTTGATCAAGGGCGGGCCTATCAGGTGGCGGTTTGTGCGATCTGGTTCCTACCAACCGACTCCAACTGGGCCCACAGTTCGCAGCTAGTAGCATCCCAGAACAGCGAGGCGAGGAGATCTTAGGAAGCAGAGAGAAGAATCTTCCAATTCATGTTCGGCAAAGACACCAGCGGTTGCGGCTCGAGCCGGAATTACACGCCGCACTCCGCCGGAGGGTTCAAAGCAACGGTTGGCGCTGCCAGCGACGCGGGTCGCTGCAATAGCTTTTCCCGCGACTCCCACCGATGTTGGCGGTTCGGCTCACCCGTTCTTGAGGACCGTTTCTAAAGGCATAATTCCCTGATCAGCATAGATCGGATGAATGAGCGCCCGGATAGACTTCAGCCGAGTAGCGAACCACACGGCTCCGGCGATACAGCACAGCCCGTTGATGACTAATGTGAGTGGAGCGCCAATCGCATGGGCCAGCGCGCCCGCCAGCAGGCTGCCGAACGGGGCCATGCCAACAAATGCCATGGTGTAATAGCTCATCGCGCGACCGCGCTTATCCTCGGGCACGATGGTCTGAATGATCGTGTTACAGGCGGTCGCCTGCTGCATCATGCCGAAGCCCGTGATCAGCATCAGAATCATGGAGAGCCACAGGACTCGCGACATCGCAAACAGGATCAACCCCACGCCCATGAGACCCGCTGCGATCGGAATCATCTTGTCCAGGCCGATCACCGTTCTGCGGATGGCCAGCGATAACCCGGAGGCGAGCGCGCCGGTGCCCGCGGCCCCCATTAAGAGTCCCAGCGTGTCCGGGCCGCCCTTGAGAATCCCGCCGGCGAAGATGGGCATCAGCACCGTGTAAGGCCATCCCATCAGCCCGATGATCGCAAATAGAATCAGGATGCTCCGAACCGGGGCAAATCCTGAAACGTAGGTCCAGCCCTCTTTGAGCTGCCCCAGCATCGAAGTGGTTTCTCTTTTAATCGGGGCCGTGCGCAACCGCATCAGGAGCAGCGAAACAATTACGGCGACGTAGCTGATGCCATCCATCAGGAAACAGTAGCCTTCTCCCAACCAGGCGATCACGATTCCGCCAAGAGAAGGCCCCACCAACTGAGCCATATTCACCATCGAGGAGTTGATGGCGATGGCGTTTCCCAAATCCTGGCGGTCCTCAACCATGTGGACCATGAAAGACTGGCGGCCTGGCATGTCAAAGGCGTTGATGAGTCCTTGAAATGCACTGAGCGCAAGGATTTCGGGGATGGTGATGGTTTTCGCGAGAGTCAATACGGCCAGCGCCAAGGATTGCAGCATAGCAAGCGCTTGGGTCACCACCAAGACATGCTGGCGGTTCAGCCGATCGACCCACACACCGGCAAACGGAGCCAGAAGAAACGTCGGTATCTGCCCCGCGAATCCGACAAGGCCCAGAAGCAGCGCCGATCCGGTCAGCCGGTAAACGAGCCAACTGGTCGCGATCCGCGTCATCCAATTGCCGACCAGCGAAATGGTTTGACCGCCAAAAAAGAGACGAAAATTTCGATGCCTCAGAGCGCGCCACGCGTGGGAAAAACCCCTTGAGTCAATCATTCTGCCTGCTCTGCGATAAAGGCATCCGCCGTAGCGGCCGTCGCTTGTGCCGGGAAGAGCTTCTCGGTCAGAACACGGTGAACTTCCTGATGGGCGTCGAAGCAGACTCCCTTGATGACGTCGCACCTGGAATCCATGTCGAACGCCCGCCTTACCGTGGAAACAGTGATTGCGCTTGTCGCAATTCCAAAGAGCACCCGATTCTCGATGCCGCGAGACCGGAGAATCAAGTGCAGTTGGGTCTCCGAGAATGCACTGACCCGCTGCTTATCGACCACCCGCTCTTCGGGGCGGGCGATCGAGCTGTGGAATTCGGAGGGGGCGCCGTTTATGAACAAATTGTTTTGTTTCACCCTCTGAAAAGGGGATTCCACGTCGGAAATTTCGGGATGGCTTTCGGCGAATCCCAGCCCCAGGTGGATCATGTGTACTTGCTTCTTTCGGGCAAGTTCCACGGTTTTGGCCGCGTTGGGAATGATGGCGTCAGCACCGGGAACAAACCCGAAGATCCGTTTCTGGAAATCAAGAGTCAGCAAAGCCGTTTTTGTCGGAACGGGCTTCATGCGTTCTCCTTTCCTGCTTTCTCGATGACATCCAAAATAACCGCAATGCCGTCGCGCACTTTTGTCCGTTCCGTTTGTGGAAAGATTTCCTATCGCGCCCACATACTTCTCAGCCGCCTTCAGGCGGACGCGCCGCTTCATCGAAACGGCTTCCGGAACGGACGCTTATCGCCGGTTCTCTGGCGGTGCCTCAGATCTAGGGAATGAGACCGCGCCGCGAGAGTTCCCCGCCCAGTTGCTGTGGGGTTTCAAACTGGATCGCGTCAAACCCGAGTTGCCGTGCGGCTTCGGCATACTCCGCTACGTCATCGATGTAGAGCGCCTCGGCAGGCGTAACGTCCAGCGCGGTCAAGGCCGCCTGGTAGATTACCGGAGACGGTTTGCTGGCACCGACCTCGTGGGAGTAGATCCTGACTGGGAAGTGCTCCACAAAAGAGTAGCAAGCTTCAAGATGTGCGGCGTGGATCGGATCGGTGTTCGAGAGCAGACCCAGGCGGTAGCGGGTGGCAAGTTGGGCGAAGAGATTGTCGGGAAGAATGGCTTGCGGATCGAGCATGCTGTTCCACGCGACGCAAAACTCCTCGAACGCAACGGTTACGCCCAATTGCCGGGTGATGTGTTCATACCAGCGCTGCGGCGTGATCCTTCCT
>JBEKBP010000138.1:0-4400 GCA_050015335.1 Candidatus Acidiferrales bacterium | reverse complement strand
TCGGCACGCCCACTACGGCTCGTCGCTCGCTGGCTAAGTTCCATACGTTCCGCGTCGGTCAGTACGATCGTGTTCTCCATGAACACCATCATACTACCGTTTTATATGTTACAGTCCACTAGAGATGTATCGGACGCGCGTTTTCGCCACGGAGCGAAATAGAGCAAGGCGCTCGGCGCGCGTTCGATACATCCGTTTGAACGAGGCCGTCCGTGGTGCGGCAGACGCGGGCATCTATGGGGAATGAATGATCGGGAGTATGGGGATGAAGGCCTGCGGAATTTGCGGAGTGGAGCAAAACGGAAGACTGGGAGAGGGAAAATGTGGTTGGAGAGGTACGTTGGCCGATCGTGGATGACGATAAGGAGCGAGAAGAAGGATTTGTTTGTGGGAGAGGACGCAGGAGGACGGAGAGTGCCGAGGCACCCACAACAATCGTGATGTCGATGGTCGCCTCATGCGGCAACCTTGACCGGGAGAGGTGGGGAGCGTAGTTGAATATCGGCAGGCGTGAATCGTTGGATGACTCGCATCGGCCCACCACAGTTGGGGCAAATCCAAAGATCGCACGGACTAGGGGCGGAAGCCTCTTGCGTGACTTCGGTTGGCAAGCCGAGCAAGGAGAGGCAGAGTGGCACGGTGATGGCACGCTTGCGATTGGCCAGGAATTCGAAGTTCCGAATGCGGACGAAGCCTTTGGGGAGCAGGTGCAACAGGAAACGGCGCAGGAACTCATCGAGCGATAGAGTCAGCAACTTTTGTTCATTGTTGTGAGCAGAATCGCGCCAGCGAAAAGTAACGTTTCCGTCAGCAAGAGAAACCAGGCGATGGTTGGAGATGGCTACGCGATGGGTGTAGCGGCCCAGATACTGGAGCACATACTCGGGGCCACCGAAGGGCGGTTTCAAATAGACGATCCAGTCATTGCGGTACAGAGGTCGAAGCCACGCAGCGAAGGTTTTCGGCTGAGCAAGGAGAGTGAGGTTTCCGTGGAAGTTGAGTTGGCCTAGTTGGAAGGCCTGCCGGAGACCGGCCACGAACTTGCCGCGGAAAACGTGGCGAAGCACGTGGATGGGAAGGAAGAATCGCTCGCGTGATGGAACCCACTGGCTATGATCGAGCGACAGGCCGCCTGCGGGAATGACGCAATGGACATGAGGATGAAGCCCGAGCTTCTGACTCCAGGTGTGCAGAACGCTGAAGAAGCCAATTTCAGCGCCGAGGTGTCGCGGATCGCGAGCGACTTCGAGAAGTGTTTCTGCACTGGCGCGGAACAGTAGATCGTAGAGGACCTTTTTGTTCTGCAAGGCCAGTGGCGCCAACCTGTGTGGGAGCGTGAAGACTACATGGACGTAGCGGATCGGGAGAAGTTCTCTCTGACGTGCAGCGATCCAGCGTTCCCGGGCCGCCGTCTGACACTTTGGGCAATGCCTATCGCGGCAGCTGTTATAAGAGAGTGCTTTCTTCGGATAGGGAGTCTCGGCGATGCTCCAGGACTTCTTGAGAGTCTTGACGTAGAAAAAGCGCAAAGCCGCGAGGCGTATCGAGACGGTACCCGGCGACAACTTCCGCTTCTGAAACAGCTCGGCTTGATATTCACGAATGTGCCGTGGCCCCAGGCGGTCCGGTCGGCAGTGGAATCGTCGGGCAAAATCTTCGACTGTGCGGATGTAGCAGCGTGTGGTATGTTGCGAGTAATTACGGCGCTGGAGTTCCTCCAGCATCATTTTGCGTAGATGGGTCACAGGGACCTCCTTGTGACCCAAAACTTATCTCAATCGTCAGGCAACCATCGCCCACCACCTCACGCGTAGCGTCTGCCGCCGGACGGCTTCGTTCAAACGCAGAAACCGGACATATACCGGGCTAGTACCGCCGCTGGCGTCGTGCAACAAAATACCTCTGTTGCATTTCTTCGGAATGTCTCTCCGATTCCCTAAGATTTAGCCTTGCCCGAGGATTGACGAAATCGTATGGCGAGCGGCTGCAGAAATGCGGCACCCAGCAAATGAATCGGGAGAGCGCCAAGGGACTGAGCCAGGAGTTGCGCGATGCTTTGGAGCCGCTGCTAGCAGAAATCGAATCGCTGAACGCGCGGATCGCGGAATACGATCGGCGGATCGAGCAAATCGCCAAGGAAATCTACCCTCCGGTAGCTCTGCTCAAACAGGTGAAGGGAGTGGGGACACTGATTGCGTTGACCTACGTTCTGGCCCTGGACGATCCGCACCGCTTTCGCCGCAGTCGGGACGCAGGCTGCTTTGTCGGGTTGCGCCCCGGACGCAGAAACTCCGGGCAGAGCCAGCCACAGCTACACATCAGCAAAGAAGGCGATCGTTATTTGAGAACAATGCTGGTACAGGGGGCGCACTACATTCTCGGCCCGTTTGGAGAGGACAGCGATCTGCGGCGCTGGGGAATGCGGCTGGCGGAGCGCGGAGGCAAGAATGCAAAAAAGCGAGCCGTTGTCGCCGTCGCGCGGAAGCTGGCAGTATTGCTTCACAAGTTGTGGGTAAGCGGAGAAGTCTACGAACCACTGCGGAACAACCACAAAGTGGTGGGCCGAGTGGCATAGAACGGGGGGCTGTTAACAGCCGAGCTCAACCGCCGAGTTCAGGTGACTGCGACTAAGTCCTGGCCCAACTCCCATCGATCCGAGGGGAGCCGAGGTCGATTATCAGGTAGCAGCACCTGCTGAAACGGGTACGCCCAACTTGCACCGAGCGATCATCGCTCATAAAGAGTGCGGATGGAAGGATGGCGTCAGAGGCGGCTTAGCTGAAAGGCAAAGACTCCCTTTAGGTAAAACCAAAATCGTCTTGACTATTACCGGCCTTCTCATGGAAGGAGTTTGCCATTGTCAGCCACATCCGCAATCACGTCCTTCGTGGTGATGATGGCATCTGGCGCTGAGCGCGACTGATGCGGAAGAAAACATCTCCATCATAATCCACTCTCTAGGTGTGTGGTTCCTGCAGGAGGGCGGTCACCGGGCAATGTAGGTCTTGCTGAATCCGTTCCGGCTGTTGAAGACGGTGAACCTTCCATCCCGGGCCACCGACGCTTTAATCCAATAGCCCTTGCAGTCCTTGGTGTCTTCGAAGTTGGCGATCATGTCCTCCGCAGTATTGTGGTCCTTCTCTTGATCCATCAACGAGAGGTGCTCCTGCCAGATGCCTTCCACTCCCGGTATCTTTGCGAGCCGTTCGTAATGCTCGGTCTGCGCCCTCGGTGAACCGTGCGACGGACCACCAAGACCCTTGCGCGGCCCATTGTTCACCACGACGACCTGAGGCCTGATCGCATATAGAAAGCCAGGCGCTCCGGCACCGTCGAGCGCTCCGTGGCGGCCCGCCTGGTACAGCGTGACCTCGCCCAATTTGTTGATGGGACACGCCAGCTCCATTTCCTTTTCCCAATCGAGATCCGCCAAGTCCAGGAACTTGAACTTCCCGAAGGTGAAGAGCGTGGAGATCATGAGCTGATTCTCCGGCTCGTCGGGCGGCTTGTTTTCCGCGGCAGCGCACAGGGGATTCGGCTTCCCGCCTCCGCGGACGGGTTTCGCGATGACTTTTCCATTCGCAGTAACCACATCCACCCCGACACCCTTCAACGGAATCTTATCCCCGACGTTCACGACGGTTCTCTTGGTCCCGCACACACTCAGATACCCATCGCGCCACTTCTGATTCGCAGGTTCGACGAAATCTCCCCGGTCGAAACACTTCTCAATCGGAATCATCTTCGCCAGTGCCGGAATTCCACCGGCATGGTCGCCGTGATAATGGCTGAGAATGAAGTAGTCAATCTTCTTCAACCCGGCTTGTTGCGCGACCGCGAAAATTCGCTTGGCATCGCGGCCTTCGACTTCCCAGCCGGAGTCGACCAGCAGAGACTCTCCCGAGGGCGACACAACCAATGTGGCGCCACCGCCCTCAACATCAACCCAGTAGATCTCGAGGTTCCGGACCTGTGCGAATGCGACATCCGAACAAAGTAATATCCCGATCAGGAAGATGGATCGAATGCACGTCGACATCATCACTCTCCTCACTTTTGCGGATCAATTCGAGTTACACCCGGGGGCGGCACGCTGTAGGCATTTGTGGGCCGTTCCCCGGTCGGCAAGTCTAATCAGTTTTCGGACCAGAACTTTCTTTTCTGCTCCGCTAAGCGCGACAACCGCAGTTCACCACGCTCTCTCATCTCGTTGGTGTTCTCCCGGGCGCGGCTGAGTTGCGCAAATGTCGGATCACCACGGGCTATTTGTAGCCGCCGCATTTCACTCGGGTCTGCTGTAAATTCCCGAACCAGCTTCTGAAGCCAGGTGTGGCTGATGCCAAGTTGCCGAGCCCAATCACGACCGGAGGGTTTGGTGTGGTTGCGGCCGGTGAACCACC
>JBEKBP010000137.1:0-4448 GCA_050015335.1 Candidatus Acidiferrales bacterium | reverse complement strand
AAGTTGACAGGTTAGGGATAGCGCGAGGGCAACTGGACACTCAAGACTCTGACTGAACAAGGCCGGAGGCAGCGCAACGGCGACGTTTCGCGTCACCTCCGGCATGGGCCCAGGAAACCGTCCTCATGCGCGGGCCGCTACCAGAACGTCAGCTTCACTTTCCTACCACGAGCAGCGAATGAACCAATTTCGAATGCTTCCGCAAGATTCCGCAAATGCGGGGAGGACGTAAGCCGGCCCCCGGGAGACTTCCGGAACATGACGAAGGACGCGAAGCCAGTGCCGTGGCGGTATCCGCCCCCGCCGCGGTGCGATTAAATTGGGAGAATCAATCCGCGCGGAACGTTGACGAACTGAAACAAGCCGCAAAAAGACCGTCCAGAGGGCAGGGACTATAAATCGGGCCGGCGACCGATGAAAGCGTCTTCGAGGAGCGCGCGGATCTGCTGGCGAGTGGGCTGGCGGGGATTGTAGTATGGGCTCTCCGTCGCCAGATCCGCAGCCTTGTCGAGTCCGTCGGCAGGCATGCCAATGTCTTTCAAAGCGGTGGGGGCGCCGATACGCTTAGCCAAATCAAACAATCCCTGCCCAGGCCCTGCACTGTGCAGCATTTCTGCGATGGGCGCCAGTTTCTCACTCACGACACTTGCATTGAAGCTCACCACGTGGGGCAGGACAATCGTGTGGGTTTCCGCGTGCGGCAAACCAAACGAACCGCCGAGGACGTGACAGAGCTTATGATGCAAAGCCATTCCAACTGAGCCTAGCGCCGCGCCGCATAGCCAGGCGCCGTAGAGTGCCTTGGCCCTCGCCTCATGATCTTGCGGCCGGTCTGCGATCACGGACAATCCTTCCGCTAGCGCGCGGATTCCTTCGAGGGCCATGAGCGACACAAGCGGGTTACGATCCTGCGCGTAAAGCGCCTCGACCGAATGGGCGATGGCATTCATTCCACTCGTCGCTGATAGGCCCTTGGGTAACGTGAGGGTGAGTTCCACGTCATAGATGACGAGCTCGGGTTGAACCTTCGGCGAGCGCAAGGTTGTCTTCTTGCCCTCGCTGGTTTCACCGAGGATGTTGGTCATCTCCGATCCAGCGTAGGTTGTGGGAAGCACGATTTGAGGCAGATCGGTGCGCAATGCAATCGCTTTTCCCAATCCCGTCGTGGAGCCGCCCCCAAGGGCAATCAATCCATCCACCGCAGTCTCCATTGCAAAAGCAAGCGCCTTCTCCGTCACTGCAACAGGGGTGTGCATCGTTGCTTCAGAAAAGATACCCACAGTCTCCATCCCGAGTTGCGTTGCAAGGGTCTGCGCTTCCTGCTTCTGTTCGGGTGTCGAGAGAACCAGCGGGTGCCTGACACCAAGGCGGCGAGTTTCTTCTCCCACGCGGGCACGCGTACCGAAACCGAAGACTACGCGGGTTGGCAAACCGTTATAGATAAAGCCTTCGTCACCTATCGTCATCGAAATGTCCTTTGGCCACCGTGGCCCCAGTCACTCGCACGAGAAATGGTTTCGGCCGAGACTGTCGAACGGGTTAAGATGGCGCGCCGGTTCGACGAACAAAGGAGAATAGCACCGCAGTGATCGAAACCGACGTATTGATCGTGGGCAGCGGGCCAGCCGGGTCTTCGGCGGCTCTCATGCTCAGCACCTACGGCGTCCCCAATATAATCGTCACGAAGTACAGCTGGCTGGCCGAAACGCCACGCGCACACATTACCAATCAGCGAACCATGGAAATCCTGCGAGACTTGGGCATCGAGGCGGAAGTAACCGCCGAGGCCAGCCCGCAGGACCTCATGGGCAATACGGTTTTCTGCACCAGTCTGGCGGGCGAAGAGCTGGGTCGGCTGCGCGCCTGGGGAACCGATCCCCGGCGCCGGGCGGACTATACGCTGGCCAGCCCTTCGGCGATTTGCGACATGCCACAGAATCTGCTGGAGCCGATTCTGCTGGGGGCGGCCGCGGCCCGCGGCACAAAAGTCCGCTTCGACAACGAATACCTTTCCTGCCAGCAGGACGCCGAGGGTGTTACCGCCGAGGTGAAAGACCGCGCGTCCGGGATCGTCTGCCAAATCCGAGCCAAATATCTACTGGGAGCGGACGGAGTCCGCAGCAGGGTCGCCGAAGACGCGGGCTTACCGATGGAAGGAAAGATGGGCGTGGCGGGCAGCATCAATATCCTGTTCCGCGCCGATCTTACGAAATATGCCGCGTATCGACCGAGCGTTCTGTATTGGGTGCTGCAACCCGGCTCGGACATCGGCGGGGTGGGCATGGGCGTCATCCGGATGGTGCGGCCGTGGAACGAATGGCTGGCCATCTGGGGCTACGACATCCATGCCGGATCTCCCGAACTCGATGACTCCGCCGCTGCAGAAATCGTCCACAAGCTCATCGGCGACCCGGACGTGCCGTTGGAAATCCGCTCCACTTCGCTTTGGACCGTCAACGAGATGTACGCGACGCGATACTCTTCGGGCCGCATATTTTGCATGGGAGACGCGGTCCACCGGCACCCTCCGATGAACGGCCTGGGATCGAACACCTCGATTCAGGATGCCTACAATCTCGCCTGGAAGCTGGCCTTAGTGCTGCACGGAAAAGCCCGCCCCGCGCTGCTCGAGACCTATAACGACGAGCGCGCTCCCATCGGGCGGCAGATCGTAAAGCGCGCCAACCAGAGCATCGCGGACACCGGCGCCATCTTCGAAGCGCTGGGACTCAACGACACCTCGGACGTCGCGCAAATGTGGCGCAACATGGAGGCGCGCAAAGGCGGCACGCCCGGGGCCGCAGCACAGCGTGAGAAGTTGCGCCAAGCCATCGCGCACAAGTCATACGAGTTCAATACGCACGGCGTCGAGATGAACCAGCGCTATCGCTCCGCCGCCGTTGTTTCTGACGGCGCGCCCGAGCCTTCCTTCGGTCGCGATCCGGAACTCTACTATCACCCCACGACGTGGCCGGGAGCTCGCCTTCCGCATGTCTGGCTGCAAAAGGATGGCCGTCCGATCTCAACTCTGGATGTCGTAGGCAAAGGCCGATTCGTGGTCTTTACCGGTATCGGCGGTGAACGCTGGGTTGAGGCCGCACGCAAAGAGGCGGCCGCGCAAGGAATCGGCATCGAAGGCTTTGTGATCGGGCCGGGTCGGGACTTGACGGATCTCTACGGAGAATGGGCGGACGCCCGCGAAATCGGCGAGACGGGTTGCCTGCTCATAAGGCCCGATGCCCATGTAGGCTGGCGCGCGTCCGAAGGCGGGAACGAGGAGAAGCGCCTGGCGAGCGCGGTGGTTCGCATCCTTGGCGTGTGATGTTGTCTCAGATGCCCCAGGACCGCCGAACGCAGAGCATGAAATTACCACCGAACACTACTTCGTGCCACGCATCGCTAGGTGCGATTTAATGCATTGCAGCCTGTGCGGCGAACCGAGCGTGTCTCTCGTCTTGACTTGGAGTGATCTGCTTCGGGCAACGTAGTTCTGGATACTCGCTGATGAGACTTCTCGAACCGAGGAAGAGACCCGAGCCTTGGCAAACGCAACGGGCCGCGTTACGACATTCCTGGCTACTTCCACTACTAGGGATCGAGTGGGTTTTCGACTGGATCGCGTTCGGGCTGAGCCGCTGGTCGTTCCTGGAAGTCCTCGAATACCTGGGCAGCTTTTCGGTCCTGGTGGCAGTGATTTTCTATTTCAGTGAGTCGGGTGATCGGCTGAAGCAGAAGCATTACCAGGCCTGGCAGGTCATCAACACTGCGCAGGGCAAGGGTGGCAGTGGCGGCCGGATCGAAGCTCTGCAGGAACTGGACGAAGATGGCGTACCGCTTGTGGGAGTCGATGTTTCCGGAGCGTTTCTGCAGGGGATTCGTTTACCCAAGGCACACCTCTTACGCGCCAACGTTAATGCGGTGGATGCTCGCAATAGCGACTTTCAGGGCGCGGACTTCACCGGTGCAAACCTGCATTCAGGGAACTTTCGCGAAAGCAACTTGAGCGGCGCCAACTTGCGGGATGCCGACTTGGGCGAAGCCGACCTCTGCTCAGCTCACCTGAACGGGGCGGTTCTCGACGGGGCAACACTGGACGCAGCCGACTTGGGGAACACCGATCTTGGCGAGGTGAAATGGCAGAAGATCAAGAGTCTGAAGGGGGCGAACATCGGGCAAGTACGCAACGCTCCCAAGGGTTTTATCCAGTGGGCGAAACAGCATGGCGCCGTCGCGGCGGAGTCAGAGTCAGATTGCCGGTAGCGCGAATTGGACTCCATCGAGCATGGTCCCGACTTTGTTCTCGAGTCAATCCTACGATTTGTCTTGTTGCTGTTTGGGATGCTCTACGCAAAAATGAGCGGCAAAATCCGTATCACGTCGCAGAACGAACGCCCGTGTCATTTCATCCATTGACTTCCCGTTGGGGGCGCCGGACGGTTTGAAGACGC
>JBEKBP010000136.1:0-4733 GCA_050015335.1 Candidatus Acidiferrales bacterium | reverse complement strand
CGGGCCTTCGCCAAACTCTCCTGCTTTCGCTGCTCGGTCTGATCTTCTCGAATAGTCCGCTGAAGCTCCGGAATCTCGATGTCATTTGGAAATCGCTTCTGTAGTTCCGCGAAGAGCGCCGAGCACTCGTCATAGCGCCTCGCAGCCAGCAGATTCCGAGCCTCTGCTATGCCCTGTTGCCTTTGCTGGTCCGCTTGATCTTTTCGGGTCGCCTCCAGTAACCCCAGGATTTCCTGATCCTCTGAAAATTCCTTTTCGAGGGCCGTAAGCATCGCAATAGATTCGTCGTAGCGCCCGTTCGCAAGGTAGCTTCTGGCTTCGGCCAACTTCTGAAGTCTCCGCTGCTTGGCCACATCTAAGCGAATGTCCTCCAACATCCTGGGGATCTCTTCGTCGCTCGGAAACTGCCTTTGCAAATCGACCAGAAGTGCCCTGGACTCCGCATAATTTCCTACCGCAAGAAGGTTTCTAGCGCTCTCCAGCGTTCTCTGCCTGTGTTGCTCGGCCTGATCCTCACGCACCGTATCGAGGAGGCGTTGAACATCTTCTTCGCGGGGAAATTCTTTTTGCAGTTCGCTGAGGATTCCAATGCAGCCCTCATAATTCAGCTGCGTCCATAGCCCACGCGCTTCCTGCATTTTTTCAAGAAGTCGCAATCGCAGCTGTCGTTCCGCCTTTTCCGCGAGAACCTGACGCTGAAGATCCTTCGCTTGGGTGTTGGCTGGCTCTATCTCGAGCACCTTCCCCAACAGTTCCTCCGCTTCGTCGGGCATTCCTTCCGCCAGACGCTGTTGGGAGTCTCGAAGCCACTCAGCGACGGCCTGGATGCGGTCGAGTTCACGGTGTATCTGTTTTTCTAGCTCCTTCGCCTGTCCGAAGGTCGAATCCAATTGGAGCGCATTTTCAACCTCCGCCCGTGCCTCTTGGATTCTTCCCTCCTCCAGCAAAACGCGCCCTTTGTCGACGTGTTGCTGCACTTTCGGGCGGATCAAGAGCCGTTTCAGCTCAGCATTCACCTTCTCCAGCAGCGGTCGCGCCTGTGAATTTCCCGGGTCCCCTTTCAGCGATTCCTTCAGCAGCTCGCGCGCTTGAGCGAATTCGCCCTTCTCAATGAGCTGGCGGCTGTGATCGATCAGTTCCGCAATTGAGCGCGCTTGGAGCTCCTTGTAGACGGGCTCGAGCTCGAGTCGAAGATCTTCCATAGATTGGAACCGATCCTGCGGCAATTTCTGGAGGATCTTCGAGATAATGATTTCCATCGCCGGCGGACAATCTGGAAATCGCTCACTTAACGGACGCGGCTCCTGCGAGATGATGATGTTCATCAAACTGGCGGCATTTTCGCTTACGAACGGCCGTTGGTAGCACAGCAATTCGTACAGCAGCACTCCAAAGGACCAAATGTCGGAACGCTCATCCGCGTGTTCCCCCTGAAATTGCTCGGGAGACATATAGGCGAACGTCCCAATTAGCATTCCGGTTTGCGTCTTCGATGTATCTAGAACGCGTGCGATTCCGAAATCGACGACCTTCACCACGCTTTCCTTGTTCACCATCACATTGCCGGGCTTGATGTCGCGATGGATGATTCCTCGCTTGTGGGCGTAGTCGAACGCGCTGCAGGCCTGCAATGCGTAACTAAGTTTCAACGCGAGAGGTACATCTGCTCGGCGGGCGATTAGCTGTTCGAGGTTTTCGCCATCGATCAGTGCCATCGCGATGTAGGGAGTGTTCTGCTCGTCACCCAGTTCGTAGATGGTGACGATGTTGGGATGCTGTAATGCGGCGACCGATTGAGCTTCTGTGTAGAACCGCTGGAGGAGATTCGGGTCGTCGGCGAGACCGGCGGTGATCGTCTTGAGGGCAACAGGCCGCTTAAGATTCGGATCGAGCGCCCGGTAAACCACCCCCATGGCCCCGTGGCCCAACTCTCCGAGAATTTCGTATCTACCCAGCTTCCTCACGCGCGTCCCTCTAGCTAGGGTCTGCTCGGTTGGACAGCAGCGGATATCTAGAGCGAATACAGGGACTTAGGGCTTCTTTGACAGCTGGCGAATCGTCGCAAAAATGGCCTGAACTGTCAATACATTTACAAACAGTTGCCTAAACGGAAAGTATGCCTTCCCTTAGTACGCGCGAAGACAACAGAAAGATTTCTTAGTTCCATTACGAATCCCCGGCCGGCGCAATTACTATACAAGTAGAACACCACAGCTGTCATTCCAAAGATTAGGATTTTCCCGCCGCGGCCCTCGCACGGACGGCACACCAGCGGTGCCCCTCTTTTGAACGAAGTCACTGGCGCGGCGGGACCCGCCGGACTGTTCAACCTCAGCCCCATAACACATTTACTCGATACGTGGGCTCGCGTTGCAACGTGTCCACGAGGAAATCCAGACGAAATTCCGCGTAACCGTCGGCGCACGAGCGGATCAGATTGTCAGGGACCTTCAACAGTTCTTCGGCGTCGCTGTTCCCGAGCACTTCGATGATCAACGTGATTGCCTCAGGTCGTGGTCATCGACTTCCAGCGCATGGTCGCGACGGTGCCCGACACGTGCGCCGTCTTCGCGATTGGCGGATATTGCGGCGTGACCTTATTGATGAGGGAAGCGGCCTCGACGCTGCCTCCGACCCGAATCCGAGATGGGGTAGCCGGCTTTGGCGGAGGCGGCGCGGTCGGGCCGCCTGCTATAAGACCGCCCAGCACGCGGCCAGTGCCACCCGCAACTCCTTCGCTACTGTTGGTGTAGATGACGGGCGGGTCGTCTTTCACGACGGCAATGTTTTTCCCCAGAATTGTAAGCGAAGCCAGCGCTTTCGTTGCTTCAGGATCTGCCTGATCTATCGCTTTTCAGATACCAGAATCGTGCGGCCGCAAGGTCTTTCGATCCTCCCAGTCCGTCTCGATATGAGTTGCCGACAAACACTTGACCATCTGCGTTTCCTTGTTTCCCCGCCCTGAGATACCAGACCAGTGCCGAATAGTAATCTCCGACGCGCCCAGACCGTTGGCGTAAAGCCGACCGAGATTAACTTCGGCAGCGGGAAGTCCCTGATCTGCCGCTTTTCGATACCACGTCAGCGCCTCACTGTAATCACGTGGGACTCCAAGGCCATTTTCAAGGAGCCAGCCGACATCACACTGTGCACGTGCATCTCCTTTAGCGGCTGCCTTGCGATACCACCTCAGCGCTTGAGTGTAATCCTTAGCGAGGCCGATGCCTGATCGAAGGCGGTCGGCTAACTTTACCTGCGCTACAGTATCATCCGCGGCAGCCCGTTGCTGAAGGACTGCAAGATCCACTTTCGCCAGATCCGACGAGCTTTGTGCTCGGATAGTTCCGATAGTAAGGGCCAACAAAGGGATGCAGCAACCAGCGCAAACCTGAACCATAGTGCTGCTTATGTGAGGGGTACCGTATTTTCTTAGGCAACACAGTTATGATCTTGGCATTCTTGCTTTTTGTGGATGTTTCTTTAAATGCGACCATATGCGAACAACTGGCACAATATGACATTTCCCGCCTTCGTTTCTCTCAGTATCGGCGGAACGTCACTTCAATTGATTGTCGAACAGCCGCCGGCTTACCGTCAGGACCCAGAGCCGGACGGAATCGCCAAGTACTGACCGCTTCGACAGCTTTTTCAGTTAGACCTAGACCCAATCCCCTTGCTATGCGGATATCTACAGCGCGGCCATCTGCAGTAATGATGGCGATAAGTAGAACTGTTCCCTGATATTTTGCATCCGCTGCCTCCTTTGTGAATTGAGGTTGCGGGCAATAAAGGCAGGCTGGACTACCGTATCCACTGGTACCTGCATTCGGATAGGGGCCTACATCCGGGTTTAGGAATAAGATTAGGGATAAGAGAGGTTGCATCATAGGCGGTGCCGTACCGCTCGTTCCTTCGGGCATTGGTGGGGCTGACGGCGTGGTCGCATGGACCGGAAGCCAATAGGTGATTGAATTAACTGAAGGGGCAGGGTTAAAGTGCGGGCGGTACCCTCTACTGCCGATGGATTGTCGTTGTTTATTCGCATTGGGAATCACGTCGTTTGCCTGTGCGATTAGATTGCTCCGCTCGGTTGGCGTCTCCACCAAATCGGCTTTGATCCGGTAGAGCTGTTGAAGATAAAGGACTGCATCTTGATCGAAAGGATCGATAGCGATGGCCTTCTGCAAGTCGTTAATTCCCTCGTCAGCTATCACGCCGTACCTATGCACGTACTCCGCTCGAACCGAAGTAGGAATCGTTCCAACGTCCCTGATCGCTTTTCCGAAGTCTCCCAGATTATCAGTATCGCTCAGGTCATCGTTCGCCCGGACTTCCAAAATCCAGTCAATCGCACCTACCCAGACATAGGGTTCTGGATTTTGCGGTTCTAACCGGATGTGCTCCTGGAAGTAACTTTTCGCCTGCTCCGCTTTTGCCATGTCAAAAGGTTGGGCAGCCATTTGAAACAAAAGCGTGGCAAGATTGTCGATAGCCCCTAAATCGTTAGGATTCTCTTTCAATTCTTTCATATACTCTACGATTGCCCGATTTCCGAACTGAAGGTTTTCGTCCGACGGATCACCCAAAATAAATTCATCGGCGAGTTGCTGACCTAGTGTTTCCTGCTCAAGAAACTGGGATCTGTTCCCAAACAGCCTTCGCGTTCCTACTCCGACTAGTCGAAACTCAGCACCCTTCATGACATTAGTAGGGCACGAAATTTTGTCGTTCTG
>JBEKBP010000135.1:0-4799 GCA_050015335.1 Candidatus Acidiferrales bacterium | reverse complement strand
CTCATCGACGAAGATGAACCCACGAAAGTCGCTGCTGAAGCCCTGTATCCCGAGGCGAATGGACGCGAAGTCGAAATTGGGGCTCAGGTCATGAATCTTGGCCTCGAGAAACGCCTCCTGTATTCCCGTGTGCGTGTCAAAGCGATTGGTTCCGGCCCGTGGATCTACGTTGACAATGCCGCGCTCGCGCGTCTGCAAGAAATTCAGATCCACCACGGGTGTGAACCGCATGCGAAAATCGATGGGCCGGAACGATGTGTCGCCTCGAAACAGATCGAACGACAGACGGAAGGACTGATCGAGGAACGCCTCTTCGCCCCGTCCAAAGAAATTCTGGCTTCCGGGCTCCTCCGCCGATACGTTGCTGGGTGTTGGTAAGCGGCGCACGTCCACCTGCGTGAGGCTCGTCCCGGTGAAATCGAAAAACCAGCGTTGGCCAAAGATCGGCACGTCGCCCTTGAGACGATTCCGATTAAACGGGTCGTACCAATGCGGGGCGACGTAGGGAAATTCGCCGCCCTTTCCGTATCTCTGCCATTCCGGCATCTCCACCGTCCACCGAAACGGTTCGACCGCGAAATTGTCTTTATCCCGCGGCACGACTTCGGGAGTTCCAAGAACCGGTGAGTTCTCGGGCTCGGGCATCCGAAAGATCGGGTATGAACCTGTGTCGTCGGCAGGAGGTAGCGGGGCCGTCCGCGCCGCGCCCGGAATTCCCACAGGGCCAGGGGACAGTTCCAAGGCAGGAGCGGTCGATTTCAGTTGAAAATCTAGAACCTGCAGTTCGTCCGGCCGGATGCTCAGCACGGCCGAGGCGGACATAAAACCGTCGTCGGTAACCGTTGCGTCGTAATCCCCCAACGGGAGATTATTGAAGCGGTAAATGCCTTCGCCGTCGGTCTGCGCACTGAAAACGCTTGGCGCTTGGCGGGCACGAAGTTGGACCGTCGCACCCAAGACCGCTCGCCCCTCTTGATCGTGAATCGTACCGGCTACCGATCCTGTTTGTGAGGGCCTTTGTCCCGGGATCCGACGAGGTTCCTGAGCGGAAACCCCCAGCGAGGAAGCCAATGCCCAAGCGACAGCGAGGAAGAAGGCAAAAGGTGGGCCAATCTTCTGAAACCTGCCCCGAAAAGGATCGTCGTTCACCGATAGACTTTTCATCGTAGGTTCCGCCGACCACGACGCGGAATTTCACACATCGGGACGCCTAGATATTTAGCTGTTGAACCGGCGCTGTCTGAGTGCCTAGGAGGTTCTTAAAATACCTTCCGATTTCGCGATGAAACGTCTTTTCGCCCAAGCTCTTTCAAGAGATACAAACCCAAAAACAATGTGTGAAAGGACCTTACCTAAAAAGCCAACTCTTCAAAGTCACATAACTCTTCCGAGTTAATCAAAGCCTCGGCAACCAACCGATTTGTGGCGCCAAAGTAGTGGAAATCTTATCGTCCCTTCTCTAAATGTCAAGTTTGTTTTGCTCGCCTTGCTCGCCTCGACCGGGAACATGGCCCTCTTTACAGCGTTTCTCCGCCGGCCCGCGCGCACTAGGATGGAAGCGGAATAATTTTCCCGTCACACGAGATCGCGCATCAGGGCACACGAGTAAATTGATTGCGAGCGATCTCCAAGGGCACGTCGGCCGATTTCAAGTAGGCGTGAGAAATATCTCGCTCAAGCGAGCCAGGCCTCGGCAGGTTCAGTTAACTTGCCCAGACTATCTTCATCCTTCCCGGAGCTTGTGTCCGGCGAGATTTCCCAGCCCATCGTAGGCGGCGTATTTGTACATTTCTGAGAGCGTTGGATAGTTGAAGACTTGTTCAATAAATGAATCGACGGTATCCCCCATCTCAAGCACGGTCATACCTTGGTGAATCAACTCGGTTGCGCTCTCGCCGATGATGTGCACGCCAAGCACTTTCCGGTCATCCCGGCGGAATATGAGTTTCAGGAGGCCGTAGGTGTCCCCAATGATTTGCCCTCGCGCGTTGTTCGCGTAGTGTCCGCGTCCCACTGCATAGGGAATGTGTTGTTCTCGACAAGATTCTTCGGTCTCGCCAACGCTCGAAATCTCCGGGATCGTGTAGATTCCCATCGGCAGCATGTGCGCCAGGCGTTTCTTGTACTCAAATCCGAAAGCGTGGCACATCGCCACCCGCCCTTGCTCCATGGAGGTGGAAGCCAGCGCCGGGAAACCGATGACATCGCCCGCGGCATAGATGTTGGGCGACGAGGTTTGGTAAAATTCGTTGACCTCCAGATATCCCCGTTTGTTTACTGCAAGCCCCACGTTCTCAAGACAGAGTCCTTCCACCATTGCGCGTCTTCCCGCGGCGAACAGGGCCGTCTGTGCCTCGATGCACTCGCCGGAGACAAGCTCGATGCGAATTCCGCTGGCGGTTTTCTCGAAATGCGCAGAGCGGCTCTGAAGGCAAAGTCTCACCCCCAACTGTTCCAGACGCCTGCGCAGCAGTTCGGATATCTCGGCGTCCAGGAACGGAAGCAATCGATCCCGGCTATCGAGCAGCGTGACCTTGGCGCCCAGCGCGGCAAAAATAGACGCGTACTCCACACCGATCACACCTCCGCCTACGACCGCCAGACTCTGCGGGATCAGATTCATTTCCAAAATCGTGTCGGAGTCGAATATGGACGTATCGTCAAAAGGAATGTCGGACGACCGATGTGGGCGAGAGCCCGTCGCGATCAGGAAAACGTTCGCAGAAAGGTGCGTCGCAGGTCCTTCTTTCGACAGTACTGACAGGTTGTTAGCGTCTTCAAATTGGCCCTTCCCGATGAACAGCTCAATGGAATGCCCTGCGATGTTCTTCCGTACGATATTTCGTTCCGATTCGACAACTTCGTCTTTGTGGTGCATGAAGTCATGGACCGTCAGGCCTTCCCGCAGCGAATAGTCGATGCCATAGAGCCCCCGCTGTCGCAGCCCGGAGAAATACAACGCGGATTCCCGCAACGTTTTGCTCGGGAGTGTTCCCGTGTTGATGCAGGCTCCGCCAAGTTGGGGGCTTTGCTCCACCAGGGCGACCTTTTTGCCAAAATAAGCCGCCTGCGCAGCCCCTTTTTCTCCTGCCGGGCCACCGCCGATCACAATCAAGTCATACTGAGGCATGGAAGGTTCGTCCTTATCCCCCCGCGCTTGCATTCCTTACCGGCCCAGGCGCTGGTGGGTCGACTACCAGATCGAAATTCTAAGGAGAAAGGCAGTTACCTGCACCACTCGTCAATCAGGTTGGCGACAAGGCCGGTCCAGCCCGTCTGATGGCTGGCTCCCAGTCCCATGCCCGTTTCCCCGTGAAAGTATTCGTAAAAGAGCAGATAATCACGCCAGTGCGGATCCTCTCGGAGCTTTTGAACATTACCGAAGATGGGTCTCTTTCCCGACGCATCTCTGCGAAACAACCCAATCATCCGCTGCCCAATTTCCCGCGCAATGTCTTTAGAAGAGAGAGGTGTTCCATTCCTGCCGCACCCCGCGACGCGGAAGTCTTCGCCGAACGCTTTGCTGAACTTCATCAAAGATTCGATAATCAAATAGCTCGTGGGGAACCAGATCGGGCCGCGCCAGTTGGAGTTCCCTCCCTTGATTTTTGCGTCTGCTTCTCCTGGTGAGTAGCGCACCTCACTGTTCCCAAATACGAACGGGAAGTGTTGATGATGCTTCGAGAGGCTGCGAGTGCCGTAGTCGGACAGAAATTCCTCGGGATCAATCAGCCGTTCGAGGATTCGAGCCAGCTGAGAGCGGTCCAAAATAGACAGCACGTGACCCTGGGCTCCATCGCGCACCTCGGTGTAGCACGCGTTTCCCACCGCTTCGGGACGATTCTTGATAAACCAATTCAATGCCTTTGGAAAATAGTTCAAGTGTCTCAATTCGTCGTCGGGAAGAAATTCCACCGCAAACATCGGTATCAGCCCCACCAGCGATCGCACGCGAAATTTGTGCGACTCGCCGTTCGGATAGCGCAACACGTCGTAGAAGAACCCGGCCTCCTGGTCCCATAACTGATAGTCGAGCCCTCTTCCTCCCATCTTCTTCATGGCGGCGGCGATACCGATGAAATGCTCGAAGAATTTTATCGCCAGATTCTCGTAAGCAGAATCTTCGCGGGCAAGCTCCAGAGCAATCCGCATCATGTGCAGACAGAAGAATGCCATCCAGCCTGTAGCATCCGATTGTTCGATGATCGCACCGTCAAACAGTTTTGCGCTCCGGTCAACAACGGTAATGTTGTCGAGTCCCAAAAATCCGCCCTCAAAGACGTTGAGTCCCTGACTGTCCACTTTATTGACCCACCACGCAAAATTGATCAGAAGCTTGTGAAAACACTTTTCCAGAAAAGGCCGATCGGTTCTTCCTCCTTTCGCTCGCTCCAACGCATAGATTCGCCACGCGGCCCAGGCCTGCACGGGAGGGTTCAGATCAGAGAATTCCCACTCGTAGGCCGGAATCTGCCCGTTGGGGTGCTGGAACTGCTCAAACAGCAGCACCCACAGGTTGTGCTTCGCCGTTCTCGGATCGACCAAAGCCAGGGTGAGACATTGAAAGGCCAAGTCCCACGATGCAAACCACGGATATTCCCACTTGTCCGGCATCATCAGGACACGCGATGAATTTAAATGCCGCCAGTGGTAATTCCGAATGACTTTGCGGGATTCCGGAGGAGGGCCATTCGGATCGTCGCCCTCGAGCCAGAGATTTACATCGAAAAGATAGATTTGCTTGTTCCAGAGCATTCCAGCCAGGGCTTGCCGCTGGATCATCCGTTCCTCCCGCGTCG
>JBEKBP010000134.1:0-4821 GCA_050015335.1 Candidatus Acidiferrales bacterium | reverse complement strand
AAATGGGTTCTGTCAAGGGCTTTACGAAATTTGCAAAAATGAGAAGCCCACCCAGGAGACCGAAAAGAACCGTGTTTCCAATTACCTATACGCCAGCTTCGAGACGCTTTGCGAAATCGATGCGTGCTTACCGCAGATGGGAACCCATCGTCCCCGTTCGATTCAGTGCCGGTGGCGACAGCCTTTTCCCGCACCGGCCTGCGAGAGCCCCGCAGGGTCCTATGGCATTTCGGATTATTTGACCCCTGCCCCGGAAATGCGTGTATAAGACGCATTATGCGTATCTCATCTCCTCTCAACTGGTTTGGTGACAAATCAAGGTTGGCTTTGAAGGTCATTCGACACTTCCCGCAGCACCATACCTATGTGGAAATTGTGGAAAAGAACGAAGTGCGGCAACTCCTGATTGACTATTGGATGGCACACGACAACCCAGACATGTCGTCACGCTACGCAAAGCAGCTAACGGAGGACGTGGAGTTTCGGCAGAAATGGGCAAAAAAAGTGGGCCTCGGATTCGTTTTGCCGGACGTTTCGGAAACGGGAACGGGGCTTATTTGCGCTACGTGCGCTACAAATTCCATCGGGAACAATTACACCGCAAAGTCGTAAAGCATTGAAAAGAGAGGGGATAGTGGTCGGGGCGAGTGGATTTGAACCACCGGCCTCCTGGTCCCGAACCAGCGTAACGAAAATCCTAAGTGCTTAATCTGGTGTCGCTTCGGGACTAAGGACCGATATTTTTCCCCTCTCAATTGTCCGTACGTTGTCCGTAAAGCCTAACTGACGCGCTCTGACGCAACGTTGCACCAAGTGCTATCATCCCGCCGTCCGCTCAGACAGCCTTTGGATACTCCGTTGCAAGAACGCGAAATGCGGAGCGTCCTTCGATTATTTCGGGCGGCTGCGTCGCACTGCCGTGAACTGCACGAATTGTGGGAAGCGATACGAATATGATGTCGCCGATTTCATGCGACACAAATCTTCAAGAGCGAACGCCCGAGCCAAGGCGAGTTAGATACCACATCGGCACCCGAGCCGTAACCTCTTCATCCCGCAAACTCGGTTTTGCACTATGATCACCGTACTCGTCCTGTGGAGGATCATTATGACTTCTTGGCGCTCTAAGCTTTTCGCGATGCTATTGGGTCTGGTTGCAATTTCCGCGCTGGCGGGTCCGCTGGGTGCGGCTCCGGGGCATCATCACAAACACCGGCATCCGCATTTCCAAGTCAGGTAACCGCACTTTTTGACTTGAACGATCCACGTTTGCGGCGGGTCCACGACTCCAGGTCCCGAAACTTCGGCTCATTCTCTGCCAATCCTGTCGTCGGGACCGTATGACTTTAGGGGCTCCGAATCAGCCTGATCTGGCAATTTACGGTGTTCATTCTTGGTTTGAGCCTGCCAGGCAATTAGGATATACGGAATGTCTCAGCCCGGATGAGTTGGAGAAATTGAGTCCTGCTTAATATATCCTGCGGTCGAGCAGTTCGTCCTTCCCAGAGTAGATAAATTGCAGATGGCTTCCGCAGTTCTCGCAATTGTAATATTCGTGTCTGCCGTTTCCGATGGGCTTTTGGCGGAAAAGCCTTTGTGGTTCCATTCTTTCGCGAATCAAGAAGGGGTCCTCGCAGCAGGAAGGCATCGAAACTCTTGGATTTTGATCGGTCACTTTATGATGGGCTGGAATCATACGCCACGAACGGCATGCCAACACAGCAGGTCAGCGGGCCACTGTGACGTAAACAACATCGCATTGACCCACTCATGCCGGAAGCGCCGACTGTGGGATACGGAATCGGGCAAGGGCTCAGCGGCAAAAAGAAGGCGGCCCCAGCGTGAGGGCCGCCCTTGGTTCTGTTCCCCTTGAAGGAACGGGTCAACGGTCAAACTTTGTGCAAGCGGAGCGTTTGGAGTCGGCCTCTTTGTGCCGCTGTCCCTTCCTGCTCACTCCCGTTGAACTCGTTCGACCTCACTCTCTATTTGTTTTTCCAAAAGAGCTATGCCAGCCGTCACAAAGCACCGTGACCTCGATCACCGTCAAACGCAGCGAGTAGCAGTAATTGAAGGTGACAGATGGAATTTGGCTATTTCCATACATGGTGCGCCATCTGGACTACGAGAAGTGCAGGACGATAGGGCTGTGGCGATAAAGCATAGTGACGCGAAAGCTTCTGGCTCGTGTTTTGTGATTGTGAACACAGTGCCGATTGCACCATCGAATATTGGAAGATATGCAAGCTCCGTATCCAGAAAGACGCGGAAGCATCGAAGCGGCAACTTGAATGAGCAGCCCGAAACTCGGCGGCTGAACCAAATTGTAGGCCGAACAGAACCGGAGTGGGCAAACGGGTGGAACGGGTATCGAAATGCGCGAATCTACAATGCGGCGCGAGGTTCGCGCTTCGACGGGGACGACTGTTCCATCTTCGTCATCCGAAGGGCAAGGGTTCACATGCGGCTGAACACTTCTGGCTCTGCGAATCGTGCTCTAAAACGCTCACTATCGAATACCGGGACGGCAAAGTCGAGCTGCACGCTCAGATCGGCGTTCGCAGCCCCATTTTTAAAGTGTCACTTTACTTGGACAATTAGGGCGTTTGACCAGGCACTAGCCGATCTAATTTGCCGCTCTTTCCGAATCCAGTATCTGGCGCAGCTTGCGAAGCAGCGCCTCCCGCGTGAAAGGCTTGGCTAGAAGGGGCTTTTCGGGATCGAGGAGCCTCCGATGCGCGAAGCCTGTGTAGCCGGACATGCAGATCACCTTCATCTCAGGTCTTATCGGAGCCAAATTCTCGGCCAATGCAGGTCCGCTCATTCCTGGCATGACTACGTCAGTGAGCAACAGGTCGATCGTACCGCTATGCTCCCGAGCGATCTTTATGGCTACGTCAGGGTGCTCCGCTTTAAGTACTGTGTATCCGCTATCTGAGAGTAGGTTGTACGTCAGCTCTCGGAGCGCCTCCTCGTCCTCAACGAGCAGTATTGTTTCTGTACCCCGCAACAATGGAGCTGAATCCGCGCTTGGTTGCTCCACGTTGTAAGCTTCCCTCGTCCGAGGTAAGTAGATTTTGAATGTTGTGCCGTGCCCTAGTTCGCTATAGACCCAAATATGTCCATTGCTTTGTGCAACAACGCCGTAAACAGTCGAAAGACCCAAACCCGTCCCTTTGCCAACCTCCTTCGTAGTAAAGAATGGTTCGAATATGCGGCCCTGGGTCTCGGCGTCCATTCCTATACCAGTGTCGGAGACTGCCAAGAGCACATACGGCCCCGGCATTAGCGGAGAGTGTTGACGGGCGTAGTCTTCGTCCAATTGGACATTGGCACTTTCAATCGTCAGCCTTCCACCCTGTGGCATCGCGTCACGAGCGTTGACAACCAGATTCATGATGACCTGTTCAATTTGACCTTGATCTGCTTTTATGCGTCCCAGTTCCGGGTCCAAGGCAGTGCTAAATTCAATATTCTCGCCAATCAGACGCCGAAGCATCTTTTCTAGATTGAGGACAATGGAATTAAGGTCCAAAACTCGTGGCTCAAGCACCTGCTGGCGGCTGAAAGCCAAGAGTTGGCGGATCAAGGAGACGGCGCTTTGGCCTGCCTTTTTGATCTGTCCACACTTCTTGCGCAGCGGGTCGTTTTGAGGTAGTCCTTCTTCGAGAAGGTCACTGTAGCCAATAATCACCCCCAGCAAATTATTAAAATCGTGTGCGATTCCACCAGAGAGCTGGCCAATGGCTTCCATCTTCTGCGATTGTCGGAGTTGTTTCTCCAGGAGCTTCCGTTCGGTAATGTCTTTAAAAATAGCGATGGAGCATCTCTGTCCGGCAACCTCGATGAGCTCAGCCGAATCCAGCGCCGTGCGCCGTTCACCAAGCTTCGTGCGGAAAGTAATTTCAAGATCCCGTACTGAGCCCTGTTTGGTGAGCATCTCGACAAAGCGGGAGCGATCTTCGGGACTCTCCCAAAACTTTAGTTCCAAGGATGTACGTCCGATAACCTCAGAACGCCTGTATCCCGTAATGCGAAGAAAACTCTCGTTCACATCGATGTAGCGGCCTTCGTCGAGGGTAGCGATCGAAATTGGTTCCGGGTTCGCATTGAACGCTTTGTGAAATCTTTCTTCCCCCTTCAGTTCGTCGTTGAGCTTCTGCTGTTCGATTCCTTGCTGCTTCAGGCGGACGAACTCAGTCACATCCTCGACACTATGGATGATATACGCGATTTCCTTGTGCAGACCGAGAACGGGGGAATTGACCGGGCTCCAGAACCTTTCCTCAAATCCGCCTCCCTCTGACTCGGGCTTGCGGATATCGTACTTTTGGACTGCCATGGTGTCGGAACTTTTGCTATGCAGAACTCGCTCTAGAGAAGCTCTTAGGTTACGCGTGCCAGTGGCTGTGGGATCATCGGGATTGTCCGGGAAAACTTCGAAGATTCCCCGGCCTAGAATCTCGTCGCGTTCTGTCATTGTTGCGTGCAGGTAGGCATCGCTCACTGCGACAATGTTGAAGTCAGGTGTCAAGACGAGACACAGGGCGGGGGCCGATTCAAATATCGACTGAAAAGCATGCGTTGGGGGAGCTACAAGTGTGTTTCTCACTGCATTTCCATTGAAAAGGATTTCGCCTTGTTGAACTAGTGTCGGCTACTGGTAAGTAATGTGGCAAGTGAAACGGGAAACTCAGATGCGTAAATGTCACGGGCAAAGTATGCCGGGACCAGAAGCCAACCATTACTTCGGTTGGGTCGGTGCTAAAAGATAACATATCAGGCAACATTCTTATAAAATGCTCCATGACGATCCATTCGAGA
>JBEKBP010000133.1:0-4890 GCA_050015335.1 Candidatus Acidiferrales bacterium | reverse complement strand
CGAAGCGTGTCGTAGTCTTGCGCTTTCAGCTTGCCGGGGGCGCTCAGGGCCAGCGCTCGCCGATCGGTCACCTTGATGTTTTGGTCCTTTACGTGAACCTCCACAGCACCTTTGAGCGCGCGAATCTGCTCGTGGTCCGCGTCGAAGTCATAGAGTCCCTTCTTGAGCAGCTTCGTGCTTACGTCGTTCTGGTCAATTCGGATGTTATTTTCCTTGCGGATGTCCAACACTTCGACCATGGCGCGGCCCTTGTCCAACTGGACTTCGGTGTTGCCAGATCGGGTGAGATCATCTTCACGGAGCTGTTGTCGGCGACGCGCAGAAACACGCCCGCGTCAGCAGAATTTCCACCTTGCCAGACTGAGTGCTGAGCGACTGGCCCTTCTCCAGTTCAATCGAACCGATTGACTTGGAATTCAGGGTTTCGTCGCCGACGGATGCCTGGCCTTCGACGTAGTTTATGCTGCCGGGATTTGCCGGGCGCGAATTCTGAGTCTGGCCCCAGACAGGTATGGACAGGCCCGCTGCCAGCAGGAGGCCGACACGTAAGATAAGAGAGCTTTTCATATTTTCCCCCAATTACGTCAAACAACACGTCTCCATCGAGTTGAAACCTGCTTATTGATGTCGCACTATTGCCCGTAATGGCTGGTCGGAGTCGCAGATGACCGGAATTCGGATCATCACAACGGTCCCTCCGACATATGCCGAGGCGGTTCCTTCTTATGCTGGCCTTAGAACCTTCCGCAACGATCGGTGCACTTCCACTCCCCCATCGTAATCTATGAATCACTTATTCCTGAATCGATTCATGAACAGATTGACTCTCGGGCGCGTAGTCCCGACCATCTCCGCCAGAACTTGGTGACTTAGAGTGGGAATCTCAACAACAGGGATTCAGCTGCATCTTGACTGGTAGCGGCCGTCAATGTAAGGAACAGGTTGGATGGTGTATCCCCGCTGAGTAATTGCGAATTCTTGCCACCGCAGATAGCTCTCTCGATCGATTTCGGGCGTCATAGAGTGTCCGATTATGTCGCTGCTGCTACCCGATTCAGCCGATGTTGAAGTTATCGCGTACATTTTACGATTTAGTGAATAAACACACCACGGGAAAGAAAACTTGGGTCAGATGAAGTCGTTGCTGTATACCCGTGGGATAGAAGGAACGGTACTCAGGCATTGTGGCGAACGCCGCGCGTTAGGAGGAGCAATTCCATCGAAACTACGACTATTCCTGGGATCGATCTAAATGTCTCGCGGATCGGGCTCGGCACCTGGGCCATGGGTGGCTGGATGTGGGGCGGCGCCGACGACCGCGAATCCATCCGCACCATCCAGGCGGCGCTGGACAAGGGAATTAACATTTTGGATAGTGCCCCGGTCTATGGCTTTGGCCACTCCGAAGAAATTGTCGGCCAAGCCATATCGCAGCTTGGCTGTCGAGACAAAGTAATCATTGCCACCAAGGTCGGCCTTCAGTGGTTGAAGGGACTGGTGCTCCGCAATGCGTCCCGCGCGCGAATTCTGAAGGAGGTGGACGATTCCTTGCGCCGCCTCCAAACGAATTATATCGATATCTACCAAGTGCACTGGCCCGATCCCGGCATTCCGGTCGAAGAGACCGCAGAAGCGATGAATCAGTTGTACCGCGAGGGCAAGATTCGCGCCATCGGCGTAAGCAACTATTCGCCGGCCGATATGGAGCGGTTCCGTTCGGTTGCACCCCTGCACTTCGATCAACCTCCGTATAACCTCTTTGAACGTCAAAGCAAAGGTGACGTGCTTCCTTACCTCCGCGAAAATAACATCATTGCACTCACATACGGCTCTCTTTGTCGCGGCTTGCTCAGCGGAAGGATGAGCGCGGACACGGTGTTTCAGGGCGATGACCTGCGCAAAACCGATCCTAAGTTCCGGCCGCCCACCTATGCTCAGTATTTGAGAGCTGTGGAACGCCTCGACCAGTTCGCCCAGGAGCATTACGGCAAGCGCGTGCTGGATCTTGCCGTGCGCTGGGTGCTCGATCAGCCGGGAGTGACGGTGGCTCTTTGGGGCGCGCGCCGTCCTGCACAGATATCGGCCGTGGACGGCATCGAAGGATGGAAGCTTGATGCAAGTGCTTTGAGTGCCATCGACAGGATTTTACGCGAGACGATCCTGAATCCTGTCGGGGAGGGATTTATGGCGCCATTGTCCCGGCCCGCAAAGCGGAGGTCCGCCAAGGCGCATTAGGTTTCTACAATAACTCGTTCGGGGCAATGTCTTTGCCAATTCCAGCCGTTGAGAACAGGGACGTTGTGGAAGGAGTCGCCGCGATTTCCGCTGCAGAATGCACGTTAGTGGCAGACTTGTTGCCGGTTGCCGAAATGGATGGCCATTCCTTTCTCAAATTGAAAATCCCTGGCATATAAATAGGTGCGATTCATGATCGAAGACAGGACCGGATTTGATTCGATGCTATAAGTCTCGCTTCCAGCGAGGAATCACAAGATGGGCAACGGCCCGGGAGGGGGCAGATGCCGAAATTCTTGACAAACTAGAACGCATCCGACAATTGTTAAAAAAGCAAGAACGGGTAAGGCTAGGTACCCTCGAACACGAAGCTCTTATGCAGCAGATTCGCGCCCGGTCGGCTGAATATCAGGCGCTCATTTCCGTCTGGAATTGGGAGACGGTCTCGCATTCTTCCAGTCTGCCTCCGCGTCGCGGACAGCCGGCCGGCAACAGTACTTCTATGATCTCATCGACGTGCTCGGGAAGGGGCCGACGATATCGGCACCCATACTGCTTTCCTGCTTTGCGTCCGGGCTTTTGCGGATCGGTTTTGGGTTCCTGTCGCGAAAAGGGCGCCGCTTGTCGCTTCCCGGCCCGCGGCGCCTCTTCCAATAACCGCCGCGGCCGTTCGTTCTCTCTTTCCAGCGCTTTGACCTTTCGCTTGAGCTGCACCAGTTTTTCCGCCGTATTCTCTTCCGCCACGACCACAAAATAACTGCTTCACGAATATAGGCAACCACATTCTCGATAAAGCGGCTAGACGCTAGACAAATACAAATAGGCGAAAGTCGTATTGCTCCCGGTTTTCGGCCAATTCCTAAAAGTGTTCTAAACAGTACAGACAACCAGCACACTCAGGAGTCCAAAATGGAAACTTGGCAAGAAAGGTGAGAGCAATCGTGCGATCCCCTAATGGACTTAGAGTCGTTGAAAGCGGCCTAGCCTGTCTTACGCACAAAGGCCAGGTGTTTTGTGACTTGTCAGCAAGTGCTTTCAAAGTGCTGGACTCTTCCACCTCTCCCGTAAATTATCCGAAAAGCGCAGTGCTGTTCGTAGAAGGCCAGCCGGTGCGCGGTATCTTTGTCCTTTCCAGCGGGCAGGTGAAACTTTCCATCTGCTCTCGGGACGGCAAGGTAGTCATCCTGAAAATTGCTCAGCCGGGGGAACTCTTAGGGCTTCACGCAGCTCTGTCAGGCAAGCCCTATGAGGTGACCGCTGAAGTAACGGAACAAGCGGAGGTGACCTTTGTCCCTCGCTCCTTGTTCGCACACTTCTTGCAAATGAACGGTGAAGCTTTTATGAGGATTGCGAAACTCTTGATTGACAGCCACTATGATGAGCACGAACTGGTGCAGTCGCTGGCGCTTTCGCGTCCTGCTTCCGAAAAACTGGCCCGTTTATTGCTTGGCTGGTCAGCCAGCCATGGTCGGAGCGAGGATCGTCTCCAGATCGGGCTGACGCACGAGGAAATTGGGGGAATGATCGGGGTGACCCGAGAAACGGTTACTCGTCTCCTGAGTGAATTTAAGAACCGGCAATTACTGGCAATTAAGGGTGCGACAGTCACCATCCGTAATCGCGCCGGGCTTGAAAATCTAGCGGGCACCATTGCGTGATATGCCCGATGACGTATCCGAGCATCACCATCCAGCGTGGGGCCATCCAAACTGACCCCGCTACCGCACGGTAATTGAGGTTGAGGATTCCGAGCAGCATTACACAGCAGGATCAAAGGTGCGACGGTCGCAACAGAAGAAAAATACAAAAAGAAGGCTTTTAGGTTCTGGTGTTGTCTTTATCTTGCGTATGGAGGGCTCGACCCTCGAATACCCCTCTTCACTCCTCGCAACACCTCCTCATACGGTATCGACAAACAAAGGGCTTAACTAATACGAAAATGGCGCTCGGCTTCTCAGTGATTCGGCCCACATCGAAGTTTGCCAAGCACTATCTCGTGATGGGTTTCAAGTGTTCCCGCCAAATCGGAAATCTGCGGTGGGATTCCCGAACGCGCTTACCGCAGATGGGAACCCAGCGTCCCCGTTCGATGGAGTGCACCTTGGCGACAGTCTTTTCCCGCGCCGGAACCTCGTATCGTCGCGGTCGTTACAACCCAACAAGCTAGTCTTGGTATTTTTGGCGAAGTCGGGTGTGAGCCGGAGCATCAATTGCACGCGTTCCACTTCGTTCACCCAATCGCCCAGGGTGGCGTCGAGTCCTTCTCTCTCGGGTGCGACGATCCCGGTCAGGCAAAGCGGATCAATCTTGCGGCGGGTCATGGCGCGATAGCGGTTGATCGTGCGATCTCCAGCAGTGGCGCACCATTCGTTATCTTCAGACAAGAAAATAACAACTGGCACACGATTGCCGCCGTTGATGCGCAATTGGGGGGATTAACTCACCCTCCTTTGGCCGCTCGATAAAACGCAACTCAATCCTGCTGGCATTGACCTGGGCCATCCGTTGAATCAGTGGGCATTGTCCAATGCAATCGCCGCACCAGATCCGACCCGTGCACTCACAAAGGGCATGCCCCGCGGTGTGAGGGCTCCTCGGACCTTTTTAAAGGGGGTGGCTACGACGGCGGGACGGGAATCGGGCACCGACACCTCA
>JBEKBP010000132.1:0-5791 GCA_050015335.1 Candidatus Acidiferrales bacterium | reverse complement strand
GATGAAATCCGAAGCCAAACTGGTTACACTCTGAGCTCATAAGGCTGTTGCTCCTCCTTGGCAGAATTTCTTCCTGAACAAAAGAGTTATGCCATGAAGCGACAGCCTTTTTCTATTTATTGTGAGAAATTCGCGCTAGCGAGATTTTTTGATAGTCGAGAGCATGCGGCGGACGCGGAGGAGCGAGCCGTTTGATCAATTGCGCGATGTCACCAAGGCGTGCAAAGCCTTGAGTTGCACCCAACATTGATAGTTCATCGCGGCTGCTTTTCATGGAGACCCGATATTCATTTCAAAAGTGTGAACTCGGCGAGAGCCGTGTGGATTTCGCGGAGCTTCAGCAACTCGCAGAAATCTACAATAAGGACCTATCGTTTTTCTGCCAGTGAGGGTAAAGCGACCCAGATTGGAGATTTTTCACGGCCGGTGCGAACGATCCAAGCTCTGCATATGAGGTTCGTTGGCGTATGACACCCGGGGTAAAATGTCGGACATGGCGGATCTCGAAAAGGTGAGCTTACGTTGTTACTACGGTCGCCCGAAGCAGAACGGGAGCGACTGGAAGGTGTCCCTAACTGATTGACGCAAAAGAGGAAGTGGCTCCCCGGGCTAGATTCGAACTAGCAACCCTTCGGTTAACAGCCGAATGCTCTACCATTGAGCTACCGGGGAATACGTTGATTGTGCTGCGCTTAGCGGGGATTTGCAACATCGAAGTGGGGTCCATAGGGTCCAACTAAGCTGCCTTCCTGCCTTTCATCGGCACCACGTTGGAGGGCCCCAGGGTAAATCCAAGGCCGACTTTCTCAGCCCAATCTTGCCGGTATTCGACATCTTCCTTCAACTGTTCCGCATACTTGTCGGTCACATCTCTGTTAGCGTGGCCGATCCAGAACTTTTCCAAATCCCAGGGCAATCTTGCCTTCCTGAGCGTGGATGTCCTGAAACGTCGAAAGGTATGGAAACCCTCGACATTGAGCTTGTGGAGCCAATCGCGAAGGAGGTTGCTCTGTAGCAAGGGAAGGCCGCTCCTTGGGGCATATCTTGGACACGCGAGCCTGACTTCGACGGAGGCTTATTGGGCGCTGACACCGGAACGCTTCTTAGTACAGCTGTCGCGCCTAAATTCAGGCCGCTCAAGTACCGCCCCGATTTAGTCGCAACAAATCATGGAAACGATGAAACGATCGAATTTGCCTTCGGCTAGCTGTGGCGAATGCGGGTGTGCACATGTGACATGCAACAAATCAGCCGATTGCCACAGGAGTTGCATGGCATCCATGCTCTGCCAATAATGAAGTTCACATGCTGCATGGGTATGCATTGAAGTAATCTCAATCGGAAAGTGCAATATAATAAATAATTTGAGTTGTTGATGCACCAGGGTGTATAAACACCCGATCATCCGACGAAATTCAGATAGAGATAAGAGGTCCGTTAAAAACAGTTATGTAGTTGAGCGTCCAGTTTGTACCACGCGGCCTGGCTCTAATTACACCCGAGATCGCTGCGTTCAAAGAAAGAGGACCAATCATGAGTGTACTGGTGAATGGTGGAGTACCAAGTCTGAAGTCCCCTGTTTTGATTCCTGTGTTCTGGGGAGATTTTACCGGAACCGACATATCCGTTATGCAGCAGTACCTTACTGGGCTGGCCGAGTATCTATCTGGTGGTTTTGATGCTCTTGCCCCACCATCGATTATGCAGCCAATGCCCACGGTAGCTCAATATAAGGTGGACAATGCAACCGTTGGGGCATCCGCGACGATTTCACAAGGTCCCTTTTGGTCTCCCTGGACTGCGGGGGGAGCACCGGGGACCCAGCCAGCGAACCCGTCGCAGATACAGGTCGGAACGAACTCCAAAGGATTTCAAACCATGGTTGTCGTGACCACGTCCGGAGTCTTTTATACGGGCTTCCGTCCGCTTCCCACGCTCCATGGTCAGGGTACACTTTACATCGCCGTTTGGGTATCTCTTGGCTCCCTACCTAGCGGCGCCGCCATTTCCTCCATTCGACTTTTTCGCAATCAGGATGGGCATTTGGAACTGTTCGGACTCGATGGGGCAGGCAACCTGTACCATACGTGGGAGGTCAACGGCGCTTTCAACCCATGGGTCAGTATGGGGGCCGGCAACGCGTTTCAGTCGGTGACCCCGATTGTCCTGCCAAATGGCTGCATGAGCGTCTTCGCGGTAACACCACAAGGACAGATTTTTACTTGCTCTCAAGGCAACGCCAATAACAGTGGAACCTGGGGCGGCTGGACTCAGCTGGTTATCGAGAACCTGCCCGCAGTAAGCGCCATAGCCGTGGGTATAAATCCCGGTCAATTCGTGCAGCTGATTGCTATCGACAAAGGGGGCGTACCCTGGGTCACCCGGGCTCAAGGTGTAAACAACAATACGATCTTCAGACCGTCCAACCAGCTCGTGGGCCCGACTCAACCGCCTCCTCCTGGTCTGCAGTCGGTGGTCGTCGGAACCAATCAGGACGGTTCCCTCGAAACCTTTTGCATGGACGCCCAGCATAACCTGTTTCACATAGTCCAGGTAGTTGTGGCTGGAGTCCCGCTTGGTGCCTCCTGGAACGATTGGAACCAGCTCGTCAGTGGCGGGCAGCTACAGAACGCGCCCCCCGGAATTGACCCGCAACAAATGTGGGGGATGGAGGTCGTGGCGAACCCGTCGAATGGCGCCTTAGAGTTATTCGTTCTCGACGGAGCCACGGCCCTTTGGCGTATCTTTCAGCAGCAGCCAAACGGAAATTGGGGACCTCTGAACATTGGCGCTCCGCCCGTAGTGAAGTGGGCGTGCTTAGGGACGATTATGAATGTTTACGCCGTCGCGGTTATTGGTAACCAGATGTGTGTCTGTTGCGCGGACTATGTTACTGGACAAATCTGGGTCACGAATTCCGCTGCAGGTAGCCAGGATTGGGTCGCGGAGTTTAGCTTATCAACGACAATCGACAAGTGGATCCACGACAAAACACTCCCGAACCCGGGCAACCAGCAGGTTTATCTCATTTTCACGAAGGACATACCATTCGCGAACTTCCCCGTCAGTTGGGGAGGATTTCACTTCAATAGTGGCACCGTCCTCTACGCAGTGGTGCCGCTTCCGCAACCCCTCATGGGAACTGTGCCGTCCGTCGTACAGCAGGGTAGTATCGTCGCTCCTTACACCGCCTGGCAAATGACCACATCTCACGAGGTATTAGAATCGGCCACCGATCCGCAGCCTTGGAAGGGCTGGGTGACATCGAACGGGTGTGAGGGTGCCGACGTCTGCGTGTCCGGCAGCACGTGCAGTTTACAAGCCTTTAATGCGGTCACGTTGCCTTTCGGTCCGGTCGTTGGATTCTGGGACAATCAGCAAAACGCATGCTCGGTCTGGACTCCAACTCCATAAACATCGGCTCTTTACCCGTCGCCATCGCCAAGTGACACGTGGAACTCGCTAAAATATTCGCGGCGCGAGTTTATCGCGATATTTGAACTTGGGGAAGAACGTCAAAGACAAAACACTTGACGTAAATTCGCCGCCACGATCGATTTGCAAGTCTTATTGAGTCTTTTGGCTCGACTCGCGCAGCAGCACGCTGATGCAGGTATGCCGTGAAACGCATCTTCATCCCGACCAAGACCGGAAGTGACTGGCAGGGATTACTGGCCAAGCCAAAGCTCCACTGGAAGAAAGGAGCCTCGGCGATGACTGCCGCCGCGGCCTGGGAGGACGCGGGAGATGCTCTCCCAAGGAGATTGCGACTGCGCTTGACTCATCGAGTGATGAATCTCTGCAGGATCTCAAACTTCTTGCCGCGATTCCCGAATGGGAAGTGAGCCTGGAGGGCGGTGAAACGGCATCGCATACCGATGGAGCTTACTATAGGGTTCTCTCTCCTCGATGGTTGTGCGAATTGGTCTCGCTGTCTCCGGATGATCTGTATCTGTATCCGGTAGCGGATCCATGATTGGCTGGTCGATTGCTCGATTTCGGTGAGGTTTGCGAAGAAGTGAGGAATGGAAACCTCCTACTTCGCTGCCGGGACCATCCTTGCAATCAATTCATAGACGTTCTGGATATCCGTCGACTGACCGTAGAAATCGTAATTCCCTTGACGAATAGTCGCCAGGTGAAGCGATCCATCCTTGTTGAGCTTCACTTCTTTCAGCGATCCCGCCGCAAACGCGACATGGTCGCACCGCCCGGTCGCATCCTGCGTGTTGTAGCAATCAAAATGAGCTGTCCCATCCGGTAGCGTCTCGAAGTGCCCGACGAAGGCAAGGGACCTCAAGCGGCCGGTCTGAGTTCTCCCGCGGCTTTCTGGATACGGCGCTTGCACATCTTCCATTCTTCGACTGTGCAATTCACCTTGCGGCAATCAAATTCACAAAGCGCAATCTCTTCCGGCACGGTTTGGACAAATTCACTCCGTACGCTCTGCCATGACCGTTGAAAACGCATGAAGCTCTTGCTTTCGTCTTCGAGCATTGGCGTGGACTCCTTGCACCCACGCCTTTCTTTTACGCTGCCTTACTGGGAACTCATTGTGACGCCGGTCACGTTCCCGAGTGCCAGAGGACACGTTTTATAACGATGGCGTGCCAAGGCAGCAGTTTTACAGGCTCTTCAGACCCATGAAATGCAACATTACCCTCGACTTTCCGCTTCAAGCATTCATACCCAAGTCCTTTAAATGCGAACGCCATAGGTCGTAGAACGCAACAGAACTGGTGTTTTGATGCACCTGTATCAGGCCTTGAGTCAGCCAGTTGGGTGGCTGACGTTTCCTTTGATTTGTCTCTTGAGCGCTTAATCGAGGGTTGAGAGAGAAGTTCCTCGCGAGGAGCGACTAGGCGACAGCCTTCTTGGCTCCGGTGTCTTGGGTGTCTTGGCTCAGCCGGAAATGGAGAGGTGACGTTATCCGTTAGTGAAGATTCCGCCCCTTCGGGGCGGGGATTTTCAAGGCATGAGAGGCTATCGTCCGATGCCGGTTTCTGGTGATAGATGCCCAGCGCGAGAAGGTCGGTTCCCGCGCTGTTTTGCAGCGGCTCGATGAGCTCTACCAGGTTATCCCTCAGCATGGTTGCATCCCTGCATGGCCCGCTTCTGTTTCACCTGGCGAAGTCATTGTAGCCGCGTTTGAAGAATGCGCAAGCAGTGATGCTTGCTGTTGCCGGCGAAGTTGTCGGTGGCTACGTGCTTGCTCCAACTTGCGATCCCGTGCGGCGTGGATCTCGGCCTGTCGGCCGGCGAGCATATCGTGCGGCGTCACATAGCCGATGGCACTGTGAAGGCGTACCCCGTTGTAGTGATCCACGTAGGTTTGAATCAGGCGTCGCGCATCTTCCCGAGTCAATGGTGTCAGTGGGCGAATGCACTCCGATTTTAGGGATTTGTGCCAGCGCTCCAATTTGCCGTTCGATTGTGGATAGTAAGGTGACGTTCGCACATGGGTCATACCCGCGATGCGGATGAACTCCTTGAAGTCCCGAGCGATGAACTGCGGCCCGTTGTCGGAAATGATCCGCGGTTTCGCTTCCGGATACTTCTCTCGCGCTCGCTCAAGAATCACTTCGATTTCCGCTTCCGTCATCGACTCCCGTAGATCCCAATGAACGATCAAACGACTGTAGCCGTCCAAAATGCTGCACAGATAGTAGAACGTGCCACTCACATTGATGTAGGAAACATCGATGTGCCAATGCTGGTGGGCATGCGGCGGCTGCTCAAAACCTGTCCCCTTGCGTGAAGGCTTTCTCTTCCACCGCGAGAGCAGTCCGGC
>JBEKBP010000131.1:0-5077 GCA_050015335.1 Candidatus Acidiferrales bacterium | reverse complement strand
TTCCGGGACGGGAAGGAATCCTAGATACGCTTGTGTATTGCTCCCCGCTAATTTAGACAGTCAGGGCCTCGTTTTTTAGTACAGCTGCGAAAGCCAAGAAGGCCTCGTGCGGAGTGCGATTGTGAACTCCGTGGTGAGGCCGGTCGTGATTGTACTCCTCGATCCATCGGGCGATGCCGTCTCGCGCTTCTTGTAAGCTCCGATACTCCGCCGTCCAGACTTCCTCCTCTTTCAAGCTGCGATGGAACCGTTCGATGTAACTGTTGCCTTCTGGGTGATGATACGCCGTACGACGGTGAGTGATGCCAAGGCGCCCAAGCGTTTCCAGAAACCGCGAAGAAGTGAACTGTGTACCGTTGTCGGTTGTCAGCGTCACATTTGACGCGCGGCTGCCCTCGGGCAGCCGGTCCAGAACAGCTTGCTCCACTGCTGTCAGCGCGTCCTCAGTCCGGCAGCGATGCGAGAGATTCCATCCCACGATCTCCCGCGTGCAGCAGTCGATCACGCACACCAGGTACGCCCAACCCACTGCGGGCCCCGCCCAGATCTTCGTCATGTCCGACTGCCAGATCTGATTCGGCTCAGAAGCTTCCACCCGGCCCCACTCCTTCTTCCGTCGCGCACGCAGACGACGAGAGCGCACCAGTAATCCTCGTTCTCGCATCACCCGTAACACCCTCTTGCGATTCACGGGCAGCCCTTTCTTTCGTTGAAGCCACCACGCGACTCGCCGATAGCCGTATGCCAACTTCTCCCCGCACGCCATCACGATCTGCTCATCGTAGGTTCGGTCGGCTCGACTGCCTCGCGGACGCTTCCGGTAGTACAAACTCGACCGGCTGATGCCCAAGGTCGCCGCCACCAGCGTGGCCTGGTAGCCCTGCGTCACCATCTCTCGTGCCTGGGAGTGAGCCTCACCGCAGCTCACTCCCCCACGACGTTTTTTAGGATTTCAATCTCGAGAGATTTTCGTCCAAGCGTCCGTTCCAACTGCCGGATGCGTTGGTCTTTCTCGGTTTCGCCCGCCGCAGCGCTCTTCCCCCCAAGCGCTGCCTTTGCTCCCGCCTCCGCTTCGTCCCTCCATCGATATAACAGGGACGGTGAGATGCCATGTCGCCGGCACGTCTCGGAGACGTTCCCGCTCTTGATTGCTTCCTGCACGATCTGCCACTTCTCTTCGGCGGTTCGATCTACGCGTGGTCTTCTGCCCATGTTGCCTCCTTTTTGGGGAGGCCCTGATCTTACCTAACTGAGGTGTCCAGTTTTAGCGGGGAGCAATACACGATTGGCCTAGGTCAAGGCCGCCAAGTAGTCCTCTATCGGCAATAAATCAGTTAACCGAAGAGCCAACAGACTTCGAAAGAGCTAGCATCCTTTCCGGTGCGATGAGCACTTTTTATTTCATTTGAGCACAGACGCCCCTGCCATTGTTTCGCACCCTGGTTGATAGTCCGTCAGAGAGACGGCCCCGCGAGAAAAAAGCTATCGCGCGGGCAGCAACGGCTTTTGCCCTTTCTCCAAATGCTGATCGAAGGCGGTCAGTTCCGCTGCGTCTGCGGCGTACTGGGCCATCAGGTGGACCACGTCTACCGTGCCTTTGCGATCGAATAGACGCAGCACTTCGGCGAAGTTCGCGGCGGAAACATTCTCGAAGGATTGTTTCCTTGGCCCGAACATCTGGCGTCCGAGGTTAATTATGGCGGTTTCCTTTTCGCCGAGGCCTGTCACCGGCTTCTCGTATTTGATCATGTCGATGATAGCTGGTTCGATGTGGCGCGGGTCCTTGGGGTCGCGGCCGTAGGTTTCCCATTCGGTCCATTCATATTGGGAGTCCATTGCGCGGGCGGCCACCAGAACGCAGATCTCGACCAACCGGTCGGACAGTCCCGTGTCATACGTGAGATAGCGCTGTTTTTCGTCCGTGCCGGCGGCGAACCGGGGGTCGGCGTAGAGGCGAACGGAACGGCCGGTCATTGGGCCGCTCATGGCCAACCGCTGCGGCCGGTTCACCTGGTCGAAAGCCGTCTTCCCTGCTTCGTCCATCTCGTCACGCTTCGGCGAGGGGAGGCGGTTCCCGGAGTCGGGATAGATGTCCTTGGGGAGCGGCGCCGAGGCGGCGGCGATCGACGCGGCTACGCTGGCTCTGCGGTCCGCGTCGAACGAGTGCGGCCGGGGAGGAAGCAGCGGTTTTTGGTCGGCTCGCAAATGATTGTCGAAAGCCGTCAGCTCGGCTGCGGCTTCGGAATAACTGGCCATCACCCAGAGCAACTCCACGGTTCCCTGGCGGCCGAACAGATGCATAACCTGCGCAAAAGTCGCGGGGGAAAGCCTTCGCTGGCCGAAGCTCTCGCGGGCGAAGTTGATGATGGCGGTTTCCTTCTCGCTCAGGCCCACCAGCGGCTTTTCGTATTTGATGAGGTCTATGGTGGACTGGTCGATATGGCGCGGGTCGGCCGGGTTTCGTCCGAAGTATTCCCATTGCGTCCATTCATACTGAACATCCATTTCGCGGGCCGCCGCCAGCACCGCGACCTCGAGCAAGGGGTCGGGCAATCCGATGGAATACTTGAGGCTGGCTCCGCGGCTGGCTTTTACGAAGGCGGGATCCCAGTCGCTGACATTGGGCTGCTCGATGCCGGTAGGCAAGCGCGCGGTGTATCGGTAGGGGACGTTGGCCAAGGGGAGGCGGTTCCGGGAGTCGGGATAGACGTCCGGGGGCAGAGACGATGAAAGCGGCGGGTCGCCGGGCCGGTCGATTATCGGGGCCTCCATTGAGTGCGGGCCGGTCGCCTGATTCTGCGCGCGGATTCCCAAGCCCAGCAGCAGGGCCACGAGGCTTAGGAGCAGAACAGCTCCGGCGCTTTTCGACAGGTTCATGCCTTTCTCCTCCTTGAAATACTGCCGTCACTCTTCGGCCGCTTGGGCATTGATCGATCCAATATCGCCCGGATCGGCATACGGCGCCGGATTATAGTTCAAATGAAACGTTCTGGGTGAGTCTAATAACGGAGACTTTGCGGTCGCTATATTTCCAAGAAGCCGCTGGCCAGGCTTTGACAAAGAGGTGTAATTCGCGTCATCCGCTTTCACAAACTCGTGGCTCCTCTGTAGCTTTACCGGGAAAATGGAATGCGGAGGCCCGCCTTGCGTTTCCGCCGCTACATCGTGCTTTGCGTATTCCTCGGAATCGCTGTCTTCGGGTGGCTTCTGTGGCGCAACTCCTTGCTGCGGCGCCAGCAATCCGAGCAGCCGACCATCGTTATCGAGAAGCGGCCTGTCGCTTTCGCGAACCATACCTTCGATCCGAACTCACCTCCCGTCGACATGCCTACGCTCGCTTACGGAGAAGAAGCGGTTTGCGACTCGAATTTGACGTCCAATGCCACTGTGGGAGGGGAGTCTCAAAAGACAGATTCGACGCATGCCACCGTGACCATCACCAGGGTCAAGATGATTTTGGAGCTCAGCGTAAATGTGTGGGTGCCCGGCGGCGTGACCCAACATGTCGTAGAACACGAAGGCGGACACCGCCAAATCTCGGAATATTATTACCAGACGGCCGATAAACTCGGCGAGCAAATCGCCGCGACATACATCGGCAAACAAATTGCCATCGACGGCCCCGATCTGGATGCCCAGCTTGAAACGGCTCTGCACCAAACGGCCACCGACATCACCCATGAGTTCGATCAGGAACTGAGCTTCTCAGCGACGCAGCAATACTACGATGAGATCACCGATCATGGCCGGAACGAGTCCGACGCGAAGGAAGCTGTCGCCGCGGCTGTCGAAAACGTGAAGATGGTCTCGATTCAGCCACCCGCCGCTACAGTGAAATGAGATTGCAGAAAGTTCCCGCACGTTTTGACGCTGGACAATGGCCATAACACCCTCTCCCGGTGAGAGGAACAGCAAAAGCAGATCCTTCACTTCGTTCAGGATGACACGCGGTGTGGGGGTTGGCGCTGATCCAGATGACACGCGTCGCTGCCACTGCCCCACCTTGAAAAACCATCAAGGATGGGACAGCCGCAAAGGCGAAGGCCGAAGGCAAGGCGCTGGGCTTCCGACGATTTGTTTGCCAATGAGTGATTGAAACCTTTGAGTGCGCCGTACTATGCTTGTCGGCGAAGAAAGAACGCGGAATCTGGCGGGCTGGAAGGCCCGAAAATCGCCTCATGAGCAATTCACCGACGATTGACCCCTCTGACCACAGCGAGCTTGCCGCGGATGTGTTGGCCGGCGGCGTGAACGATCAAGACGCTCCCGGTTTGACCTGGCTGAATCGCCGCATGCGCGATTTGCTCATGCGGGCGCCCTCGGCCATCGGCATCACCGCCGGGCCCCTGCATCGCTGGGTTTACGTGAATATGGCTCGAGCGACCATGGCCGGGCGCTCGAAGCTCGAGGATTTCGTCGGCAAGACGGTGCGCGAGAGTTATCCGGAATTAGTGGGACAGCCGTTCTTCGCGGCTCTCGACGGGGTTTATACCACCGGGGTTCCCTTTATCGGTAAAGAGATCAAGGCGACTTTCAACCGGGGTCCGGGAGGCGCGCCCGAAGTAGCGTACTTGGATTGCGTCTATCAG
Source organism: Candidatus Acidiferrales bacterium (assembly GCA_050015335.1). Classification (GTDB taxonomy): domain Bacteria; phylum Acidobacteriota; class Terriglobia; order Acidiferrales; family UBA7541; genus Palsa-295. Next base: position 488 of record JBEKBP010000131.1, on the reverse strand, counting down.
CCCATTCGCGATGGAGACGGCCGGGTGGAAGGCCTTCTGATCCACACGGTCGAGGTTACCGAAAAAGTTCTGGCGCGCCGGGCGATCGAGATCGCCAACGAACGCGAAAAGCAGGTCCGGAACGAACTGGAATCGCGCGTCGCGGAGCGCACGGTGCAGCTTCAGCGCGCGCATGAGACCCTGCGCGTGTTGTCCGGGCGGCTTCTGCAGGCGCAAGACGATGAGCGCCGCCGCGTGGCTCGAGAGTTGCACGATAGCGCGGGTCAATACCTTTGCTCCATACAAATGAATCTTTCCGCCATAGCGAAAGAAGTGACCGGCAGTTCTCCTTCTCTTCGCGGGCGCTTGGATGACGCAATCGACCTTGTCGAACGCTGCACTTCGGAAATTCGAACTCTCTCTTATCTGCTGCACCCGCCGCTGCTCGATGAATTGGGCCTCACTTCCGCGCTTTCCTGGTATGTGGAGGGCTTCTCCAAACGCAGCGG
>JBEKBP010000130.1:0-5338 GCA_050015335.1 Candidatus Acidiferrales bacterium | reverse complement strand
GAGAACTGCGATAGGGGTGGATGGCGCCGGGCCCGTGCGCGAGAAGATGAAACAGATCGTCCCGCAATATTCATACCAGCCGAACGGCCTTGGCAAAGAAGGTGTAGCGCATACGGCCCCAGCCGTTCTCCAAAAGGCAGCTGGCCACGGATGGCAAGCCACTTCTTGGCCGCCAAGAATCAGTTCAGCTTAAAATCAAAAATCGCGCTCGCTTCGGTCTCCACCGGAACGCCTTCCACTCGTGCAGGTTTGTATTTTCGATACCCCACGGCCTCGACAGCCGCCTGTGCAAAGATGGCGGATCCCTTGACCACATAAATGTCGCTTACATCACCATTGATGCCGATTTTGAAACGCAATTCGACTGTGCCTGAAGCCCCGCTCTGCCTTGCCAACGCTGGATAGACCGGATTGATGCTAGACAGCAATTGGGCGGGTTGGACGGAGCCACCTCTTCGGAAACGCCTCGGAGCCGAGGCCAGCGGTTGAATTTCTGACGGTTTTGCTGGAAGGACAGGTACGACATCAGGCTGCTCTCGTATCTCAACCGATGGTATCGCGCTCCCCGCGGTGCGCGGGATCATATTCGGGGGCGAGTTTTTGGCGAAAGCCCCGGCTGGTTTGAGTGCAGCCTGCGGCCTAGCGCTCGGAGCCGCGACGGGCCGTGTGGCCGTCTTCGATGACAGCAGGCTGCCCCCGGAATGCATCGTTTTTGACTCTGTCTCGCCAATAGTACGCTTTGTTTCCGGTCTAGATCGTCCTTGGACCTCGAAGGTTTCATCCGGCGCGGAAACCACCCGAACGGGTGACCGAGAAGCCGGGGTCTGAGATTTCCCAGGGGCCGACGATGGTGATGCAAGGCCTCCTACGATGCGGACCGACTCGCTAATCGGTTCGGGCGAAACGCCGGTATCCCCCACCTGGAGCTTCCAAACCACATCATTTGTCAGTGGAGAATAAATGATCGTCCCGCTGTGCAAATCGGAAGCATCCAGGTCTACGGTCTTCCGCTGATCTCCGTCGGTAACGAATAACTGCCCTTTCGTCGCGTTGAGAAGAGCCGGAGCATTCGGATTCCAGCTCAATCGCCAATCCGTTCCTGCCCGATCTAATTTCAGACCAAGGTGTGAATCGATGGAGGGCTCGGTTTTGATCGCGGAGGAAGACAGAGGCCTTTCAGTTGCCAGTTGGATGAATAGCGCGACAAGAAGTGCCACGATCACCAGAGATCCGAGTGCCCATTGCCATTTTTCCGGTATTCCAGAGTTGCCCTTGGCTGGTGCACGGGCCTCCTGCGTCTTTTCCGAACTCGGAGCGGCTAGAGACCGAAGGGCGGCAGGCTGGGCAGTGGCAGCGAGGGGAGCCGAACCCGTCGGACCCGCAGCAGGCGTGGTGAAGGTCGCTTGAGTATAATTCGTCGTTGCACCCGTATTCCCGAGTGGGGCTTGCCCCGGAATCGGATCTTCGGTTTCACTTATACTTTGTGCTGCTACGGGCGGCTCGCTCTTTTCGGTCGGGCTTGTTGTCTCCTCACCGAGTTTCTCGTGAGAAGCTTCCAAAGAAGCCCATTCTTGTATCAGACTGCGTGCTTCCTGGGACAGGTCAACGAACTTAACACCCACAAACCTCCGCAAATCGCTTGACCACGCGATGCTTCCCTTTGCTTCGAGCCGTTTGTTGGATTCCGACAACTGAACGTACACGTGAGGCAGATCGTCGTTCAGCACACTGATCATGGCCTGCACAGCGATCCCGCCTTCGCTGACGTTGAGGACGATCCCGCCGTTGCCTTCGCCTAGTTCGACATACGCGATAGAATGAACGGTTTGGCGTGGGTAGACGCGACGATCGGTGGGCTCTCTACCACCTTCAACATGCACTGAGGCTTGAGACATCTCGTGCCAATTCCTTTTGACGGCGGATCGGTTTCCGCGGTTCGCTAATTAAGACGGGCTCGGCCGTTGCATGTCTCCAAGGCGGCAGCCAGAAGCGGCATGTCGACAAGTTCCCAATGAGACGACGCGCCGCAAACCGTGGACTCTTTAAGCCAACCAAATTGCAGGAAATCACCTAAAGATCAGCTGCGTCTCGCCCCAGATCGTCGACTTCCTAGCCAAGCCTCTGAAGAATCGATCGTTTCCCACCCGCCTGTCCGTCCATCGAATAGCACCCAGTCCGATCGCACACGAATTCGGCTGGCCATCTTCAAGGTAACGGGCCCTCCGGCGGCCACACCAGTAAGCCCTCTCCCGCTGGTCCGAGTGCTTTCAGGTGCGCAAATTTGCACCTTGCCTGCCAGGCCTAACCGGTTTAAATTCAATCGGATTGCACACCGCCCTGCGCAAAAAATTTCCCCATGACGGAGATTGGTTTCCACTTGCTTTAGACTAGGTTATATCTCAACCTACGGTGAAATACACCCAAAAGCATAGGTCTGCGGTGGCTCTTTGAAAGTACCAGAACGCCCCGGAGTCCCTCAGACCCCCAAGCGGCGGTTTGAGAGCCGAAGTTGTATGCCATTTAAGAGCATCTGCTCAGGGCAGGCCCACGCCCGGGAGAAAGCGACAAAAACTACGACAGCGAGGAGGTTGTCGCGAGGCAATCCAAGAAGTCTGTGATCCATTCCGCGAAAGAAAGCTCCGTTTGCCCAAAAACCGATTCGCGCGGACTATGGGCCAGTCATACCCTCGCGCAACCTTTCGCCCGCAAACAGCCAGGCAGCAGAGGCGGTCCCGGGTTCCTTGAATAACCTCCCGGCGCACTTGAGCCCGCCAGACTCGCACGTCAAAAAGCAGCATCCTTCTGCTCGTGTTCTGGAATTCTATCCGCGATGTTGTTGTTCATCAGGATCGTGCTTCATGTCGTATACCTCGAGCGGACTTCGGTCGAAGTTACAGAGCTTTGAACACCACGCGATGTCCGCGCGGCAGGCGCCATAATGGAGGCCATACGGCGCTAAGGAATGACCGCGTCGGTTTGATTCGAATATGCGCTTTCAACTCCGCTAGCCACCGACGTGACGACGTAATAGTAGGTACCAGCCGCTAACCCGCTATCCACATAGCTCGTGGAGGGATCGACGGTCGCATTCAATTTGGTATAGGGACCGCCGGACACAACGCCGCGATAAACGTTATAGCCGCTTACCTGTGATGTACTGGAAGCCCAGCTGAGGGCCACGGAACCCGCTGGTAGTTGTACGCCCGTGCCAGAAAGCGTGATTGCAATAGACGCGTTTATTGCGTTGCTGCGGAAGGCCACACTACCCGTTGAGACCCCAGCCGCAGCAGGAGTGAACGTGGCGGTGAAAGTGGTGCTTTGTGCGGGATTTAAAACCACCCCGTTGGATATACCCGAAGCATTAAATCCTGCGCCAGAGACGCTGACGCTGGAAAATGTTATTGCGGCTGTGCCAGTGTTGGACAAAGTGAACGTTTGTGACGCGGTCGCTCCGATATTGACGTTGCCGAAGGCAAAGCTTGTCTGACTCAAGGAAAGCTGGCCTTGGAGAGTTTGCGTCGAAGGTGTGGCATTGCTTACAACGGAGGTCTGGGCGATTTCGATGGCACTGACCTTAGGCCAGTCAGCCGATCCTGGGACGAACTGGATCGCGATCGTGCCGTTGGTGACTGTGACCGGGAAGGTTTTGTCAATGGCCGTCAGGGGCGCGCCAGCCGCAGCGATGATATCGAAGTTCGTCAGCACCTGGGTGCCATTGATGGACACGCTGAAAATCCGCTGACCGACAGAGGTCCAGTAGATCTCTGCAAACTTCAGAACGACATTGTAGTTTCCATTCGGAACCGTGAATTGGTAGGAGAATGATCCCCAACGTTCCGTCTGATAAAGAGTGGGATCAGGGGTGTTACTGACGGTACTCGTCGTTGCGTTATTGACGGCACCCGGCCCACCGTAAAGGTTGCCTCCGCTGAAGCCCGTGTCCGCGCTCCATGTATGTCCCAGCGAATCCGTATAGGCAGCCCCTCCGGCGTGCACCAGAAGGGGGGCGAAGCTCGGGACTGCCGCCGAAGTGGTCCCACTCGTCGACGAACCTCCAGTTGTCGATGAAGTCCCCGCCGAACTAGCCCCGCTCGTCGACGAACCACCGGTCGCCGAAGTCCCCGTCGATGAAGTCCCCGCTGACGTCCCCGTCGATGTCCCTGCAGAGGTCGTCCCCGATGAGCTCGCGGCCGTTGCCGAGGTAGTCCCGGTCGTCGCCGAGCTTCCAGCTGTCGATGAGGTCCCCGCCGATTTGGCCGTCATTCCTATGCATCCCGCGCTTCCAAGCATCGCGAAAAACGTGCCGGCCCACACCAGAACATTCGGAGCACTCTGTCGATGGAGATTATTACGAAGTTTCATTTCGATTCGTATTGTGCGGTTTTGCGTTTGCGCGAAACTACTGGCCGGAAGTACAAAGATGGGGCAGGTGGCCGGGTGTCCCTATAGAGGTTCGACGAGCCGTGAAAAGAAAACAATGAGGCGGCAATGCTTGGGGAGAAGGCGGTGGTTCGAGTTTCGGGCTAATTTTTCCGTCGTAGGAGGCTCACGCAGTCGCAGTGGACGCAGCCGGCTGTCCGCGAATGGAGGCCGCTCGGTGGGAGAATGAACGGACCGGCGGTTTTAGGACAGGTGCAAGGAAGCGGATCCAGATCGCGCGGTGCTACTTGCTACTGCTTGGCCGGAGCAGCTTCTGAACTAGAATCGCCGGGATCAGCGTTTGCCGAGGCAACCGGCGGCGGCACCTGAACTTTTGTCCTACAGCCAGCGAAATCAGATTCCACCCCACTCGCGTTTTCGGCGGTTACAGCGATGAAATGCAGTCCTGGTTCGAACGCTCGGGACGGACCCCGACCGGTAATGGTTTTCACTTGACCGCTGGCGTCAGCCGGTACGGGGATCGAGAAGAGCCTGTACTTGCGGCCCGAAACGTCATAGACGTCGAACTGCTTGATGCACGTCTTAGTGGTCACTTTCGGTGAGCAAGCAGGGTTCTTCGTGAAATCGTAGCTGAACGTTACAGTGATCGCGTGGAGGTTGGGTGCGGTGGTGTCCGGCTGGCTTTGTGATGGCTGCCCGTTGGATTGTTGTGTGGGCGACTGCTGTGAGGCGGGCTCTTGGGCCGCTGGGGCGGGGCCGCCCAGCGCGCTATGGAGGATGATCGCGAGCACCGCAAAATAAATCCTCCTAGATGCTATTCTCACCGCTAAGAACCTGCGTCGGATCGACGAGATCTTCATGGCGCAGCGTAGCGCGGAAGAAATTCCCGCGGGATGTCGTTGAGGTTGCACAGGCGCGAATCTTTTTCAGATACGAGCGGGTTCGCAAGGCCCCACGA
>JBEKBP010000129.1:0-5458 GCA_050015335.1 Candidatus Acidiferrales bacterium | reverse complement strand
CAATTAGTTCGCCCGCTCAGAAAAGCCCGTTGCGGAATCGTTGACCTCGACTCCGCAAGTGATCCAATGGGCCATCCAAACTGACCCGCATGATTGAGGCTCGCAACGGACGCAACACTAGCCATTCTGCGAGAAATTGTGTGCCCCGGCTGGCTGGGTCGGTCGCCCAGCAGGCACGGCAGGGTGGTCACAAATGCCGTGGTAACCACTGGACCACCGACCTGCACCCAAGGGTCATGCCCCATTGTGTGAAGGCTCCTGGGGACCTTTGAATGCGGAGCTTGCCTACTGGCGGTGGGATGGGAATCGGGCAGTTTCCGATGGGTTTTTGACGGAAAAGCCTTTGTGGTTCCATTCTTTCGCGAATCAAGAAGGGGTCCTCGCAGCAGGAAGGCATCGAAAGTCTTGGATTTTGCTCGGTCACTTTACGATGGGCTGGAATCATACGCCACGAATGGCATGCCAACACAGCAGGTCAGCGGGCGACTGTGACGTAAGGGCCATTACAGTGTTTCTGGTATAACCTTTCCGCTATTGCCTCACAGAATTGTGACGTGGATCACACATCTTGCAGCGTACGGTAGGTATGTGAGATGTGCTCGACAGCTCCACCGGCGCTTGCAGGCCGCCGGTGGGGCTGTCACTCATTCGTTTCTCACTGACGGGAATTGGTATTTGGCACTTAAGAGCTGATCCGGTAGCCATGACAGGCGACCCTTGCCGCGAATCCTGATTGCACATGATGATGCAACGATCCGAGGTGATGTCAAAGAGCATCTCTCGGGTAGTTATGACGTTATTGAGACACTCGTTCCGGAAACCGTGCTTGCCATGGCCCTTGAGCGTAAACCGAACGCCATCCTACTTGACCTATCAATGCCCCGACTGTCCGGTCTGGAGTTGTGCAAGGCACTTTCTTCTCTGAGCTTTACTCAAGATATTCCGGTCTTTGTTTGCGGCCAGGATGAGAGAAACAAGGCATTCTGTCAGCGTCTCGGCGCGTCCAGATATTTCACGAAGCCGATTGATTTTGCAAAACTAAAAACAGACTTGGCATCGGTTTTGCGCTCAAAGGGCGTGGAACGCCGGGCAGACGTGCGATTTCAATTGAGAGTCATACTGAAGTTGAGAGGAACAAAGAAAGATGGAACCTCTTTGGAAGTTCGTGTTGCAACCGAGAACGTGAGTAAAGGCGGATTTCTCTGTGCTTGTGCTTCCCCGCTAGAGGAGGTTGTAACCGTTGAGGTTTCCTCGTGTGGCGAACCCCAACACTATTTGGGACATGCTCGTTTAGTCCGAATCGTAAAGACTGATGCTTTAAACCCCCGTTACATATTTCAATTCATCGGAGCGATTGGAGAAGGCGATAAGAAATCTCGTCTTGAATCGATAACCACAATCATGGGACCGCAGATTGTGCCGTCTTCAGCTAATGCGAGGCGCAGCCAACGGGTTGTCGCTCGTATTCGTGTGCTGGTGCAGAGACAAACTGACAGCAATGGTTTCATGTCAGAAACTGGTCAAACTGTTGATGTGAATGCCCACGGTGCGCTCATTGCTCTGGCTATGAAGGTGCAACCGAACGAATTACTTGTAATCAAGAACTTGAATACTGGGCAAGAAAGACAAAGCCGAGTCGTCCGGGTCAATATGGGGGAGGAAGCCACAGAACCACAGGTTGCCGTTGAGCTTACAGAGCCTTCGCCAGATTTTTGGAATATTGATCTCCCACCTAGCGATTGGAAGATAACGAAGAGCTGGACTGGGAGCACTCGAAATAGACAGGGTGGATTTAGATGAGCAAAAACCAAATAACTTTATCCGAGAAGGGAGCCCTGGCAGATTCGCAGAGCCTGACGCTCAATGAGCAGTGCCGCAGCCAAAAGCGCCTGCTCGAGATCATCGACAAGGAGCTGCCGCCTTTTCCCCAGACCGTTGTGGAACTCACTGCGATTCCGGCTTCTTGCGATCGATCGCTAGTCGTGGCCCAGTTCATGTTCGCCGCCGCGCTTCTCTTAAAGGAAGTTGGACATGAATGCAGCTCAACGCTATGAGATTTTCCAGAAGCTTCCCTCAAAACAACCCACTTGGGTGGAGACGGCAACTAGTCTGGAAGATGCAATGAACCGCCTGAAACAGCTAACGCATATGTTTCCCGCCGACTACTTCATTCTCGATTGCGAGAACGCACAGTTCATCATTCCAGTTCAAAAGGCATCGGTAGACACGTTGCTGGCTCCCACCTCTGCGGCAACTTGAGGCTGCATTTTTGGTCATGAAAGAGTGGTGCCTCAGAAGAGGTAGATGAAATGCGAGACATTCTAACGAAGCAAGACTAGGTGAGTGCATCCGGTCTTGCGAGGCGGAGGTTTTAGGATGCCTTACGCCAGCGGCGAAATTCCTGTGGTCGGAGACCGCATAATGGACACGAATAGTCGTGCTGGCACCATCATGTCGTGTAATGCGAGAATTTTTACGGTCAACTGGGATGAGGGCGGAACGGGAATCTATTATACGGTGGCTGAGCGGTTCTCACTGATTTCCAGAACATCGGAAATGCCTTAAAAAGTGCTTGACCAGCGCGTATCACAGCCAAATGGTCCGCAGCGCAGCGTATTCCACCTAATCACTTCGTCATCGAAGAGGATATAGCTGTAGCCATTCGGGGATGGCTTCAGACAACATCGCTCTGACCTGGAGCCCATTCTGCGGGAATTCGTGCCCCACGGCTGACTCCGCCCGCTCGCCAATGGCACGGCAGGGTGGTCCAAAATCCCCGCAGAGGTCCCCGAACCAGCAACGGCCATCGAATCCATATGCAGAAAGGCCAAGTCATCGCCGTGAGGATGGAGCAGTAGTCCATTCTGTCTCGATTCCGGTTCACCGAAAATAGCTAATCGGCCTTTTCTTGAGGGAATTCTCCTTACAGTCGTGCCCCTCAAATTCAGATTGAATCTCGCTGAACTTTCGATCAGGAGGCACGATGAGCATCCACATGCACACATCGCATTCATATACATGTTCTGTATCGCGAGAGACATTCTCCAATTTGCGGAGTTTTCTCTTTCTGATCATTTCGAACCCTACGCTTTCTGGATTTCCGTTCTCTGCTGGATTTTATCGTCGATTTTTTGCTCCTGAGTCTTGCCGCCATCGCGCACGACGCGGCTCGACTGCCAGGGGCTATCCGTTCTCCCTAATCCCAACAGGGTTGGTTAGCCTGAAGGTGAGCTTTGTCTCCGCTGGGAGCGTGATGTCTTGCTTGCCGGTAAAAGCGACACCCGCCGTGCCCGCACCAGCGCCTGCACCGGCACTGATGGCTGCGCCCTTGCCACCTTCAGCAAACGCTCCTGCGATGGGTCCAAACGCGGCTCCATCTCCAGCACCGAAGGCGATTCTCTTGCCACGTCCCTTGCCAGCCTCTTCGATACCCGCAGTCTGTATGTGGTAGGTCTTATGGTTTACGGTGATCGAATCGAGGGTCACGTCAAGCTCGGCGCTTCCCTTGAACCTGCCTGCGGATCGGACCACCGCCACGGTACCGGAGGCTCTTGCCCCCGGTGGAATGACTCGTTTGTCACCTACGATCACCGGGGCAGCGACGGAAGCGTTGAAATGATCGCCGGGATTGTTGGTTTTTGAGCTGATCGATTGGTTGATGGTTACCTCGATGACCGTTCCGGCATAAATGGCATCAACCACGACCGCCTTTGGTGTGCTAGCCGGTTGAGCCATCTCGTTTTGTTGCCCACCAGACGCGGTGGACTTTCCCTCGGAGGCATTAGAGGACTCCGACGTAGTGGCCAGCTTGCTACAGCCGCAGAGAGCGAATAGGACCACGACCGCGGTCCATCGAGTTCGGGTCTGGCGCATCTTTTCTTCCTGTCCAGCAATGGACGTTAAAACGAAATTGTTGTGTTGCTCGGTGAAGTTCACGGGCCGGGCCGTGATCTCATCTTATGCAACCGTGACGCGATACAACCGCCCGGCTCAGTGCAGGGTTGCGAAAGTTATAGCTGGCCTATCGTACAGGTGGCGAGACGAAGGTGGGTCCGACGAACATGTGTTTTGAAATGGGTACCCACATCAGAGCTTCCCACTCCATTAGGGCAACCGCGTTTCTGGCGTCCGCCTGAAACCAGCTTAGAATTTGGTCGATATTCGGAATGCGGGAAATCGTGCCCCCACGGCTGGCGAGGTCGGTCGCCAGGTACACCGCTGGGGTGGTCACAAGTGCCATGGTAACCACTGGACCACCGACCTGCACCCAAGGGGCATGCCCCCCCGTGTGAGGGCTCCTAGGCTAGGACCTTTGAATCGGGGCTCGCCTACCACGGTGGGACGGGGAATCGGGCACCATTGCGGACCGTGAAGCGGTCGTCTACTGCAAGCGTGATCGCTAAGAGCCCGTAAAGAAGCGCCGCAGCTCGGATGCCACACGTTCCGGTTTGCCGCTGTTGTCCGGACCCAGGTGGTCGAGTCCTTCTAGCTCAACTCGCCGAACATGCGGCAGGACGATACTCAAAGAGTCGAGCGCGAGACGCAGAAATTGTTGACTCTTGCTTCCGCCAACCAACAATACCTCCGCACCCACCGCTTTAAAGCTCTCTAGTGTACCTTCTGTCTCGATTACCAACTGCGCATCGAAATGCATCGTTGGAATAAGCGCTTTTAGGGGCACATCGTCATCCTGAACGCGTTTCCCTTCAATCTCAATGGCCAGACTTACGAGCGGCGTCAATAGAAACCGCGGCATCCCGATGAAAAGAGGTGAAGCTCGAAGTCCCTTCAAAACTGTTACGAGCGCCGCGCCCAACTTACCTTGGGCAATCTCCCCATCGAAACGGGTTACCCAGCCAGTCGGTGCCGAATGGTCGATGGATAGCGGTGGTTCATAAATGGCAACTTTGCGAATTGCGGGCACCATGAGAACCGCTTCTAACGAGACAAGAGCCCCCGAGCTTAAACCAAAAATATTCTGCACACCGAGTCCTACAATGAGCGCGTCAATATCTTCGCACTCTTTCCTGATGCTGTAGTTCTCGCCATGCGGTCCGCTCAAGCCGCGACCCCGGCGGTCGGGCACATGCAAAGTGAACGCATCAGACAGGGCGGTTGCCCAGCTTCATGAGGTTTTGCGAGGTCTGCATGCCGCCGTGCACGAGAATAAGACCAGGTCCGAGGCCGAGCTGGCGGTAGCCAATGATCGTGCCGTCTTTCGAGGTGACGGAGCCTGTGTTGTAGTGCCGGGCGTTGGCCATTTATCATCCCATTAGGGATTTCAGCAATTCTAACTCAGCAGGATACACGCGCCGGAACTCCCGAGCGTGCTTACCCAGCAGTTTCGCAAACCGGGCCACTAAGAAAAGATAATCGGTTGATTCAGCATGTGTTGCCTTGCTTGGCAGAGCCGGAGGGTTTTTGCAGGGGCTGTCGAGGCGCTAAAATGGCTGGGGCT
>JBEKBP010000128.1:0-5509 GCA_050015335.1 Candidatus Acidiferrales bacterium | reverse complement strand
ACAATATCATTTAAGCGTGTGGCTGGAATGTGAAGCTCCTTGGCAAGTGCATTAACGCTCATTCCTAGCGGCTTCAAGACATCCTCCGCAATCGTCCGCCCGGGGTGTGTCTCCGCGAGAAGTTCATTCACCGTCATTGTCCGCTCCCTAATGATAGTCAACAATTTCCACGTCGTAAGCATCTCCGTCGTTCCAATGAAAGCAGATTCGCCATTGATCGTTGATCCGAATGCTGTGCTGGCCGTTCCGGTTGCCGTGAAGCTTCTCCAGTCGGTTTCCAGGGAGGGCGAGGTCGCCCAAGCTGGTGGCTGAAGCCAGCTGCTGCAACCGTCGGAGGGCTTGTTTGGCAATGCTTCGAAGCGCCTTTGGCAGACGCAGCTCCCTAAATAAAGCTTCTGTCTCCTTCGATGGAAAGGATCGAATCACTCTGGGATTATATAACGCTAAACGGCAAACGGTAAACAACAGCTTTGTATTTGTCGGACCAACTCGACCAGGTGACCGGGGGGAGAACTCTCCTCTCACCCTCGCTTGCTACCAAGGGGTAGGGAATTGGTTTATCCGACCGCCGTCCCATGTAGCTGCGGGTAAAGACGACGGATGCATTTCATGCCTCCGTGGGTTTGTGCACCATGGGTGCACAAATGACATGCTCCTCTCCGCCGCTTTCCCGACTTCATCGACGAAAACATGCTCGGATCACCTTCATCTCCGTGGTGCGTGTATTGCGAGCGGGAGCACTTTTGCGTAGTTTGTAAAATCAGGATCAGTCGTAAAGATTGCCCACTCGCGTTTCATCACCACGGCGCACAGAAGGACATCTACAATCGAAACAGCGATTCCTTTCCCCCTACATTTATTACCAGCTTGGGCCGCCTCTTCGTGATCGGATGTGTCGATCGGCTCGTCCGGAAAGGAGCGAAGGCGCTGCCGCAGGCTTTCATATTGCGCGGTCGTTCTGATCCCTGAAAGAAGCTCCTGTCGAACCAAACCTATGATTCGTGCTCGCCCCTCCCGGATCAGCTCGGACAACTCGGTAACAATGGATCTTTCGGCTGTGCTCAGGTGTTCACTCTTCCGACGGAGTGCAGTAGACCACACGGAGGTGTCGACCAAGACATTCATGCACGCTTGGCCTTGCGCTCTCGTTTGTAATCGTAGCCTGGCGCATATTCAATCTTCCCGAACAGAGGAAGGATTTCCTGTTGCTTACGTCGCTTGATGTATTCCTCCAACGCGGCGGTTACAGTTTCTCTCTTTGTCCGGTGCCCGCCCACTTTCTGTGCCTGTTCCAGGAGGCGGTCGTCAATTGCGAGATTTGTCGGCATTGTGGGCCTCAATGTGTAGCATTATACACAATACTGTGTGTAAAAGGTTCGATCTAAAAATTTCCAACTACGTCTCATCCAACACCGTTGGCGAATCCGCGATAGTCATCAGTTCATAAAGCCGTTTCGATAAAAACTGGCTGCCCCTGTCACAGGCACTCGCACGGCCGGGGAATATCGGTCCAGCCGGAGCCGGCTTGTGCAACCAGTCAGCACAAGTGCCCAGATGATACGCCCGAGTTCGCGATCACTCGCTACGAACGGGGCAGGGAATTGGTTTACCCGACGGCCGGAGGAGACTTCGGCCCCTTGCGTTTAAACTCTAAGAAATCGTTTGTCGCTTTAGCGCTTTCTATTTCTGCGCTTCCCCGCTGGGCAGCCCATACTTTTTCGACCGACTGGAGTCCCGAGACACCAATAACTATCGCCAGCACACAAATCAAACCCGGTGACTATGAATTGAAGGCGGAAGAGGGGAAATCAGAGCTACAGGTTCTACAAAAGAACAAGGTGATAGCAACAGTTCCGATTCAGTGGACAAAGCTTCCGACCAAGGCCCGGGCTTCGGAAATTGTAGCCGATGGCACCAAGGTTACAGAAGTGGAGTTCGAGGGGCGCATCGAAGCAGCACAGATCAGTCAGTAACTCGCAATCGACCGGAAACGGGTGGGCTTCGGCTCGCCCTTTCTGTTCTTGCAGCCCCATCCCACCGTCCTAGGCAAGCACCGCTTCAAAGCTTGCAGGATCGCTCACATGGCGGGGCATGACCTCTGGGTGCAGGCTTCATACGGGCGAGCCCGCGCCGGAAATAGGGGAAGTAGGGTATTCCGGCGGGGGGTGCCGAACGAATACGATTCAGGAGGTATCGCGGATCATTGCGGATGAGGAAAGAGCTTCGCGTTTATGGCGATTGGATCGATCCGATGGCTACCCACAATGGCACTTTTCGCGCTCTTTGTTTTTTCGATACCTATCAGCGCGCTCGGTCAATCGCCGCAAGCAGAACAGCATGCACAGGATGCGCCGCAATCTGCGGCGAGCCAGCCGAGCCCGGATTCTTCGCTTCTAACTCCCTTGAGAACACCGCCGGAGGATGCGCCGTACGATCCGATCACCCCGCGACAGCGCGTGCGTTGGGTCGTGACGGTTTCCATCGGTCCGGCGCATCTTGTCGGGGGCCTATTCAGCGCCGGTCTGGGGACGGCGCTGGACCGGCCGCCAGAAGACGGTCCGCACTGGGGCGGCTTTGGCGATCGCTATGGAATGCGGTTCACCAGCCTCGTTCCCGGCAACATTTTTGAGGCTGGCCTCGGTTCCATCAGGGGAGAAGACCCGCGGTACTTCCGGATTCCTGACGAACATTTCGGCGCGCGAATGAAAAACGTGATCAAGCAAACACTTGAAGCGCGCCGTGCCGACGGGACTTTTGCGCCGGCTTATGCGCGATTCATCGCGATCCCCGCGAGCAACTTTCTCTCCAACGCCTGGCGGCCCAAAGGCGAGGCCAACGATCGCGACGCGGCTTTCAGGTCGCTCGAAGGATTAGCCGGCCGGATGGCCGCAAATGCGTTCGAGGAGATTTGGCCCGACGTGAGAGCCCACGTATTTCATCGAATCGACTGAATCGCGGCGCCGGGGAGAGTTGAGGAGGGTCAGAAATGGTAAGAGCTGCGGAAAATAGCCAGCAATTTGTCACGACGTTGAAGCCCTTGCAATACAGTGAACTCTGTACTTTCATCGGCCCGGCGTGAGGTTACGATGCTTAACGCTACATCTGCGATACTGAAAGCTCACTGGTCTAATCCTTGTGAGGAGCCCAACAGTGCAAACTCCGAATGAAGTTGCAGCTGCAATTCTGGTTCAAACACTCGTGGACCATCATCCCCAGCTTCAGGCCGAAATCCGTCAGGACATTCCCGACCCAAAACCTCTGGCCTCGATATTGGTCCCCTACTACAAGGCTGTTCTCGAAGAGATGAAGTCTTGATTTGGTTTAATGGATCGACGCTCAGCGCGATCATGAAAATTGTATCTATAGAAAGGCGTAATATAGCCGACCCGAAACTCTCCACTCGCGTTTTTAAGGTCTTGGGGCGAGGCGGATTCGATCGAAGGCGAGGTCTCGGCGCCGTTCCGAGAGTCAGCCGCTGTTGCTTTTCGGGCCGCAGGCCGGAAAAGACGGGGTCGCTCCCGCCCTTTTGACGTACTTGCCGCGTACCGATTTTGCGGTCTTGGCTTCGTATTAGATTGTTCAGTCAAAGGTTACAGAATCGAAGGCGGAAAACCGTAAGGGAAACCGAATTCAGCTCGGTTTTCTACTATTTCGACCGTCAGCGTCCTGCTTTTGGAAGCTCGGTCCCCTGGTTGAGAATGTCCAGATAGCGGTGATACGTGAAGAGCCGATGGCGCTGTTTCCCCGTCGTCTCACGAACCATTCCGAGCTTCACCATATGCTGCAAAGCCTTCGCCACAGTGGGAGCAGAGAGGGAAAGTTGTTCGGCTGTCGCTGGTATCGTGAGGATCGGCTTGCGTTGAAGGTATAGATGGACACGCAGAACTGACGCAGCGGGTCGGCCAAGCGCCTCAATCTTCCGGCGGTCTTTTTCGATAAGCGTGAGTATCTCCCTCGATGTATCGGCTGCCTGCTGAGCCGTCTCCTTCACCCCTGTTAGGAAGAATTCAATCCAAGTCTCCCAATCTCCGTGGGTGCGGACGCGGTCAAGCAATTCATAGTATTTTTGCCGGTTCATTTTGAAATACAAGCTGAGATACAGAATCGGCTCGCGGATCGCTCCGGCGACGCACAGCAAGAACGTAATCAGCAAGCGGCCCAGTCGTCCGTTTCCGTCCAGGAAGGGATGGATGGTTTCGAATTGCACATGCACGAGGGCCGTCTTCACGAGGAGGGGCAGGTCTTCGTGCTCGCGATGCAGGAACTTTTCGAGCGCCCCCATACACTCCATTAATTGCTCAGGCGGAGGCGGAACAAATGCGGCGTTGCCAGGCCGAGTGCCTCCGATCCAGTTTTGCGTCTCGCGGAATTCGCCGGGCCGCTTTTCGCTGCCGCGCCCTTTGGACAAGAGAATCTTGTGAAGTTCCCGGATCAGACGGAGGGACAGCGGGAAATCTTCTCGCAGTCGGCGAAGACCATGATTCATCGCTGCCACATAATTTGAAACGTCCTGAACATCTCCCAGCGGAACGCTAGGGGCTTCGGCGCTCTCGAACAGCATCAGATCAGAAAATGACGACTGCGTTCCCTCGATCTGCGAAGAGAGCACGGCTTCCTTGCGAACGTACAGGTAGATGAATAGCGATGGGTCGGGCAAAATGGACGCGAGCCCGTCCAGGCGTCCGAGGGCTTGGTTCGCTTGCTCAAGAAGAGGCAAGAGCGGCTGGAGGGCTAGCGGCGGCTCCGGTGGCAACGGCGGCGGCACATAGGCCCGGAAAGACTCATCCTTGAAGGTCTTGAGGATGTAATTCCCGAGGCGGCGGTTCGGTTTCGTCGGCATGGCCATTGCTAAAGCATCGTTTCGTTAGGAATTGGCTAACGAAACTATATAACCTTTTCCTTTCGTTATCTAGCGGGAAAGGAAGGGGCAATATCGAGTGATGTGGAGGTAATGCAATGTCAAATCGCGCGGAAGAAGCGGACAGGGCGGCCGCAGAGCGTATGACGCAGCAACTCGACATGGAGTGGGTCATCGTTCGCCCGGTCGTATTGATGGATAAGCCGACGAAGGGACGCTATACGGCAGGTCCGTCAGCACGAGTCGCGCCACTCATTCCGCTTTCCTTCGATGACTGCGCCGACTGCCTGCTTCGTGCAGCGACAGATGAACCAAACTGGATCGGAACAATTGTGAACGTGGGTTCCTGACACCGGTATGAGTCTCTTGATTCCAGGAGGACTGACGCGGTGGTGACGCGATCAGGCTCGGTTGTATTGGCGAAGAATCCACGCCATCCAGTTCGGCAACAGTGCTTTCAGCCGCACCGACCAGGGATACCCGGCCGCTTCCCATACTTCCGTCAGAATCGCCAGCGCCTGCCTGCCGCATCGCCAGCCGCGCGGACGCGCCGCTCTTTCCTTCGGCTTCCCTGGTGGCGCCCCGTTCAGCAGCCGAATCGCGTATTTCCGGTGATAGCCCGTATTCGTGCAAAACTCGTTCAGCATCGCT
>JBEKBP010000127.1:0-5512 GCA_050015335.1 Candidatus Acidiferrales bacterium | reverse complement strand
CAACCTGGCGTACTTTTATCTTCCTGAAAAGGATACAAACAGCGGGCTCAATACGTTTCAAGCGCGGCATCAGCAGGTGGGGGTAGGAAACGTCTACATCCAGGACTTCCTCGCCAAGGGCTACACAACCGAGTTCAGCTTTCACTACAACTACGATCAGGGTGGAATCCACTACGACAAGAATGGTTTCCTCGAACGGCCAGCCCCTATTGGAAGCGTCGTGATGGCCAATGGAATCCCGGAACCGCACAGTATTCGCGCCTATTACCTCGGGTGGACGGGGAACGGTCATATTCAGCGCCTGAACATCAGCAACGCGTTTTATCAGGCGCTGGGTACAGACAGCTTCAATTCGATTGCGGGTCGCCCGGTACACATCAATGCGCAGATGGGCGCTCTGGAGTTATCTGTGGATAAGGACTGGCTCCGTTATCGCGCTTCCGTTTTCTGGGCGTCGGGTGATACCGAATCGCGCGTGGGACCGAGCCGGTCGTCGGGAACCGCACGGGGCTTCGATTCCATTATGGACGACACGCAGTTTGCCGGTGGACCATTCAGCTTTTGGGACCGGGAGGACATTCGGTTAACCGGCACCGGCGTGGCGCTGGTGACGCAGAACAGTTTGCTGCCGTCGCTGCGCTCCAGCAAAGAAGAAGGCGAGTCGAACTTTGTTAATCCCGGGGTAAGGGTGTACAACGCAGGCATCGATGCGGATCTGACAACGAAGCTGCGCGGATTTGTGAACTTCAATTACCTGCAGTTCGACCGGACCGAGACGCTCACCTACCTGTTATTTCAGTCGAACGTACACCGTAGTATCGGGGCAGACTCAGGAGTCGGGATATCCTATCGGCCGCCGTTAACAGAAAATATTGTGCTGACTGCCGGAGTGTCGTCGCTCGTACCCGGGCTAGGACTGCGCAATATCTATAACTCGAGGGTATTGGTCTCGGGGTTTGCAAAACTTCGAATGCAGTTCTGAGTGGGTTAGCGTCAAAGAGGTGGGCATGCGATCAAGGGGCAGGGGCGGGCGTTACCTGATGGGACTGCTGGCGTCATCGTTTGCGATCTCTTTGTATGGCATCGTTGCGTCAACTTCGCCGAGCTTAGGAGCCCAGCCGAAGCACGAGGCGCAGACGGAAACGCTCGCGCAAGCGTCCGGCGGCCAGAGCCAGTCACTACGCCTGAAACAGACCCAAGAGGAAGTAGACGCCAAGTCGGTTGGGTGCCAAAGCTGTCACACGGCTACTGACAGCGTGACCATGCACGTATCACAGTCGGTCCGGCTAGGTTGCACCGATTGCCACGGCGGAGACGCAACCGTGCGGGTGGCTGCCGGACTTTCTGCGACGTCTGCGGAGTATCTGGATGTCAAGAGGAAAGCGCATCCGCAGCCAAGAATTCTGGCGAATGGAAGCAGTGCGAACCCGGTCCGAGTTTATACCGATTGGCTGAAAGAGAGTTGGGACTACATCAAGTTCGTAAATCCCGGAGACCTGCGCGTGGCAGAGTCGACCTGCGGAGCTTCCGGGTGCCACACCTCCGAGGTGCAGAAGGTGCGAACGAGCATGATGACGCACGGCGCGATGCTTTGGGGTGCGGCACTCTACAACAATGGTTCTTTTCCGCTCAAGCAGCCTCATTTCGGAGAGAGCTATTCGCCCGACGGGACCCCTCAGCGCTTGATGACGGTACCTCCGCCGACTGCGGAGGAAACGCGGTTGAAGGGCGTATTGCCATATCTGGAGCCCCTCGAACGGTGGGAGGTATCACAGCCCGGCAACGTGCTCCGCATTTTCGAGCGGGGAGGAGAGAAGAAGCCGGAAGTCGGTATTCCGTCACTCGATGAAGAACCCGGGCGGCCGGACGTGAAACTGGGCGAACGCGGATTTGGAACGCTCCTGCGCACCGACCCTGTTTTTCTCGGATTGCAGAAAACAAGATTGTTCGATCCGCTACTGAGTTTTCCAGGCACCAACGACCAACCGGGGGACTATCGCAACAGCGGTTGCACGGCGTGCCACGTGGTGTATGCAAACGACAACTCAGCCGAGCATTCCGGGCCCTACGCCCCTTATGGCCATTCGGGTTTCACCGCAACAGTTGATCCCACGATTCCGAAAAACCAGCCAGGACATCCCATTCGCCACCAGTTTACTCGCTCGATCCCTTCCAGCCAGTGTATGGTTTGCCACATGCACCCGGGCACCAACATGGAGACAACGTATTTCGGGTACACGTGGTGGGACAACGAAATGGATGGCGAGCAGATGTACCCGGCAAAGCAGCGGAACCCAAGCCCCCAAGAACAACAGCAGGTGCAGGTCCGGAACCCCGAGCGGACAGCGCAGCGCGGGTTATGGGCGGACGTGAATTTTCTGGAAAAGGTGGGGAGCCCGGAGTTTGAAAAGACCCTGAAGCATACGCAGTTTGCCGACTTTCACAGCCACGGATGGCTTTTCCGGGCAGTTTACAAAAAGGATCGGCAAGGGGACTTGCTCGACGAGAAAAACAACATCATTCCCTTCGAGGACCCCGACAAGTTCGGGAAAGCCGTGCACTTAGAGGACATCCACCTTGAGAAAGGCATGCATTGCGCGGATTGCCACTTCACGCAGGATGCCCACGGGAACGGCAAGCTATACGGCGAGACGCGCAACGCGATTGAAATTGATTGCGTGGACTGTCACGGCCAAGTGAATGCCCGTGCCTCGATGATGACGTCCGGACCAGCCGCTCCCAAGGGCGGAACGAACCTCCAGTTGTTGCGCACTCCCTGGGGCGAGCGCCAGTTCTATTGGAAGGACGACAGGCTTTTTCAGCGCTCTACCGTCGAACAGGGCAAGGAGTGGGAGATCATCCAGGTGATGGACTCGATCACGCCCGGCAACCCAAACTATAACGAGAAGGCCCGGTTCGCGAAGACGATCCAGACAGACGGCAAGACTTGGGGAGGCCACGACACGAGTTTATTGGCGCACCCCAACAGCCGGATGACGTGCTATAGCTGCCACTCCGCCTGGGTGCCCACATGCTTTGGCTGCCACCTGCAAATGACGGCCAACCAGCGCATGCCGATGTTGCACAACGAAGGCCTGACGACGCGGAACTACACCTCTTACAACTTTCAGATCCTGCGGGATGATATTTACATGCTCGGGGTCGATGGGACCGTTACGGGCAACCGCATTGCGCCAATCCGTTCGGCCTGCGCGGTACTCGTGAGCTCGCAGAATGCGGATCGAGGGTGGGGATATTACCAACAGCAGACGGTTTCAGCTGAGGGCTTCAGTGGCCAGGCGTTCAGCCCCTTCGTGCCGCATACGGTCCGCACGAATGAGACGCGGACGTGTTCCGATTGCCACGTCTCCTCGAAAGGAGACAACAACGCGTGGCTCGCGCAAGTGACGCTGCAGGGCGGCGGCTTCATGAACTTCGAAGGGCGCTACATCTACCTCGCCACCGGCAAAGGTGGATATCAGGCCGTCGCGGTCGCGGAGCATGAAGAGCCACCGACGATTTTGGGCAGCGATTTTCACAAGGTTGCCTATCCGTCGAACTACCAGAAGTTCGTGAAGGGGGGCGGCCGCCTGAACGAGAGTTTTCATCATGAGGGTAACGTGCTCGATGTCCAGGCGCGCGGCGAATATCTCTATGCGGCGATGGGACAAGACGGGGTACGCGTCTTTGATATCGCCAACATCGATGACAAAGACATCTCGGAGCGGATGATTACGGCGCCTGTTTCCCCGCTGGGGCAACGGTTTTACGTTAAGACCAAATATGCCCAGGCGATTGCCTCTCCCAGCACTCTCGCAATCGACCCGTTGCGCACGCACCGTCCCGAAAATGAAGAGCAATCCATTCACCTGATGTACGGCTTCCTTTATGTCGCCGACCGGGATGAGGGGCTCGTAGTGGTCGGTAATCCGGACTTGAAGGCCAAGACGCCGGGCGTGGGAACGCTGCTCGATGGCGACCCGACCAACAACTTCCTCAAACGCGCGCTGGCCTTCAATCCCAACGGGATCCTGCATGGGGCACGCCGGATTGCCTTCGTAGGGACCTACGCGTATATCCTTTGCGATCGCGGGTTGGTGGTTGTCGACCTCGACAATCCGCTCCGGCCGAAAGTAACGGCGGAAATCGACACTCCTGTTTTGGAGGAGGCGCGCGGAATTGCCGTCCAGTTCCGGTACGCGTTTGTGGTGGACCGCAATGGTTTGAAAGTATTGAATATCACTCGACCCGAGGCCCCGGTGCTAGTGCCAAACGCCCAGGTGCCAATGGAGGACGCTCGAAATATCTACCTCGCCCGGACGTATGCCTATGTTTCGGCAGGAAAGCAGGGCGTCGCGATCGTCAACATCGAGCAACCGGAGAGGCCGGCTTTGGATCAACTCTTTAGCGCGGGCGGTAAACTCGACGATACCAATGACGTGAAGCTCGGAATGGTGAGCTCGAGCCTGTTCGCGTTCGTGGCCGATGGAAGGAACGGCCTCCAGGTAGTACAGCTGCTTTCTCCGCAAGCAACGCCTAAATTCGCCGGATTCAGTCCCCGTCCGGTTCCCAAGTTGATCGCCAGCTACCGGACGCATGAACCGGCTCTTGCGGTATCGCGCGGTATCGATCGCGACCGGGCGGTGGATGAAACAGGGAATCAGTTGGCGGTGTTCGGAAGGCGTGGTTCACGGCCGCTCAACCGCCAAGAGATGCGGGGGCTCTACCTGCGAAATGGGCAGCTCTACACCGTTACAGACGATCCCCAGAACGCACCGGAAGTTGGCGATCAAAGAAAGTCCGCCATCGCCCAGTCTAAGTAGGAAAAGCAATCGACCTTTCTCCCAGACTTTCGACTGGTTCGAGATGCTAAAATGCGACCCCATCGTAGGTGAGGAACCCTCAACAGGGCCGTTACATTGCGCTGCCAAGCCGAAGAGAGGACATTAACGAAGTCATTCAGCTAGAATTGATCGCCTTAGGGACTTGAGGTCAGCGAAAGTCATGAAGTTCTGTCTCAATTGCCATCGAACCTATCCCTCTAGTTTCGCAAACTGTCCTGCAGACGGTGCGCCCCTCATCCAATCCGGTGAATGGGTAGAAGGTACCGTAATCAGGGGAAAGTATCGTGTCGTTCACAAACTCGGCCAGGGTGCCATGGGTTCCGTCTATAAGGCGCTCCACACCGACTTCAATGAGTTTCATGCTCTGAAAGTCATGGCGGTGGAGCTTGCAAAACAGAAAGTGTTCGTTAAGCGATTTAAGCTCGAAGCTGTTTCTGCGCGCAGGCTCCAACATCCCAATGTCGTGCGGGTTGAGGACGTCGATGAAACAGAAGACGGTCAGCCTTTCATTGTCATGGAGCACATCCAAGGTCGGAACCTATCGGATTTGATGACGGCAGGCCCATTGGCGGTAGACAGAGTTTGTTCGCTCGTGAGACAGATCGCATCTGCCCTGGATGCAGCTCACAGTTTGGATATAGTCCATCGGGATATTAAGCCTCAGAATA
>JBEKBP010000126.1:0-5519 GCA_050015335.1 Candidatus Acidiferrales bacterium | reverse complement strand
GTCAGCAGCTTCTTGAATATCCGCGTTGCGGATATTCAAGCGTGCTATGAATTATGGAAAAGTCGAGGAGCCGAGTTCATCACGGAGCCGAAGGAAAAGTACGGCGAGATTCGCTGCTACATGCGGGATCCTGACGGTTACATTATCGAGGTCGGACAGAGCACCGACCTCATGTAAGGCTGACGCTCGGCCGGGATGGGACGCGGATTTAGGCGCTGACAATGCGGATCAAAGCTCTAAGTTATTAGGATTGTCGCCGGCCATGTGCATTTGCTGCGACGAAAGAACTACAGACGGCCGACAGATACGGTCGGCTTTAATCAAGACAGTTGCTAAGTCCTAATTAGCGCGGTTGCCGGACGGGTCGGATGTGACATCGGGTATCGTTACAGCGCTTCTCGTCGATGGAAGGACAAGAGATGGATTGGAGACGGTTGGTCCAGTTTGCGCTGCAGGGTAGCAGTGATTTGGAACAATATGCCATCCTGCTGGTGCGCGTTTCGCTCGGGCTGTTCTTCGCCATCTCCGGGGCCAACAAATTGTTTGTCGCCGGCGGCACGAAACCTGTTTACGAAACGCTCGTTAAGGCCAAAGTCCCGTTTCCTCGCCAGACGGCCTATTTCGTGTCGGGCGTCGAGTTCGTTTGCGGATTCCTGGTGACCGTGGGGTTTCTTTCGAGCCCGGCCTGCATGGCTTTAATGATCGATATGACCGTCGCCACCATCACCAGCGCGGTTTCCACCATTCCTAAAGGACTGTCGCCTCTTAGTTGGCTCGACGATTTCCTCTACCTTCCAGAAGTCTTGTACGTGCTCTTCTTTATCTGGCTGATCTGCTCCGGCCCGGGAAGGTTTAGTGTCGATTACTGGCTCGCCGGCAAGTTACTAAGGTGATCGACTGAAGCAAATCGATGCCGGTCTCTTGGAAGCGACCGGCGATGTTCGGATCGCGTGTGAATTCGATTGGAGCGAAATACAATGGCCGAAGAGGTCAACCATGCTCGCCGCTCTCTTTTCAGTACCTTCTTTGCCGGTTCGGCCATAACTATTGCGGCTGCCGACCTGGGCATCATTGGTCCAGCGGACGCGCGATCCTGCAAGGACGACCTGGCAGGTGCGACCCCGATTCAGCTGCCGACTCAAACCAAAAGAAAGGACCGCCGAATGGAACACCCGACTTTGTATCACACGCTGCAGATTGATGGGCTCTCCATCTTTTACAGAGAGGCAGGCCCGAAAGACGCTCCAACACTTCTACTTTTGCACGGACTTCCGTCTTCCTCGCGGATGTTCGAGCCTCTTTTCGCCCGGCTCTCCGATAGCTTTCATCTCGTTGCGCCCGATTACCCCGGCTTCGGGCACAGCGACTGGCCGGACCCGAAAAAATTTGCGTATACCTTCGATCACATCGCCGAGATCATGGACCACTTCACCGAAGCGCTCGGACTCTCGCACTACGCGCTTTATATGCAGGACTACGGCGGTCCGGTGGGGTTTCGCATGATATTGGCACATCCAGAACGGGCGCAGGCTCTCATCGTCCAGGACGCGGTCGCGCACAACACAGGCCTCGGCGAGAATTGGAAAACGCGTCGCGCTTTTTGGGCCGATCGCGCGGCCTATGAGGGCGCCCTTCGCGGAAATCTCCTGTCGCTTGAAACCACCAAGGCGCGCCATGCGGGCAACGATCCCAACGTGGAACGCCACGACCCGGATCTCTGGACGGATGAATTTTATTTTCTCAACCAGCCAGGCCAGGCCGATATTCAAAGCGATCTCTTCTACGACTACCGAACCAACGTCGACGCCTACCCCAAGTGGCAGACATGGATGCGCGAGAAACAGCCGCACCTACTCGTGATCTGGGGCAAGTATGAGAGTTCATTCGATCCCTCCGAGCCGGAAGCCTACCGGCGGGATGTGCCGAAGGCTGAAGTGCACATCGTCGACGGGGGCCATTTCGCGCTCGATACCGCTCCGGATGAAATTGCCCAGCTCGTTCGGGGCTTCATGAGCCGAGAAAGTGCTGCCGTGGCGTGACAGTCGCTTGGCGATTTGATTCAACGAGAACTTTAGAAAAACACTAAGGTGGTCCGGTCCCCATCAAAGGAGCCCGACTATGCGCCCTGACATTGTGCCCGGAGGTGTCTTCCCCGATTACGAACTGCCCGATCACACGGGCACACTGCGCAAGCTGAGCGAGCTACAGGGTGACGATCCGCTGATCCTCACGCTCGCGCGCGGCCACTATTGCCCAAAGGAGCACCAGCAGCATTTGGAACTCGCCGCGTTCTATCCGGAGATTGCGGTAGCGTACACTCACATCGCTACGATCGCCACCGACGATCACCATACTCTTCAGGAATTCCGTGCGTCAGTCGGTGCCCAGTGGCCCTTTCTCTCCGACCGTGAGCGAAAGGTTCAGAAGGACCTCGACATCCAGGAGTATACCGACCCCGAACACAATCCGATGATTCCGCACACGCTCGTGCTCAAGCCGGGCCTCGTGATTCACAGCATCTACAACGGCTACTGGTTTTGGGGCCGCCCGTCGGTCGCAGACCTTTGGCATGATCTGCGCGCTGTGACGAGCGAAATCCGTCCCGACTGGGACCTGAGCACCCCTGGACTCCGCGAGGCATGGAACGGGGGCGACCTGTCGCGCTTCCATGGATGGAATAAGCGCGGCGCTGCGAAGGCGCCCTCTGCAGAACAGAAAGAGTAACGATGACTGCCAGCGATGAGCCCTGCCCCTGGGGCAGACGGACGTGGTGTTCTTGGGAATCCACGTTCAGACCAGACAGAGGCTGAATGAGTGGTGAAAACCAGCATTCCGGTTTAGAGTCACGAGGCGCGAGCACCGCGCACGCATAATCCCATGGCTGTGAGGAACAATGACGAAACCGACGAGCTTTCAAGCGGACATTCGCCCGCTTTTTACGGAGCGAGACATCCGTGGCATGAGCAAGGCGTTCAACCTAGGAAGTTATGATGACGTCAAGACGCACGCGGCCGCCATCTACGACCGCATTCGGGGAATCGGTGGCGCGGTAATGCCGCCCCCGCCCCCGAGAGGGGAAGGTCCTTGGCCTCAGGCTCGCATTGAGCTATTCGCAAAGTGGATGGCGGACGGGTGGCAACCTTAGGCGAAGCCATCTCAGAAATGCCCGCTTCGTACGCTGCACTTTCAGGGCGCCCGATTGCCGCCCTAGCGGAGCGAATTCGCAATTCCAGGCTGTTGAACGGAGAAAACATGAGCATCGCAACAGGCACCTCTCCCATCCAGCCCGAACCGGGGCTTCTCGGACAGACCGTCGTCGTGATTGGCGGCAACGCCGGCATCGGACTTAAAGGACGTCAGCGATGAGGAACGCGATTTAGCGTTCGCCAACATCAAGGTAGCTGCCGAACATTTTGGCATCAGAATCAAGGAAACGAGTTGGCGCCAACTCGGCTCCCCTTCTCGCAGGGCGGACCAGACCTCCAAGGGAGGATGAGAAAGCCTGGAAGACAGCGCGTTCCTGCTGACCATCGCTTGGATGGAGGCGAGTCCGAAAAGCTAAGCATAGGTCAAAGATGATTACCGTTTTCACGATTGGGCACTCTACGCGCACGTGGAATGTCTTTCTCGAAATGCTGCGTGAGTACGGCATCAAGCGCGTCGTAGATGTGCGTAGCATTCCCCGCTCACGGCACAACCCACAGTTCAACCGGGAGATATTGTCTGCGAAGCTGCGGTCGGCAAGGATCGGCTATGTGCATTTGCGTAAGCTCGGCGGCCTGCGCCACTCACGGCGCGATTCGATCAACATGGGCTGGCACAATGCGTCGTTTCGGGGGTTTGCCGACTATATGCAAACATCGGACTTCGAGGCGGGATTACAACGGCTGATTAAGTTAGCGAAGCGGAAAGAGAGTGCTTTGATGTGCGCGGAAGCGGTGCCGTGGCGGTGTCACCGTTCGCTAATCGCAGACGCGCTAGTCATTCGCGGTATTCAAGTAGCGGATATTATTAACGAAAAACGTTCCCAGGTTCATTCGCTCACTTCCTTTGCACGTGTCTGTGGTAACCGCATTACTTACCCGCCCGCTGTGGCTGCTCCGGCGGGCTCTCAATCTGATTCGAAAGCAGCTTCAACATGTAAGGAACCGAAGATTCGGTACAACAGTGGGCGGGATTTCAAGAAAGAGAATCTTTAAGCCACGCTCAACAAAACATCTGGAATTTCCGATCGCACTCATCCGATGATTAATTCGGACGAGCGGAACGGCGAGCTATAGCCTTAACGTGCTTCAGCGCTTTTGCCTTGTGAATTGCAATGTGATCGGTTTTATCGCTCTTGATGATGTACTGAGGCTCTTCCTTCGAAGCATGGTGCAAATAGCCTTTGAAACGAACAGCTGCGACAACCTTCTTAACGATCACGCCACGAACCCGTCCTGCTTCAGAGTTCCACTCAACATGGTCACCGCGCTTGAACGTCTTCGGCATCCGATCACCAATAATTGTGGGCGAGCACGACGTGATGATGCAATATCTTCTTTATCGTTGGGGCAAAGCGGCCACGCTGATCAAGCCAGCGGTACATTCACCTTGGGTCCAATTGTTGGACAACTTTTGCGGAAGCCCCGGATCGTTGGCGACACAGCCCAGCCCAGTTTTTCTCGGCAGTCCATAGGGTTCATCACACGGGTTCTTTTGCGCGTGTTTGCAATACTTAGGCCGACAAATAGATTCCCCGGGTCGTGCACGAACTGTGCAAGAATCCAACGTTTTCATTCCATTCGGGTTACTTTTGAGCGAAAAGCAGATTCCCCGATTTGTTGGAAACGTTGATAGTTAGAAAAAACGGATGGATGTGTTGGAGTCGAGTTTGGTGCGCCCAAGGCGGCGCGTTATTGCACTCCGCGCCATCATAAGAACGTAATTCTAATCGTGGTGAACGGCGGCAAAATGCGAATGGAACGCTAACAAATGAGGAGAAAGCAATTCGTCAAGTTTCACTGCGACTTGCTGAATTCCTTCCTTTAGCCCCAGTTCCGGCGAGTTCTGATGAAATTAGTTTCTCGGCGGCTGACTGACAGGCTGATTTCACCTGGCTTTTTTTCTTCGGACGATTGGGAAAGCAATTGAGAGAAACGGCGCCGCGCGGGCTGAGCCAAGTGCGTGATCACTGGTTTGCATTTCCGAAGATCGATGAGACGAGAAATGCGCAGGGTCCCCATGATTTCCCCCATACTGGCCAAACGGCACTCGCTTAACTTGCCTCCGTTCAGCAATTTCAGGACTGCACTCCTGCCTACCCGTATATCTGCAAATCCAGCGCACAGAGAAGCCATGAAAATTAAACGACTTGCGAATTCAGACCTCCTGCCTGGGAGAATTCCACAGGGATGTTTAGTGTGAAGAGAGCTCTTGATAAGGTACAGAAAATACGCGAGATGCTTTGGTCGGGGCGTCCGGATTTGAACCGGAGGCCTCCTGCGCCCAAGGCAGTTGCAAAAAATCTATCTTGTTGG
>JBEKBP010000125.1:0-5647 GCA_050015335.1 Candidatus Acidiferrales bacterium | reverse complement strand
GACAGTTGTTCAATGCTTTCCAACTCAGACATGAGTTGGCTTGTGGTCGAGCCGTCCACAGCACCGGCGATATGCCGAAAAACCGCATACGTCGACGGGTTCCACACGGGTGCACCAGGCTGCCGGCCGTGATAACCGCCCGCCTGTCTCCAGCTCGTCTCCGGTTTGGTAAGACTGTGGTGGCATGCAAAACATTCATACTCGGCGAACTCGGGCCAATTCCTCCCAGACGACCGGCGATGCAGACGATTCAGGGCTTCGCGCAATTGCACCGCTTGGCCCACTGCCAATTCCTGAACGCTCAGCCACGCGCTTGCGTCGGCTGCAGGCTTCCAGTGCCTGGGCATTGCCGAGCTGAACGACTCCAGCTGAAATGTCAGGTCAGGATGCCCCGCTGCAATCATGGCGTGGTCAACTTCTTTTTCTTCTGTGCCCAGATGACATGTCAGACATCGTTCCGTCCGTTTGGCAAGGTCACGCGTGTCGTACATTCCCAGCTTCAGGGACTGCTCGTGCGTCCAGTTTTTGAGCGTGTGCGGTCCTAACCAGCCCACGGCAGGGCCGTGGCAGCTCTCGCAACTCACTCCGTCCTCGATGGTCTGAAACGTTTGCGCACGCTGCTCTGGCTTCGCGTTCAGCGCATGGCAGTTCAGACACTTATCCGATTTATTAGGCGGCTGCTCAAGAGCAAGGATTTTGCCCATACGCACTGAAACTGGATTTGACAGAACGGCATATGCACGGGCGTGCTTGTCCTGACCGGCCCAGATGCTGTATTCGTTCTGTGCAATGCGAACGACCATCTTCGGCTGGACTCCCCCGTGGCAGTTGCTCGACGCACAAGAACCCGGACCGCTAAATCTGCCCACCTCTCCTTGTTGCTCCTGGGTCATCCGCTGCGGCTGAGGTTGCTGCGGCGTTGGTGTCACGTGAGGTTGCACCGTCACCTGTGCCATGGAAAGCGGAGCCAGCGCAAAGGCAGAAATGAGAAAATATGGTAGAAGAGATATTTTCGCTCGCATTGCGACCATCCCCCCCAAAATTGCTAACACCAATCTCGATCCAGCTCCGAGGATCAATAATGTACACCCGATTGCCTGTTTTTCTTAATTGGTTAATAAAAGGTTCTTGAACCTAGTCGAGGAACCTTTTCGTGGACAGGCACACATCAAGTTTGGTATCGTAAATTCCATTTTTATCTTCGAGGCTCGCAGCGCGGCTAACGGTAGGAGCTCTTCTTGTTCGACGAACTGAGGGCCATCCAGGCGATCCACGGGTATCTGCCGACTGATCAACTCTACAAGCTGTCCGGAAAACTCAAAATGCCGGTCAGCGAGATTCATGCTGTCGCCAGTTTTTATCCGCACTTTTACCTCAATCCGCCTCCCAAGGTCGATGTTCGTGTCTGCGCTGATATGTCCTGTCATCTTCGGGGCGCGCCACAACTACGCCAGTCCATTGACCAGGCCTTCGCCGGCCGCTCACCAGCCGAAATTTCCATAAGGGATGTTTCCTGCCTTGGCCGCTGCGATACGGCTCCTGCCTTGTCAATTAACGACCACATCTATTCGAGTGCAAGCTCCGCAATGGTCCTTGAGATGATTGAAGGCGTTTGGGAAGGCAGGCTGCCCCACCAGTCTTCCCGCAAGCTTCCCCGACAACAATTGAAGACCGACCCATACCAGGGGCCGAGCACCTACAAGGCAGTTCGTCAATTCGTGGAAGGTCGCGATTCCAATGCCGTCTTGAACGCGCTCAAAGCATCCACGTTGCGTGGCATGGGGGGCGCAGGTTTTTCCACCGGCAAAAAATGGGAGATTGTCCGAGAAGCACCTGGAGTTCAAAAGTTCATCGTTTGCAACGCGGACGAGAGTGAGCCCGGCACGATCAAAGACCGCTTCATCATGGAGAGCGTCCCGCATCTAGTCATCGAAGGTATGATTATGGCCGGACTGGTGACCGGGGCCACCAAGGGCTTCATCTACATTCGCCACGAGTACGAGGAACCGCGAGAAGTGCTGCAGGAAGAAATTCAGCGCTGCTATCGGGAGCGTTTCCTAGGACAAGGAATACTCGGATCCGATCTCGACTTCGACCTTGAAATCTTCGTGAGTCCCGGCGGCTACATTTGCGGGGAAGAGAGCGCTCTTCTCGAAGCGATGGAGGGGAAACGAGCCGAACCGCGCAACAAGCCTCCCTTCCCAGGCACAAATGGACTCTGGAATGTGCCTACCGCCATCAACAATGTTGAAACCTTTGCATTCGCCACGGCCATTCTCGTGAATGGAGCGGACTGGTATAAAAAGCAGGGCGTCAACGGAGTGCCGGGCCTAAAATTCGTGGGGATTAGCGGGGATGTCGTGTACCCAGGGATTTACGAAGTGGCGATGGGTGTTTCCTATCGCGATCTGGTCTTCAAATATGCGGGAGGCATTCGCGACGGCAAACGGCTGCTCGGGTTTGCCCCGTCGGGGCCGTCTTCGGGCTATCTTCCCGCTTCTCAGGTTGACCTGCCGCTGGACTTCAAGGCCCTGGCGGATGCTGGTTCGATGGTCGGGTCCGGTGCGATCGTTGTTTGCGCGGAGGGACGCTGCATGCTGGACATGGCTATTAACTCCACCCGTTTCTTCCGCAATGAGTCGTGCGGGAAATGCGTTCCTTGCCGCATGGGTTCTCAAAAACTAGTCGACATCCTCACGCGCTGGACGCGCGGCGAATCCGGCAAGAACGACATGACAGTCATGGATGATCTCTTCAAAGCGATGCGCCTCACGTCCATCTGCGGCCTGGGCCAGATCATTCACGCTCCGGTTGCGTCGATCATCAAACATTTTCCTACCCTAATAGACGAACATTTAAAGGACCGGCGCTGTCCTGGCAACGTTTGCTTTCGCAGTGGGGGCTGATCTATGGAACAGGACTTTTCGCAAACATATATCCCCCAACAGCAGATCCGACTTACCATCGACGACAAGCCCGTCGCCATCGAGCAGACGCGGGGCGAGAACACAACGATCTTCGAGGCCGCGCAGAAATGCGGCATCGTCATTCCCACTCTTTGCCATCAGCAGAACGAAAAGCCCGTGGGCGTTTGCCGGATGTGCGTGGTGGATATCGGGCAGCGCGTCTATGCCGCCTCCTGCGTCCGGCTGATTGAGCCGGGAATGAATGTGAAAACATCCACCGCCGACCTTAAGAGCGTCCGGCGGACCCTTTTGGAGTTATTGCTTGCCGATCATCCCTCTCCTTGCGCGCGCCAGAAGCTTTCCGCGGATTGCGAGCTTGAGCGGTTGGCAGCCGAAGCCGGCATAAAGACATCCCCATTTGCTCCCCGCGCAACGCCCCGGGGGCATGACGACTCCTCGCTGGCCATCTCCGTGGACCATGAGGCCTGCATTCTCTGCGATCGGTGCATTCGCGGCTGCAGCGAAATCCGGCACAACTTTGTGCTTGCCCGACGCGGCAAGGGATATCAGGCGGGAATCGCGTTTGATGACAACCTACCGATGGGTACGTCGAGTTGCGTGAGTTGCGGCGAGTGTATGGTTTCCTGTCCCACAGGTGCGCTCACGAACAAGAAAGTCATCGATGCGAATCTCGGCGAGGGCGATCCCGTTACCCTTCCGGAACTGCAGAAGGTAGACGTATTCCGCGGGGTCTCGGGCACGTTTCTGAATCTGAATAGTAATGCCATCCGCAAGCGCAAGTACAAGGCGGGGGAGGTCATCTGCAAGGAGGGCGACTATGGTTCCACGGCCTTCTACGTTCTCGACGGAAAAGGGGAAGTATTCCTTTCCTCGCCCATGGCGCACGTCAGCACCAAAGGGCAGAAAGGCTTTTTTAGCAAGCTGAAGTCAGCGCTCGAGCCCACCAGCCGCGAACAGGCTCAGAAAGAGCCCCGCAAGGGCTACATCCCCATCGATGGCCCCGTCGATCTGTCGTACGACAACCCTGTCGCTGATCTTGAGCCGGGAGATTTGTTCGGGGAAATGACGTGCATGAACTACTATCCGCGCTCCGCAACCGTGCGTGCCAAAACCGATTGCACCGTGCTCGAAATGCTGCGGAATGTACTCGATATCATGCGCCGGAATCGCTCCTTCCGTGCCCGGATCGAGCAGAATTACCGCAAGCGCGCGCTCGAATCCCACTTGCGCGGCATTCCTATCTTCTCCTCCGTCACACCTGCATTCATTTCGCACCTTCGAGACCGCGTAGAACTGCGTCAGTATTCGCCAGGGCAGCTGATTTGCCGCCAGGGCGAGCCGGCGCACAGCTTCTTTCTCGTCCGAATCGGTTTCGTGAAGGTAACCGAAACCCATCCCGGCGGTGACTTGGTCCTGGCCTACATCGGCCGCGGGGGGTTCTTCGGCGAACTCTCACTCCTGGGCGGCGGGGTACGCACGGCCAACTGCATCGCGCTCGATCATGTGGAAGTTGTCCGCATTCGCGTCGACGATTTCAACCTCATGCTGGACCAGTTTCCCGACGTCCGCCGCGGGCTTGAAGCTGTCGCCAGTGAACGCGCTGCAGAAAATCGGCA
Organism: Candidatus Acidiferrales bacterium; assembly: GCA_050015335.1. Taxonomy (GTDB): domain Bacteria; phylum Acidobacteriota; class Terriglobia; order Acidiferrales; family UBA7541; genus Palsa-295. Next base: position 1,104 of record JBEKBP010000125.1, on the reverse strand, counting down.
GCGCTTTGCCCAAGTACAAGCGGTGCCTGTCGACTCATTCCTCGCCCAGGGCTTGATGGAGGCGCAGAGTCTTCTCGTGCTGGACCTCGACAAATGTACCCGATGTGACCAATGTGTGCGTGCCTGCGCGGACGCGCATGATGGCGTCAGCCGGCTGATCCGCGACGGTTTGCGCCTGGATCACTACTTGGTGGCTACTTCCTGCCGCCAATGTAAGGATCCTCTGTGTATGGTGGGATGCCCCGTGGGCGCGATTCGCCGGCGCAACAGCCTAGAAATCACGATCGAGGACTGGTGCATCGGCTGCGGACTGTGCGCCAACAACTGCCCCTACGGAAACATCAACATGCACCCCTTTCAGGTGCAGACCGACGACCCCGCGCATCCGGGCAGAAAGATTGCTGAGGTGAAGACCAAAGCCACCGCCTGCAACCTCTGCCCCGATCACGACGAGCCCAACTGCGTTTATGCCTGCCCTCATGACGCCGCTCACCGCGTGAAGCCTCGTGAGTTTTTTGCGGACCTCGCGAAGGAATCCAGTAAAGGAATCACCCGGCCGTGATCATCGACCAAAGCCATCGCGCCTGGCTTATCGGTTCGTTGATCCTGCTAGGGATTGCCAGCATGCTCTATATCCCCTACGCGTTGCGGAGCGTAACGGGTGTAAGTGGTGGCTCCGTGGCGGGACTTATCTATGCCGGTGTGGGCTCGGCGATGATGATCTTTGCCGGGTTGTTGGGTGCGCGCAAGAAGTACCGGATTTGGCGGGTTGGCCGGGCCACTTGGTGGATGCGGGGCCATCTTTGGATCGGATTTCTCAGTTTCCCCTTCATCCTCTTCCATGCGGGTTTTCGCCTCGGCAACGGAGCGCTTACGCGGGTCCTGATGGCCCTTTTCCTGGTCGTTTTCATAAGCGGCATCCTGGGCGCTGTTCTCCAACATTTCATGCCAAGGGTGATGACCGAACGTGTTCCCATGGAGACGATCTACGAGCAAATTGACCGCGTCGAGGAGCAGCTCGTGAACGAAGCGGCACAGATCGTTTCCGATGTCGGCGCACAAATTGAGCACGCCATAGAGCGCGAAGAAGGGCTTGGGGAACCT
>JBEKBP010000124.1:0-5681 GCA_050015335.1 Candidatus Acidiferrales bacterium | reverse complement strand
GCGATAACAGTTGACCCTGCTAAGGGCGAAGGGGGACTTCACGATGTCAGAACAAGGCTTAACAACGCGGCAGGCCAAACAAACGTTGAGGCAAATGAGCGGTGTAATCGCAATCGCCGCCGTCGTAGTGTTGATAGCGACCAACACCCTGGCGGGAACTCCGCGCGCACAGGAAAAGGCATCTGTTCCGAAGCCGCAGGATAAGGTGACGCTCGGGCAGAATGAGGTGAAGCGATTGCTGCTCCTCATGGATACTGACAAGAATGGCAAAATCTCCAAAAAAGAGTACATGACCTTTATGGAAGCAGAGTTCAGTAGACTCGATAAGGACAAGAGCGGGGATCTGGACGTAAAGGAGCTCACGCAATCGCGACTGACGGCAACCTACCCCTCCTTGGTGGGCAAATAAATAATTATGCCGCTCTCCGCTGGACGGTGCCGGGGTGAACAACCGAACCAGCGCCTTCCTTACGGCTGGGACCAAAGCTTTAGAGGAATATGGCAACGGATTCTTCCTTGGACCTAGATTTCCGACTCTCGAATTCACAAGCCCCAGGTGTAGACTGAACCAAGAGGCTGGCCATGATCAGGTTGGCGCAATCAGTCCTCTCGCTGCTCATCTTGACGGCCTTCCACCTGTCCGCTTTCGCCAAGAAGCGCGAGCCGCCGTCTCTGCCTGCGAAAATCCTGGAAGCGCGCTCTGTTTACCTTGACTGCGACTGCCGGAAAGAGATGGTTGTCTCACTGAAGAATGCCCTGCCGGAAATGCTTGATTGGGGACGCTTCCAAATAGCGGAAGACCGCCATACCGCTGATCTTGTCTTTCTGTTTTCGGCAAACCCCTACCTGGGTGATTACCTTACACGCGATGGCCCGGATAAGAGACCAGCCGACGTGGATTTCACGATTCTAACCGTGATCGATGCCCACACCGGTGCGGCTCTTTGGATCGACTCCAAACGCTGGGGATATATGCTTGTTGCAAAGGCGAGCAGGGATTTGATACGCGATCTCAGGGGAGAAATGGCAGAACAGGTCAAGAGATTGGCTTTCGATGACATTCTGCAATGTAATCATACTCCGGCATACGCGGCTTTCGCTTCCTTGACGCCCGAGGAAGCCTTGGGCAAGCCGGAATGGCATGTGGAGAGCGTTTCCGATATGCAGGATCGGCTGGCACTGAGCTCTCCCAACGCGCCGCTGTTCTGCAGACAGGCGCGACTGGTAGTCGGCCCAGACCATAGGATCGCCGCTTTTGAGGTGGTCGTTTCCCAGGTGGACGATCTGGATGTCGGCGACGTCTTACAGAGGGGCGATCAATTTGATTTCACGGCCGGAAAGGACCTGCAGTCCGGAAAGCTCCTCTTCTCGGCCCGCAGTAAGGACAACAGTGTGCTGATACAGTTCAGTATGGAGGGCAATAGGCCCGTCCTGTCGCGCGTCACCTATTTCTACTGACTTGCTTATCTCACCGCGCTTCGCTCTGCTCTTCCCGGCGACGACCTGGAACATCAGCTGCTTTTGGCAGGACTATTCTACGGGCAAGCTGAACGTGAAGATGGAACCTTGCCCTATGCGGCTCACGGCGTTTATGGTCCCGCCGTGTGTTTCGACGATCGCTTTGGCAATCGGCAGGCCCATGCCAGTGCCCTTCACGCGATACCGCTGATTCTTCCCTCGATAGAATTTTTCGAAAATGTGGTCGATTTCCGTGTCTTCGATCCCCGGGCCCTTGTCCGCAACACTGATGGTAAGGAATCCGCCTCGTTGTTCCGTCGCGATCGTGATGGGCTGTCCTGGAGCAGAGTACAGATGGGCGTTGGTGATAAGGTGAACCAAGACTTTCTTCGCCAATGATAAATCCACCAGGAGCCGTGAATCTTGATGCTTCACATCCAGACGGATCTCTCTGATCGGAGTGACATCGCTACAGTCCTCGATCGCCGAGGGGATAAATTCTCCGACGGGATGCGACCCTAATTCAAGTTTTACCTCATGGGATTCCAGTCGAGCCATTTCTGACGCTTCGCCCACCAGGTGGTTGATCCGGTCGCACTCCTCATCGATGATCGTTAGAAGTTCTTTCCGCTGCTCGCGGTTAAATTCCAGATCGTCAAGCAGACCAGTCACCGATACTTTGATGGAAGTAAGTGGAGTCCGGAAGTCGTGTGTGATGGCATCCAGCAAGACCGACTTCAGGCGCTCGCTTTCGCGCATTGCTTCGATCTTGGCCACTCGTTGAATGGCATCAGCCCTTTCGATGGCCAGGGCAACGATGGCCGCCACTGCTTCCAGGGTTTCACTTGCAGGTGTCGGCCCGCAAAGTGCGATGCTTCCCGCTACGGATTCGCCTGATCGAATCGGTGCGAAACAGACGTTGCGATCCGCTGCTATTTGCAGATGTCCGAGCGCTGCTGCCGCCCTCAATTGTGGAATCTCCCTTGCAGGCAGATCGCTTGAACCAAATGTCCGCTGCGTCGCGGAGAAATAGAGCGCCGCGGACTCGAGCGCGAACGATGCCGCAATATGACCCGGAATTGTCTCAATCACGTCAACCGGATTTTTCGCGCCCAAGAGTCTGCTCGACAAAGTGTAGAGCCTCTCCGCCTCCAAGCGCCTCCGGTCGGCCGCCTTGGCTTGATTCCGCTCGCTGGTGCTGATTCGGCATCCAATCACCGCGGTGACCAGGAATGCACACAGGGCGACCCAATCCTGAGGATCACTTATATTGAGAGTCCCCACCGGAGGCAGAAAATAGAAATCATAAGCCATCGTTGCCGCAATGCACATTACGATCAACGTCGGAAGTTCAAAAAGGGTAGAGGCCACGAGAATCGCAAGCAGATAGGTAAATCCAACCGTCGTCGCGTTGACGGCAGGGCCGTAATGGAAGAATCCTGTGATCAAAAGGACCGCCACCAGGTTCGCTGCAATTCGTGCAACCATGTAGGTTCGCAGAAGCCGGCCTATGAACTCACGAAACGAAAAACTCGACTTTGTACGCGCGGTGGCGGACTCAGCAAAGGTCGGGAAATCAGCCCGGTGTCGGCCGACCGAACGCACCCAGTTGAAGTCCGCAGTCTTCGTCGACATCATCTAACCCCCACTCCGGAACCTTCGGAATTCCCCAATAAAGGTATAATGTGGCGCCGAAGGGATTCCAACTCATTAAATCTATACGACCTATTAATTTGCCAGCGGATATCTTAACGTAATCTTTATATATTCCATATGCATAGAACTTGGGATCTTTGGCTTGCGCTGCGGATTACTCCGCTTTGTATTAGCTTCCCGAGCGAGCGGTGCCTGACTTGTCTTGCGGGGGTTCAAAGCGATAACCAACCCAGGGTTCGGTGTGGATATAACGAGGATGCTTCGGATCAGGCTCGATTTTTTTCCGCAATTGGTTGATAAAGACGCGCAGGTATTCGGTTTCTTGGCCGTAGTCGGGGCCCCACACGGCTTGCAACAAGCGCCGGTGCGGGAGGGGCTTCCCTCGGTTGGCGACAAGGTAATACAACAGTTCGAACTCTTTGGGAGTGAGCCGGACAGTCCTTCCTTTGAGCGCTATGGCGCGCTTTTCAAAATCGATGTTCAGATCATCTGAAAAGAAAGAGGGCAGGGAACCGGTGGGTGCGGAACGGCGCAACGTTGCGCGAACCCGAGCCAGGAGTTCGTCGGCCCCGAAAGGCTTGACCACGTAGTCGTTCGCGCCGGCGTCGAGCGCCTGCACTTTGTCGCGTTCGGCATTGCGCACGGTCAGTATGATGACGGGTATATCACCTGCTTCACGAATTTCCCGGCACGTTTCAATGCCAGATCTCCCTGGCATGTTTACGTCGAGGAGGATCAAATCGGTGTGTTCGGTGCGGATTTTCTCCAGCGCTTCATCGCCCGTCTTCGCCTCAATCACGGAATAGCCCTGAGACGTGAGGATCGTAAGGAGCACCCTTCTGATTTGAGGCTCGTCGTCAACGATCAACACCGTTGCAGAAGTCATTGGAGATTGAAAACCTCGCTAATCGAACTTCCGCGACTTAATCGGCCTCTCGGCGTCGGGCTCGAAACGATAGCCGATGAGAGGCTCGGTAAGAATGTATCGAGGCTCGTCGGGATTTGGCTCGATTTTCCTGCGCAATTGGCCAATGAACACTCGCAAGGGTTCCCGATCGCTTGAATGCTCCGGACCCCAGAGAACGTGGAGCAATTTCACGTGAGATACCGGCTTTCCCCGGTTCACGACGAGTTGTTTAAGGAGTTCAAATTCCGTTGGTGTGAGGTGAACGGGCTGCCCGCGCGCGACGACGCGCCGGCGCTCGAAGTCGATCTTCAGATGCGGCGAAGAAAATGCCGGAATTTCTTCTGCACTGGGCAACCGCCGGACAGCCGCACGAACCCGCGCCAACAACTCCTGGGTACCGAAGGGCTTCACAAGGTAGTCGTCGGCGCCAGCGTCCAGGGCTACGACTTTATCCTTTTCACTGTCACGAACGGTGACCATGATGATGGGGACATCCGATAACTCTCGGATTCTCTTACAGGTTTCAAGACCATCGATTCCCGGCATGTTGATGTCAAGCAATACCAGGTCGGGGCGATCCGCCTTTACCTCTTCCAGAGCTTCCTCGCCATCGCGTACTTCGATCACACTGCAGCCCTGGCCCGTCAGAATGGCACGCAGTGCCCGGCGAACCTGCGGCTCATCGTCCACCACAAGTATTTTCGGCGGCTCTCTCTTCGGGATCGTCTGAGTGGGTTGTGCGATCAAGATGACCTCTCGCTGCAGCTGATATCAATATAATGTTGAAAGATCCGAGTCCCTCGCTAACGCTCCACCGTCAATTTACATATATATTCTTAAGCAACATTCATAAGGGAGTGATAAAGGAGTGCTAATAGACTTATAAGTTTGGGCCAGCTCTTCCTTCCCCTGCTGCCATCTTGAGAAAGCTCCTCGGGTGTCTCATTTCAACCGTTTACAGGGACGTATCCGAAGGTGACGTGGCCCAGGGGCGACGCGCGGAAACTCATCATTGCTCCGTTTCGTAAGTGACATTCAACCACCCGCAAGTGCCTGTAACAGTGAGGAACATCACGGCAAGATGTGACGTCCATCGCGATGCTGATAGAGACCCGGAAGAAGCCGGCCGACCTTCTCGCTGACGAAATGTTGCCGCGAGATCGCCTATCGATCACGAGCCGTTTAGTCACAGCAAATCGTGAAGCAAAGAATAGTTTTAGCGCAGGCAGTGGAAAGACTGATACAAGCCAATCAAATTATGCATAGGAACCTTTACGGTTTCCCTATGTCTCGCTCTGTACCTTCCCTCCATCGAATTTCAAATTTGTTTCAAAAGGGGTTCTATGAATCGCAAACCGTTGGTCGCCGTGCTGTCGGCCCTCATGTTTTTACTGATCGGAACGCACTTGTGGGGTGTCCCCACTTACGGCGAACCGGCGCCCGGAGTTCTTCGCGGGACAACGCTGGACGCCAGTGGGCTGGCGGCGCCTCAAGTGCAGGTCACCATTCACAGCGTCGACGAGAACGCAGATCGAGTCGTAGTCAGTGACCGGCAAGGAAGTTTCGTAGTCGGAAACCTTAAGCCCGGGCATTACCAGTTGGTGGCCACCAAGCAAGGAGGTACAAGTTCGCCAGTGACGTATGTGGCGGTAGCCGCCGG
>JBEKBP010000123.1:0-5919 GCA_050015335.1 Candidatus Acidiferrales bacterium | reverse complement strand
TCCAGGGCCGCCTTCCTCCACTGCGCAATCTGCACTGGGTGCACCTGAAACTGTGAACCCAATTGGCTTAGCGTCTTCTCCCCGCGAATCGCCTCCAGGGCCACCCGCGCTTTGAATTTTGCGCTGTAGCGTTTCCTCGTCGTTGTCATCGCTCTCCTCTGCGTCAACGACTTCGTCAGAATCTTAACTTATAGGGTGGTCCAAATTTCGGGGTCCACTATAAACATCCACAAGTGGTTCCTAATGATTTACCGGAATTTGGGACCGAGTATATGTTTACGTATAAGCTTGTGATCCATATCTTTCGGGGTGTTGAGCTGTGACGAGCGCACTTCCTGCAGCAAAACGGAGTGCCTTAATGGCGAAATCGAATCCCGAGCATTTGAATGCTGAGGAGTGGTTATGAGAGAGGACTTTGAGCAGGCTGAGTATTTTGTATTGACTGAGGCTGTTGCCGAATTCGACCGACGTTTGCTCACCATCAAGGGTTGGGGAGTCAGCGTTAGTCTTGTGGCTGTCGGCCTGGGTTTTCAGTATCGCGCTTTTGGATTTTTTCTGATCGCCGCGGCGAGCAGCCTGGCTTTTTGGGCAACAGGGGCCGTCACGAAAAGACAGGAAAGGGACGTCCGAAAGAGGAAGTTGTTGAGTTCCCAAAACCACTGGAGTCGAGCGTATGCATATCCTTTTCTGCGCTTTGGTGTGGCCTTGCCTCGCTTAATCACTTTCGCTGTTTCGATCGTGTTGTTCTCCATCTATACTTTTCTCAATAGGATGCCGGAGGGCGGTGGTGGTCATTAGTGCAGAAAACCCAAGTTTTACGGGAACGACACCGGCCGGGCCGCTCAAGAATCTGCAGCCAAATCAGATCCCCGGTCATTTTTTCTGGGCCGTGAAAAGCAACAACACGCTCGAGTTTTGGGATGGTCAATCCGGCGGTCCTCAGGCTCCTCTACCGGGCACCTGGATATATCGTTGGATGATCGTGGGCAACGCGCTACACCCCTGACACTGGAATGGTCGAGTGTTCTTGGTGCATCGCCGAATGAAATTCCGGACGCACCGGCACAGGCTCATTTAGGATGGGGCTGTGCCGGGGCGAATCTATGTTGGCGTAGCGGGCTGATCGTACAAGGATTGGGAAGACGTCGTGTACCCGGCGACTGGCTACGCTCGTCGACATAATCGTACTGAGCGATGACACGCCGCGACACGGAGGGAATCTCTTCGGGAAGATGCGGCTGCGGATTGGTGTCCGCCAATCCCGTCCTTCCTTCTTCGGTGAACAGGTCACCAAGTTCGATCCCCAAGACTTTGCAAATCTCATCGACCGTGCAGTTCGCGTAGCAGCGAAGCAAGATTTTTCCGTCGCGCTGATGGATCGAAACGGAGGGCTCCTTGTCTTCATGCGACGGACACTGCGCGGTCCAGCCGTCACGGGAACGGTGAACGCCTTTCAGACGGCCAAGGATGCCCCGAATATTCATTCAGGATCCGGAGACGTGGCTGCGGTGTTGCCTTCTGGCGCATTGGGCGTCTGAAAAGCCACTCGGCCGGATAGCTCAGTGTCTGTGCTATCTTCTCCCGCTCTTCGTCTGAAAAGTCAAACCGTCCCGACCGCGCCGGAGTTGGTAGGGTCTACGCGGAATCGAACCCGACGAGCGGAGTGGTCATAGCTGGGGCTCTCTTGCCACTGGTTCAACGAAGTACTGCGCACTTTGAAGGCGACAATATCACAAATAAGAAGACCGACTGTGCGCCTCGCCGAGTCGACGCCTAGGCACGAGACCCGGAAGTGATGTTTATTACGAAGCGGTGGCCGAGATCAGCTTCCGGATGCGCCGTGACTTGGGCGGAACCGTGCGAAATCTCCCTGGGACCCTGGGTTCCGTTCGACATGGTCCTTGAAATCTGAGCTTTGCTGGTAACATGCATGGGTGGCCGCCACCCCCCGTCCCCGCGACGCTTCATCTGAGACCGGCCAGGTTTTTCGCTATTTCGGCACGCTAACGCTACTGGTCTATCTGGTCTTGCCGCACGGATATTTGGTGGACATAACCACGTCGTTCATGCTGAAAAATCAATTGCATGCCACGGCGACGCAGGTTTCCATCTTCCGGCTCCTTACGGGCATTCCAGTTTATGTTTCTGTCCTGTTTGGTTTGACGCGAGACCTTTGGAATCCGCTGGGATTGCGGGACCGTGGCTTCTTCCTCATTTTCGCTCCGGCAACCGCAGCCGTATTCATCTGGATGGCATTGTTCCGTCTCTCTTATACCGGACTTTTCATCGGGATGTTGCTCGTGATGCTGTTGTTTCGGTTCGTCGCGGCCGCCTATCAGGGATTGATAGCGCTGGTCGGCCAGGAGAAGCTGATGTCCGGCCGTTTGAGCGCACTGTGGAATGTTGTCACGTCCGTCCCTTACGTTGCCGGGGCGCTCGCTTCCGGATACATCGCCGAGTATCTGCCGCCCAGTCGAACCTTTGTCCTGATGGCGGCACTCACCTTACTGATCGCCGCGCTGGGGTTGTGGAAACCGCGTGGCGTTTTCAACCACGCATACGACAAGCCGCAAGCCAAAGGCGCGGACCTCGTCGGAGACATCAAGCGGCTGATAAGGCATAGGGCCATATATCCAGCGGTTCTGATCATGTTTATGTTTCAGTTCGCGCCTGGGTCAAACACGCCGCTGCAGTTCTATCTGACGAATGAACTCCACGCATCCGACGCAGTGTACGGATACTTTAGCGCCATCTTTGCCGCGTCTTTCATCCCCGTGTTTCTGCTTTACGGTTTTCTGTGCAAGAAGGTGCCCCTGAACAAGCTCTTATGGTGGGGAACGATCATCACGGTGCCACAGATGATTCCGCTCGCGTTCATCCACTCGGGCAAGCTCGCGTTAGTGCTGGCGGTACCGATCGGATTGATGGGTGGCATTGCGGCTGCGGCATACTACGATCTCGCGATGAGGTCGTGCCCACCTGGTTTACAAGGAGCCCTGATGATGCTGGTCGATGGGGTTTTCATACTGTCCTATCGCGGCGGCGACCTCCTGGGTTCGAAGATATACAGCAGCAGCCCAGCTCATGGATTCCTGTACTGCGTCATTGCGACGACCGTTGTATACGCGCTGATCCTGCCAATGATCCTCTTGGTTCCGAAGGAGCTGATTGCCACCGCGGATGGGGAGTCAAATCCGGAGGTCGATGCCGAAGTGTGGGCCGAAATCGCCGAGACAGGCCCGACCGGCGGGTAGTCTCCCCGTGGTTCATGATGCCGCACAGAAGCGGTCGAGCATCGCCCAATCCGACCAACTCGGAAACTACATAGAACCTGCCGGTGTGCCAAAGGGTCCCTACTCTGTGGCCGCAAAGTATAGAAAACTCGACGCTCGTTCTACCAGAAATCAGCCGTATCAAATCATTTGCTTTGGGGGGCCCTTTGTCGTTCGGCCCGACCTGGATTTACCACGACCATGGTGCTGAACCGGACGGTGACGACCCAGCGTCATAGACTGCTGTCGTGTAGGACTGTCTCGAAGATATCCCCAAGCTCCCCTGCGGGTAGCCCCATGACAAACGGGATGCGCGTGCCGATAAACTGCTCCCGCAACCACTCACGCTAGTGCAATGCAAGAACTGGCTGGTCGTGATTGGGAATTCTGGTCTGACGAATTGCCCGATAATTGAAAGGGTTTCCGTGCAGGCCTGCAATTTTAATCCGTTGGCCAAGCGAAGATGTGGCCGGAGATGAGACCCCGTTTGGAGAGAAGATGACGGCTCGGTCGAAAGGATTTTCACTGCTCGAACTACTGAGCGTAGTGTCTATTATTTCGATCATCGCGGCCATCGCGATTCCGAACCTGCTACGGTCCCGCATGGCGGCGAACGAAGCGTCGGCCGTGGGTTCGATCCGCGCGATCAACGCGGCGGCCATCGAATATTACGTCACATATGGCAATGGCTTCCCTCCGTCGTTGGTCGCTATCGGGACGACCACCGGGTCTGCCGTAAGCTGCACGAACGCCCAACTGATCGACGCCGTGTTGACTACTGGAGTAAAGGACGGTTACACATTCGCTCTCCAGAATGGATTGATACAGCTCACGAGCGCTGCCAGCTCGTGTGCTGGCGTTTACGGTTACTCCGACGGGTATGCCATCGAGGCTACACCGGTTACCGTGGGTATGGCGGGCCAGCGTGCTTTCTGCTTGGACGCAACGGGCATAATTCGCTTCAATTCGAGGGGAACTGTCTCACCATCAGGCGGACTCTGCCTCACAACTGACAGTCCGTTGGAAGAAGGCTCTAGCACATCGCCGGGAACGTTGCGGCAGTAATTAGGTGCCAATGAAGCACGAATTCCGGCCGATCTTCTCGATGGGGTGCAGTAGGCCACATCCTGCCCACACGTCTCTCCGGGGTCGAGGAGTCGGAGATCGAAAAACCCACACCCTCAACTATTTACACAGGCAGCTTGACGTCCCCCATTTTCCGCCCCGATTCTCGATTTCGCCCTGTTGCAATCATTTGCAGAAGCCCTGTCAACGCCGCTGGCTAGGGGCGACGACATCGCTGACTACCTTCCTTTGCAGAAACTTTGTGAATACGCAGAAGGATTGCACTATGACGGAGTGCGATACCCGAGCACAATGGAAGATGAGGGCGTGAATCTCGTGCTGTTCGACCCAACCGTGGCTGAGATTCTTGATTCGAGGCTGGTCGAAGTAACTTCGATGAAAGTGGGTTATCACCCTCGGTAGTTTCCGGTGAAGCCAGCCCCTCGGACGAAGAGGCAAGGGTAAAGAGGGATGGGGGTGTCAGAGCGACCTCCCCAAAATCAGGACTCCGAACTCGACCAGAAAATTTCCGTCCAGAAATTTCAATTTTCGCTCGCTGTTTCTTTTTTCCCCGAGCAACAACAACTCTTGCGCTTACGAGTTGCGGTCATCACTTATGCTATTCTGACATTGCTCCAAGCAATTCTGGGCCGGAGGGAGCGGTTCAGTCAATACAGAGATGCCGCACGCTCCGACCGCGGTAGCCGTTCCGGTAGCCAGCAACTCAACGACACGATTGTAAAATGCAGAAAGCCGATCACACGCGGCCCTTAATGCGTCTCTCAATTACCTCATTCTCACGTTTTCGCACCCTGGCCATTCTGTTCACCTCCGTTCGGATTCGTTCAACTCGTCCACTCAAGCTGCGAACGTAAACTTTACGGTGCCGGCGCCTCTTCCCGGCGCGAGCTGTAAATTCCGACAGTGTTGGTGAGAAAAGTTGGGGCCAACTTGAGGCCAAAACTAGAGCCAGAATGGACCGAAGGCAGGCGTATTGAGGAGTACGGTCGGCAGATTCAACGGGACTTTGGGCGGTGGACGCAGTCGTGTGCGAACGATTCTCCAACAAGGAAAAATACGGGGAATTTCTCTCTCGCGATCGAGGCCTCCTCGGGTAAGTGCCAGGTATTCGCAGACTTAGCTGGCAGAACTTCGTCTTCAAGACAAATGGGAACAGGGAATTAACAGGGAATGGAAATTCCCTGTTACTGAGGTTTATGACGAGAGGTCGGAAAATATGGCTCGGCTAATGCCACCATTGGATTCGTATAATGTTTACCAAGATCTTGCCAGCGCCGAATCCTGAATTCTGGGCGGATGTCGAGTCGGGGTTACTTCGAGCGAGAAGCCGAGAAATGCGAGGTGAAATCAGGGTGAATTTTACATTGAGCCCCGTCGCGGCGTGAAATCGGGCGAAGAATAGCATTGACGAGCGGAAGGCGACAGGAAAAAGCGCTTGACCAGTGATTCCGTAAGGTAGGAACGGCGGCGGCTTCAGTACGTTTGTTTACAGGGGTTTTTGCTCCGATTCAGTTTGGCGGCATTCTTGCAAATCTTCGCGGGGACTTGACTTCGTATTGTT
>JBEKBP010000122.1:0-5995 GCA_050015335.1 Candidatus Acidiferrales bacterium | reverse complement strand
CCATCCCTGAGCTTCGACAAAAACAGCCGCGCTTACGGCTCGAATCGAAATTGTACTCAGCACTCCGCCAGAAAGTCTTGAACCGCGACGGTTGGCGCTGCCAGCGATGCGGATCGCTGCAGAACCTCGAGGTCCACCACCTTCGATCGCGGAGCCGGCTTGGGGACGACGCAGAAGAGAACCTGATCACACTTTGTAATCCGTGCCACCGATGCCTGCACAGTGCCGCATCCCGGTCCTGGTCGCACGCGGACTATGACAAAATATGGTGAATTATGGAGATCAAGCCGATTAAAGAGGAAGTGGACTATGAGCGGGCGCTCCACCGGGTCGAACAATTGTGGGCTTCGCCCAAGGGTTCACCCGAGGGCGACGAATTGGATGTTCTTGTGACCTTGATCGAGGCCTATGAGAAACAGCACTATCCCATCGATCTTCCCGACCCGATTGAAGCGATCAAGTTCAGATTGGAACAGCAGGGAAAGGATCTCCGATCTCTAATCGGTGTGATCGGCCAGCGAACCCGCGTGTACGAGGTGATGCGGGGAGATCGGGCGTTGTCTGTGAATATGATTCGGAGCTTACACGACAAATTTGCCATTCCGGCAGACGTGTTGATCCAACCAATCCGAAGGAAAGGCAAGCCCAGCAAGCACCGCCGTTCGGTAAAGACGGACAGGTTCGGTCGGCATGGAATGCGAAAATCTGCCTGACTGCAGGCACACGACGCAGCCCGCGCCATTTCATGAAAATGGCTTCATCCTCCCCGATTTAATGTTGTGCACATTCGGAGCGAGCCACACCGGGGGAGAGAGAGGACCAAGCGTTATACTGTTTGACATGTAACGTATAACAGTATAGAATAATTCATGTGATCAAATCCTTTCGGTCCAAGGACACCGAGCAGCTTTATAAGCGCGAGTCGGTCAAACGCTTCAGAGATATCGAGCGAGTAGCGCTTCGAAAACTTCGACAGCTTGATTCGGCGGACCAGTTGCGTGATTTGGTGGCTCCGCCGGGGAACCGTTTGGAAGCACTGAAGGGTGACCGCAAAGAACAGCACAGCATCCGGATCAACGACCGGTGGCGTATTTGTTTTATCTGGCACAACGGGGACGCGTATGAGGTCGAGGTCGCGGACTACCACTAGGAGGAGCAATGGCAAAGAAACTGAAGCCCGTACATCCAGGTGAGATTCTGTCAGAGGAATTCCTGAAGCCTTACGAGTTGAGCATGAATAGGCTCGCGCTCGACCTACGTGTTCCGGTAACGAGGATCGCGGACATTGTGGCGGAGCGCCGGGGCATTACGTCAGACACAGCCTTGCGTCTCGCGCGCTATTTCAAGACATCGCCGGAATTCTGGATGAACATGCAGACGAAATATGAACTCGAGGTAGCCGAGGACGAACAGCTAGCCCAGATCGAGCGCGATGTTCGACCATTCGAAGCTGCAGCTCGGTGAAACGCGGGACAGCGCGAGTAAGACTAAGACAACAAAACCTCGGAAGTATCGTAGTCCCTTGCTAGCGTCGATTCACGAGACCGCCAAGGGTCTCGACGACGCTGGTGTAATGGAGAAGGAGACCATGCGGAGATTTGATGTCATGTGTCTGACCCAGTGCGCCGCTTACCGCAAAGCAGATTCGCGCCCTTCGCCAGCGCGAGAAGGCCAGCCAAGCGGTCTTCGCTCGCTATCTGAACGTCACCACCGGCTTAGTCAGCCAGTGGGAGCGAGGCGAAAAACACCCGAGAGGTGCTTCCCTAAAGCTCCTTACCTTAATCGCTAAAAACGGCCTTGGAGCCGTTGCATGAGACATGGTGAACAGACGATTATTCGAGAAATCCGCGAGTCGGCGTGCACCGGACCGCGGCGCATATTTTAAGGATACGAGGGAAGAAAGGAAACCGACGTGAGCAAGAAATCTATCAAAAGCGACTTGGCGCGGATTGACCAGATGAAGGACGCCGAGATCAACTATGCGGATATTCCGCCCCTCGACAAATCGTCCTTGAAAAGGGCGACGACCGCTTGGCCTCCCGTGAAAAAGCAGTTGACGATCCGGCTTGACGCAGACGTCTTGGCTTGGCTCAAGGCCCAGGGGAAGGGCTATCAAACCCGCATCAACCGCATCTTGCGCGTCGCAATGGAGAGCCAGCCCCCCGCCCGATTCGGTGAGATTCCTTCTCGCCGTTTGCCGATGAGGGAAACGTCTAAGCCACGAGCGGCGTCGGGTGGCAGTCGAGCACGTACGCGATAGGCGCGTTTGACCCTACTTGCGCTCTTCAAATGTTTGTCGAACTGTTCTCCCCATATTCCCAATTGGTGTGGAAGCCTTAAGCTGCGGCGTAGTTGACAGGTCATTCCATATCAGAAGTTGGCGTTATCTCCTATGGAGTACCGTATGGGGAGATAGGGCCGGGCAATTCGCGCAAACCAGGTCCGCACGGTCGATCCGGAGCGAAAAGGTCGGCTGTCCGCAGCGAGTGCAGGGAACCGCCTCAAGCCCGTCTGAGAGCGGGTCCCATACCAGATCCAATTGTCCCACACGTCGCTCCTTGACCATCACGGTCGCAGCGATCTGCAATTTCGGTTGCCCGACCAGCATTACCGAACCAAGCTTGATCTCCACTCGGACAGAAGCCCGCTGTCGCAGTTCGGCGATGCGCAAGCTTTCCTCGCGATCAATCGCGTGGCGCCGTGCTGCTACTCGGGCGGTCGGATCGCCTTCACTGCCGCCGGCTTCCGGTTTGCCAGTGCGGAATCGCGATCGACCCACATGTTCATCGACTTCCTCGCGGAGCTGTGCATAATAATCGGAGATGCGCGCAATTTGCCTTTCTAGGCGTCCGGCCCATTCCCTCCGGCGGCCATTAGCGAGCGAAGCTACTGTTCGGACCACGTGATCCCGAGCGGTCCTATATCCAGACACGAGGCCAGCATGTCTGGCCTCGGCGAGAATCGCGTCGGGATTCATCGACAGCCGGCCGTCGGCTAAAAGCGGCTCCAATTGCCGGACTTCTCTCTGGTAATGCAGATCGATTCCAATGGGCAAAATCTCCTCTTGCTTTTGGTCGCCGGAAAAGACGGCCTTGAACCAGAAGACTGCCTGGGGAAAGCTCATCGCCCGGACGCGCTCGATCCGCAATTCCGCTCCGGGTGGCAGTAAAACCTTCCGGCTCACGCGCACAGGAAGATCCTGGACGTGCAAGTTGAGGCCCGTCCTATACAGCTGCGCTGCGCTCCATCGTTTCGCTGCATCGCCCAGCAAACGGTCGATGAGTGGTGAGCCCAGGCTGGCCAATTGGGACCTCGGGTGCTCGGCCAGAGCCTCAGGATCGAATGTGACTTGCAGCAGTTCGGTTTCCATCAACAGGTCATAGACCTGCGGTTCAATTTCGTCCCAGGCCCCGTCGACCGCTTCGATGAAGTCGCGGACGAACTGTTCTAGTGGGGAGAAACACCGAGAGTGGTCGAAGACGGAAGTCATCATGTTCCAGCGAGATACACGGGAGCCTCATCCTTCGGGCACGAAACGATTGCCGAAGAGTCTTTCATCCTGAGCCCTCTGGCGAAAATAGGCTGCCTTGGCTGCCAGCAGGCGGTTGCCCAAAGTCTCCATCCGAGCCGCAAACTCGCCGGTGTCGTGCGAGGCCGCCCACTCGTCGACTACCATTTCCTCGAACTCTTTCTCTTCGCCCAGGTTTCCGAGGATCATGTCGATTTCGCCGATTACCAACTCGAACATGTTCAGTTTGGCCTCGAGCAAGTGAAGAACAGCCGCTTCAACGGTTCCGGCAGCTACCAGGTTGAACACATATACATCACTTCTCTGCCCAATCCGGCTGAGGCGGCCGACGCGTTGCTCGATCTTCATCGGATTCCATGGAAGATCAAAGTTACACAATCCGTGGGCAAACTGGAGATTTCTTCCTTCACTGCCGGACTCCGAGCACAGCAGAAGGCGTGCCGAACCACGAAAATGCTCGATTGCCGCCTCCCTCTCAAGCCGCGACAGTCCTCCGTGGAACACCGCCACGTCGTGGCCGGCCTCGGACAGCTTCCAGCGAAGCATCTCTTGGGTCTTGCGGAATTGGGTAAATACCACCAGTTTGTCGGGGAAATCTCGCAGCAACTGCAACACGCGATCGGTCTTGGCGTTGCTTGCCTCTCGCCTCGCCTGCTCCGAGAGTTCGCGGAGATTCCCTCGCTGCTCGGGCGACAGATGCGGCTTATTGAGCATATTATCGAGCATCGAAGCTGCCGCTGGAGCGGAACTCCCGATGGCCATCTGGAGCATGACGAGCGTCATGCGGTTCATGCCGACCGCCGTGTTGTCGGTGCGCAGACCGTTGCGCACCATTGCCGTGATCGAATCATAGAGCAACCGTTCTCCAAGTGTCAGCGCGACCGCATCGGTGCGAGCGTATCGCCTCGTAAACTGCAGGCCGACGGTGCTCCGCCGATTGCGCACCATGACCTCGCTCAGCAAGGCGTGCAATTGGTCCACATTCCTCGGGGTGAGCTTGTCCTCCTTGGAAACGAAACGACGTGAAAAATCTCGCTGTGTGTTCAGCAGCCCCGGCTCAAGCAGCGTCACGAGATTAAAAAGCTCCTCGAGATTGTTCTGCACCGGAGTGGCCGTCAGCAGAAGTATGAACTGCTTTTGGAGCTCGTTTGCGAACTTCCATGCTACAGTCGTCCGACTGCGCAGATGGTGGGCTTCGTCCACGATCACCATATCCCATTTTCGCGCCAGGATCGCGGCTCGGTGCGGTTCGCGTTTGGCGGTGTGGATGGAACAGATCACCCGGTCATACACGTCCCAAGCGGGGAGACCAGCGTTGCGAAAAGACGGATCGTCATAGCTGGTCAATTCAATCGCGAACTTCCGACGCATCTCACCCTGCCACTGCGCTATCAAAGACGGCGGGGTCAACACCAATACGGAGCGCACTAAGCCGCGCATCAGCAGCTCAGAAAGCACCAGGCCGGCTTCGACGGTCTTGCCAAGTCCTACTTCGTCGCACAACATAGCCCTGCCCCTGAACCTCCGCAAGACGGTTTTCGCTGTGCGCGTTTGGTGCTCCAGCAGGTCCATCTCCCGAACCATCGGCAAACAGATCAGCCTGTCAAATCCGGGGTGCGTCGCCAATTGAGTGGCTCGCAGCCCCAAGTGGAACTCCGCTGGCGTGAGGCGAGGCATCGGACGACGAAGGAGCTCGCGATCCGCAGAGGCAAACTCAAGGGCGCCGTCCGGCGCTGCGGCCAGCGCGTCGACTGTGAACGGTCGGGATCTTTCGAGAACCAACCGATAGCGATGAGGAGAGACATATTCAAGCCAAATCGCCTCGAGGTCGGTATCAGCAGCCCATTGGCTCGCCGGTCGAGGAATCGAGAGAGAACTACCGGATGTAGTGAGATTGAATGGGATGTCTGCCCCGACTTCGTCTTCGAGAGCCTCGGGCAATGTGGCGGGGTCCAACAACACCGGTGGCAGCACCAGCTGGGCCGATCCATCGACAACACAAGCTCGCACCTCGAAGCGGTCACCCGGCTCCCATGCAACTTCCCAGATTCTCCGCGCGACAGCTCGCGCAGTTGCCATGTGACCTTACTCCTTGAACCGAACCGTAAAACCCACCAGCGCGTTCATATCCAGCAGACATCGGTCTTCTGCAGCACGCGCGGGCCGCCGTCGCTCCAAGTCTTCCAGAACGAAACGGAATCCCAGTTGCATCAGAGTGCAAGCCTTCTTTGCCGGATCGGCTCTCGTAAAGCCTACATTGTTTCGCAACTCTGTCAACAGACTCCGTATCGCGCCGTCTAAAATGTAACCGGAGGGGGTATCGTCGCGCCATTTAGGATGTAACCCCGAGTCAGAGGGGAATACGAGGAGGGTTACGTTGGGATCCAAGGCAAGGCGGGAGTATTTTCGAGCTATTTATGAGCGTTACCGGAAGGCCGGGCGGGAAGCCAAGCAAGCGATGCTGAA
>JBEKBP010000121.1:0-6030 GCA_050015335.1 Candidatus Acidiferrales bacterium | reverse complement strand
GCCGCGTCATATATAAAGCCGAGATCGTGCAAGCGAAAGGCAAGGAACCCAAGGACAATCCGCGCTTCGTCGTTACCAACATGAAGCAGAGCGCGCGATGGCTCTATGAGGAGGTCTACTGTCAACGAGGGGACCTTGAAAACAGAATAAAAGAGCTGCACTACGGGATGGAGATTGGACGCACCAGTTGTTCGAACTTCTGGGCCAATCAGCTTCGCGTGTTGATGACTGCGGCGGCCTACGTGTTGATGCAGGAGCTGCGCTTAGGTTTGGCCGGTACGGCTTGCGCCCGGGAACAAGTTTCCACCTTGCGAGAGCGTTTCCTGAAACTGGGAGCCCGGGTGGTGTGCTCGGTGCGCCGCATTGTGTTGCACATGCCTCAATCCTTTCCTGATCTCGACAATTTCTATCGCCTCGCCTGGAGATTGGGCGCGCAAAGCGGGTAAAGGTCCCAAAAGCACCGCAGGAAATTCTTATTCGTCAACAACGAGTCGGGGTGTCTCGATTTCGGTCAAAATCGCGTCTCGCGTCTGCCCAAACACTTTAGAATCAACCTCAAGATGCCACGAAATCCTCTTCCGGTCTCGTGATGGAAGGAAAGCATCGACAAGTTAATCACGAAATTACTTTTCGCGAATAATGCAGGCTAGGGCCTCCGTCCTCGCGATGGCGGCCGCATCGGGTAACATTCGACGCTGTACCAGCATGCGCGTGAGTGCATTTCACGATTGGCCCGCATTCCGAAAGCAAGCCCGCACGCCGCGGGTCACCCGCCCGAGTGGATCCCGTGAAGGAAGCCATGGCGACGTCGGGATGCGATGGCCTGCCCTACCGTCGGTCCGTCCCCATTCACCAAATTGAAGACTCCTCAGGTACGCCGGCGGCATCCAGAATTTCGGCAAATAGGCACGCAGAGACCGGCGCAAGCTCACTCGGCTTAAGCACCATCGTCTTGATTGCTTAACACCTGGCATTCGCGTATTAGCCTAGAAATGCAAACGGGGCAATGAAATCGCCGCGACATGAAATCGACCGCCTGGGGAGTGGTCTGCAACTCTGTTATTCAATTTAATTCCGCGCGAAAGACACTCGCATGGAATGGGCCTCACGAGCTGACGGTTATCGCGATTGCCGTGGTGATAATCCCTGCGGAATTTCTGCTCGATCAAAGGAACGAGCACACCACCTTGCAGTAAAGCGAACAAGAGTTACAATCACCACGATGGGCCCCGAAACCTTCCCGGGTCCTAGAGAGCGAAGACACCTTGTCTGGTAACTTTCAGTCTGAGACATACCCACGGTCTTCTGACCGACGTGTTCACATGCGGCAGCGGGTCCTACTTTCGTGCCTCCGGTTGAACGGCGACAACGGCGGCATCGTTCTCGACATTAGCGAGCAAGGATTGGCGATGCAAGCCGCGAAAAGCCTGGGAGATGACGCCTATACACAATTGCGCTTTCAGCTCTCGCAATCCGATGACTGGGTCGAAGCTCGGGGGCGGATCGCATGGATGAGCACTTCGAGACAAACCGCGGGTGTCGAATTTATTGATCTTTCCTATGAGTCCCTCGTTTCCATAAAAACTTGGGTTTCTTCGATCGCATCTCGGAACGCGAGCGAAGAAGAAAACGCGATTCCTGACAGAGTCGCCCCTCCAAAATCCATGCTCGCGTGTGACGGAGCAGCAGACGTTACGTCAATTCCTGAACCCGCGAAGACCGATATTGTCGTTGAGGAGCTCGTTCAGGAATTGATTACCGAGGATCTGGCTGCGATGTTGCCCAGCATCGGAACTAGGGGCGCCGGAGGAGTCTCGGGAAATGCCGGTGGAAACGTGCCTGGCGAAAATGTCAGTCCGACCAGGGAATTCGAGCTTACGCTTCCTCCCCGAGGCGTGAGATCGGACGGACGGCCGGCAAATAATGAGCTGCCCGGCGTAGCTTCAAAACTCAGCCGACCTATCGGCCTGTTGGTCGGCGTGGCAGTTTTGCTCGCGGTTTTTATATTCTACTCTGTGCGAAGGGCCGCCAGTAGCCTCCCGGCCGAGAGAGCGACGCGGGAGAAACTGTCCGAGGCGCCGTCCAACGGCGTCACGAGTTCTGTAATGGCACCGAACACGAAGGGAGCTTCCTCAGATGATGGCTTCATTCTTCAGGTAGCTGCGATGAGGAGCGAAAACAGCGCCATTTTGCTCGCGAGTTTGTTGCAACGGAGGGGTTTTCCGGGGTATGTCTTCAAACCTGCTGCAGCGAAACTTTATCGAGTGCTGGTGGGGCCATACGGCGATGCCGACTCGGCCGTAAAGGTCGAAGAGAAACTCAGACAGCAAGGTTTTGAGGCAATCCGAGAGCGAAACACACCCGCCCAGTAGATGCCTTCGCGGAGCGGGTTATCAACATGGTCAGGAAAGAAACCGTTGACTTCGGGGATCGCGAGTCCCAACGAGATAGCCGTGGACATCCAAATGTCGTTCCTGTTTCGAGATCGATTGAGTCCGGTCTTTGCGCCCCAGACTCCACAAACCGTGACGCAGAAGAGCTGATCACACTCTGTAGTCCGTGCCGTCGACCCTTACACAACGCAGCCCGCTTCCGTCAATCCTTCGGCAAGCGGAACGCAATATATTCACCCGAGAAGGTTCCGCCGCTAACGGCAAGGACGATGTACTGCTTGCCGTCGAGCATGTACGTCATGGGCGAACCGCTCTGCGGCGCCGGCAGATACACGGCGCCCACTTCCCTACCGCTCGCCTTGTCGTAGGCGTGAAGTATCGCACCGGGGCCGTGCGAAGGAATTGCGGTGGTGAGAGGATCGCCGGAGATCACGAGCGTTTTCGTGACCAGTGTGCCGGCGTGTAGCGGCTGTCCGGTACGCGGAATTGTCAGACCCTTGAGCGCGGGGCTGTTGCGCACTGCGTCGAGCGTTTCTCCGTGCGCAATCTGCCAGACGAATTCGCCTGTGTCCAAATTGATCGCCGTGATCGTCCCGTAAGGCGGCTTGAACAGCGGCATACCCTGAATCTTCAGGTCATCGCCCCCCTCGCCAGATCCCCATACATAATTCAGATCCGAAGTTCCCGGTTTGGGTTTGACGAGTCCAATGACGATCAAGCAAGCGTTGCAGGCCTCCACGTAAAAGGTGTGCGTCTCTGGGTCGTAGGAGCCGCCCGGCCAGTTCGTGCCGCCACCGCCGGTCCCTAGGGTGAGCGTGCCGCGTTGGCTGTCGGTATCGACGACCGGCGGCGTGAACATGGGCCCAATCTTGTAGCGTTCCGTCGCTTGCAACGCCTGGTTGCGAAGAGCGGGCGTGAAATCAATAAAATCATCAACACTGACGCCGGTGCGCGCGTAAGCCTTGGGCTTGGTGGGTATGGGTTGCGTGGGGGAATACCACTCTCCCGGAGCGGTCCCTTTTTCCACTGATTTCTCCTCGATCGGCCAAACCGGTTTCCCCGTCACTCTGTCAAACACGTAGAGAGTTCCTTGTTTGGTTGGTTGCGCGACTGCTTTGATCGCACGCCCATTCACCGTGATGTCGGTGAGCACAGGAGCCGAGGAAATGTCCATGTCCCACATCCCGTGGTGCACGAGCTGGTAGTGCCATATCCGCTGGCCGGTTCTCAGGTCGACGGCGACCAGCGACTCGCCGAACAAGCCGTTTCCGGGCCGGTGGCCGCCATAGTAGTCTCCCGTCGGTTCCTCGACCGGCAGGTAGGCGATGCCCAGACCCTCGTCCACCGCGATCTGCGCCCAGACGCCGGTGTTGCCGTTGGTGGCCCACGAGCCGTCGAGCCAGGTGTCGTTGCCGAATTCTCCGGGTTTAGGAATGGTTCGGAAGGTCCAGATCAACTTGCCGGTCCGCACATCGAAGGCGCGAACCAAGCCCTTCGGGTTGTTGTGAGTTTCTGGTTTCCCTCCCGCGAAAGCTGAGCCCACGATGACTTCGTCCTTGGCCACCATCGCCGTCGCATTCAGACCGACTTGTCCTTTTACCAGATCAATCTGCTGACCTGTGCCGAATTCGATGCCCTGCTTCAGATCCACAGCGCCGCCCTCACCGAAGCTTCGAACCGGAATGCCGGTCTTAGCATCCAGGGCCAGCAGCCGGTATCCAATCGTCACGTAGAAGATGCGCGACTCGCTTCCTCCGCTCCAGTAAGCCAGGCCGCGTCCGGAAATCTTTCGAGGGGATGCGTCCCCTCGCTGGCCTTCGTTTTCGCTGTGTATCCAGAGTAGTTCACCGGTAGCCGCGTCGAGCGCGACGACCGCCCGCCGCGTTCCGGCTGTCGTGTAGAGCACTCCACCGACCATGAGCGGTGTTCCCTCCAGCATGTATTCGGGTCTGGGCCCCAGATTGTCTGTCTTAAATCTCCAGGCGACTTCCAGCTTATTGAAGTTGGTGGCGTCAATTTGATCAAAAGGTTTGTAACGCGTATTGGCTAGGTCGGCTCCGTAAGTGCGCCATTCGGAAATATGGCCATCTGATTGTGCATTGATTTCAGGGGGCCGAGCCGCAAGAGCGGCCAGAAGAAACAGTGCCGCCATCATGCAACGGCCCATCCTCACGCGTTTTATGTGCTGGCCGCTGCCTCCGTCGACCAGAAGAAGCCGCCATTGCTTGCTCTTCGTCATTCGATCCTCGCTCTGGTTCTCAAAGCGTGACGGTTCCGATTCGATCCCGTGCCCCCGTTGCCAAAGCAGGTGAACGGGTGGACTGTTTTCGCTAACGAATCAGAGACGGGCCTCCATTGAACTGTCCGGGACCGAGAATAATGCCCTGCCCGGCCGTACCAGAGAGGGTTCCGGCACCGGCATTTGTCGGTCCTGTCTTGCCAGCTGTCGGCACGCTGCGACAGGCGGCCTTATTAAAATAACCAGGCCCCCCGCTAACATCACCAGAGACTCGCGCAGGAGCACACACCTCTGCTCGGTCCATCGGACGCGTCGATTACCGCGCGCGTTTCACAAAAGAACGCTTGATGGAGAGTTGAGAATTTGTCGTCTCGTTTCAACGGATTTCCGGATTTCCAGGCACAATCTCGGCGACCAGGATTGCCGTCACTGCAGGCTCTTGGTCGTCGGTGTCTCTTTCAAGCTTTCGCTCCACACTGCCAGTCCCCTTCGATTTCGAGTGAATCGGGAGGCCGAAGAGGCCACAATAATGCGGTGCCGGAGAGAAAGCTAGAAGACTTCTCGGCGAGGACAATAGACCCTGCGAGGCAAAACAGCCGCAGTTGCGACTCGAACCACAAGACACCCCAGCACTTCCCCTTGTCTGCCGCACAAGGCTAGCCAGGGGCTCGTACTTGTCTCGCCGAGCGACGGTTTTGCACCAGGCGGCATTCCCATCGCGTGCTTGCCTTCCTTGAGGCTGTCCGATAGAGTACCGCCCCAGAGCCCCGTCGGCAGGGGTAGTGCGTCGGCATCCTAACGAGGAACGAGTGGAGAGAAGCGCAATGGACAATAATTATGAACGCGATCTGTTTGCGCCCATTTTGAGCAGCGATGCGCTCATGGGGCCAATTCTATTGCTTGCGCGCCTGCTCACGACCGGAATATTCGTCTTCTATATCTCCAAAGAGATCGCCAAAATACACCCGCTCAGTGCTCTGCTGTACATGGCAATCACGGCACAAATCATCGGGATCGTGATGGTCGTGCTTGGTTACAAAGCAAAATTCGCGTCAATCCTGCTGGCCGTATGCCTTGTCGCAACCTTTTTTCTGTTTCGCGGAAGTTTGGGATTCACCAATTTCCTGGTAACCATCTCGGAGAAAATTCTGGCGATAACGGGCTGCTTCTTGTTCATGTTCGCTCACGGCCCTGGTCCGCTCTCGCTCGATCGATATCTGGGCACCGATAAGCCCACAGGGATCACGAGCAATCGTGCGGTCATGGGCCCGCTGCTGCTGGTGGGACGTCTGTTCTCTATTTTTGTCTTCGTCTTCTTCGGTATCTCGAAGATCCTGCATACTCCGGAGATCAAAGCCTACATGGTGAGACACAATCCCCATGTGCCCACGAACCTCG
>JBEKBP010000120.1:0-6057 GCA_050015335.1 Candidatus Acidiferrales bacterium | reverse complement strand
CGTCGGGGAAGTGCGGTCGGTTATGGAGGCTCGCTTTCGAAAGAGGATGCCACTCGTCGCGAGCGTTTCCTAACCTTGTCGAGCGAGTGCTTCAGGTGATCGAAGCAGAGCTTTCGAGGCCGAGCCACACCTGCCATTTCCAACCTGGTCTAACCTGAGCCGGGAGACCGCTTTTACACATTATCGATGAGCATCCAATTCACTGGGTAAAGATCGGGATAATGCGAATCCCGTGTACAGAGCCAGTATTTCGGTGCGATCACGATTTTTTCTCGGTGCGGGTTGAGCCACGCTGCCCACCATGAAAACGAGCTGTTGGCAATGATATTATGTTTACAGGCGGACATCAGACGAAGATCTTCGTATCCCGTCCAAGCGTCATTGTGATCTACGAAGGTAGTGTGGATGTCCCGGGGCAGGTTTTCGCGGGCAAATTTTATATCGTCAGAAAAGACAAACAAGGAAGTATCGGTTCTGCTGGCCTGCACGATTCCTATAGCGGCTTGGTAATAAGCAAGCGTGAGCGCAAGACTTCCCTCTGTTGCCAGTAAATAGTCGCCACGTCGAACATGAAGAGACACGGGATTGGAACTATTCTGTATCAATTTTAGAACTGCCGCATTCTTCTCGGACGCCTCCTCGCGTAACTTCAGATCCGAGCGCAGACGGGTAGCTACGGTTTCGGCGTATTGAGCCGCCTGCCAGTAGCCGCGAATGTAGATGTTGTCCGCGGTGATCGCGCCGGGCAGGTCTGGGTAGAAGCGATATTGCATTGGTTCCTCAACCAGATTCACGTTCAGTAGTTTTCGAAGAATTGCCCCTGCCGGCTTCAAGCGAGGATTACCCGTTTGCATCAACCTTTCAAAGGGGCCGGTCTTGTGCGTTGGAGCGGTAATCGTGAATTGTGATAATTGGTAAGGTCTCGGGGACCGATGCGACACGGCTTGGCCAATCGGATTTATCGCGATCTCCAGTTTGGCCCGGTATCTCTGCGCATAGTAGAGGCCAGCGGCATACTGGAACAGCTGATTACCTAGCCCGCTCATCTGACGAACCACGATCCGCATTCCGTAGCCTTAGGATAGTACAACGAAGCTTAGCATAGTAGGGCATGTAGGCATTTACGCTATTTCCACGTCCAAGGTACTTTGTATCGCGAACCAACTTCAATTGGGAGGTGCCGAGGGGGTTACGCAAGCTTGGTTAGTGAATGGCAAGAAGCCGGGGATGTAGGTTACCGGGGCACTTTCGGAATCGGCCCAGAAATTGATATTCTGAAACACGGTGGTTCCGGAAGCTTGGCTCGGAGCTGGTCCGTACAAAAAGCACGGAAAGATTCCGTCCTGTGGGATTTCCGTGGGGGGATTGTTGTAGGACAGACTGGGGTTCTGGGCGTACGGGTTAATTGTGTTGCCTCCCACCTGGATATCGTACTCACCCATTCCGGAGTAGCCCGCAGAAGCAAATGCTTCCGTATCAAGGGCAATGAAAGCCGGACGTATGCCAGACATATTGGTGACGGTATTTTTTAAGATAGAGTTGGTTATAGCTACTTCGTGTACGCCCCTGCTTTCTCCGTATGACGAATTCACGCTGTCAACCCGCAACAGGATATCCCTGGAATCGGTGAGCGTGTTGCTTTCAATGGTGCAGTTGTAACACCCGTCGTAGATAATGATCCCGTTGGGATTGCCAGTAAGCGTGTTGCCTTGAATCGTAGCATTCATAATCGGCCATTCAGTTAGAGAGTATAAGTCGCCAGTCGAAGGGACAGGACTAAAAGCCGGGCTTACAGTCAGCGTCTTGGTGCTCGTGTTGATTCCCGTGACGGTCCGCCATTCACCTACTCCCGCTCCCGATGTCATGGCAACGATTACGACGCCCGAGGCGACAGCAGAAGACGTAGTGGAACCCCACAAAGCACTCGTATCCGTTAAGGTGGTCGATGTAATGGAAGTAACAGCACCCTGATCTTGAATACCGGTACCGCTGTTTTGGGCCATAATAGCCTCGCCATCCCCGAGTTCGTTGGTGGGAGCATTTAGAGTTTCAACGGTGTTATTGAGGACTTGGACGTTTTGACTGAAAGATAGCTCCACACCGCCGCTTTCGATGGCCGTCCCATTTTCCATGTCGCTGTTCTCGGCATTTCTAGTTATGGTATTTCCCTGAATAAGTACGTTGGTATTATTTTCCATATGCATTCGGCCGAAACTGTAACTGATGGTGTTGTTTAGAACAGACACATTGGAGTTCCCCGTAAGATAGACTGCACCCGCTTGAGAGGCTGTTTGATTCTGAGCGTCACCAGTGCTCAAATCGCTGCCCTGAACTAAAAGCTCGTTAACGTTAATAAACCAGAACGTCCTGTTGTTGCCCATCTGGACATTGAGGTTGTTAAAGAATAGCTCGCTGCTCCCTGTAGATCCGAGATTCCAAATCGTTGCGCAGGGAGTCGAGGAAGGATTGACAAAAGAGACTCCTAAGTCCGTCATACCGCTCAGGCTCGATCCTTGAAACGAAATGCCACCCCAGGTCCAGAAGCCACCCGTTTCACCGGCGGCGTTGGGATCATTCACGGAAATGAGGGAAGCCGTTGAGCTGTCCCCGCGTAAAATGACGCGTGAAGGCACCACCAGCGGGCTGCCGGCTGTGGCGTTGGAAGGTGTAATAATTTTATAGTTGCCCGTTGGCAAATAGACGACTCCTCCACCCGAAGAGGACGCCAATTGGACGGCAGCACTGATAGCGGAGGTATCGTCGGTAATACCATCTCCTGCCGCATGCACGGTCAAACGCGGATCCGTTTTCACGTTGATTTCATTTTCTGCTAGGGAGCCAAAATCACTGGCCCAAGCAACTCCCAGAGACGACGGGCTCCAAGCAGAGCCAGGAGTCGTAGGATTCGGGGCCACCAGCGCAATGATACTGGTTGCCATTTGCGTTGGCGTTGCGACACTTGTTGCACTCAACGTAACGTTCTGGGTTGCCGTAATTATTGCCGGAGCCGTGTATGCACCCACTGCGGAAATCGTCCCCACATTCGGGCTAAGGGACCAAGTGACAGCCTGGTTGGTCGAATTCTGAACGGTGGCCGAAAATGCCTGCGTCTGGCCTTGCCCTAAAGTCACCGCAGGCGGACTTACCGCAACTGAGACGGATAGAGTTGCGTTCCCTGCAGTGGGAGATGTCGAAGCGGTGAGCGCAATGGTTACGCTCGACGACTGACTGGGCGATGCGACACTTGCTGCAACCGCTGTAACGTTCTGGGCGACCGTGATCGTTGTGGGAGCTGTGTATACGCCCGCTGCGGACATCGTCCCTACGTTAGGACTTAGGGACCAAGTAACAGATTGATTGGTTGAATTCTGAACACTGGCCGAAAATGTTTGCGTCTGGCCTTGCGCCAAAGTAACCGCAGACGGACTCACCACGACTGAGACGGGTGACTGTGCGTTTCCTGCTGCGGCAGTGATCGATGCGGTGAGGCCGATCGTACTGCTTGCTACCTGATTGGGCGTCGCAACGCTTGTTGCAGTCACTGTAACATTCTGGGAAATCGTCATCGTTGCTGGAGCCGTGTATACGCCCGCTTTGGAAATCGTCCCCACATTCGGGCTGAGGGACCAAGTGACAGCTGGATTGGTCGAATTCTGAACAGTGGCCGAAAATGCCTGCGTCTCGCCTTGCGCTAAAGTAACCGCAGACGGACTCACCGCGACTGAGACGGGCGACGTTGCCTGAGGGGAGGTAGCCACCGCGGTTGCTAGCCGAGTTCGGAACTTAGTATGACTCGGAGCGTTCCGATGGTCAGAACCATCGGATTGGGCCCGTGCACCTGTCGCCAGAGACAGCCCTAGTAGGCACATTATACTGATCGTCTGCCGCGCCACGCGCGGATGCTTTTTCATACGCTGCCCCCGACCTTAATGTACCCTCTGCCCTGGCGCGGCAATACTGGCCCGGAGAACAGATTCAGAACAGCGAATAGCCGGTGCCACTGGTACCGACCCGGTTTTTCCGGTCTCGTCAGGACCAACCGGACGCAGACAGGGCCAAAGAGAGTGTTGGCGTCGATTATCGAGTCGAATGCGACAGACCTTACTCACAGCCATTGCGAGCGCATCCTGTGATACATGTGCATGAAATGAAAACAACGGAAGACGCAGGCCGGTGTAATTCTCGGCTATCGGCGGAGACAGCACCGTGGGAGGCGCCAGCACGATGGTTGGAAAAAGACAGTTTGGGGGCTGCTTTCGTCTGACCAGTGACGAGCGCGCAGCCCGCTTGTTCGCAAAACGCCAGTCAATTCAAAACTGATAACCGGGGATTCAGAATTTCCTGCGCGCGAGGGCTAAAGCGAAATG
This sequence comes from Candidatus Acidiferrales bacterium, assembly GCA_050015335.1. Taxonomy (GTDB): domain Bacteria; phylum Acidobacteriota; class Terriglobia; order Acidiferrales; family UBA7541; genus Palsa-295. Next base: position 1,690 of record JBEKBP010000120.1, on the reverse strand, counting down.
ATTTCCGTCCTCATTCCTACGAAGAACGAAGAGCACGATCTACCTGGCTGTCTGGAATCGGTAGCGTGGTCAGACGACATCCATGTCTATGATTCCGGCAGCTCAGATGCAACAGCAGCCGTCGCGAGGCGCGCGGGTGCCAACTTCTTCGCGAGGGTACCCATCAACAGTCAAGAGCTGTTCGGTGGAAACGAATCAGAGCATCGGAACTGGGCCCTCGCGAATCTCCGATTCAAGTACGAGTGGGTACTGCACCTCGACGCGGACGAACGAATAGCGCCGGAACTAGTTAAAAGCATCCAGCATGCCGCTCGCGATCCGAAAGACAAGGTAGCATTTCGAGTTACACGCCGGGACTTCTGGGGAAATCGGTGGCTCAAGCACGTGACCGCCTCGCCGTTCAACATTCGCTTGTTTCGCCCGGAGAAGATGCGCTACGAGCGTCTCGTCAATCCTGTTTCTATTCCGCTCGGGCCCGTTGGAGATCTTGTCGGCTACTTCGACCACTATCCATTCAACAAGGGCGTTAGGCATTGGTTGGCCAAGCATAATTCCTACAGTTCGCTGGAAGCGAAGCAAATCATTCAGGATTTCGCGGCGGCCCGGCAATTCAGACTGAAGGACTTCTTCTTGACCAAAGACCGCAACGTACGCCGCTTTTATCAGAAGAGGCTCTTCTATCGGTTACCAGCACGACCGGTTATCAAATTCCTGTTGCTTTATCTCGGCAAACGCGGATTTCTCGATGGTAGCGCTGGTTTCAGATATGCCGTGCTGCAGTCCTTCTATGAATATATGATTGTGCTCAAGACGAAGGAACTGGTCAAAAAGTCGGCAGCGACCGTTTCGGTTAGTTAGCCGGGCGACATCGATTCCCGACGCCAACAGCTAGGTTTTGCGCGACAATGACGCTTTCACTTAGACTGGCAGCCTCTACATGAAGGTGATCCGGCATGCCGACGATTTTGGCTACGACGCTGATACGACAGTCACGACCATCGACTGCTTCCGCCGCGGGTTGCTGACAAGCGCCAGCATCATGGCGAAGATGCCAGCTACGCAGCCGGCCATCGCGTTCGCGAAGGCTCATCCGGAGTTCAGTTTCGGCGCACATTTGGTATATGTGGACGGCGAACACGAGCGACCGCTGTGCGATCCAAGAGAGTTGACAAGCATCACGGATGGGGAGGGCAGGTTTCTGCAGACGAATGTTCTACGCAAGAAGGCCATTCTGGGAAATGTCCAGGTTGCGGATGTAGCCCGCGAGACGGAGGCACAACTGGCTGCGCTCCGCGATTGTGGAGTGGATCTGTCGCACGTGGATGCGCACGGCCACATACATAAGCTCGCCCCCGTGCGCCAAGCGCTGGCGCTGGTTCTGCCCAGGTTTGGTATTCGGCGTGTGCGTTCGGTGCAGAATGTGTTTTTCTCTCGCCGTTTTGGGAGCGCCACATATTGGCTGGGCGCCTATTGGGAACGCGACATCCGTAAGCGCTGGTGCACCACCGAGTTCTTCTACATGATTCCCGCTTTCGAAGAGGATGGTTGGTGGAACAGGTTGGATGCACTGTTTGAGAGGCCGGGCACGATGGAGGTTGGCTTCCATCCGGGCACGACAGAACCGTGGAGAGTTCGGGAACTCCGTGTCGTCGAGGCATTCACGCAGGCGTGCCATGCCCGGGGCGTCCAG
>JBEKBP010000119.1:0-6108 GCA_050015335.1 Candidatus Acidiferrales bacterium | reverse complement strand
GAAGCCTATCCGGACGTAGCGGACAACTACGTGCAGGTCATTACCCAGTGGCCCGGCAGGGCCGCTGAAGAGGTGGAGCAGCAGGTAACAATCCCGATTGAGATCCAGATGAATGGACTTCCGCACTTAACGCATTTGCGTTCCACTTCGCTTTTCGGTTTGTCGAGTCTGATGCTCATCTTCGACGACGACTCGATTAACGATTGGAACCGCCAGAAGGTGTTGGAGCGGCTCTCGCAGGTGTCGTTACCACAGAATCTGCAACCCCAGATGGGCACCGACTGGAGTCCCGTGGGCCAGATCTATTGGTACACCCTGAAGAGCACAAATCCCCAGTACGACCTCATGGAACTCAAGACTCTCGAGGACTGGACGCTTGAAAAGCAATTCAAGTCCGTTCCGAACATTGTCGACGTGGCGAGTTTTGGCGGTACGACCCGCGAGTATCAGGTGGTCGTTGATCCGACAAAGCTTGTCGCCTATGGGTTAGGAATCGGCCAGGTGGAACAGCAGTTGGCCAGCAATAACGTGAATGCTGGCGGGAGTTTTGTGGAAGCGGGTTTGCAGCAGGTGAATGTCCGTGCCATCGGACTGTTCAGCCATGTCCAGGACATCGGTCAAACGGTGCTTAAAACGCAAGCCGGAACCCCGCTTCGCGTATCGGATATCGCTGTGGTACGACAGGGACCCAAGATTCGACTGGGACAAATCGGCAAGGCCATTCATCGCCCCGATGGGCGCATTGTCGACGACGGCGATGCCATAGAAGGAATCGTCTTGTTGCGCAAAGGCGCCGAGTCCGAGCCTGCGCTTGCCGGAATCCACGACAAGGTAAAGGAGTTGAACGATCATATTCTTCCGCCAGGCGTCAAGGTTGTTCCATTTTTGGATCGGAGCGATCTCCTTCATTTCACGACGCATACAGTGTTGCATAACCTGACGGAAGGGATGATTCTGGTGACGATCATCCTCTTCTTTTTTCTGGGCAACGCCCGCGCTGCCTTGATCGTTGCGTTGACCATTCCCTTTTCGCTGTTATTCGCTTCGATCTGCCTCGATCTGAACCACATTCCGGCAAACCTTCTGTCGCTTGGCGCGCTGGACTTCGGAATGGTCGTCGATGGTGCTGTCGTGATGGTCGAGAACATCGTCCGTCATATGAGTCACCGGCAAAAGCGCTCTGGTACAACCTCATCTTCGCAGCACATCACGGTGATCTTGAAAACACCCACCGAAACCATCCGCGAGGCGTCTCACGAAGTTCAGCGGCCCGTTTTCTACGCCATCGCGATCATCATCACCGCCTATATGCCGATCTTCACGCTGCAGCGAGTCGAGGGCCGGTTGTTCAGGCCCATGGCATGGACCGTTGCTTTCGCGCTTCTTGGCGCCCTGCTGTTTTCCATCCTGATTTCCCCCGTGCTGGCGAGTGTGCTGTTCCGCAATGGGGTGAATGAGTGGCACAACCCTGTGATGACCTATCTGACAGAGGCTTACCGCAAGAGGCTGCGATGGGCGATCGAGCATCGATGGGTCACTTTGGGCGTGGGACTGGGTGCGTTGTGCTTGGCCATGTTTCTCACATTTAGCGGCGTCATCGGTTCGGAATTCCTCCCACATCTAGACGAAGGCGCCATTTGGGCCCGCGGGACTTTGGCGCCCAGCACGGGCCCCACGGAAGGCGTGCGTGTCATGACCGAAGCTCGTATCGCCTTCGCATCTTTCCCGGAAGTCACACAGGTTGTTACGCAGGTAGGCCGGCCAGATGACGGCACGGACACGACGGGCTTCTTTAACACCGAATACTTTGTGGACCTCAAGCCAAAGGAACAGTGGCGCCCCGTCTTTCGCCAGAGCAAGGATGAACTGATCGGCGCGATGAATCGAGAGGTCAATAAGATTCCCGGTGTCATATGGAACTTCTCACAGCCGATTGAAGATAACGTGGAGGAAGCTGTCAGCGGCGTAAAAGGAGAGCTTGCAGTCAAGATCTACGGCGACGATCTCAAACTTCTCGAGCAAAAAGGGGATGAGATCGTCGAAGTCATGCGCCATGTCCCCGGCGTCGAGGACCTGGGGCTTTTTCGCGTGCTCGGTCAGCCCAACCTGAACCTGTCTGTCGACCGTCGGCAAGCGGCTCGCTATCAAATCAATGTCGCCGACATACAGGATGCGATTCAGACTGCCGTGGGTGGAAATGCGGTGAGTCAGGTACTTCAGGGCGAACAGGTCTACGATCTAACCGTACGGTATCAAGCGCCTTATCGGAACACCCGGGAGGCCATCGAAAACATCCGCTTGCTGTCACCTTCGGGAGAACGCGTTTCACTAGCCCAATTGTGCAAGGTTGGCGTCCAGGACGGAGCGTCAGAAATCTACCGCGAGGCAAACTCGAGGTACGTGGCGATTAAATACAGCGTCCGGGGCCGTGATCTAGGAAGCACTGTCGAAGAAGCAATGAAAAATGTCAACACCCAGGTGAAACTCCCCGTTGGCTATCACCTTGATTGGGCCGGGGAATACGAAAGCCAGAAAAGATCTTCGCGACGTCTTTTGATCGTTCTACCCATCACGATACTCGTCATTTTTATCATTCTGTTCAGCATGTTTGGTTCGTTTAAGTGGGCCTCCCTGATTCTCGCGGTTGTGGCGATGGCCCCCGTCGGGGGACTGTTAGCGCTGCTCATTACAGGCACGCATTTCAGTGTTTCCTCTGGCGTGGGTTTTCTGGCGCTGTTTGGTGTGTCGGTTCAAACGGGCGTCATCATGCTTGAGTACATCAACCAGCTTCGTGCGCGCGGTTACACGATCGTCGATTCGGCTATTGAGGGTGCCATCCTAAGGCTGCGCCCCATCATGATGACGATGCTGGTGGCCACTTTTGGATTGGTGCCTGCGGCGCTTTCGCACGCGATCGGTTCAGACTCGCAGCGGCCATTTGCCATTGTTATTGTCGGGGGGCTGATTGGGGCTTTGGCAATGAGTGTAGTTTTGTTACCGACCTTGTATGTGTGGGTGGCCAGAGACGGCGACAGGCTGCCTTCATCTGAAGAGTCATTCGAAGTGTGATTTTGTTGCCAGGATAAGCGGTATATACGTTGACGTAGGCGGGACAGTTACACGGCCGCGAAGCCGACTCCGGCGTCGACAGCAAAGGCGGTCCAGTATTTTCTAGGAGCAAATGGATCCACTCATGAAAAGAAAAAACTTCGGAATCGGCCTTCTAATTATTTCGATACCAGCCCTGTTGGACCTTGGTGGTTGCGGCGGACCGCATGGAGACATCGTCGCTCAGGAAGCGCCGCCCGCCGCCACAGTGGTTCCGGCGCTGGACAGCAGCTTGTTCGCGGTGGAGCATCCCGAGCAGTACCCTCTGGCAACCGCAACTCCGCACGAGGCGGCATCGCAGCTGATAGTGACGGGAACCGTCAATCCGGACATCGCGAGGACGGTGCCAGTGGTCACGTTGGCATCCGGCCGGATCGTGGATATTCGCGCGCGTCTGGGCGATACCGTGCAGAAAGGTCAGCTGCTATTGCGTGTTCGAAGCGATGATGTGTCTGGGGGGTACGACGGCTATCGCAAGGCCGTTTCCGACGAACTTCTAGCACGGAAGCAACTTGAACGCTCTAAAGACCTCTACGCGCACGGAGCCATCGCGGCGTCGGATCTTGAGATTGCGCAAGACGCCGAAGACGATGCCAAGGTGACTCTGGAAACCACTGCAGAGCATCTTCGGTTGCTTGGCAATGATCCCGACAATCCGAGCGGGCTCGTCGATATCTTCGCGCCCATTTCGGGGGTGATTACCGACCAGCAAGTCACCAATGCCGCGAGCATTCAGAGCTTTTCCGCCAACCCGTTCACGATTTCCGATCTGTCTTACGTGTGGATTGTCTGCGACGTTTATGAAAACGACATCCCCAACTTGCAAATGGGTGAAACGGCCGACATCCGTCTGAACGCTTATCCCGGGCAGGTTCTAAAGGGCACGATCAGCAATATCGGGGCGATTCTCGATCCGGCGATTCGCACGGCCAAAGTGCGTCTCGAAGTGCGTAATCCTGGGCTGATGAGGGTTGGAATGTTTGCGACGGCCACGTTCTATGGCCTGAAGAAGGAGACGCATACGGCTGTTCCAGCGTCGGCTATCGTGCATCTTCACGACCGCGATTGGATCTATACACCGACGCAAGACCAGAAGTTTCGCCGGCAGGAAGTCTCCGCTGGGGAGATGTTGCCGAACCAGATGCAGGAAATCCTTTCGGGGCTGCAACCAAACCAGCGGGTCGTGACCAACGCGCTCGCGCTGCAGAACGCGATCGACAATGAGTGATAATGGGATCGTTCGCAAATGGTAGTACTCCCCGGACCGGAGGCGGCCTTTGAGGCATAACCAAGCAGACCTAGAAATTCCGCGGCTCCGGCTTGTCGGCGCAGTTATGGCCTTTTTGATGGTTTCTTTGGCGGCATATGGACAAGGGCCAGTCAAAGTCACGCTGGACGATGCCATTCAATTGGCGCTGCAGCATAACCACAATCTCCTCGCCAATCGAACCACCGTCCAGGAGGCGGAAGCCGAAGAAACCACCGCCAATCTGCGTCCGAACCCAACGATCTTCGCCGACTGGGACTACTTACCGTTCTTCACTCCCGGTTCCTGGACTGTTGATTATTTCCACGACCAGACCGAAGCTGATTTTGGCCTGAGTTACCTGTTCGAACGTGGGAAGAAGCGGCAACACCGGTTGCAGGCTGCCAAAGATATCACTGCGCAGACGCGGTCGCTTGTGGCCGATAACGAACGGACTCTCACCTTCAACGTCGCCTCGCAGTTCTTTAACGTGCAACTCGCGGAATCAACTCTCGACCTCGCGCAACAGGACCTGAAGAGCTTTCAAAACACGGTCAACATCAGCGAGTCGCAATACAAAGCCGGTGGTATCAGCCAGGACGCCTACTTGAAAATAAAGCTTCAACTGCTGCAGTTCGAGACGGACTTTCAGCAGGCGCAACTCGCCAAGGTTCAGGCGCTCTCGGACCTGAGGAATTTGCTGGGCTACCAATCGGTTCCCCCCGATTACGACGTGGCCGGCCCGTTTGACTATCAGCCCGTGAAAGCTAGCCTGGAAGACCTGCAGATGAAGGCCCTGCAGAATCGTCCGGACCTTCGGGCGGCGCAGCAAGGAGTGACCGCAGCGAATAGCCAATACGAACTGCAGCGGGCGATCGGTAAGCAGGACGTGACTGGCACAGCCAATTACACGCACGTAAACGGAATCAATGGCGCCAGTATCTTCGTGAGCGTTCCGCTGGCGATTTTCAATCGCAATCAGGGCGAAATCGCACGTACGCGCTATGCCATCACGCAGGCGCAGGAGCAAGAAAGAGCAACGAGTGAACAGGTACTCACCGATGTGCACGACGCCTACGAAGGCCTGCGCGAAAACGACAACGTGGTCGCGCTGTACCGCTCGGGCTATCTCGATGTCGCGCAGCAGGATCGTGACATCAGCGAATACGCGTATCGCCGCGGGGCCGCGAGTTTGCTGGATTTCCTTGATGCCGAAAGGAGCTATCGCGCGACTCAGCTAGCCTATCGCCAGGCCCTTGCGGCGTACCTGCTGGCGATGGAGCAACTCCGCGAAGCCGTAGGATCGCGAACTTTGCCATGACAACGATGCCCTGGGATGGCAGCCAGAGAGGTGTTTTCGTCGAGTCTCCGCTCCATGGATAGCAGCGAAGCGCAGGAAGGAACCGCATGACAAGAGCAGAAGTTCACGACCGTATCGAGGAAATCGGCATCATACCGGCTGTCCGCGTTTCCTCAGCGGAGGATGCAAGCTTCGCCGCCGAATCTGTTTCTCGCGGTGGTATCCCTATCGTCGAAATTACGATGACGGTCCCAGGCGCGCTGGAAGTCATATCCCATTTGTTAAAGACCACGCCGGAAATGACCGTGGGTGCCGGAAGCATACTCGATGTCGAAACCGCACGCCGCTGCGTGGATGCCGGGGCTCAATTCCTGACCACGGACGGGCTTGTTCTAGAAGTTGTGAAATTCGCCGTCAAGGAACACATTGTGGTCTTCCCGGGAGCTCTCACGCC
>JBEKBP010000118.1:0-6439 GCA_050015335.1 Candidatus Acidiferrales bacterium | reverse complement strand
CTCCACAGGGCGCGAAAAGGAGTTGAGTTTGCAGATGAGGCCGTCAATATCTTCTTTGGCCGAGGACGAGAGGTGCGCGATAAAGGATTCGACCAAATCGCGGCTCGCGTCCTTGATGGTTTCGGTGCCGCAGAAATGGGCGGCATATTCCTTGACGAGGATCGGATCGAGGTTGTGCTGGCGGATCAGCAGGCAGAGCTTGTCGCGGAGCCGGCTGGGACTGCCATTGGAACCGTTCGAGCCATTCCAGCCATTCGAACCGTTTGAACTGTGGGAGCCGTTCGAACTACTTGAGGGAGCATCCGACCTCGCCGAGCCGGAAGTCCATCCCAGCTCCTCGACAGAGCAGAGGCCAATGCCATAGGCCTTGCGCAGAGCGCGGTTGACCGCCCGGGTTTCGGCGACGCGCATCTCGGCGCCACGGACAAGAGGAGAGACATTGGAGGGATCGGCGTCGCCATAGCCGACAAATCGTTTCGTACCTCGTCCTTTGTAGACGATAGCCTTGAACACCCATCTCCGACTGGCAACGTCTGAGGCGAACCGATCAATTGATGTTGCTATTCCCGAGCAACGGCAGCGTTTCGCGATCCCGAGCAGCCCAGAATGAGTCACATACCACCTGCCCTCTATCAGTTGAAGATCTCCAGACCCTACTGAGAGCGAGTATCGAGTCGTCAAAAACCTCAAGTGATCTACCCCACCTCGGCCGAGCTTTCCCCATGCGGATTGTGCCAATCTGCGATTCCTTCGCCAGAGCATTTCGCTAGGTCTCACAAAGCCTCCTATGTAGTTGTATGCAGTGCAAAGCACTGCATAGCATCCCATGGTAGTGCGCTATTGTCAACTGCAGCGCACTTAGAGCAAACTCCGGTATGAGAAATCGGTGCAAATGAAAAAAGACACGCAATTCACATTTCGAGTCCCCACAGACCTGAAGTCGAAGTTGCAGGACATTGCTGCGGTTGAGGGGCGAAGCATGGCGCAGATTTGTGAGGCTTTCCTAAGGGCCGGAACGGAGAGTTACAAGAAAGATGGCACGAAGTTTCTGAATCGTTTCCTCTCACGGAATCCTCAAGTTCAATCCCCGTCGTAGTTTAGTCTCTCCTCCTATTTCATAATCCATTGAGGGGCGGGTCATATCTCCGGCGGTTTGTGGCTCGATCCGGCAGTAATCTGCTGAGGAACCTGATTAACGCGAGCTGCGTAGCTTTTGAATTGACTCAGGAGGAATTTGCCGGTGAACTCGGGGTAAGCCAGAGCCAAATGTCGAAGTTCGAGAGAGGAGTTGTGGCCCCTCCGGCTGAGGTTCTCTTTTTTGTGAAGAAAAGCTTTGGGGTCAGTATCGATTGGCTGTTAACTGGTGAGGAAGAGAAAAGCTAGATATCCATCGCCGCATGTGTGGTCGTGGATGCGTCGGTCGGCCAGAAATTAGGTTTCGCTACGTCCTGGTAATCATAAGATCGAGTCTCGCAGCGTCGGCGAACGCTCGAAAATCTCGGTCTCGCGTGAGGAGCGGAATGCGGCCGTCGATACAAGTTTGCGCGATCAGTGCATCGCCGAGGCGCGCCTTGCGCCGCTTCGCCAGTACTTTAGCCCGTAACATCCCTGCCCGTTGCCAGTAACCAACTTCGATCTCGATCAGCGGTACTTCTGAGAGGCTTTCGGTAACACCGGAAGGGAGCCTTGGGTCGCTTAACAGCTCAGCGAGCACAACAGGCACCATAACCACCTGCCGGTCTTCGAGCGCCTTATCAAGGAGCTGTGTGTCCTCGCCCGCGCCGCCCTCGAGAAACGCAACCCAAGTGCTCGTGTCAGCCGCGATCATCGGTCGGCTTTGAGCTCTGCCAACGAGCGCGAGAAGCGAACCTTGCCTCGGAGCTGGCGCAGGCGGGCGTAGGTCCGCGATGCGGCAACAAGCTGCAACCCGGTACGCACGGTTTCTGTGATCCCGGTGCCGCTGGCGCGTTGAGCCCTTTCGAGAAGTTCCGGAGGCACCTCTACTGTAATCTTGCGCGCTATCGACATACAACAAATTTACCATATTCAAGGCCAGTATTAAATATGGTGCGAGTATTTCAAGGAACAGGTCCTCAAAGCCGAAATCCAAAAGCACGAAGCGAAGCCCAAAGTGTCCCCACACTAAATTCCCCAATCCATCCGTGGCCTGTTGAGGGGCTTGCCAACCCCAAACACAGCACGTAAAATGGTGCTGCACGTAATTGGGTGCGAATGATGAAGACGAATATTACCCTGAAGCTCGACACGGATATTTTGCGGGAAGCGCGGATACTGGCGGCCGAAGAGGGCCTCTCGATTAGTGGCTTGCTTGCCGCGAAACTCGATGAAGTAGTACGCCAGCGCAAAGGATACGACCGCTCTCGACGGCGTGCCGTAGCGCGGCTCCGCAAGGGCTTTGATCTTGGCTGGACAGCCTCTGGTTCACGCGATGAATTACATGAGCGATAAATTCTTCGTCGACACAAACATTCTGGTATACGCACACGACCGGGGGGCAGGAATCAAGCACGAACGTGCGCGCTCGCTGATAGAGAGCCTTTGGAACTCCAGTGGTGGAGTGTTGAGCACGCAGGTCTTCAGGAGCTTTGCGTAAGTCTCCGTCGCAAGACTGCCTATCCATTGTCTATCGAGCAGTTGCGCCGACTGCTTCAAGACTACATGAGTTGGGACGTCGTAATTAATACGGCCGAGTCTATCCTAGAGGCCCTGGTCGTCGAACACCGTTACAATATTTCGTTCTGGGATGCACTCATAATTCAAGCTGCCGGAAGTTCCGGTGCTACGATTGTCTACTCAGAAGATCTGGCAGACGGCCAAACTTACGGTCCACTTCGCGTTGTGAACCCGTTGAATCGCTCTGCTTCAGACTAGAAGTTCTCCAGCGGTCGAAGTTCGCCTTCCTCTAATCAGTCCTCGATGGTAGCTTCCAGCCTAGATCTGAATTCTTCAGTCACCAAAGCGCAGTCTCCAGAGCGGCAGGATGACAGCGATTGAGAACAAAAAGATTCTTGACCAGCACGAGATGCTTGTTGTATGGTAGGCGAAGATAAAGCGAATCCATGGCAGCGACAAAAAGCCCGATTTCCTCGGATCCGTCGACAGCGAGTGATGGCGCGCCCGGGCGCATCACGTGGGCGTTTGTGCAAACTGGTTGCACAACCTGGTGCACAGCGAGAGGACGAAGCGCTGAGCGGTTCCGTCTAGGCCGCACCGCAGGGGAAGTGTGCAATCCGGTTGCACTGCCGAAATTCTTTTGATGATCGGGGTGCTGAAGGCACGACGTCGGAATTGGTATATTCAAAACTATATGTAGACCATTAATAAATTTTATCGGCGAGGCGGCAACACCCATAGACTGGGCCCGCATCATAAATCAATGGCGACACACAGCAACAGCCCGAGTTCAGTACATTTCCCGGCTGGAGCGAAATCCAACATAGCGTCCTCAATTAGCGCTGCCGACGAACATACTGCCACCGAAGCTTCGAACTCCTCCTGTCAGCAGATCGAAATCGACTTCGCGGAACTGAAAGACGGAACCCTTGTTGAAATCGTCGAGGATTCCGAAAATCCTCACCGGACGTTACTGGCAGTATGGAAAGACGGCGATGTGCGTTACCTGAACCAATTGGAGGACGGCGCCCATGTCCTGGTGCCGCTGCAGCGGAAAAAGAGTCAGATTTTTGATCGGCTTCGGCTGCCCACCCACGCAAGGCCCTATGATTCCGTGCAGACCCTACTTGTTCGTCTGGAGCGTCTGATCTCCAGATGCATAAGCGTTGATCCTACGTATGTCCAGGTTCTGGCTGACTTTGTTCTGAGCACCTGGGTTGTTGATCGCTTGCCCGTGGCTCCGTATTTGTCCGTGGTCGGTCTACCGCAGTCCGGGAAAACGACGCTGTTAAAGGTTCTGGGGTTGCTTTGCCGTCGCGCGCTGCTCGTGGCCGACATAACCTCGGCATCCTTGTATCGGGCCTCGGCCCGGTTCACGCCGACGCTGCTCATCGATGAAGCGGGATCTGTCAGGAATAATCATGCTCTTCGGCACATGTTGAGATCGGGTACAACATCCGACGTCATCTCGGTGCTAGGAAACCAAACCTTTCACTCTTTCGGAGCGAAGGTCATCAGCTGGCTAGAACCACCGGACGACACGGCACTCAACAGCCGCTGCGTTTTCATTTCCATGTTCGAGACAACGCGAACCGATCTGGTTCGGCCCGGTGATATCGAAGTCATGTGCGAAGCGGCCAAACTGCAAGCGCAGTTGTTGCAATTTCGGTTCGAGAACTATTACAGGATCGAGCCTGGTCCGGTACCTGGCGATGAGGACTTGCGACCGCGTTCTCGCGATCTTTTGCGGGTACTTGCAGCGGCACATTCTCAAGATGTCGGCCGATCCGGACAACTCCTCAAATTCTTTGATTCAGGCCAGGCTGTGCCAGAAGAGCCCTTGAGCCCGGAGCAGAATGCCGTTCTTCTCGCCATGTATTCGATTATTCACCTTCGGAAGGAATATGTTGCCTTCCAAACTGGTGACTTAACGCGGACTGTGAATTATTACCTCGAAAAAGTCGGCGAGAGCTTGCGTTTGCGGCCAAGGAAAGTCGGAGCGGTCCTCACCTCACTGGGTTTCTCCAACCGTCAACGCACAAATGAAGGCTGGATGGTGTCTTTGCACCATGGGGACGCGGAAAAGATTCATCAGCTGGCGGAACATCACGGAATCGACAAACTGCGCCAGGAGTTCCAAAAGGTCTCAACAGCCGAATGCGACCTATGCAGGGCAGCGGCTGCAAAAAAGCCCGTTCCTCAGATTCCGCAAGGACAAACAATCAATGACATTAACCTAAGAGACGAGATAGGGCGGCAGGCTCGGGGGGGACGGTCGTGAACATCGTGAACATTGTGAACGTTTCGGCGAATACGGACATCGCATTTCCATAGCGCGAGACGCTCTGGGGGAAAGCATGACTGACAAGCAGCTTGCTGCAAATCGCAGAAACGCCCTCAAATCAACTGGGCCAAGAACCACAAGGGGGAAGACCAGGTCTTCGAGAAACTCCATAAAGCATGGGGTGCTCACCGCGACTCCGATTCTGCCAGGAATCGAGAGCCAGCAGGCGTGGGAAGAACACCGCGACGGTATTCTCCAAAGTATCGCCCCTGTTGGCTACCTCGAGAAACTGCTGGCGGTAAAGCTCGCTAGCATCTCCTGGCGGCTGGACCGAGTTGTCCGTTACGAGGCGGAGGTGGCCGCAGCTGCCGTAGCTAGGTCGGAGCCGGATTTAGAAGAGCGCAAGGATATTGGTTCCGGCAAGCCGGCAGATCCCGCCGAGGCGTACACAAAGGTTAAGTCGACATATTTAATCGCTGAACTTCTAAACAATTTGCCCAATATGGCCGACGAAAAGGTGATCGAGACTGAAGTCGCGGTCGGGGCGCTCTGGGCGCTCTGGGCGCTTAGCGAGGAACTTCCTGGGCAGAGGGATGCCATATCCGTTCCCGGTATTCCGGATGATGACGATGAATTTGACGCGTTCGATAATTGGACCGCTGGCCTGTTTCGTAAGGCCGTGGCAGCCTACGCTGCCGTGGCTCGAATACCCTCCGGCGCTTTCCGAAAACAATGCATGTTCTCTGTGCGTAAGAGCCACGACGCCGCTCTGAATCGCAGGAGTCAACTTCTCGATCAGCAGCAGCGCTGGAAATTACTTCTGGAGCGGGAAAACCGAAGCCGCATGCTACTAGAACCGTCCGTCTTAGGAACAGTGACTCGATATGAAAGCAACCTTGAGAGGTCTTTTTTTCGGACCCTGCACGAAATCCAAAGACTTCAAGCCGCCCGGTCCGGCGCGGTCGTCCCACTCCCGGCGGCACTCGATGTAGATCTGACCGTCCGCCCGGAGCCTTCCGAGGAGACTGCAGACAACGCTTTCGAAGACGAAGTTACCAAACGAACCCAACTATCTCCCGAGAAATGAAGGAGATTGGTTTTTTTTCGAGAAGGGCATTGAATACGGCAAACGGGCGACACGGACGCAGACTGTCGAAGGGCGCCAGCCGACCCGGCTGCTCGCAACCACTCTCCATATTAAGGATACGAGGGAACAGGGTCGGACGCAGACGTCTTGGCTTGGTTCGGCTCCGCACTAGAGCGATCCAAAGAAGTAAAGGCAGTGCGATCACGGAATCGTTTGTCAGCAAGACATGCTCGACGGATGGTTTGTCGCGCTTGCAATGTATATACGTCACGTATATACTTCAGCTCGGAGGGTGCTCATGAGGAAAGCCCGAATCTTTAAGTCTGGTAATAGTCAGGCGGTACGGCTGCCGAAAGAATTTCGCTTCCAGGTCGAAGAAGTAGAAATCTTGCGCCGGGGAGGCGACGTAGTCCTAAGAGAACCAAAGCGCAATT
>JBEKBP010000117.1:0-6567 GCA_050015335.1 Candidatus Acidiferrales bacterium | reverse complement strand
TTCGTGAACGCCGCATTTCTCGACAACCAACGCTTGGCGCCCGATAATCTCGTCTGCTACGTGGCCAACGTGTGGGGAATGGAGACAATCAACGCCGCAGCTCGGGCCGTCCGGGGCGCCGGAGCCCCCCAATTGCATTCACTTTCCGAGGTTTTCGCGCGTTTCTTCCCGGCCATCTCACTGGCCGAAAGGGACGTTTTTCTCGACGCCCTGAAGCAATTAGCAGGGATCAGCGAAAGTCGTGTGGCGAAGGAAGCGGCACTCTACTTGACGAGCAAGCAGCTTCGCGAACTGGCGTCTTTCGATTTCGAGATCGGAAACCACACCTATACCCACGTGCACGGTAGGTCTCTCTCTCGAGAGGACTTCGGCCCCGAAGTGGACAGGAATAAGGCAGAACTGGAGGTCCGTTCAGGGACAGTGGTGCGGTCATTTAGCCAACCTTACGGCTCCTCGATGGATCTTACCCGCGACTTGGCAGAGCATCTTGAGCGATCCGGGCACAAGGCGGTCTTCCTGAGCGAGAGTGTCGCCAACCCCCGAGGCGCTAACCCGCTGGATCTGGACAGAATCAGCACACGCGCGGTAAGCGACGACACTTTCTTTTTCGAGATCGAGGTCCTGCCTCGACTTCGTGCCGTGCGGAACCGGCTTTCCCACAGTCTTGGGTTGGTTCGGGCCCGGAACCGTTCTGGGGCGGACCGGCAAGGCGCGGTGGCGAGAGCAGACTGCCGCGAAGGGATCGACGGGAGGCAACCGCATGCATGAGAACGCGAAATCACTGACCCGCGAGAAATTTCTCTCGGAGATGGACGAGATTCTTGGCCTGGGCGCCGGAACGCTTCGAGGTGACGAAAAACTGGAAGAACTAGAGAACTGGGACTCGACCGCCCTCATCAGCCTGATTGTCCTGGCGGAAACATATAACAATGCCCACATCTCTCCTGACCAGGTCGTTGGCTGCTCCACGGTGGCCGATCTTCTGCGGTTGGCTCAGGTGGAGGGTCGCCCGCGCTGAGCTTGAACTGGCTCGTAGTGACGGATCCATGGAGTGCCGTGGTCGAAGTGAGGAAACCATCACGCCGTATTTTCAGTTTTTCTGAACCGATGCCGCACGCGTCGGCTGTGCTGTAGCGGAGATTCCAGTGGTATCAGAAACCAAGGCATTTCCATCGGAGATTTTCAAAGCGTTGCGATTCCCCGTCACGGCGGCGGATATCCTGCGAAAGCGCCATTCTCTAAAAAAGGAACTGCTCAGACAGACAAATCTGGTCCCCACGCGCATTGCAATTCTTGGCGGCTCCACAACGGCAGAAGTGAAGAGCATGCTAGAGCTTTTTCTCTTGGCGCAAGGAATCCAGCCGACGTTCTACGAATCAGGGTACAACCGTTACAGTGAGGACGTCCTGTTTGAAAGCCCGGGCTTATGGAACTTCAAACCCGACATCGTGTTTATTCATACTACCTGGCACAACGTATCGCAATTTCCCGAATTAATGGAAGCCGAAAAAGAAGTTGAAGATCGCCTCCGCCGTGAAGCGGCACGGTTTGAGTCCGTCTGGGAGAAAATTCACAGGGAGCTTGGCGCACTCATCATCCAGAACAACTTTGACCTGCCGCACCTCAGACCGCTCGGGAATTTGGAGGCGTCCGAATCGTCGGGCCGCGTGAACTTTTTGATGAGGCTCAATGCCGAGTTTGCGAGCTATGCCCGCAAGCACTCGCGCTTCCTCATCAATGACATTCTCTACCTTTCCGCGCAGGTGGGCCTGGATGTCTGGCACAGCCACACGTACTGGTATAATTTTCACATGGCCGTGAGCCCGGCGGCCACGGTGACCCTGGCTCAAAACGTTGCCGCCATTGTTAAGTCTGTTTACGGAAGATCTAGAAAGTGTCTCGTCCTGGACTTAGACAACACACTTTGGGGCGGAGTCGTTGGCGACGATGGCGTGCAAAATCTGATTCTAGGACGCGACCACCCGGTCGGCGAAGCGTTCTTAGACTTCCAGCGGTATGTAAAAGATTTACAGCGGCGCGGTGTAATTCTTGCCGTATGTTCGAAGAATGACATCGAGAACGCCAAAGAAGGCTTCTCGCACCCAGACAGCATATTAAAGCTAGAAGATTTCAGCGCATTCAAGGCCAACTGGAATCCAAAGCCTGAAAACATCCGTGAGATCGCTGCAGAACTCAACATCGGCCTTGATAGCGTGGTATTTCTCGATGATAACCCAGCCGAGAGGGCTCTGGTAGCGGACCAACTACCAGACGTGGCATCGCCGGAAGTGGGCTCAGACGTTTCGCGTTTCGCAGAGATCCTCGAACACGAACGGTACTTCGAGGTGGACAAAGTGGTTCAGGACGACCTCAACCGTTCAGCCTACTACAACTCGAACGCACAGCGAAGTGCGCATCAGGCCGGGTTCCGCGACTACGGAGAGTTCCTCGCTTCGCTCGAAATGACCGCGGAAATCGGCCCGTTCTCTCCGGCCTATCTGGAGCGAATCACGCAGTTGATCAACAAGACCAATCAATTCAATCTCACAACTAGGCGGTACACGAGCGCTGAAGTCGAGGCCATTTCTCAAAACCTAGGTCTTATCACCCTGTACGGTCGGTTGGCTGACCGATTTGGGGATAACGGCCTAGTTTCAGTCCTGATTGGGCGTGTATTAGGAGAAACAGTTGAACTGGATCTGTGGCTGATGAGTTGCCGCGTTTTGAACCGAGAAATGGAATTTGCCATGTTCGATGCTTTGGTCGAACAGTGCCAGGCGCGGGGCATTCGTAGGGTTGTGGGAGTCTATATCCCTTCCAAGAAAAACAGCATGGTCGCCGGTCACTATGCCGGGCTGGGTTTCAGTCGTCTCAGCGAATCCTCCGGAGGCCATGTGTTGTGGCAGTATGACATACCCCAAGACTATTTGGCGAAAACGCGCTTCATGCGCAGAATCGCAAAGACGCTGCCCGCGGTTGCCAATGCTTGAGGGACCCGTCGCCACACCCATGTCACCCGTTGAGCTCGCAGAGAGCGAGAAAGAACTTAAGTTCATGCGGAATCTTGGTTGGCAAGTCGAAGTGGACCGCGCTACGCCCGCGGAATGGTCGAAGATGCTCGATGTGTTCGACGACGCCAACATTTATCAGACGTCGGCATATGGCGGAGTCCGCTGGGGAGAAAAAAAACTCAGCCGCCTCGTCTTGAAACGGGACGGCGAAGTCCTGGGAATGGCGCAGCTCAGGATCATTCGCCCAACGCCACTCAAATTTGGCATGGCCTATCTGCGTTGGGGCCCTCTCTGGGAGCGGCGCGGCGTGCCCCTCGATCCCGAGGTTCCCACGCGCATGGCGCGCGCCATCGAGGACGAATACCTGAACAAGAGGAAGCTGTTCCTGCGTATCCTTCCCAACGCCTTTGCCGGATCGTCGCGCGCCACAACGATGCAGGCCGCGTTCTGCAGATTCACCCCGGAGCCTCTCGAAGCGGGCAACACGTACCGAACGTTTGTCCTTGATCTCAGTCCCTCGCTCGATGAATTGCGGAAGGGCCTCGACCGGAAATGGCGAAATAAGCTCTCGGGTGCCGAAAAAAACGAGCTCAAGGTGATTGCGGGAATCGGCATGGCCGAATACCAAGTTTTTTGCGGGATCTACAACCAGATGCGCAAGCGCAAGACGTTTGAAACCACGGTGGACGCTGACCAGTTCGCGCGCATTCAGGAAACCCTAGCCGAATCCCAGCGCATGCGCATTCTGATTTGTGAAGACAAGGGCGTCCCGGTGGCTGGCATGGTTGCCTCGGCAATGGGCGATTCCGCGATTTACCTGCTCGGTGCCACCAGCGACGACGGGTTGAAATCGAAGGGCGCCTATTTGCTGCACTGGACCATGATCGGGTGGCTCAAGAGAAACGGCATCCGGTGGTATGACTTGGGAGGAATCGACCCCGAAGAGAATCCGGGAGTCTATTCGTTCAAAAAAGGATTCTCTGGCGCGGACGTTTGTCAGATAAATCCATTGGTGGGATCCGATAGTGCCGTCTCTTCTGGAATCGTAAAGGCAGGTTTGGCCATGCAGCGCACGCTTCGCGGGTCCCTCGGCCCTCTAAACCTTGCCCGCTCTCTCAAACAGCGGGCAGCAAGGAAATAAGTTCAACGCATGTCGCCTCCGCCCACTTTCACAGATATCTCGGTTGTCATCGTCGGCTGGAACGCCCAACACTATCTGGAGTTGTGCCTGGAAAGTCTGGCCAAGGCCCCGCCACGGCGCAGCATGGAAGTACTCGTAGTCGATAATGCGTCCACGGACGGATCCGTCGCGATGATCGAAGCGAGATTCCCGTGGGTGAAGTTGATCAAGAGCAGCGAAAACCTAGGTTTTGCCAAGGGCAACAATGTGGCCATCCGGCAATGCCAGGGACGGTATATCGCGCTGGTGAATCCGGACGTGATCGTGTTCCCGGGCTGCCTGGATGCGCTCGCGGATTTCCTGGACGAGAATCCCAAGGTGGGGAATGTCGGTCCCCGCGTCTTCAATCCCGACATGTCGCAGCAGAGCACTTGCCGACGATTTCCGACTCTGTGGAACAACTTTTGTTCAGCCACCTCTCTGGCGACGACGTTCACGAAATCCCGGATCTTCGCCGGCGAGCATATGTGGTTCTTTTCCCATGACCGGACGCTTACCGTGGACGTCATCGTGGGTTGTTTCTCAATGATCCGTCATGAAACCTTTGACCAAGTGGGACTGCTCGATGAAGATTTGTTTATGTATGGCGATGACGTGGATTGGTGCCGACGCTGTTGGAAGGCCGGATGGCAGGTCGTTTTCTACCCCGGCGCGCAGGCTATCCACGACCGAGGCAAAACCACGGCCCCGTATCCCGTTCGCTTTGCAGTCGCGCAACAGCGCTCGGTCTTGCACTATTGGACGAAGTATCACAGCTTTTGGGGCGTGCTAGGAATCCGGAGCATAATGCTTTTCCATCATGTGCTGCGCTATGCGTTTGCCGTCTTCTCGGGCTTGTCGCATTCCCAGGGATCTGCACAAAGCGAGGTCCGGAAGCAAGTAAGTGGCGCCTGCCTGCGGGAGCTTTTCTCTGGCAGCGTTCCGAACAGGGCCTGAGGGCCGCCTCGTAACCGTCAACGTGGCAATTTCCAATTCAATTTCGCGGCTCACGGCCTATTACAGGCGCCACGGATTCGGGGCGACCATCCGCCGTGCCGGATTGTCTTTCAAACGGGGGCTCTTTTCAAGCCGCATGGTCGTTTTCTATTGTGATCTCGCCAAGCAGACCATGGCTCCGGTAAACATTCCGAGTTCTCTAAAAGTGGGTCGCCTGAGAAGCTATTCCGAACTGAGCGCGCAGGATTTACAGGAAATGACCAGTTTCTGGAATCCCAAGCAGGCCCACCGAAACATCCGAGAGCGATTCGATCAAGGGGCGTCGCTGTGGTTGATCAACTCGGGAGACAAGCTGGCAGGTTTCAGCTGGACTTTACGGGGACGCACGATCGCGCCTTATTACTTCCTGCTCGGGGCCGACGATGTACAGCTTTTCGATTTCTATGTGTTTCCCAAGTTTCGCGGTCGGGCAATTCTTTGGTTTCTGGTCGCTCATATTTTGAGCACCATGAAGGCTGAAGGCGCAGCGCGTGTGTTTGGCGACGTAGCGGAGTGGAACCAACCGTCTCTATCGTTTTACAGAATGACTCCATTTCGGCGCCTGGGCTTGGTCAGATCTTTTACCATTCTCGGTCATAGGTTCGTGTCCTGGGTCGAGAACGAACCCGCTGTGGAAATACACAAAAGTACCGAACCGATGGACACAGCTTCATCCATGGCGAGGTCGCACAAGCAATAAGCTTCTGGAGATTCTGCACTGTCTGTAGGCCGTGAGTTGGGATAGTTTTTGACCCGGCGCAGAAGGCCCATCTGACGTTTTTTCAGATACATAACCACGACGGACCCGTTGATGGAAACCTTGTTCCGTATGGTTGGCCCGCCCCTGGCCTAGATCTGGCCTCTGGGCCAGTAGTAGCCGAGGTGTCGCTGAATATAGCTTGAGAGTGCAAATGACTTGGGACAAGGGGGGTATGATGGCAAGGTTCTTACGCGCCGCGATCTTAATCATTTTCATTTTGAGTGTCCAAAGCGCCCTTGCTTCGACGACGCATTACATATCGAAGAGCGCTGGTGCGGATACCAACAGCGGAACCACCAAGACAGCACCGTGGGCGCACCTTCCGGGGATGCCAAGCTGTGCGTCAAACTGTGCGTCCTATACCCCTGTCGCTGGAGATAGTTTTATACTCAAGGGTGGCGATACGTGGGTCGCTTCTGATCTTGGGATCACTTTTAACTGGGCAGGAAATTCTTCAAGCTGCGCGCTGCCGTATGGATCTGGTGCAACGAGTTCCTGCATCTATATCGGCGTCGATCAAACCTGGTACACGGGATCGTCTTGGACGCGACCTATCTTCAACTGCGGCGGTTCTGGTTCCAATTGCTCGACGGGCACGACTTACTTTACGGCCAATGGCTTGTATCTTGTCTTGGACAACA
>JBEKBP010000116.1:0-6781 GCA_050015335.1 Candidatus Acidiferrales bacterium | reverse complement strand
TGAGCTACGGCTTCATATGTCTCGTTTTGCACAGTCTGAGGAGTGACCGTAGAATTACGGATTGACCGATGAATAAATCATCGCTATAAGACACGGCCTGAGGTGCGTCTCGGGCTATGGAACCCAATGAACCTTACCGGATTGTGATTGCGGACGATCACGCCGTCGTGCGCCGAGGTGTCCGCGCCATGCTGGAGTCACAGCCCGGCATCGAAATCTGTGCGGAAGCCTCCGACGGATTGGAGGCAGTGGACTCCATCAAGAAGGAAAGACCCGACCTGCTGGTGCTCGACCTGACCATGCCGGGAAGGAATGGTTTGGAAGTCATTCGCAGTGTGCGCGAAGAGTCCCCGTCCACTGACATTCTCGTTCTTACGATGCATTTCTCCGAAGAGTTGGCCCGCGAATGTCTCTCGGTTGGAGCGCGTGCCTACATTCTCAAGTCGGATGCGGATACAGAGCTTGTCGCAGCCGTAGATAGCCTCCGATACCACCAGAGGCCATACTTTACTTGCCAGCTAGCGGTAACTATGACGAAGACCTTTGCTCGTGGCTCCGTCCCCGGCGTCGAAAGTGCTACCCTCGGCACGACGCTCACGGAGCGGGAATTAGACGTCCTTCAGTTGCTCGCCTCTGGGAAGAGCAACAAGGAAGCCGCGGGTGTGCTCGACGTTTCGACGAGGACAATCGAGAGCCACAGGAATCACATCATGAAGAAAATGAAATTTGGCAGTTTTAGCGACCTTGTGCGCTTCGCGGTCCGCCACAACCTGATCGACGCTTAGAGCTTTTCGGGAAGGGGCTTCAGATTTGATCTTACGTGTTTGGAAGGGAGGTGGGGACAATGAACAGACACACACCTACCTCCGAAGAGAAATCGGAAGAAAGAAAGCGGAGTATTTTGGAACGAATGCGGGAAATCTACAAACGACTCGCACGATTAGAGGAGATGGCTGACGGCTCGACCCAAAACGATCAGGAGGCCGATCGCTCTTCCTCTAAAACACGGCCATCATGATTGGTCGATTTCGAACCGCCCCATTTTCGCTCCAGATCGGCAATAACCTTTTCGAGTTTAATGGTCCTGGCCTCGAATGCCTGAACATCCTGAACGGTAAAGGATAGCCTCCCGGCACACCTGAGTGCTGACCCATATGATTTTTTTGCATTTCTGATATAGCGTCTTGCGCACTCAGCATCGCACGTGTTGAAGGCGGACTGACAGGAACAAATCACCAGGCTTGTCACATTCAATAGCAGCTCGACTGCGGCTCGATTTGGGTCCCTGGGCCAACTACGTGCAGATCCGGCAAAAGGGACGTTACCGTTTCTTCTTGAAAGCCTTGGGTTCGAAGCGGTCAAGAGACTTTCTCCTGTCTGAGGTGGGTTTTGCTATAAGTTCCTGATGCCATTTCTGAAGCTCGGTCTCCATTAGCTCCAATAAACGTCGATCAACTAGGCGAGGTGCATATTCGTCTTTGCTCATAACAATTCCACGCCCTCAGCGTGGCAACTTTTTTACCCGAGGACGTTTCTTCAGTCAATCCGTACTTATACGGTGATCAGCGTTTTCGTGGCCTCGGTGGAAGCCTGCTTTACAGTAAATCTGCGCCAACTTCGGGTTAGTCGGGAAACCGGACAAATGGTGGGCTAACTCCTCCGCGTTAATCGGGAGCTCCCCGCAAGGGTGGCTCGGTCTTTGTGGTTGGCTTGCACAGAAGCCACAGTTCCATTACCCGTAGTTATACGAATTGAATTCACCGTGAGAGGGAATAGGCTATCGGGCGAGGATTCAGAGGCGTGCCAACATACGTGATCCGGGTCCACCCCGCCAGACACGGTGGCGATACGCTGCTTAGGATAAAGAATCCAGGTCAACTCGCGCTCCAAGTTGTCGCCGCAAATAAATGCACACCCACATATTGTCAGCCGCCGACCCCTTCTTATCCGATGACCTTGGTATGCCAGGCTAAAGATAATCTCGCCATTGCAGGGGTTCTATGCAGTCTCGATGTGTTCGGCTACGTGCAGACCGAAATCGCAAAAATCGCATGAATTAGGGACAGCTGTTCTCAACCTTCATTCTGCTCACGGGCCGGGAGCCAGCCGCCCGGTGCCTCAAGTAGTGCCCGAACGGCGGAAGAGCATTTCTGCTGATCCTGGGGCCGAATAAGACTCAGTATTATTCCGAATAGAAAAGCTGTTTGCGGCGGGATACAACAACTCCCTCAAATGCACTGCCCCCGGTGAGAGAAGCACCAAGACGAATCGAACCGTTGAACGCTAAATGTGCTCGACGGCGAAGATGAGTCGGGGCAGCATGAGCCCAGCCCAACACTGAAGAGCGGGGCTGAAAGCCTACGAATTCGAACCCCGCTACTTCTTGTTCGAAGAATGCCGCTGCAGCCGTTCCATTCTGACCCAACCTAAAACGTCAATTCCCAAAACAGAAAGCCAGATGCAAGAGAGCAAACGCTTCGATAGCGGTCGTCCCATTCTTCTCCGCCTGAATTAGCTCGCCACGGGACTCGGATCCAGCGGTGCGAGATTTCTGCAACGAGATTTGTTCCAAAGACTTACGAATACGCCCCGCCCAGATCGATGTGTCTGAGATGGAGAGCGTGTGTGGCGAGCCGACGCAAAGTGGAGTCTGTATTGAATTGGCACTCGTGGTGCTTCTATTCGAAACAGCTGGCATCGAGAAAAGTCAGCGTTCTGCCCCTATCTAGTGCATCCGTATTTATTTATGCTTTTTGCGGGCATTACGGATTTACTTTCAGGGGCGAACATATTAAGAAGGCTATGGCCTATTTCTGTTACGACATGTGCGTCTTCACCTCAGCGGAGGGCACAATGTTCACGCAAAGTCGTCTGAACCGGCCCTGTCCTAGCAGTTGGGCAGGTCAAGTTAGCTCGCAGTCGGAGTCGGACTCGCTCTCTCCTTGACCGTCCGCAACATAACGTCGCACAACCGACACCCTCTAACTGACGCAGAACGTGTGTTTCTTCACGCCATCGCTACAAGTGTGCTCTGCCCTTGGAGGGCGAGAATGATTGAGCGATTCGAGGCAGTTGAGTTTGTCCGGCGTATGCGGGGCGGCTCCCAGTCCCAACTAGTGCGCTGTTCAAACGACGGCTACTACATCGTTAAATTTCAGAACAATCCCCAGGGAAGGCGGGTTCTTGTCAACGAACTGCTCGCAACGCTGTTGGCTAAGCACCTCGGACTTCCGGTTTCCGAAATAGCGATAGTGAACGTGCAGGACTTTCTCATACGCCACACCGACGACGCTGTAGTCCAGTTGCAGCGGACTCGGATCCCCTGCCAGCACGGATCATGCTTCGGGTCACACCTCATCGGGGATATCAACCGACAAGGCTATCTGTGCCATGGTGTTCTTCCAGATTTTGTGCGGGGCCGCATAAGCAACCTACGTGAGTTCCTCGGAATGCTTGTCTTTGACACATGGACATCAAATATCGATAACCGCCAAGCGGTTCTTATGCCAGAGGCGGAAGGCGACCAGCTAACGGCGGTGATGATCGATAACGGGGGTTGCTTCAACGGCTCGAAATGGACTTTCCCCGATTGCCCCACAAGAGGGCTTGTTTGCGGTGGGCAGACCTACCACCAAGTCGAAAGCATCGACGATTTTGAGCCGTGGCTTAACCGATTGGAGCGAGAGACCGACATTTCAGTGCTGCGACAAATAGGAGGAGTGGTACCCGAGGAGTGGTACGAGGGCGAAAAGAATTCTTTGGATCGATTGCTCCTCGAGTTGCAGGATCGATGCAAGATCGTCCGCTCGCTTCTTCTCCGCACTCTGAGATGCCGACCGAACGACTTTCCACGTTTGCGCTCGTCCAGAACTGAACGAGTAGCATTACCGTTGTTCTCGGTAAACGCTTTCAACAACTACGGAGCACCTCCGACAATACAACGCCGCATTGTGAAATCGAGCTTAACCTAGGAAGGTCGCATCCATTTCACCGATCTCAAGAATCGTTTTGCCCCTTTGCTTGTTCAGGAACTCGTAAAAAACACTGTTGAAGATTTCATTCTTACCGGGCAAACGGCGGATAAATCTCTCACCCTTCAATTCGGTGAGGATGGTGAGGCCCCAGTTCTTCGTTTCAATTCTCCAGAACCGGATGGCTTGCAGTAGCACATCTTGGCAAGGCGTGGGGGCCAGACGAATTGGACTCAATACCGAATGACCCGGGGGCGGCCATTCGCCACGCAGTCCGGGATAGTCTATGAGCTTCATGGCCCTTGAACCGGATTACATCCTCTTCCCCCGTTATTCCTGATTCGAACTAATACGGCTTTAACCCTGCGTTAAAACCATAGTTGCGGATGGCGGAGCCCGGAAATAGTACTGTTGACCACGCCGGAGAGAAACTAAGCCAGGAACGCCGCGAGAGCGGCGGACCCTGGCGGAATAAAAACAGACCGCCGGAGAGCTATCTCAGGAAACGATCCGGGAAGGAGCGTTTCGTGGGATACCGGAGGGATGTACACCGTGGAGCTATATGCACGAGTTCGGCGAGCGGTTCAGGTTGAGGGGAAAAGCGAGCGGCAGGTGGCCCGTGAGTATGGGCTAGCGCGTGAGACCGTTCGGAAGATGCTGCAGTATTCAATTCCACCAGGTTATCGACGGCAACAACCGGCGAAGCGGCCGAAGCTGGATCCGTGGGTAGGGGTGATTGATGCGATCCTAAACGAGGATCGCGAGAGGCCCCGGAAACAGCGCCACACGGCCCGTAGAATCCACCAACGATTGCGAGATGAGCACGGATTCAGCGGTGGGTACACCATCGTGAAGGATTACGTGCGTCTGCGGAAGCTGAGGCAGCGGGAGATGTTCGTGCCGCTGGCGCATCCGGCCGGAGACGCTCAGGCGGACTTCGGGGAGGCGCTGGTGGTGATCGGCGGAGAGGAGCGCAAGGCGCACTATCTGGCCATGGATCTGCCGCAATCGGACGACTGCTTTGTGATGGCTTTCCCGGCGGAAACGACGGAGGCATTTCTGGAAGGGCACAACCAGGCGTTTACCTACTTTGAGGGAGTGCCGCGGAACATTCTGTACGACAACACGAAGCTGGCGGTCGTCCAGATCCTGGGAGACGGGACGAGAAGAAAGACGCAGGCATTTTCGGAGTTGCAGAGTCACTACCTGTTTCAGGAGCGGTTCGGGCGACCCGGCAAGGGAAATGATAAGGGAAAAGTCGAGGGGTTGGTCGGCTACGCGCGACGGAACTTCCTGGTTCCTGTGCCTCGATGCGCGAGTTGGGACGAGTTGAACGCACACTTGCTGGAACAATGCCGGAAGAGACGCCAGCAGCGGTTGCGAGGCAAGCAGGAGACGATCGGAGAACGATTCGAGAAGGACCGCGCAGCGCTGCTGCCACTGCCGGAAACGCTGTACGAAGCCTGCGACAAACGAGCGGGGCGAGTGAGCTCGCTGTCTCTGGTGCGGTATCGCAGCAACGATTATTCGGTTCCGGTGTGCTGGGGGCACCGGGAAGTTCTAATCAAAGGGTATGTGCACGAGGTGGTGATCTCGTGCGGCGCGGAAGTAATTGCGCGGCACGCGAGGAGCTATGAGCGGGAGGACATGATTTTCGACCCGCTGCATTATCTGGCACTGCTGGAACAAAAGACGAACGCACTCGATCAGGCGGCGCCTCTGGTGGGTTGGGAGTTACCGGAAGAGTTCGCCCAACTGCGCCGACTGCTGGAAGCACGGCTGTCGAAACGAGGCAAGCGGGAGTACGTGCAGGTGCTGCGTTTGCTGGAGACCTTTTCGATGGCGGAAGTCACCAACGCAATCGAAGATGCGCTGCGGATGAGAGCGATTTCGTTCGATGCGGTGAAGCATCTTTTACTGTGCCGGATCGAGCAACGACCGCCACGGCTGGACCTGGGGAACTATCCGCACTTACCGCTGGCGCAGGTGGCCACGACTGCAGCCGCCGACTACCTCGAACTGCTGATTTCCACACAGGAAGCAGGCTGCTGATGGAGACTCCTCAGGTTCTGCTGGACCATTACTTGAAAACTCTACGATTGCCGACCTTCCTGCGCGAGTACGACAAGGTGGCGCAGCTGTGTGCCGCCGAAGGCGTGGATTACCCCCGCTACTTGCTGCGACTCTCGGAACAGGAACTACTGGATCGGGAACGGCGTGCAACCGAACGGCGCATCAAACAGGCGCGGTTCCAGGTCGTAAAGAGTCTGGACAGTTTCGACTTTCTGGCGCTGGCGTCGTTGAACAAGGCGCTGGTGCTGGAACTGGCCCGCAGTGAATTCATCGAACGCAAGGAAAACGTGTTGGCTCTGGGCAACTCCGGTACGGGCAAAACGCACATCGCGCTGGCTCTGGGACTGGCGGCCTGTCAGAAGGGCTACCGGGTGCGGTTCACCACGGCGGCATCGCTCGTACATGAGTTGATAGAGGCCAAGGATGAGAAGCGGCTGCGGCGCTTCCAGAAGTTGCTGGCGAGTTACGAACTGCTGATCATCGATGAACTGGGGTTCGTGCCGCTGTCCAAGACGGGGGCCGAAATGTTGTTTGAGATCTTCAGTCTTCGCTACGAGCGCGGTGCAACGATGGTCACCAGCAATTTGCCCTTCAACGGATTTGATGGAAGTGAGCCTCGAAGATTTGGTGAACGTAGAGGTTTACAGCGCCTCGAAGCACACGGAGAACGCGAGCGATGCACCCTCGTCGGTTACAGTAGTCTCGGCGGACGAGATTCAGAAACATGGTTACCGCAC
>JBEKBP010000115.1:0-6858 GCA_050015335.1 Candidatus Acidiferrales bacterium | reverse complement strand
GCCGGTGCTACGATCACGATCTCAACGAGCGTTCAGGAGCCCATATTCCTGCATTTCTTAGCCGTGGCGGGATCAACGACGGCGAACGCACCGATCGTTTCAGCGATTACGAGCCCGACTCCGGGCACCTACACAAACAGCGCCACCTCCGACTCGATCACGCTCCCTCAGTCGGGGTTGCTTGTGAGCTGGATCTTCGGTGATTCTGACGCGGCCACCGTGTTCACGCCGCAGGGGGGCTTCATCACCGATCCGAATTCAACACCCACTTATCTGACGGCGGTAACCGAAAGCGTGTCGTCGCCTGGTTCCTACCAAAGCCAGTTTTCGATTTCACCATCGGATGGATGGCAGCTGATCATAATAGGATTGCAGACACCCTAGCACACACAGAGGGGCACCTCTGTCCGGCCGGTAGTTCCAAGCCCCAATCGGGATCCCTACAGCGGCAACTATCCGCAATGGGCCACACACAGATGCAGTCCGCCGGAACCTTTGGAATGATCACGCCCGCTGTCTCAAAACGCTTTCGTAAACTGGAACGTAGGGGACCGATGGTGCAGTGTCGATGACCTGTTGCCCAAAAGACAATACTATTTCAACTAAAGAAAGAGGGGCTCGAAATGTCAGACAATCAAAAGATTCCGTTTTTGGATCTGGTCGGCCTTCATGAAGAAATCGAGAAGGAACTGCTTCCCGTTTTTCAGAACACGCTGAGAACCGCAGGCTTCATCGGCGGCCCAATGGTTGAGGGATTCGAGCGCGATTTTGCGCGCTTTTCTGATGCTGCGCACTGCCTCGGAGTCGCCAGCGGGACCGACGCCGTTCTGTTTGCCTTGCTGGCAGCGGGCGTCCAGCCGGGCGATATTGTTGTCACGGTGCCCCACACGTTCATTGCGACCACAGAAGCCATCAGCCAGGCGGGTGCACGGCCGGATTTTGTGGACATCGATGAGCGGACCTATTGCATGGACCCTGCCAAGCTTCAAGAATATCTCGAGCGGGAATGCTACTTCGACCGCGAAACCGGCAAGACATTTCACCGGACACGCAAGGCACCTGTCACGGCTGTTGTCCCGGTGCACATCTACGGTCAAACTGCGGACATGGATGCGATTCTCGAGCTTGCTCACCGCTACAAACTGATCGTTGTCGAGGATGCCTGCCAGGCACACGGCGCAGAGTACTTCTCGAAGAAGGAAAATCGCTGGAGAAAAGCAGGTTCGATGGGCCATGCGGCAGCTTTTAGCTTCTATCCGGGGAAGAACCTGGGCGCCTGTGGAGAGGCCGGAGCGGTTACGACTGACGACGAAGCGCTGGCCCAGAAAGTACGCATGCTCCGCGATCACGGCCAATCGCGCAAGTATTACCATGAGATGGAAGGTTACAACGGGCGGCTCGATGCGATTCAAGCCGGAATCCTGCAAATCAAACTTCGTCACCTCGCGGAGTGGAATCAGAAGCGTCGGCAGATTGCGGCGCGTTACAACGAATCGCTGCGCGGAGTATCCGCGAGCCTGGTTCTGCCATTTGAGCCATCCTGGTCCCGCGGAGTCTATCACCTCTACGTGGTTCGCACGGAGGAGCGAGACCAACTGCAAGAGCACTTGACCAAGGCTGGCATTGGTACCGGCATCCACTACCCGGTTCCAGTTCATCTCCAGAAGCCATACCGGGCCATGGGATTCCAGCAAGGCGATTTCCCGGTGACCGAGAAAGCCGCGGCGCAGATACTTTCACTGCCAATGTTTCCCGGGTTGACCCTGGCACAGCAGAATCGCGTAGTTGAGGAAATAGCACGAATCGAAAAGATCATCGGCAGCCCGCTGACCGCCCAACCGGTAGTGAGAGCCTGACAGTCAGTACATCGACTGTCACACCGAGGGGGGCCGGAGGATTTCGAACACAGCCCGAGTCGCGATCGGTTCCCGATAAATACCTCCTGTCTGGCCGCGAAGAGATACGGATTCGACCTGGATCGCTCGCCTCATGGTCTACCTGCCCATATCGAGGCTCGGTGAACCAGGGCGCGGATCTCGATGGTTTTGAACGCAATCCCTTCGACGGTGGACCCCCAATGCCAAGCCGCACACCGTTAAACTCGCAGATGTCGGAGGGGCATGGCTCGCAACCCAGCATGGCGCCGTCGTTGGACGTTCGAGAGCTGATTTCTCTCGCGACGCGCGGCCTTGTGGCCATGTTTGACGAAGACAGGCAATTATTTTGTCACAGGTTGCTGCGCACGGAGATGGGACTGGTGCGCGAGGGAATTTCGCCCCGATACACGATCATGACGCTGCTCGGGCTCAGGAAACTGGAGCTGGCGGGTATCGATTCGCCTTTTGATACGCGAGCAATCTATGCGTCCTTCATTCGCGACACAAATTGGATTCAGGGAATAGGTGATTTGGGGCTGCAGATCTGGCTGACCGCTGCATTCGACCCTGACCAGCTCGGGAACCTTTTCTCCGCTTTTGATTGTGAAACAGCCCTAGATCGCTACTCCGACGCACAGGAAGCGCGCACGACGGAACTGGCGTGGTTCCTGGCCGGATTGGCACATGCGGCCGAGGCGTCGCCGAAACTGGTCAGCATCTTGCCGGATGTATCGGTCGAGACATACCACCGCATTGAAGAGAACCAGGGGGAGCCCGGCCTATTCGGTCACATGAGTTCGAAGAATTCTCTCGCCGGGCGTCTGCGCGGGCGAATTGGGAACTTCGCAGATCAGGTTTACCCAATCTATGCGATGTCGAAGTTTGCGCAGGTTTTTCAGGTCGAGGACCCGTTGGGGCCCGCCCTGAAATGTGCCGCCGCAGTGTGTGGCGCGCAAGGAGAATCGGGACAATGGTGGTGGTTATACGACGCAGACTGCAGTCGGGTATCCAGCCGGTATCCCGTCTATTCTGTACACCAGCACGGCTTGGCCCCGCTGTGTTTGTTCGCCGTTGAAAAAGCCAGTGGACAGTCCTTCAAAGAGTTCATTTACAGGGGTCTCCGCTGGATCTACGGCGCCAATGAGCTTGGTGTCGATATGAGAGACGGCGCGGAGAATCTCATTTGGAGATGCATCCTGCCGAGAAACAGCCAGACTCGGCATTGGGAAATGGCCATGAGCGTCGTCCGATCGCCTAAGCAAAACGCACGGGCGCGCTCTCTAAAGATTCTCTACGAACAGAGGCCATATGAATTCGGGTGGCTGCTGTTCGCACTGTTGTAGCAACGTGAAGTTGTCTGGAGTGCGCAAGCCTCCCCGCTGATCAGGGAATGAGACGAACTCCGGCACTGGGACTTGAAGCGCGTGCGCGAAGAGGTAGAGAGAACCGTCTTGATTGCCCGAAGGAATCTCTTTGATCTTTGAGCAGGCGGCGGAAATCGAGACTGGATGGTAAGTTCCTCAAGTAAACAATCTGAGCCGCCGGCTATGCAGAGTGAGCAGACATCGGTTTGCATCATCGTCGAAAATCTGCCGGTACCTGCTGATCGGCGTGTATGGTGTGAGGCACGGGCACTCCGCGATGCGGGATATCTCGTCTCGGTCATCTGCCCCAAGGGGAAGAACTCTTTCACCGCTAGTTACGAGATTCTTGACGGGATTCATATTTATCGTCACCGCGCGTGGGAAGCTTCCAATGCGATTGGATATCTGCTCGAATATGGCTGGGCTCTAGCTGCCGAGCTTTATCTCACCTTGAAAGTGTTCACCCATAGGCGATTTCGCGTTCTACACGGCTGCAATCCTCCGGACACCATCTTCCTGATCGCATTAATCTTGAAGCCTTTCGGTGTTCGGTTTATCTTCGATCATCACGATTTGGCCCCCGAGCTTTTTGAGGCTAAGTTTGGCAGAGCGAACGGTCTGCTTCGGGCGTTTACCGGACTTGCCGAGAAGTGCTCATTCCTGGTTGCTAACGCTTCCATTGCCACTAACGAGTTCTTTAAGGAAGTTGCAGTCACGCGGGGTGGCAAACGTCCAGGGCAAGTATTTGTCGTACGAAATTGTCCCGATCTGACAACCCTCCGCCGTGGGCCGATTCAGCCTGAGATCAAGCATGGGAAGCCGCTGCTCGTCGTGTATGTGGGATTCATGGGGCAGCAGGACGGCCTAGACCTGCTCGTGGAATCGATCGAGCACCTTGTAAAACGCGAGAAACGGCAAGACACACATTTCGTGCTCGTTGGGGCAGGTACGATGCTACCCAAGCTGCGGGCAATGGTAGCCACGAAAGAATTAGACCCTTTCGTAACTTTTACCGGCCAAGTTCCCCACGAGGAAGTGGTGAATTATCTCTCCAATGCGGATGTCGGAGTGGCACCCGACCCGAAGACTCCGATGAACGATAACTCGACCATGATCAAAATTTTTGAATACATGGCTTTCAGTTTGCCCGTGGTGCTTTTCGATTTGAAAGAGGGGCGCCGTACAGCGGGACCTGCAGCTTTGTACGCGTTACCGAACGATCCCATCGATTTCGCCAACCAAATGTCCAAGTTGCTCAATTGTAGCGAACTGCGCCGGCAACTAGGCACTTGTGGTCGCAAACGGATTGAAGAGAGTTTGAACTGGGAATCCGAGAAGATGACTCTGCTTCGGGCTTACAGTGCAGTCTTGCAAGGCACCTAGTTCCGCGAGGTCCGACAAGGGTAGGTTCTTCGAAGAGGGGAAAAGCGTCCTTCCAACGGCGGAATGGATTCTGTGAACCGGTTCGAGAAGTCTGAACAAGTCTCCTTCACGGGGCGTTTGTGCGCGTTGTATCGGTATGCCGCACGGATATTACGGTTCTGCCACGGGAGTGTGTTTTCCTTGCCGATTGATCAGTCCGGGGACTGGATGACGATGACATGTGAGTTTTTCGAATCCTCTGACAACCGGCGCGTGGGGTCCCATCACGACGACTCGAGGGTGCCGACTCGATTTGGCAAACTCGCAGTTAACCCTCTACGCGCTCGGTGGGCTGTGTTTTTCCTAGCGCTAATGTCAGCCTCGTGCTGCTATTCGGCTGACGTCGTTTTCATTCGTTCGCCTGCAGTTGGAGGCTCATCCAGGGAGCAAGAACAACTGCAAACAGCTGCAAACTTCTACGGATTGAACCTCGAGGTTATCGTGGCCAGCCCCGCCAACGATTATCGTACCCTAAGGCAGGCTGTCGAAGGGGAACACACCGTTGGAGTTGCAATTGCAGCAGATGCCTTGGCCATGGTTAACAGGAACGCACTGCTACGAGCCCTGCATCGTGGTCGGGGGAGCGATGTGCCGGTGCTCATTCTGGGCGTGGCGCCAGACGTGGATCCAATTCTGCTAAGAACTTGGTCTGGCGGCGCCGCGTTGGGCTGCAGACACCTGGAAAACCCGCTTCGTCCGCAGTATATGTTTGGTCAAGTGGACGGGTTAACCTCTCAGTTGGCAGACCTGGAAAGTCCGCTCCCGATCAAGGACGGATTCTACCTGATACTAGGCGAAAACAGCGCGGCTCAACCAATCACGAGCCTACGGCACGACAATCAGGTTTCCCCGGTATTCGTTGAGACTACGATCGGGCAAGGTAAGGTATTCTTGGCTTCTTCGATATCTCTAAACGAAAGTGCGACTGATGGAGAAGGCCTTGTACATTCGTTCCTCCGCGTCGCTCCCGCAATGATCTTTATTAGGTACTGCGCCGGCGAACGGGGTTGGCACGCACTTCATCATTACGCGAACTTTACCATCGACGATCCGTGGCTGCGACAGCCCTATGGGTATGTCGACTATAAAGGTCTTTTAGAGCAGATGGAGAGGCACGACTTTCACACAACAATTGCTTTCATCCCGTGGAATTACGATCGTGGCGATCCGGGGGTTGTCTCGCTTTTTCGAAACCATCCTGAGCGATTTTCAATCGCCATTCATGGAGACAATCACGATCATAAGGAGTTCACGGACTATCGAAGCAAGCCCCTCGCTGTTCAAAAAATTGCCCTGAAACAATCCTTGGCCAGAATGGAAAGCTTCCGAAAGCTGACAGGAATTCAGTACGACAAGGTAATGATATTCCCCCACAGCATCGCGCCGGAGAGGACGCTCGAGGCGCTCAAAACCTACAATTACCTGGCCACCATCAACTCGAGGAATGTTCCTCAGGATGCCGTCGAGCCGTCAAATCTCTCAGCCCTGCGGCCCGTTACGCTCTCGTTCGCGGATTTTCCGAGCATCACCCGTTACTCGGTGGAAGTCGTAATTCCGAAAGATTTCATAGCGATCAACGAATTCCTTGGTAATCCCTTGTTCTTCTACGGCCATTCTGATTTTTTTGCGGGAGGTATTGACGCCTTCGATACCTTGGCGGACGAAGTGAACAAAGTTGAGCCCGACACTCAGTGGCGGAGCGTGGGAGATGTCGTAAAGCACCTCTACGTGGTACGGCGAAGGGACGATTCCAATTACGACGTGCTAGCATTTTCAGGCAGCATCTGCTTGGACAACAGTTCGGGGCGGGATTCCATCTTTTATGTGCAAAAGCAGGAATTCGGTCCCCAGACCATTCACTCAGTCACTGTGGACGGGCAACGCGAACCGTATCGCCTCCAAGTCGGCACTTTGAATTTTAGTGTGGCGGTCCCGATGGGTAATACTCGCTGCATCGCGATCCAATACGGAAACGACCTGGAGCTGGCCTCCATCGGTACCTCACATGATTCCCTCGTCGTTTATTTTCTGCGAATGGCTTCAGATTTCCGAGACATATATCTCTCGAAATCTGCCATCGGGCTTGCCGTCATTCATTTCGACAATGAGCACGACGGAAAACCGGTGCAGATGCTTGAGTGGGTGTTCGTTTTCATAGCGGTTGTTTGCATCTATGGGGGCTACCGTTGGGGGAT
>JBEKBP010000114.1:0-9822 GCA_050015335.1 Candidatus Acidiferrales bacterium | reverse complement strand
GAAAGCAGCCGGGCGATCCGAAAAAGGCTGCTCAAGCAATCGTTCGTCTGACTCGGGAGCAAAATCCACCGTTGCGGCTTTTACTCGGCAGCGACGCGTACAATGGCGCAGAAAAGAACGACATCGCGCGGTTGGAAGAAGCCAGAAGATGGAAAGAGCTCAGCTTGTCGACTGATTTCTAGTTTCGTCTGCATCTTCGGAGGGATCAAATGGGACTGCTCGAAATCCTTGACCCATCGACAGTGCGGAGCGGCTCAGGACGAACCCCTCAGTCGCGGGCCAGGGCACGCCGTTTTCTTAGCGACGATCTCGATGTCAGCGCGACCATTGTGCCTTGGCAGCCCATCTGGCTTTGCGCCAGTCGCGCCCAAGGCGGACCCTGAGCTCCATGCCAACTACGTAAATCGATCTGTTGATTCTCCCAGGACTCATTGCCCGCAAGAAAAGTTGGGAACAATTTGGGAACAATAACCGCCGAATACCCCTATAAAACGTGATATAAGATGCGCGAAAGACATAGACGAGACAACTACTTAGCGTTGTAGAGTTTACCTTGGGCGTAGGCGGCCCTGACGCAGAGAGAAAGATTCTTTCCTCGGGCGTCTTGGCTTCTCGCAGGCACGAAACTTTCAGATGAGCATAGCGGATCGCGTTTGGAGCCTAGAGGAAGTCTCGGGATTTGTGGATTGAAGAATGAAAACACGCACAGCAACGATTACCTGTCCAGCTCATGTGGCTCCGCACAAGCGCAAAATCTGATTCTCAGGTGCCCGTTAAGTGCCCAGAATATCCCGTTTCGAGAGGTTTTTGCGGTTGAGAAGAAGGGCTAAGTCGTTTGAATCCGGCAGAGCCGGTTGATAATTGGCGCGTTATGAGCCCGACGAGCTACCAGGCTGCTCCACCCCGCGTCATAGATACTACGCGACTTGCTGCTCTTCTGCAACCGCACCCAATTCAGGTCAATTCAGGTCAACTCGTGTCGGTGTGTGGAAGCCAGGACAAACTGACCCAAAGCGTGTGAACGAACTCCGCGGCCGAGCAGATGGGGTGAGTGCCCCGATGCAAATAGCGCAGGCGGTACAACCGCTCGATGGTGAGCGCCAAACTAGTGAGCAGCCAAGTGATCAACAAGCTGTTGGAATGATGATGGCAGATATGCCCCAAGCCATGGCGGTTCTTAGCGTCATTAAAGCCTTGGTTCTCTATTTCCCATCG
Source organism: Candidatus Acidiferrales bacterium (assembly GCA_050015335.1). Classification (GTDB taxonomy): domain Bacteria; phylum Acidobacteriota; class Terriglobia; order Acidiferrales; family UBA7541; genus Palsa-295. The sequence goes on along the minus strand of JBEKBP010000114.1, from coordinate 8,607 downwards.
ACTCTTCGCTCGGTGATACAGCACCCGGCTGCTGACTTGCTGTACCGGAAAATTAGTGAGCCAAAACGCTTCGATGACCTCGCCGCCTGGTTTCTGTTGCCGGTAGAACAAGACCCGTACCGTTTTCCAGCGCAGACTTTCCCAGGGATCGAAATCATCGGCGTCCCAAAGCTCGATCCGATCCGTACCGTGATAGAAGATGAGTTGGGGAGGCTGGGAACGGAATCGGTTTTGTGCCGCGGCAAATAGTTCTGGCAAATTCCCTTTCAGACGGGCCACCACCGGCAGGCCCAGATCACCGGCGGTATGCAGGAAAGGGGCGGTGGCAAATCCCCCGTCCACCACGACATACGCAGCAAAGCGTGCACCCAGCTGGCGGATGGCACGCAGTAGCAGGCGCTGGCCGGCGGCGTACTCACTATCTCCCGACCCGTAGGGTTCCACATCGAAGGGAAGCGACAGACCCGTTCCCACCACACTGATCAGGGCCAAATGATGCCGATATCCCACGATTTGATGATCCGCATTGCGGTAGGGACGACAGAGCGGGCAGCGGGAGGTGACACAACGCCCGACCGTGGTTCCATCCACGGCCAGCCCGATGCCGCCGCTGGTTTCGAAGGCCTTATTGCGCTTGGCTTGGCGAAGGATTCGGACCAAGGCCGCCCGTGTGGGAGCGGGATCCAAGCGTTCGGTGAAGTAGCCGAGAGCATCATCGCCGAACGAGGGGCTCACGCGCAGCGCGCGGCGGACCGAGGACGCACCAGTCTCTCGACGGCCAGGAAAGCCGATGCGCGCAGCAGTTGGCCGATCAGCAGAGACCAAAGCAGAGTTTTGGCGGGAATCTTTCCTTGGGGCCGACCATCACCGGGTGATTGGAGATAGGACCGTAGGCCGAGGCCCCGCGTGACGTAGTTCCAAACACGCCGCGGCGTGGGTCCTTTCATCGGCGCCGTTGTTTGCGTGCCAGGACCAACAGCTGCGCATTGGCCTCGAGCACCTCGCGGACAGCATCCTGGAATTTACGGCCCGCCTCGACTCGCTTTTGGACGTCCTCGACCCAATCTTTGGGAATGCGTTGGGCGTGCCTTTTTCCTTCTACCATGAAGACCAGCGACCACGCCGCATGGCCCCGGCCTTTGGCGCAGTGGCAGGAGGGCTTGCCACAGCGGGTGTAGTCGAGCGTTAAAGAACCCGGGAGGAGGTCATCGGGGATTTTGAACAGGCGCAAGAGTTCGAATTTGCGCTGACGCAAACGGGAGGCGACAGATCCTGTGGGCTTGACATTCATCTTGTAACAATACTTACACAAGATAGGCCACAACACAAACATATGTTGCGAATGCGAAAATAGGTCAATTGTGACGAAGGTGCAAGAGCTTCAAAGAAGCCACCCTATATCGGCTTGGTCGCGCGCTTCAGCCATTAATGTTCCGAAACTCCTGAATTCAGGTGATTCAGGTGCCCGATAAGTGCCCAGAATTCGAGCACGCCGACGTTCAAATTGCTCCATGTGCTCAGCCAAGACGTGTGCGTAAATGTCCAGAGTTGTTGAAATGCTGCCGTGCCCCGCTGTGGGTGTGCGGTCACGCCAAGAATTGACTAGGAGCAACGACTTTCGCGCTGAGACGATCTTCCGGGAATCCTTCGGGTTCAAGGTCAGGATGAAATCAGCCTTAGCTTGCTCAGCGCACAGGCAAAAGGGGTCGTCCTTGGGGTCGGGCGAGATTTCAATCGAGGAGCGCATCTTCACCTCTTCGGGCCGCTCGCGGATCAGGTTGACGACTTTCCCGATCAGATTCGGACGAACGCGGAGGCGCTTTAGAACTTCCTTGTACTCATCCAAGATGTCTTCCGTTATGAGCCAGACGAAATGGTTCTTCTCGGCCCACCTGTAGAGTACATCGGCACTCGGATTCCTGCCGGAAACGAACGGCTCTCTGAAGCCCGATATGCCAGCCACAAGCACGCTCGTGTCAACAACACCCCGTCGCTTACGTTTCTTAGCTTTCGGCGGCAACGGTGATCTCCGGAACTCGCTTTTCTTTTCGATACGTGCGGACTGTGCGCAAGATTTCCTCTTCGGAAACCTCTCCGATATCCTTCGCCGCCTCAGTTAGCGATTCCAGAAATTCCCTTTTCCAGCCCCGGCGTTTTCTCCCACGCGGCATGTCCTTGTAGAGATCGGCTCTGCCCATTCGTTCCTCAATCTGTTCCCCAAAAGTTCGAAATGGCACTCCCAGCTTAATAGGTTGTTCCTCCTCCGCGAGCCTACAACTGAAAATTATGTACTTCGGATTTTCTGATTTGAGCTTCTCTTCACACGAGCTGAATACCTCCATCAACTTGCAAAGTACACTCGTCCGCGTGCCCAAGGACTCTTTCAGGTAAGACGCAACCTTGGCTACCAAAAGGGCGTTCGCGTCGAAGAAGTACGTTCCCGCTGACCGTTTGGGTTTCACGACGCCGAATTGGACAAGGTTCTGCAATTCCTTCGGCTGTATCTGTAGGACCGCACTTGCCTGCTTTAGCTTTAGCCCCTGCCTTGGCATAACCCCTCCAATTAACATCTAACTATTAGATTGTATTACGGAGTCTGTCAAGAGTTAGTGTGATCCGTGCCCGAAGCCGAAACGAGAACCCGTTACGAGAAGAAAGGACGGCTGCCGCTGTTGCCGGAATACGGGCTCACACTTTCGCCTTGTCTTCGCTATGGGGAAAATTCGGGGGACTCCATGCATGCGGAGCCGCAATTTCGTACATCATCCCACTACCAAAATCGTCCGCTAAATCATTTCCTTTCAAATGATCGAGTGAAAAGGGAAGGACTTCCCAGAGGTAGCACGCCTGACTTAGAAACATCCGCGCAGAGGCTTGCTCCCGACAATCACAACAGAAAGCTCGAAGCGTGAAGCTGGTAAGGCTCCTATTGAATTTGCGCTCAAGTCCGTGACGCGCCAGAATCATCCAGGGTCATGAGCTCTTCCGGAAATGGATTGAAGAAAGTCTGCTCGCGCAGATATGTTGATTTGAATCTTATGACCCAGGATCTTAGTATGCTCGCGGCACTGCACAATGGCGCCCTGCCTCGGCGATACGATTCCAATATTTCCAGGAAGTGCAGCTTTTCACTTGTGGATAGCCTCTTCTTCAAGTGACCGAGGGCGTACATAAGGACCGTGATTGGCGATGCGCGTCTCACGGGTTTGCCGAGCGCCTCCCGAAAATACCTCGCGTATAAGTTCAAGACGATAGCGGTCCGTTCTCCATCGGCGTTCGCAACAATTCTCTCCAGTTCACTCAGCTTGGTCTGGCTGTAAGCCATCAAGAGCAGATGATTCAACGAATGAAAGCGTTCGAGACTGTGCATCGATCCGGATTGTTGAAGTTTGCGTAATCGAGCAAGTGCGAAGATGCGCGTAAGAAAATGTTCGCGGATGCTCAGATTCTTAAGTCGGCCTTCGTCTTCTACTGCCAAGTCGCCGAACTTTTGCAGAACAGCGCCCCCGAACAAACCGGCCGTTCTACCAATTGCTGGACCTTTCTCCGGACCGGAATAAAACTTCACATCTGTGAATCCGCAGGATGGCGATCGATTTTTCAGAATGAACCCGTCTACTTTTCCCAAAGTGTCGAGGAACCCGGACGTAAATCCCCGTATGCTTTCCGAAAGATCCAAGCCAGACGATGGCTGAATGAGTTTCAACTCGTCCCCGGAGCAAATGATGCGCAGGGACGCACGTGGAATCCCCAATCCGATTTCGACCTCGGGGCAAACGGAGATGACCTCGATGTGTGGCTTAAGGCGTGCAACAAATTTATCCTGCACCATCCCTCCGTTGTATCGGCAGGGATCAAAGCCGATGCATTTGCTGATGACAATTGTGGGTTTCGGGAAGTTGGTCAACAGCCTTTCCCCATCGCACGCACGATCCCGCGCAGCATTCCTGCGAAGATCAATTGGTGTATCGGATATAACAAATACCAGTAGAGCTGTCCGAACAACCCCACCGGGTCGAAGATAGCCGTCTGTCGAATGGACGATCCTGAACCGGAGGGTTCCACCTCGAACTGCAACCACGCTCGACCAGGTAAACGCATTTCTGCCGACAGTCGGACCAGATGGTCGCGTTGGACTTCTTCGACCCGCCAGAAATCAATGGTGTCGCCTGGGAAGAGATGATCTGGTACGCGTCGCCCACGCCGCATGCCCGCCCCGCCAAACAGCAGGTCCAACAAACCGCGAATTCGCCAGAGCCAATTTCCGTAGTACCAACCCGTCTTCCCGCCCAATCGTTCGATTGGACGAAAGGCAATGGCCGCACAAAAAGGCACACGCGCCGACCGCGAGTCCACAATACGGCGACCGAATGTAGTTCCGCCCCACTGCGGTAAAGCTGCAACGGAAGAGAACGCATCGGACCAGCGGGTTTCGGCAAACTCCCGATCTTCATTGGCGAGCGCTCTGGTCAGTGCTTCACGAAAGCCAAGTGGGCGAATGGAGAATAAATCAGCTGCTGATCGGTCCCTTACAACGGTTTCGTTACGCAAACTATCCACTAACTCGCGACCGACACGCGCATAGACGGGTGTGACAAGACCCAACCAAAGGCTTGATAGTCGCGGAGACAGCACCGGCACAGGAATCATCCATCGCTTCAGCCCACGCTGACGGGCGTATTCCTTCATGAGGTCCAAATAGCTGACCTGGTCGGCTCCGCCGATCTCAATAATGCTGCTGCCATTGATCCTGAGGTCGAGCGCCTGCATCAGATAAGCAATAACGTCTTCGACGGCAATTGGCTGCGTGCGTGTTGTTACCCAGCGAGGAGTGATCATCGCTGGAAGTTTCTCAACCAAGGCCCGTATCATTTCGAAAGAAGCGCTGCCCGACCCAATCACAATTGAGGCTCTAAATTCGATGGTCGGTACCCCGGACTCTCGGAGGATACGCCCGACTTCCTGCCGGCTTCTCAGATGTGCCGAGAGTTTGCTCCCGCTGCCAAGTCCGCCGAGATAGATGATGCGCTGTACGCCTGCATCACGCGCCGAGACTGCGAATGCTTGCACTGATCGCCGGTCTTCCTCCTCAAAGGAATTCGCCGAACCCATTGCATGTACGAGGTAATAGGCGGTGTGCACACCAATCATGTTCGATGGAAGGGACTTTGCATCGAGAACATCGCCCTTCACGACTTCCGTTGTGTGCGCCACGCGCTGATTTAGGGTTTCGGGATGTCGTGATAGGCAACGTACGCGGTAACCGGCGCCTTCGAGCGCGCGAAGCAAGCGCCCACCGACGTACCCTGTCGGTCCTGTCAGCAGAATTAACTTAGAACCATTTGCCATGGGTCACGCTTCAAGACTAGGAAAATCAGGCGTTCCGACCACTTCCGGGTCTGCGAGAGATTGTCCGCTCGTGGCTGTTGTAAAAGCTTCCCTGCCATTGAGGCTATTCGGGCTACGGAAGAAGAACTGTGTAGTTTGGGACAAGTTCTTATGAGTTATCGCGATTAAGGATTTTGCCTGGAAGACTGAGCTCCAAGCGCAACTCGCTAATCCCTTCGATCTCACCGTGACGGTGGCTCACTATCCTACTGGCACTTCCAAGTGGAACCCTATCGAACATCGCCTGTTTTCGGAGATCTCCAAGAACTGGGCCGCAGAGCCGCTCGATAGCTATCAGAAGATTCTTAACATCCTTCGTACAACCACGACCAAGACTGGTTTGACCGTGTCTGCTTGCCTCGACCGCACTCACTACCCAACCGGCCTCGCCGCCGATCCCGTCCTCTTTCGCTCACTACGCCTTCGCCCCCATAAAACGCTGCCAGCTTGGAATTACACGATCACCTCTACTCTGTGAAGTTATTTTTGCGCGGGCCCTAAGCTCGTTTCTTGAGCTCTGCGGGCCCTCCAAGAGTCCGGCGGATAACTGCTAAGAGTTCTGCATTATCCACGGGCTTTTCGAGAAAGGCTGTCACACCAGCCTTGAGCGCGCGCGCTCGGTTCACGAGACCAGTGCGAGCGGAAACGACAATGATAGGAATCACGGCGAGCTGAGGGCTAATTTTCAGTCTATCGATGACAGTAAATCCGTCGCCGCCGGGCAGGCCCAGATCGAGGATAATCAGGTCGGGTTCATGCTCGCGAGCCATCCTCACACTGGTAATTGCATCGCTCGCCAAGAAGGTATCGTAGAGATTAGCTTTCAGCCGGATGTTGTACCCTTTGCGTGTGTCAGAATCGTCTTCGACGACAAGAATTTTCTTATTAACCTTTATTACCGTCCTTGACGAGATTTCCTCGTCCATGAGTTCCTGAATTTTGATGGCAACCTTTTGCGGAAAGTCTTCCATCGATTCACTACCACTTCGTTTGATGGCATCAAGTAATCGATAAGAAGTAGAAAGAGTCAATCCTGCCTGGTGGATATGTTCGCATTCGTCGAATTGTTCTCGAATCCGCTTAGTGATCGCTTCACCTCCAATTTCGTCGGTGACAGCCACGATGAAGAAAAGTTCCGCTGCTCCAGTGAAGCCCGTTTTTGGCAGGAGAACATCCATGTCGGAGTGCAAGCAACGCTGCAGGAGATCGCGGGCGCCGTGAGACTGTTCCGTGCGCACCTCGTCAGAGGACCATCCGGTCTGTGAAGCGATCTCTGTAACTACGAGTATGATCGAGCCTTCCGTACATCTTTCCTTTCGGAGGGCCGGGGCAAGCAGGTCAGGGAGAGAAAAAACGGGCAATGTAACGGAAAAGACGGCGCCATGTCCTGGAACACTCTTCGCCCACACTTTTCCGTTATGTCGCGTAACCAACTCTTTGCAGATGTACAACCCCAGTCCAAGGCCTTGACGTCCTGCCAAAGCGGGATCCGATGTTTGAAAGAGGCGGTCAAAAACTCTCTCGGTCATGTCCGGACCGATCCCAGATCCCGAGTCTGAGACTTCCAGAACGAGGAAATTCGGGTCGTCCTCGAACATTCGAGCTTGAACTTTCACGGTTCCGTTTGCCGGGGTAAACTTGATGGCATTATCGACGAGAATGACGAGTATTTGCCGGACGCGCGTGGGATCGGCACAGACCGAGGGTAAGCGGTGCGCCATCTCTGAGGAGAGCGTAATTCCCTTGGCTGTGGCAGCGCCCTGTAGCGTGTTTATGGTGTAGACGATCGCATCGGAAACCGAAGTAGATTGAAGCTCGATCAGAAGTTTTCCAGCCTGCACGCGAGTGACTTCGAGTAAATCATTAATCATCAATTGAAGCTGCTTAAATTAGAACTCGCAAGATCTGACAGTTTGCAGTTTTCCCGGACTGATCAGCATTCCCAGTCGATGAAGAAGTAGTTGGCTCAACCTGGCTCGGTCTGTCCTCGCTTCGGTGGCGTCGAGACTTTTCGCGATGAATGCCGCATCGCTCAGCGAGATGCAGAATTACAGGGCGATCTTGCGGCCTCAGCAACCGTGCTCGCCGTAGGCGGCCAAGTCTTTGCATCCGCCGACGCGGCGCGGCGGTATGGGCATCGTCGCCAGCTTCGGTTCGTATTCCGGGTACATCGTTTCAGCACCGCCGCGCGCAGCCTCGATCGGCATTCCGTAGGTCTCGGCGTACTCGTGCAAGAAACGGTTTGTACCGGGCAGATGATGCGCGACCCATCCCTTCGGGTGCTCGATCTCGACGCTGGGAATGCAGTGGGACGGCGTCAGTGCAAAACCAGGATTCATGATCCAGTGGGACGTGCGAATCAATCGTTCGGTGAGATATGCCGGGTCTTTTATCACGCTGACAAGCGTCAGAAAATCTCCGTGGCGAATGAAATACTCGACCATCGTGGCCCTGTCGCTGCGAGGCAAGCCGTTACGGCGGAGCCAACCTTCCTTCATGTGCGTGGTGAGCACCTTCAGCATGTCCCCTTCCCATTCACCAGTCGAGAATCCCTGCCACGTATGGGCGGCAGATTCCGAAGGGTGCGGGCGGCCATCCATGTACACCGTGCGCTGTGGAAGCATCCACATGATGGTGGTATGCCAAGCGGTGATTTCCTGCGTCAGCGGATCCAAATCGGGCCACACGCGCATGTTCGACGGACCGCGCGGGGCGTAATCGGCGGGATGAGGCTCGCATTCGTGCTCTATTTCCGTCAGCTTTTCCGAATCCCAGCTATCGGCCCTCATACGGGCCTGATCGTTGATAGGCAGCCCCGCGTAATCGCCAATCTCCGCGTCGGGAGCGTCCTTGGGTCCTCTTTCGCCCCACTCACCTGATAAATCCACCTGGGCGAATACCGCATGGGTCAGCAACAGCGCTGCGAATAAAAACAGTGTCACCGCTGTCAACCGGGTCAGCATGAGCATCTGATACCACCTTCGTGCCTCTTCGGTCAACTGAACTGACAGTCGTGAGATGCCGCTCCCGCGATTTGGCCCCTCGACGGAACAGATGAGAATCGTTCGTCCCAACGCAACCGCACAACCGCGGGCCCATGTCCGTAGCAAGTTAAAAGGTCCGCTTTTTAGAGCACACGATATGTCCGGTTTGAGGTTGAGAGAGTACCGCCGTCGTGACTGTGGAAGAGTGGGAATCCCGCGGTTTGGGCGGGATTTC
>JBEKBP010000113.1:0-7046 GCA_050015335.1 Candidatus Acidiferrales bacterium | reverse complement strand
CTGGGGCCGTATGCGCTACACCTTCTTTGCCAAGGCCGTTCGGCTGGTATGAATATTGCGGGACGATCTGTTTCATCTTCTCGCGCACGGGCCCGGCGCCATCCACCCCTATCGCAGTTCTCAGTTCTTCAAGATGACGCTGTAGTTTGGACCAGCCATCCATTGGGCTTCGGGTTCTCTTGATTTTCTCAACAGTTGTGGAATGGACTTCCTCGGTGGCGTAGAAGATCTCTTCCCTCAACTTCTCACCCTCTCGCAACCCGGTGAATCGAATGTCGACTTCGCGCTCTGACTTTCCTGAAAGCCGAATCAAAGTCCGGGCAAGATCCAGGATTCCTACAGGTTCGCCCATGTCGAGTACCAAGGTATCACCGTTGTTTCCGATCGCGAATGCCTGCAGGACCAGTGACACGGCCTCGTGCCCGGTCATGAAGAACCGCTTGATCTCGGGATGAGTAATGGTGAGCGCTTGGTTACTGCGGAGTTGCTCCTGGAAGAGAGGGACCACACTTCCGTTTGAGCCGAGGACATTGCCAAAGCGAACGGAAACGCACCGCATCCCGTTGGCGGGCCGGCTCGCGATAATCAATTCGCCGACGCGTTTTGTGGCACCCATGATGCTCGTTGGGTTCACCGCTTTATCGGACGAGATTACGACAAAGCTTTCGCAGCCGTTTCCCTCTGCGATTTCAAGCAGGTTGAGAAGGCCAAAGACATTGTTTTTTACCGCCTCCTGAACGTTGCGCTCCATGACTGGGACGTGCTTGTAAGCAGCCGCATGAAAAACAACCTCGGGGCCGTGTTCTGCAAAAAGTTTACCTACACGTTCGTCGTCCCTAACGTTGGCAACACAAAAGACTGTTTGGCTGCCAGCCCTGGGTTTGGAAAGTTTCTGCTCTAAATAAAATATTCCGGTCTCACTTTGATCCAAGCAGAGTAGCGTGGCGGGGTTGTATTCTAGAATCTGCCGGCATAATTCTGACCCGATCGACCCCGCCGCGCCGGTGACCAGCACCACGCGCCCATCGATCTGCTTTCTGACGGATCCTAAATCAATCTCCACTGGATCCCGCCCAAGAAGGTCTTCCAAGTGCACATCACGAAACTCGCGGATGCTCCCTTGCCCGGTGATGATGTCGCGGAGCGCTGGCACGGTCTTGAATCTGACCCCAGCCTGCTCGCAGATACTCACGAATCTCTGCATCTGCTTTCCTGTTGCTGAAGGAACAGCGATGAGGACCTCATCCACGGGACGCGTGGCGAGTAAACCTGGGAGCTGATCGACACTCCCAATTACAGGGACTCCATGGATCTTGATTCCTAATTTTGATTGATCATCGTCGACAAAACCAACGGCTTCGTAGCTATTCTTCAGCCGCTTGATTTCCCGAATGATTATTTGTCCGCCCGTGCCTGCCCCAATCAGGATCACTTTTTGGCGAGATGTCGCGGCTTCGTATACCGATTCAGTGAGGATGCGCGAGAATAATCGAACGCCGGCCAGCAGGCCCATGCTGAGCACCGCTTCCAATATATAAATTGTTCTCGGAAATGCGGCAATACCAAGAACGAACCGGATGACAAAGAGAAACACGACCGAACCGAGTGCGATCGCCTTCAAGATGTCCAGCGCATCGCTCACACCCATATACCGCCACCAACCGTGGAGAAGCCCGAATTTGCCAATGGACACGAGTCGAATCACAATCAGCAGAGGGGCCGCCGAAAGCAGTAGCCCGCGATAGGGCAACGAAAAGTCGAAGCGCAGAAGCCACGCCACCACAAGCGAGGTAAAAATCAAAAGCCCCTGTAAAACAGCGACCAACCACGTTCGATACTGTAAAAGAATAGAGGGCATTGGGTGGTTTTATCCGATTCGTGGTCACACTATCCGGAAAGCAGCATGGATTCTTTGTAGGGCGCGAAACCGCGAACGCATCAAAAATCAAGAATCGTCGAGATTGGCTGGCTGCTGGAACTCGGCAGATTTCGGATTGGTTAAGACAAAGTCTTGTGGTCTGTGTCCTTGCCAAGAGCTAAGGCCATATTCCAAGTAGAGGGAAATTCATTCCGTTCTTCCTGGCATTGGAGAAGTGGGTGATCTGAGTCTATTGCCCTGCCGCATTCATGACCTTCTCAACGGCGTGACACGTGTCTAGCATGTCTTGTTCAGAAAGAGTCGGATGCACAAGGAACATCAGGCTTGTTTCTCCCAACTCCCGCGCCACCGCCATGCGCTTCTGAGGGCGCAACTGCTCTGGAAAGGCTCGTTCAAGATAGATCTCACTGCAAATTCCGCTGAAGCATGGAATGCCTTCGGCGTTGATCGCGGCCATGATTCGGTCGCGGTTCCAGCCTTCTCTTAGGCGCTCGGGGCGAACAAAGACATAGTATTTATAGTAAGAGTGATTGATCTCATTGGCTGGTGGCGTAACACGCAAGGCGGGGCAATCTGAAAGACCTTTTGTTAGGATCGACGCATTTCTCCGCCGAATCGCTGCCCAATGAGGAAGCTTCCGAAGTTGAGATCTTCCGATCGCTGACTGCATTTCCGTAAGACGCCAATTTGTGCCAAAGGATTCATGAACCCAACGAAAACCGGCAGAATCTTGCCTCTGATGAACGGCGTCGTAACTTGTGCCGTGGTCCCTGAAACTCCAGGCGCGTTCCCACATCGCGTCGTCGTTTGTGGTTAGCATCCCGCCTTCTCCGCCAGTCGTCATAATTTTGTCCTGGCAAAATGAGAAAGCAGCTACATCTCCCAAGGAGCCTATAGGTCGCCCTTTATAAGTCGCGGCGTGTGCTTGGGCGCAATCTTCAATCACGTTGACACCGTGATCGCGCGCTAACTCAATGATGGGATCCATGTCGCATGGCCAGCCAGCAAGGTGGACGGCGATGATGGCTTTGGTTCGGGATGTGATCGCTGGCAAAATTGTGCTTGAGGTGAGCACCTGGCTGGTGGGATCCACGTCCACGCACACGGGAACCGCCCCACGCATCACTGCACAGCCCGCCGAGGCAATGAAAGTCCGACTCGGCACGATGACTTCGTCACCCGCCTCGATCCCCAAGGAGTAAAGCGCCAGTTCGAGGGCGACAGTGCCATTAGCCACGGCGACGGCATGTCCGCTGCCCGTAAAAGCCGCGAATTCCTTTTCGAAAAGCCGGCCTTCTTTTCCGGTCCAGTAATTGATTCTTCCGGAGCGCAAAGCAGCCGCTGCTGACTCGACCTCCTCCTCGTCGAAATGCGGCCATGGCGCGAACGCACCGCTACGTATTGGCAGCGCGCCTTCGATCGCAAGCTGCGTCGAGCCCGAAACCAGCTGAGTCATCAGTTTAATCCGAATCCGAGAGCCGACCGCGGCGGCCACCCTAGGGTTTTCGAAAAGCCGGTAACACTCATTTCTCCAACGAACATTCTTTGTGTCGTGTGTGCGGCAATGCCAATATCCTCTTTTTCCGGCGGTGGTGGCGGGGAATTAGTGCAAAAGTTCATTTCTCTGTCGGAACCAGACACGGACCGTCGCTAACTGATTGCTGCCTTCGAATCCACACACCCAAGGCGAGCTTCACAATTCGGGACCGAGCGATACGCGGGGAAAAAAGTTGGCTCTTTACAATCCTGTTGGTTGAAGGAGCACCAGGATCGGCACAAGGTTTCATACCAACCCGGATGGTGAATGCGATTGTACACGTAGAAGTTTTTCCTTTTGGGAGAAAACGATGCCTTGAATCGAAAGATACCATCCTCTGGTAAGGATCCAGCTCCGAGTATCAGTCTCCTTTTGCCATGTTTTTTCCCCCACAAGATCGTGTCATAGATGATCGCATTGGTCGGCCGTACCTGTTGATAATGGTCGTCGGAACCTCCCAAGTAGGAGTACACGCTGTCGCCATCATGAAGGTATAGCGTAGCTGCGACAATACGATCTCGATACTCCGCGAGCACAAAGCGGGCGCGCTCGCCCAACGACTCGTATATACTTAGGAAGTAATTCAGCGAGAAGTAATACTGCTTCTGAGCTCTGCACCGGTCCATGGTCTGGATGTAGAGCTTGTGAAACTCGGCGATATCCTTATGCGTTCGCGCTTCCAATATCCGTACTTTCTCCCGTCGCGAACGTTTGATGTTTTTACGGCACGCATGACTGAACGACATATTCCACATATGTTGCTCCGTCACGGTCAAGTCCACATAAACGATCTCGCGATCCAGGCGCACGCATTGTTCAATCAGAGCCGAAAGGAGGGCATTCCACGGGTGTAGATGAATGAATTCGGCAACGACGGACTGTTCGAGAGCCATAGAGGAGAACCTATTCCCGAACTCTCTGCAAATCGATTCATCAACCTCACCTGAAGCAATAGGACCCGTGAATTCTGGTGAATATGTATCTAACAGTGGCGCTGTACCTGGAGGGCAGAATTTCAATGCGTGAATTGGCCGGAGGAACAAAGGATACGAGATTCGCCCGGTTCGACTCTGCAAGACATAGAGATGCGCCCGGTAACCCCAGTATTTTTCGACGACGCTCACAAATTCGACACTGCCGAAGACGCTTGCTTCGGACGACAGGGCTAAACTCCACGCTTCGGGCTCCTTCGTTGTGTAGACCGCTTCACTCAGCATCGCGGGGGTTCCTCGATGAGCTTAGCCAAGGTCTTGGCCATTCCGACGATTTGCTCCAGACTCATATCTTGATGTACGGGGAGATTTACAATGTTCCGGGACAGCCAGCATGAGTCCGGGAATTCACTGACGCTAATCTGGTTGATCAGCGTGTGATAAAGACTCACAACTCCATACCCTTCCTCATTCATCCGGAAATAGATCTGGTCGCGCGGAAATCCATTCACAATTGCCGGCAAGGTTTGAGGAACAACCCCCTTTGGGAGACGGCTATACAGCGGGTCAATCCTCCCTCGAATCGGCTCGAGGGCTCGCGCCAGCTCGATTGTGTTTCGACGCCGCGTGGCTGCGATTTCGTAAAGATCGTAATTCAAGAGATCGAGAGCGCGTCCTTCGCAGGCATCCATACGTGACACTATGGGACATGTCGTATCGGAGTCTGAGCCATTCAGAATGAGCATTCCTCCGTCGGCGACGGGCAACATTTTGTGCAGGGACACTACCGAGGCCTTCCCAAAGCGTCCGCAGACACCGCCAATAAGATCTGAATAAAGTGCGTGGGCACTATCTTCAAAGACGGGCACACCGTGCCGGTCTGCCAGCTGGATCACCTCCGGAAGATTTCTATCCGGGTAACCAAAATAGTGAATGACGACCAACAAACGAGGATGACAAACAGTCAGCTGGTGTGAGAGATGATCGACGTCTATCGAAAGATCCTTGCCGATGCGATAGAAGCATGCCTCAAGTCCCAGTTCGCTGATAGGATCAAAGACTCCCGATCCCTCCTTGCGACTCCACCCTATGTACGCGGGGAGAAGTATTCTGTCATCTGAAGAAGTTTTAATTGCCCGCAAGTACGCCCTGAATGCATCACGGGCGCGTGGAAAGTGATAGCATGGTCTCGCATACCGGGCTCGCTCGACCGGCTTGGGAGTGACCTGATGCTCTCGAGTGGCTAGGCTCATGACCGTCTAAATAGCCTTGCCCATTCTCAGCAGTACATCGCAACTTGAAATCGGCAAACCAGGATCGGGAGGGCATTCAGTTGACACGATGAGATGGCGACGTAGGCCCCGCAAGCAACGCGCAAGGGCCTCGACCGCTTCGTTCCACGCGACTCCCTTATATGCAAGTAAGCAGCAGTCACTACCCGCTATCAAGCCCATTGTCAGTTGCCCTGGACCGCACTCTACGTCGATTTTGCTAAAACCCTGGAGCCGTTCCTCCGCCAGGGCCCTTTTCCATTCCGGAGTTCTACACTCGAGCTCGTATGAACCCACAGAGACAAATCTGTTGAGTTGGAGTCTTGTTTTGTACACAGCTGAGCACGGGAGGAACCCTTGGCGGGCGTACCAAGCCACGGCTCGTTCATTCTTTTGAAAAACGTCAAGGAGTAGTTCCGTGCATCCCAATGTTCGCCCGACGTCTTGCAGATGTCGCATCAGTACTGAACCGACGCCATTTGCGCGGGCAGGAGTTGCCACTGCAAGGTAGTTGAGCATGAGCCTGCTCGACTCAGCGAGAGCCTCGTAATATCCGATCACGCACTCTTCTCGTTCCGCCACAGCGACGTGGTGGTTGTTACGAGGTTGCGCTTTAATCAGTTCGCGCAAGTATCGGGAGGACTGAGGGGCTTGATAGATGGTGTAGCCCAGATATCGATTACCAAAAGCCTCCACCAGAAGCGCATAGATCGCCCGTCCATCTTCAGGGTTGGCCAACCGTATGATGAGCCGTTTCATCGTCGCATTCGGAAATTCAACGAGCCTACGGATCAGATTTGCCGACAGTTTGTTTCCTGGAAGCATCAAGATCCAACATCGAAGCTCCCGGATTGACTTGGACGCCACTCTGCCTTACGACACGAAGCGCCGTTACGAAGAGAATTCGCAAATCCAGCCAAGCAGATGCTTTCTGTGTATATTCTACATCCCAGGAGAGGCGATCATCCCAGGAGAGATCGTTCCTTCCTTTGATCTGTGCCAACCCCGTGACGCCGGGCAGGGCCTGAAATCGTTTCGACTCGGTCTCTGTGAAATAATCCAGATATCGCATAAGCAGCGGCCGCGGCCCGACGAGGCTCATCTGTCCTTTCAACACATTCCACAATTCGGGCAGTTCGTCGAGACTGGAGCGACGCAAGAACCTGCCTAGGCGAGTGATTCGGTCTCCGTCGGGCAAGAGCTCACCATTGGCATTGCGGCCGCTGGTCATCGTCCTGAATTTGAGAAGTACGAATGGCTTGGCATGCAAGCCCGGCCGTGTCTGACGAAACAAGACCGGGCGTCCGGAGGTCAGGAGGATGGCGAGCGCAATCAAACCTAGGACCGGACTCAAGACCACAAGAAGAAACGATGATACTGTCAGATCCAGAATGCGCTTGACGATTCCCCTCACGAACCAATCGCCT
>JBEKBP010000112.1:0-7078 GCA_050015335.1 Candidatus Acidiferrales bacterium | reverse complement strand
CAAATCACGACGACAAGCGTGAACCCGCGGCTGATCCAGTTCTCGCTGAAGTACATTTTCTAGACCGCTCTTTCGACCGTCAACCAACACAAGAGGGCCGCGTTATGCGGCCCTCTTGCTTGTCCGGGAAAAGTATGACAGGTAGTCCAAACAAGAGAATAAAAAGCTCTCAAAACTCTCGCGCCGTCAAGGGTGCGATGCTACGGGCAGTAATATTTGCCTGCGGTGTCGCACTTTTCGTCTTTCTGGGCTTCAACGCAGCCCCTTACCTTAATCCGCCAGCCGCAGCAGCGGCCCCGAATCGCGCAACCGTAGCGACCGGTGACATCAGTGGTGTGATTACCAGCTCCAATGGCCCCGAAGGTGGTGTCTGGGTGATCGCGGAGACGGCGGATTTAGAGACCAAGTTCCGCAAGATCGTGGTCACCAACGACAAGGGCCAATACCTGCTGCCCGACCTTCCCGAAGCCAGTTACAGAATCTGGGTGCGCGGCTACGGCTTGGTGGACTCCGCGCCGGTAGAGGCGAGGCCCGGTGTCACTTTGCCGCTAAACGCCGTGATTGCTCCTACTGCGCGCGCATCAGCGGAGTATTACCCGGCCGATTACTGGGCGTCGTTGCTCACCATCCCACCGAAGAGCGCCTTTCCCATTACGGTGTCCCGCCCTTCCCAGCCAGCGAGCGCGGGTGCCGCCCCGGATTCGGGGACTCCCGCGCCGCATACGGCCGTCATCCAGACGCAAGCCGAGTGGCTCTATCGATTCAAAGGCTGCTGGACCTGCCATCAGGTGGGAACTAAATCAACCCGCGAGCTTCCGGCGAGTTCAGAAGGCGTTCAAACGAGCGCGCAGGCCTGGGAGCGGGCTCTTTCCGCCGGCACGGTGGGCCGTCAGACGATTGCGGTGCTCAATCCTATCGGACACAACCAGGGCCTGGCGATGTATGCCGACTGGGGTGACCGGATTGCGAACGGCGAGCTTCCGCCCGTACCGCCCCGGCCTGCGGGTATTGAGCGCAACGTAGTGGTCACCGTATGGGATTTGTCCGTGCCGGCGTTCGTTCACGCACCCATCAGCACGGACAGACGCAATCCCTCGGTGAACGCCTTCGGCCCAGTCTATGTTACCGACTGGTGGGCGGGACAACTGGTCGCGGTGGACCCTGTCAAAAATACGAAGTCGAGGATCATCCCGTTGCCGAACGAATCGGAGATAAACATGGACGGCAAGGGCCGCATCTGGTTCAGCGTGGATACCCGGGTTGACAACGCCGACTACTGCAAAGCCGCGTCAGGCAATGCGTACGCGAAGAACTCCCCGCGGGAGGCAGGGGGAAAGGGAGTCGGCATTTACGACCCCCAGACCCGCAAATTCCAATTCATCGATCTTTGCTTCAGGACGATGCGGATGATGTTTTCCGACGACAAAGACCAGACCGTGTATTTCCCTGTCCGGGAGAATCCCGGCGGGATTGGCTGGCTCAATACTCGCTTGTGGGAGGAAACCCACGACGCCGAGAAATCCCAAGGATGGTGTCCGGCTGCCCCTGGCATCGAGAAGCCGGGCGCCTATGGCGGAGCATATGACTTTGTGGACGGAAGCGTCTGGTATTCGGACGTGCAGATTATGCCGGGGAGACTGATCCGCATGGTACGCGGCGCGAATCCGCCGGCTACGTGTCAGACCGAGGTTTATGAAGCGCCCTACGATCCGAAAGGCCAGGGAGTGGGAGGCTCTCATTCCCGCGGTATCGGCATCGATAGTAATGGCATCGTCTGGACGGCTCTGACCGGCGAGGGCAATCTCGCGAGCTTTGACCGGCGAAGATGCAAGGACCTTGGCGACGAAGGCGCCACAACGGGGAAGCATTGCAGTGAGGGATGGACGTTGTATCCGATTCCCGGCCCGGCCTTCAAGTCAGATCCGAATGTAAAGGCGGACTACAACTATTTCCTGTGGGTGGACACCTACAGTACCCTGGGCTTGGGTAAGAACGTGGTCATCATCGCCGGATCCAACTCCGATTCGCTCATCGCCTTCGAGCAGGATTCCAAACAATGGGTCCGCATGACCATTCCTTACCCGATGGGCTTCTTCTCACGCTTTTTTGACGGCCGGATTGACGATGCCAAAGCGGGTTGGAAGGGGCGCGGGGTGTGGGCCGCCAACGAATCCAGAGGCACGCAACGGACCGATGGGGGCCAGAGACTCCCTAGCCAACTGGCGCACTTTCAGCTGCGGCCTGATCCCCTGGCAAAGTAACGCGAGGTTTCGTTCTCGCAAGGATTATTTCGCAAGCGGGTCTGGCCGGATCTGGAAGTGGGCGATGGAGGTAGTATTGCCCTTCCCTCCCTCGAGATTCCAGATCACCTTTTCCTCGTTACCTGTCCACAAGCCGCGGCCCTTCCATCCGGCGTTCGGATCGTCGATGCGTCCCTCCATATTTCTCGTGTAGAAATCGAGGGGATAGGGAACGCGCATGGTGATGAACTTCTTCGTGTCGGGCAGAAATGCGATCAGCGAATCCGCGCCTGTTCCGTCGACGATCGGCACGTTCTTACCCAGGCCCAAGGTATCGTACCGGTCAACCCAGTTGTGATAGAAATGGTCGGCCGAAACGTTGGTCCCCTTAAACTTCGGGCTGGGAACCGGGTAGAGCGTCCAGCCCTCTGGACATTGCTGGCCCGTCGCTTTCGGACCGTTGAGAGGCCCTTTGCACTTGCGGCGGTCGAAGCTGGCAAGATCGGCGCTGCCCGTCAGCGCAGCCCAGACGATTCCATTGGTATCGACAGCGAGGCCTAATGTGCCAAAGGCCTCCACGCCAGGGCGTTTCGGATTGTCGAAGGGCGGCTCGTAGACTTCCGTCTTGCACGTTGCCGGGGGATTGTCCCCGATGACCATGCGGATGATTCGGCCGGGTACCGGCGAGCTCAATCCCGCATACCACACGCTGCCGTCCACCTGATCGAAGGAAAATCCGTAACCGTTGCCACCGTCGACCGCGCGATCGAGTTTGGGATCGATCGGCTCGCCCGGCACTGTATAGGGTCCAGTCTTCCCATCGCCGTTGTAATCGATTACGGCGGGACACCAGCCCATCGATTTCTGGACGTCGTGCGTCTGGTCCCAGACGCGCGTATGAATCCAGCCGATGCCGCCCATCCGCGGAGGGACGGCGTTGGTACCGGTGAAGTAGAGAGTCTCGTCTTTATCGTTGCCGAATGCCATGTGCCCTGCCGACAAGCAGAGATCGATTAGCTCGAATTTGCCGGTCTGGGGGTCGTAATTGTCAAGATCCCGGGGATACCAATCGTTGGGCATCGGGAAATTCTCGGCATAGGGATTGCCGGAACCCTTCTTGCAATAATCGGACACACCGGGCCGTGTCTGCGCATGAAGCCAGAGGCGACCCTTGCTGTCCATATGCGGCATGCCAATGTAGTTCGTGTCGTTCCAGATCAATTCGTTGCCCCAGACGGGAGACGGCGCCGTCTCATTCTGCGGCATCGTGGGTGCCATAAGTTTCCGGTCGGCTTCGTGGCGTACTGGAACGCGAATCATGGTTTTGGAGTTGTCCTTTAGATTCAGAGCCCAGAGTTCACCGGACAGGAAGTCAGAGGCATAAACGGTTCCGTAGGCATTCTCGGTGGGATTCAGCTCACTGGTGCTGACGATGTCATGAATGAACGACTTGTCCGTATCGACTTCCCACAGAGTGACTACCACATTGCGCTCGATCCCCTGCGGACGCGGCGGTGCGGCCGGAGGGAGTTCGCCTGCGGCGATCCGGTTGGTCCAATCGGCAAACATCGCCAGGCCGCGATCGTGCCCAAATCGGTCCATCGTAATTTTCATGCGGAAGCCGTCCTGACCCGACAGAATCCGCCGTTCCCAAGCCAGAGACGGCGAATCAAATGTGCCGAGATTCGGCTCGATCTCACGCATCATCTTGGTGCCCATCTGGTGACACACGCTGCAGCCCCTCTTCACGTAGTACACATATTCGGCCTGGTTTTTAAGATCGGAACCCTTCAAGGGGAAGGCGCTTTTCGGTGGAATGTTTAGCAGCGAATACCAGTAATCAGCCGGGTAATATTGTGCAGCGGCCATGGCACTGGGAGCGATGACTGCGGCCAAAGCCAGCGTATTGCCGGGTGTCGATTCCACTGGTTTTGAATCCACCAACCCATACCCTCTCACCCAGATTTTGTAATTGGCTTGGGGCAACTGGGGCAAAAGGAAGCGTCCGGCGTCATCGGTGACGACGATCTTGCGGAACTTGGTGGGCAAATCCGTGGTTTCCGCGATCACCCACACGCCCGCTTCGGGCCCCTTCGAATCGGTGACCACGCCGCCGATGTCGTCGGCGTCAACCGCGACGCGGCTGGCGTTGGACCGCGCGGCCGCGCTGCTCGCCTGTGGGGCAGCCTCTATCCGGATCATCGCCGCGAAAAGGACCGAGCCGAAAATAAGAAAAGTTATCGCCGTAAGCCTCAAAGCTGCTGCATTCTGTTTCTTCATCCCTTTTGCCCTTTCACCATCTCAGCGAAATAGCCGCGCCACCGCTCGCCGCCCGAATATGAAAAAAGTTAAGATAACCTGTTGAGTCGCTCAGGGCATGATCACCCAGCCTACTGAAGCGCGTGCGAACTTTTAGCATAACCGAGGAGACAGAGCAACCACCACCTCCGCTATCTCCGCTATCCGCTACCATCTCCGCAGGGCACGCGAGTACGGCTACTCCACAAGAGCGGCTAGCGCGATTGCGATGTCCGATTGCGATGTCCGATTGCGATTGACACGCTGGGGCAGGAAGGCTACGCTCTCGGGCGAAGTTTTCGGGCGAAGGGGAAGCTCAAAAAGGGAAATTCCGCTAGGAGTTTGGCAACTTACTTCCAGGTCCGGCCCCACCCCGTTTGCAAAAGAATCGTTCGCGGAAAGCGAAGGAGGAGCATGATGCCTGGCCCGCGGATTCTGGCGTCCCTTTTGCTGCTTTCCCTGGGGTTGACCAGTCGCCCTGCATTGGCTCAGGTCGATCTGACCGGGGAATGGGGCCAGAAGATTTACGAGGATGGGCCCGAGCGAGGGCCTGGCCCGGAGATCGGCGACTACACCGGTATTCCCATCACGGACGCGGCGCGTGTGAGGGCCGATGCCTGGGACGCCCAAAGATGGGAAATGGTCGAGCATGAGTGCGAGCCGCACCCCGCGGATTATGCGCCGCGCGGACCAGCGGCCTTGCGCATGTGGTCGGAAGTGGATTCCTACACACAGCAAGTCGTCGCATGGCACATGCTGTGGAGGTATAAGCTTTCCACGCGAACAATCTACATGGACGGGCGGCCTCATCCCTCGAAGAACGCGCCTCGAACATGGCAGGGCTTTTCCACCGGGGAGTGGGAAGGTGACATGCTGAAGGTGACGACCGACCATCTCAAAGAAGGATGGCTTCGCCGGAACGGCCTTCCGCGCAGTGAAAAGGCAGCCCTGATAGAATATTTCATCCGGCATGCGGAGTTCTTCACCCAGGTTAGCGATGTGGAGGACCCTTTGTATCTAACGGAGCCGTTCATTCGAACCTCGGACTGGATTGTGGACCTCGGGCACCGGTTTCCCGCGCAGGCGGTGGCGTGCATTCCCAGCGTCGAAATCGCTCATCCGAAGGAATATGTCGCCTACCATCTGCCCGGTGAAAACCCGTGGTTGACCGAGTTTGCGTCCCGGTATGGGATACCGGTAGAAGCCGCTCGAGGCGGCGCAGAGACGATGTACCCCGAGTTTCAGGACAAAATAGCGAAAATGCCCGCTTCGCCCAAATCTTCAGGGGACAAAGCAGCCGACAAAGTGACGGAACAATGACCAGAATCGGGCGCGCTTGTATGAGCGCTTTGCGGCTGGGCTTCGCGCTGATCGTGCTTGTATTTTTCGGGACGGCGCATTCTATCCTCGCGCAGGAAAGCCCGAACTCCGGCCAGCAGGATCAGAAGCCCGGCAAAGGCAGCGTCGAGGTGCTGCACGTCCAAGGGAACGTCTACATGATCGCCGGCGCGGGTGCAAATATCACCGTCCAGGTGGGAGACCTGGTAACGGTCGTCGTGGACTCCGGAATCCCGCAAAGGAAAGACGAAGTCCTGGCAGCGATCCGGAGTATCACGGACAAGCACATTCTTTTCGTCATCGATACCAGCGCGGACCCGGATCACACCGGCGGCAATGACGCTCTGTCCGAGGCAGGGTGGGCGTTGCCGGATGCCGGCCTGAATCCCCTGCGGCAGGCCAATGGCTCGATGCCATCGGGAGCGTCGATCATCGCGCATATCAATGTGCTGAATAGGATGAGTGCACCGACCGGGAAGGAGCCGACAGCGCCGCAGGCCCGCTGGCCCACCGATACCTACGAGACCGATAGCTGGAAGCTGTATAACGGCGAGGGTGTGTTTATCTATCACCCTCCGAATGCCCATACCGACGGCGACAGCTACGTGCTATTCCGCAAGTCGGATGTCATAAGCACCGGCGATATTTTTTCGCTGGCGAGCTACCCGGTGATCCGCGCCGATCAGGGCGGCAGCATCAACGGCCTGATCGATGCGCTCAACGACATCATTGCGCTGCTCGAGCCGAAGGAAAACGAAGAGGGCGGCACCTACGTGATCCCGGGCCACGGGCACATCTGCGACCGCCACGACGTGGTGAACTATCGCGATATGGTGACCATCATTCGCGGGCGCATTCAGAACCTCGTGAACAAGGGCATGACGCTCGAGCAGGTGAAAGCGGCGCAGACCACCGTGGATTATGACGGGCTCTACGGCGCGACGGCCGGCCCGTGGACCACCGACATGTTCGTCGAAGCTATCTATAACGATCTCAGCAAGAATAAAACTCAACAGAAAGCAGTTGGAGGCAGATGATGAATCGCCAGATTTTCACTAAGTGCGGCATGCGCCACATCGCCGCCGCAGCAGCGCTGTTGTTTCTCGCCATGGGCGGGCTGGGAAGCGGCAAGGCCGCCGCGCAGGATGAACCGGCCGCAAAGCCAAAGGCTCCCACCACCGCGAAGGATCAAGCCCTGATCG
>JBEKBP010000111.1:0-7159 GCA_050015335.1 Candidatus Acidiferrales bacterium | reverse complement strand
GCGGCAGGCGCCGAAACATCTCTCGGTTCCAACGGAGGTCTGGATCAACAAACCGCCCAACGTAGAAAATAAAACTCAATAAACTCCCGACGCATGTGTCTCAAAGTCGTTGACACGCGCCGACTCTCGTTGCTCCGATTTATCGAATAACTTGCTCGCTTGGTACCGTCACGCCCGACCGTGTGGTGCGGCTGCAGGTTACTTTGCTTTGGCGTAGTCCAGCATCCCTTGGAAATCCACAACTACCGCGGGTTCGTTACCGACAACCCAAGCGTCGTGGCCTGAAGGGAGGAGCGAAACATCGCCAGGCTTGCATTCAAACTCTGTGCCATCGTCCATGCGGATGCGCAGGATGCCCGAAACGTGGTATTGAAAATGTGGCGCTTCACAGCTATTCGTTTTCACCAAGGGCTGGACAGACTCCGCCCATCTCCATCCCGGCTCGAAGACGGCCCGACCGATGGTCGCGCCACCAAGTTGAACCAGTTCCACTCGTCCCTTGGGAAACTGACGCACTTCATCTGCTTTCCCAAAACTCTTTAATTCTGCCTTATCCATATTTCGCTCCTTTGTGCCCGGCGATAGAAATAGGCGACGCTAAAGTCAGTCCGCAATCGCACTGGATTGGTTTCATCTGAAATTAACAAGCCTTCCGGCGATTGAACCTGGAATTTCCTGATTTTGGCCTCCGGCTCGCACATCGTATGCTTCTCCTTCTCTCGACACAACGAATTTGCCACCGAAGCAATCCCCATGAGACGTTCCAACGGAACGGTCAAGATCCTTTACCGTCGTAGAAGAGTTTGCAGAGCGGAACTTCGAGAGCTCTGGCGTACTTCTCCAGGGTCTCAACGGATGGAATGCTGTGGCCGTTCTCCACACGGGACGTGTAGCATCGGAGCAACCCGGTGCGCTCTTCGATGTCGCCCTGGCTGAGGTTCTTCGATTCTCGGATTTCCTTTAGTTTTTGGCCGATGAGCACAGAACATCTCCTACTTTTGCGTCGTTCATCTCAGCGTTCTAACAACAGCCGCAAGCTTTTCCACGTATCGTCTGGCTGCCTTCCCACGATATCAGCGGCGTTAGGGCTAAGGCTGCAACTGGGTCAGCCCACGGTACGTGCCACAGCGCATTGATAAGTAATCCGAGTAACGCAACCAAAGAGAGATAGGCACAAAGACTCGATTGGGCGGCATCAGCCCTGAGAGCCGCACTGCCAGTTGCGGCTGACAGTCTTTGCTTCTGAGCAGCAAGGCACGGCATTATCGTAAGAGCCCCAATCAAAATCGCTATCCCCAGATAGCTTGGTTTGGGGTCGGTATGCCCAAGCAAAGTCGTTACCGCAATCCCCGCTACATACGCAGCGAGCATGAAAAGCAATGCACCCGTGATTTGGGCAGCACGTTTCTCCGCACCGTCTCGTCCGTTAAGTGTTTTGAACCGCCACAAGACTACAACCGCCGAAAGAAGTTCAATCGCACTGTCACCTCCGAATCCAAGCAGGGCTGGGCTGCGTGCAATCGACGCTGCCGAGAGAGAAACCGCAGCTTCAATGATCATCCAGATGATCGTGATTATCTGAACTCGACGGATATGGCGGATGGTATCGTGCGGCTGAATTTGCGATATTGAAACCATTGCTTGAGAGAACTAGAGAGTACCACGTTTTGGGCACCGCTCCGCTCTCATCGGTCTCTGCACTCTGCACAGGCCCACATCGAAGACCGGTCATCTGATCAGAATGGATATGACCACGATCGCGATTAATGTCGCATACTATGCCAACTCGGATGCGTTCTGTCGTAGTGTTCCATAGTTTTTGTAGGCTTTACGAATGCAAATTCAGCAAGACGAAAGGCTAACGATGAATGAAAATGAGGCGGCGGAGAACGGTTTAACGTTTCCTGTCACTGTATTATGCGAGAGTCTGTAAGATGGCAAGTCGGGATTTCATAGCTATAATTTACGACTCTTGCGACAAAGTCTCGAAGCAGTGTTTCAGGTTGCGTTGCGAAGAAAGTGAAGCTTACCGCCGCGCTAAGGACAGCCGCCTATCAACTGTCGGTGACGATAGGGAATTGCTTTCTGAAGCTGGCTCAAAACGAAACCCTATTGGCAACCGAGCCCTGTTGCGCACAGTCGATGTCTTTTCATCCAGCGCTGTAATGGAACTGCGCTTCAAGCTCTTCAGGAATGAGGTGTGATTCCAGATTTCCAAGTATTTCGAGTAATTAAGCACATCGACTTCACCTTTGATGTCCGCAGTTTCCCTCAGAACAACCGGGATCAATACCCTTCCCTGCTTGTCCATCGCCACTATCTGGCCGAAATACTTGGCCCTGCTAAGCAGTCTCAGCCCGTTACTGTTGTGCAAGTGCGTACCGGCCAGCCGTTTCTCGACTTCGTTCCAAATCACCAGGGGATAAACGCGCGCGGAGTTGCCATCTTCGCTGGTGATAAAGAATTCGGCGCAATCCCCCAATGCAGAAAGAGAATTTGCAGGAATTCTTAACCTGCCTTTCGGGTCGATCTTCGCCGACATGCTCATAGTTGAGCTCCTGCGACCTTCCAGTCTGGATGCGTCATCCCACACATCCTAATCAACCTGGGCCGAGGACGTCTGTGCCGTTTGACACATATTTAGGAAACTGGCCAACCACGAGCCGTATGATTTATTCGGACAGGCGCAACTCTGATAAATGCACTCCCCGGGCATGTAAAGCAATACTCTAAATAGACGGCAATCCCGACTTGGCGCTTCAATATTTCGCAGTTGTTTAGCGTGTTCTTGGACCTCAAAAGTCAGCTTTTCATGGGGGATTCCGCTACTCGGAGAGACGGTTGGCCAGAGAAAATGCGCGCCCCAGGCGGAATTTGCAAAAACTCTTTAAAAGTGGCTGTTCGACCCGCTAAACAAATACAATATTTCTTTAACATCGATACAAAGAACAAATATCTACAGTTGCAAAAGTGTCTCTTTCCGGACAGCGTTGACCCTGGCAGTTAGGTAACGTAGGCACGCCCCAGGTGTTCACAAAAAAAGCATCGCGACTATGAAGAAAACCACATCTTCCTTTGATCCTGAAGCCTTTCTGTCGTCCAGTGGCGTGGCGCGAAAGGTTGTGGAGTACCAGAGAAAGACAATCATCTTCACACAAGGCAATTCCTCGAATCATGTAATGTACATCCGAGAAGGAGGTGTAAAACTTTCCGTGGTCAATGCGGTTGGCAAAGAAGCCATTGTTGCAATTCTAGGGCCGGGAGACTTTTTCGGCGAAGTGTGTCTTGCAGGACAAAATATCTGCGTGAGCACGGCCACCGCAATTACACCCACTACGGTGCTCTTCATTGAGAAGGCCGAGATGATCCGAGTTCTCCACACCGAACACGAATTCTCCGACCGCTTCATTAAGCACATGCTTTCAAGGAACATCCGAGTTGAAGAAGATCTCATCGATCAGCTCTTCAATTCGACTGAGAAAAGGCTGGCTCGAACTCTTCTACTCTTAGCTCGCTACGGAAGGAAAGAGCAGCCTGAAAAACTTCTCCCCAAAATATCACAAGAAACGTTGGCGGAAATGATCGGCACGACGCGGTCGCGTGTAAATCTTTTCATGAACAAATTCAAGAAGCTGGGCTTTATTCACACGAATGGCGGGCTTCACATCAACAGTTCACTCTTGAGTGTCGTGCTGCACGACTAAGCGTTACTAAAAAAAGGAGACGAACGTGAGTCAGGCTTATGACCTCTTCGAAGAGGATGAACGTGGCACACGCATTTTTATAGAGACAGTAATGGGGATACATCAGACCAAGGAGCGCATGATGAAGCTTACTGCACTTAAACCCGGGAAATATCTTATTTACGACCCCACTAAAGCTCAGTTTATGGAGCCCTCCATCAATCCAGTTCGGCAAAGCTCTGCGGCACTTCACAACGTCGTGTAAAACTAACCGATGCCTCCTCCTTTAATTGTTTTGAGAGTGTCGACGACTGGCAGGTGGCAGTGTTTGGCTAGCGTGGGAACCGGATATGCTACTTTGCGTGATAGGACGGTTATGACAATTCGAAGCGTGTGGTGGTTCTTATTTGTCGCGATCAGTGCGACCGTGGCCGCAGGAGCCGGCGCGAAAGCGCAGACAGGTTCGCAGATCACGCAGAAGCCGCTGGATTCGGAAAAACAGCAGACGTTGATCCGGTCGGTAGAGGGGGCGGATTTGTACCAGGCGTACTGCGCGTCGTGCCACGGGAAAAACGGCAAAGGAAATGGGCCAGCTGCGCCAGCGTTGAAGGCGACCGTTCCGGACCTGACGGTGATTGCGAAGAACAACCGAGGGGAGTTCCCGGCGGCGAGAGTGCGCAGAATTGTTATGGGCGAGGGGATGATCGCGTCGCACGGGTCTCGCGAGATGCCGGTGTGGGGGCCGATCTTTCACCAAGTGGAGGCGGACGTGGACCGCGCCCCGGTGAGACTAGAGAATTTGGTGAAGTATTTGGAGTCGATCCAGGTGGGCACGAGGACGTGATGGATGCGCGCAAACTGACCCATACCTGTGCGATCTTAGCGCCTCATCGAAAGTTCCGCGAGGCTACAGGAAAATGTGGACAGAGAGAAGTAGGACAGCGATAGTTAAGACAAACAACGTCCAACCATCGAATCATTTTGTGAGATAGCGCAGCTGGCACGATGGGGTCGAAAGACCAAGAGCAGTGCCGCAGTGGGAATCCGTTCATAATTCTGGTCAGCATGGGAACTTCCCGCCAGATCCTGGGAAGAACAAGGGGCAAAACTGTTCCGCCCCCTCCAATGGCCTGCGTGTTCGAGATTTGACGATGTGGTGTCAATCAGGCGTGGCCTACCAGTGCAGCTTCTGTTCTAACGGCGGTTCCGCCACGTGTTCCCTTGTCGGTTCTTTCTCGGCTCTGACCCAGTCCTGGACATCCTTCCCATGCGCACCACCGCGCTCACGATATAGGGCATAAGCTACACGAGAGATTTGGTCTTTCGCTGGTTCTTTTGCGCTCAATCATGCCAACACCTCTTTGAATGTCGCACGAGGGGCAGCGACTCGCCCCTCGCACGTCAATATCATGTGGATGAGCTACTTACCGTTTGCTGAGACGCTGATCTTGATCTGCTTTGGCTTAGATTCCTCACGCTTAGCCATATGCAGGGTCAAGACCCCATTGCGATATTCGGCCCGAATGTTTTCGGAGTTGACCGTGTTCGGCAGGGAGAAGCTCCGCGTGAACGAACCATAAGAGCGTTCAATGCGGAGGTAATTGTCTTCGTTGACGTCCTTTTCGAACTTTCGTTCTCCACGGATGGTCAAAGTATTGTTTTCAACGCGGACATCAATGTCCTTGTCTTGGAGATCCGGCAGGTCGGCCTTTACGACCAACTCATTCTCGGTTTCGTAGATGTCTACGGCTGGTGCCCAGGTTGCTAGGTCGGCACGACCAGAGCGGTCCCGAGTAAAGCTGTCCTCAAACAAGCGATTGACCTGGTCCTGTAGCGTCAAACCACGGGACTGGTCCCAACGTGCAAGTGTGTTCATGGCATCTCCTTTGGATGTCTTGCGGTCCTGTCGGCCAAGAACAGATTCAGGTTGCTTCCATTGCAGGTGAACTGAAGAATCCTCGGTCTGCAATCACGTTGGGCTCATGTTGCCCTATTGTCAATAGAATTACGACACTGTCAAAGGAATAGTCCTGGACTGTTAGTTGGGCGTCAGTGCTTCGCAAGCGATGACGTGTGCCGAACGGGACAGATACGCACTCGAAAGACGCCTACCATTTAGTTTGGGGTTCTTTGACGGTTATTCGAGCCATCCGCAATTTCGTGATCTCCTTCGCGTTGTCCGGATTGGTTACCGGGCTCCGCGCAGCGCAAGACAAACAGGCGAAGAACGCGCCTCCGGTACCCACATCGGGCGCACAGTTGTATAAGCAAAACTGTGCCGTTTGCCACGGGAACGATGGGAAGGGAAACGGCCCCCCTCCCGCCTCCTCCCCCTTCGCAGGGTCACCGCCCGACCTGACCACTCTGGCCCAACGCCACGATGGGGAATTCCCTGAGGCCTACATGTCGGACGTGCTGCGGAACGGTGTGAAAATGCGCGACCATGGCCCTGCTGAAATGCCTGTCTGGGGAACACTATTCACATCGATGTCCAAATCAGATGAGACGCAGGTCAAGCTACGAATCACGAACCTGACGAAGTACCTCAAGTCTATCCAGAGGAAATGAGTGTGCCGTTGAATCTGATCCCGAGCGCCCTCCACTTGTTTCTATTTCCGATATACGTTGACAACCGCGAGGCTCGAGAATGGAACCAGATCGGCGCCGGGCACGAGTGTGGCAATGGACGGCGGCAGGAACTCTCAGCGTCAGCCGGTCGGTCGGGACAATGCCACCGCAATGACCAAATCCAGGATGTCACCCAGCGTGATCACGCAAACCAAGGGGAAACGGCGATCTGGGCCACAGCAGCCAGCTTGGCCAATACCAAGGCGGCACGGAAGCTTGAACGCGGTGAGTTCAGAATTGAGCCGCACAGGGGCATAGCAACCTGCCAGTGAGTCGATCTTAGCAGAAAAGCAAATTGGAAACACGAATGCTCCTCGCTGCTGTAAGTCCTTGTCCAGTCAAACACCAAAACTACTCAGTTAGCCGCCGCTATGCTTAACGTGCCCCTGTTTTTGCCGACGATGCGGACTTCCTTTCCATACAATCCCGCAAACTTGATTGCCATTCCCAGAAGTTCATACTCATCGTAGTCCACAGCGAATGCATCCTGATGAATGAGTAGCGGCCCGGCAGTCTCTCTGCATGACTTGACGAAGTCGGGCAACATTCTCTCCATCGCCATGGTGAGAGCCTTCTCTCGTTTCTCCAATTCTTGTTGGGTCATTATTGATTCTCCTCTTCCAACCATAAACGGCATCCGGTTCTCGGATTGAGTCGGGTGCAGTTGAATATAATATCCAGGGAAGTTCGGGACTGCCACCGAATGCTTGTACTAGCTAAAGGCTTTTGCAAAACCCCAGGCCTAACCCCTTGATTACCACGAGCAGAGGGAGAGGAAGCGTGGCAGATCTCAAGCCACGGAACCTATTGGCTTTGCGAAATCCTGAGAAAAAGTAAGAAAATCTTCG
>JBEKBP010000110.1:0-7279 GCA_050015335.1 Candidatus Acidiferrales bacterium | reverse complement strand
TGGTCGCCTCGTCCTGCAAAACGTCCCAATGCTCTTTGAGAACACCGTCTTCGAACCGGAAAACGTCGGCTGCGATCCAGGCGGCAGGCTTTCCCAACCCCGTGAAGCGGCCATGCGCTATGACGTAATCGCCTTCTGCGATGATGAGCTGGTTTTCGTAATGCAACGTCTCCGGCACTGAGCGGACGAGATTGAACAGTCCTTCGCGACCTGGCGCTATGTGTGCGCTGTGCTGAATGTAGTTCGGTGACCAGAAACGTTCCGCCGCAACGTAGTCACGCTTGTTAAACAGCGTCTCGAATGCTTCGAGCACGAATGTCTTATTTCGTTCTGGGGTCGAGTTGCTCATTGCTTCTCCTATGCTTGTAACGGGTTGCTCTGCGCCTTCACTAATGTAGAGTATGCTCATACTCCAGAAGTTGCAATGTATTTTAGAAAAACCTTTGTAGAACCGTTCAGTAGGGCTTCGCTTGCCCGCAACCACATAGACATCTATCGTTGACGCTATGGGTTTTGTGCAGCAAGGTTAGATGGTTTGCATCCAATCAAGGAAGAGTATGCTGATACTCTACGAGGCCTTTCCGCCTGGAGCGATCCATACGGACTCGGGAAGGGATGGTGATGGCGGATGGGTTATTCGAAGAGTGACAAGGCGGAGACGCACGCTCGGATCGTAAGTGTTGCTGCCAAGAGGTTTCGCGAGCTCGGTCTCGAAGGCATCGGCGTTGCCGATGTGATGAAGGAAGCTGGTGTTACTGCTGGCGGGTTTTACAAACATTTCGATTCACGCGACGAACTGGTGGTAGAGGCGCTGGCCACCGCATTCCAAGACCTCGACCGCTGGGAGGAAAATACTGATACGCTAACGAAAGTTTTAAAGGCCTATCTGACCGAAGAGCACCGGGACGCTCCGGGAACAGGCTGCGCTCTGGGCGCGTTGCTGGGTGACATGTCTCGGGCGAGTCGATCGGCGAAGGCCGTATATACTGCACGACTCAAGCGCACCCTCGCATACTCGACGGACCTTGTTCCTCCAAATGGCGACTCTGATCGGCGCGCCCGTGCGATTCTCACGATCAGTGCAATGCTGGGGGCGATCAACCTCTCTCGCGCCGTGTCGGACCCGAACCTCTCACGAGAGATTCTCAAACGGACTCGCGATGAGCTAATCAGTTTGAACAAAGAGGACGGCGCGGAGAAAAGGCAGGAAACCCGTTGAGGGCTTGCCTGTCCGCTCGCGGGGATTAAGGACCGTCTGGCGACGGCGACTCCGCAAAACCCTTCGGGCGCTCTTTTGAAGGCGCGGGTTGCTCTATCGTAGATGTGAATATGCGGTCGTGGCCATCGAGGACTGAACGTCAAGTATGCTCACGCTGCAGCCTCTCGCAATAGATCCTCGATTTTCCTATCCAGATCCCTCGCGACCTCTAGCGTGTCGCGATTCTCATAAGGGGCCAAGAAGCTCGCCATCCTGTCGTAGGACAAATGCACGCCGTCCGCGCGCTCATCTACAAGAACCGTAACCGGCGCGTAGGAACCGGCATCCGGAACGTGCTTGGCCATTTCCTTCATGATCAGGGGATTGCCAATAACGAAGCGAATTATCTTCGGAGCTTCACTACCCGTTTCTTTCCGCAAGACCGCGCCATGATCCAAGTGCATAAACAGCATCAGTCCTGCTTTGCCCAAGCTCCTCTCAACTACACTCTTCAGTTCGGCAAAAGAACGTGCCTCGTGTGCCAATCTCCCAAAGTCAGCCATATCCGGATGACCGATGGCGGCGTTCACACCGGCTATTACTTCATCGAACGGCTTGGAAGTCGTCAGACTGAACCGCTCTATCTCGATTTTTTTAATCATCTCGAATCTCTTTACACGCAGTCGGCCTGATCAAGCCGCATGAAAGTCACCGCAGGTGTTGGTGTAGAAATTCGCTCGTCCGCCCGTTGGCGAGCGCTGCCGCGGCGGCATTGTAGTGTGCCCCATTATGCCGGGAGAAGGCGTGACTCTGACCTAGATAGCTGTAAACCGTGGCGTTTGGTTTCTTACTTAGTGCAGCTTTAATTTTAGCCTGCGCTGCCTTGGAAATGAACTCGTCCTCTTCGGCCAGATGCATCAGAAGGGGTGCGTTAAGCCCGCCTACCTCTCCCAGATATTTGTCAGTGTCTCCGCCGTGATACGCGACAGCGCCATCTACACCCGGGTAGCGCGCGGCAGTCAGGAAGACCATCAGTGCGCCGAGACAATAACCCAGAAGGGCAACTTTGCCATTGCACTCCTGGAGGTTGCGTACTGCGCTGACCGTGTCCTTTACGTCCTTTGCGCCCGAATCCCTGTCATAAGCTCCGTAGAGACGTAGGCCGTGATCCCAGTCGGCCTTGGATGTGACATTAAGATCGACGCCCGGCTCCTGCCGCCAAAACAAGTCTGGCGCGACCGCAAGGAAGCCTTGTTCGGCAAACTCGTCGCAGTGCTTACGGATGTCGGCGTTCACCCCAAACAGTTCCTGCAGAACGACAACGGCGGGAGCTGGCGAGTTCTTCGGCCTTGCGATGTAGGCGGCGAACGCGCCGTCATGTCCTTCTATGGTGATGCGGTCGTTCATTGTGTTCTCCTGAGGCGACGACGTTCATCCAGACCTCCGCCGATATCGTCAGAATCGGCGGAGACCCTGCTCACGGCGAGCCGGTTTCAGGATGACGACCACATTGGCTGACGAAGCCGCTTAGTCGGCACCGCGAGCTACTTCTGAAATGGCGGAGGCAGCAGCCTCTTCGATGAGCTTCGCCGTCTCCTTCGGGTAAGACATGTAGGCCACATGGCTCGCCTTCACTTCGACCGTCGTGGCCTTGGCGCGCTTCGCCATCATGCGCTCCTGATCCGGATTGATCGATCGGTCTTCGCTGGCGACCATGTACCAGGTGGGTTTGTGTTTCCACGCGGGATTCGTAACCTTATGGGTGAACGCGTCGGTGGAGATTGGCACCTGCGATATAGCCATGAACTCCGCCTCCTCCCGCGGAATGTCCGCTGCGAAGTCGGCCGCGAAATGCGCCTGGTCTATCCACCAGTTGCCGTTGCTGTCTGGCGTGAACGCTTTAGACGCTTGCGGCAAGCCCTGTTCTATCGACGCGCAACTCTCACCTTCGTCGAGGGCAAATGCGGCTATATAAACAAGCGCTACAACGTTCGGATGATTGCCGGCCTCGGTGATGATGGACCCGCCGTAGCTGTGGCCGACCAGGACCACCGGCCCGCCCATCGCGTCGATTGCGGCTTTCGTGTACTTTTGGTCGTCCGCGTAAGAGGTCTCGGGGGGCTGTGCCACCGACACCCTGTACCCGTCATTCTTGAGGATCTTAGCGACGGCTTTCCAGCCAGAACCGTCGGCGAAAGCTCCATGCACCAGAACCACATTCTTGATTGCCATTGTTGTTCTCCTTTTTTCTTTTCAGTGTTTTTCAAACGCATCAACTCTTGTAAGCCGACGTCTCTCGTGCGAGATAGGCCCCCTTACAACCCTTCCGGAGGGTCTTTCGCTTGGCTCCTCTCCTGCAGCATCCATTCCCTGATGTATGGCGAACAGTTCAGGATCGAGACTCCTGCCGACTCACACACGTTGAGAAAACGGACGGCGTCGATATCCACGAGATCAACCTCGCCCAGATCCAAGGCTACTCGGGCTCCGGCACGACCCACCTCAGCCTTCACCTGGCCAACTTCCTCGGATCGAAGCTGTCCGCTCAAACAAATGCGCGTCTCGCGCTTTCGAGCAATCCGCTTCATCTTCTTGATCTTCAGCGTCATGGATCTGTGCTCTGAAGAACGGTCGAACGAGTGCAATCGCCAAGCCATACGTGATTCATTGCAGGGATAGAAGTTAGAGGTGTGTGCGGTCCTGAATTGTCAGGAATTCCTGTCTGATGAGGAAAGCGCGATTGGCTTGACAGGTCTTTGCAGCGAATCAGTCAGCCTGCGGGGCTTTGAATCGATATTTGTTAATGTTCAAACGCTTAATCTTCGAGTCGAGCGTCCGTGCTGGCAGGCCCAGTTTAGCTGCCGCACCTGCAGGCCCTGAAACTCGGCCCTGGCTTTCTGCCAATGCGGCTTCAATCATTTCTTTCTCCTGCCTTAAGAGGGCGCCGTCCAGCGTACGAGGCCGCACTGGATTTTGGGCCGGTTCCCGCTTCAACCATGTTTCGTCAACTGCTAACTTGCCATCCTCGCTGAGGATCACGGCGCGCTCGATCACATTTTGCAGTTCACGGACATTGCCAGGCCATCCATATTCCTGAAACGCGGTTAGGAATTTCTTGTTGATGGTTCTGAACTTCTTTCCAGCCCTCTTTCCAATGCGATCGATGAAGTACTCAACCAGCAAGGGAATATCAGCTACTCGCTCGCGCAATGGCGGCATCTGGATAGGCACCACATTCAGTCGGTATAGGAGATCCTGGCGAAACTTGCCTTGAGCAACCAGAGCGTTCAAATCGCGATGCGTGGCTGCAACTACTCTCACGTCAACCGGAATCGGCCGGCTGCTGCCAACGCGTTCGATTTCACGTTCTTGCAGAACTCGTAAGAGTGCAATTTGTATTTCCGCAGGTAAGTCGCCGACTTCATCGAGAAAGATCGTGCCGCCACTGGCCGATTCAAACCGTCCCATGCGTCGTTGCGTCGCACCCGTAAAAGAGCCTTTTTCGTGACCGAAGAGTTCCGACGCAATTAACGAAGGTGGGACGGCGGCGCAATTCACGCCAATAAATGCTCGTTCCGCACGCCTGGATCGCCTGTGGATAGCACGAGCAATCAGTTCCTTGCCAGTGCCGGTTTCGCCCAGAAGCAAAACAGTGGAGTCGGAAGCGGCCACCTTGTCGACCTGACGAAGTACCTTACGGAGCGCTTCCGAAGAGCCGACGATGTCCTCGAACATCGAATCACGATCGATTTGCTCTCGCAACGCCACGTTTTCGTTCCGCGTTCTCTCTTCTGCCCGGACGCGGTCATGAATGTCGGTGCCCGTTGCATACCATCGAGTGACCTGTCCGCGCTCGTTGTGAAAAGGGTTGTACTGAATCAGGAACCAGCGGTATTGACCGTCCTTTCCGAGTGCTCGATGCTCGAATTCGAACGGAAGACCCCGAGCGAGAGCGGCCTTTCGCTCGTTTCGAAATCTTTCCACGTCATCCGGATGAAAGATTCTTTCTCGAAAATTTGGTGCAAACACATCGTCAGCAGTGAGGCCCGTATAGGCGAGGGTAGCTTGGTTGGCGTAGATCGGCACTCCGGAGGGATCCTGGACAACTACCGCCTGCGGTATTGCGTCCGTGATTTGCCGAAGCTCGCGTTCATCCTCGCGCAGTTTCTCCTCCGTCTGCTTAAGGTCTTCGATATCAGTGCTTACTCCATACCACATGGTGATCTTCCCGGTTTCGTCGCGGAATGGTTCGAAACGAATGAGGAACCAACGAAAGACTCCGTCATGGCGGCGCATACGCGCTTCGATGTCACCTGGTTTACCGGAGCGCAACAGTTCCCGCTGTCTTTCCATGAGTGACGGCAAATCCTCTGGATGGATTGCAGTCTGCCAGCCCCAACCTTGCGATTGTTCAGCAGAAAGACCTGCGTATTCACGCCATCGTTGATTCACGAACTCCACGGACCCGTCCGGATGAGTCGACCATGTAAACGCAGGAATTCGGTCAACCAGAAGGCGAATGTCCAGCGACTGTCCTGGTAATGACATTGGCAGATTATAGTCCGGAATACTCTTTCTGCTGCCTGGCAAGCGCCGCGGTTCACGATTCATCCGCGCACCAATCGAGTTATCGGTTCGTCGGTCGGATTAGTACCGACAAACGCGCTTGTGTTGAGCGAACCGATCAACTCCCAGATGGTGAACTCGGAAGCTCCCCAGAAACGGCATTCTAGGAGACTGTTTTAAGACGGAAATCGGCCGAAGTGTTAGCCACGGGGAGAGACTAGAAATAGGGAAACAGCTGAATTTCAAACGGCTTCGAGCATACTGAGAGGAGAAAATCGCTGGGATGGTCCTCGCCCACTTGGGTTCAGCGACATCAAACAGCTCGCGAAACTCGTCGGCTGTTCATTCATCGCCAGCCCGCTGGAGTCGAGCATTTTGTGCTGAGGGATGCCTGGTCCGGATTTGGAAGTTTCGGCGGGTTTAAAGAGCAGTTTAGGAAAAAGGGACCGTGCCAATAGGCGCGCCGGTCAGCGCGTCCATCGAACAAGCGGACCGTACTCTGCTTGTTTTCAACGATGATTGTGCCTGTCATATGGGAATGAATGGTGCAGAAATGCTTGTACTCGCCGGGCGTCTTGAATTCGTATGACTCGATATCCAACGATTTTATTCCCGACACTTATCTGTGGAATTTCAGCTAGCGCCCTGGAGTCTGGATCAATGCAAGGCATCACAAATTTGATGGAGGAAAAAGAGATGATTAATCGCAAAGCATTTGCAGTACTTGGGCTTGCGCTGGCATCCCTGCTGGCTCTCCCGAACGCACAAGCGAGTGAGCAAGACCAAGCCACTAAACTTACGTTCAGCCAATCTGTTGAGATTCCTGGGCGAGTCCTGCCTGCGGGAACCTATTGGTTCATGGTAGATCCTAATTCTAGTTCTCACATCGTGCGAATCTTCAGTCAGGATCGGTCAACACTCTATGCAACGCTGCTAACCACGTCTTCTGAGCAGCAGCATCCATCGGAGGGAACAGAGGTTACATTCGCAAGTCGAATGCCTATGCAGCCCGAAGCGATCGTAACTTGGTTCTATCCGGGACAGACGATTGGCCATGAGTTTTTGTACTCGAAGCACGATCAGAAGGAACTCGCACAGGCCAAGCAACACACAGTAACTATGCACAAGGAAGTCGCTCAGGAAAAACAACACACGGTACCGCCGGGAAATTGAGCTCGCGCAATATCAACGTCAACTAGCGGTGACCACAGTCCCCGCTAGTTGACGTTCCCCGTTGTCTGAGAGTCCAGGAGAGCAGCATCAGGTGTGTCCTGCATTGGCTGCACAAAAGTTTTCTACAGACAAATGAGTCTCTAAATCATAGAGCAGTTGCGGAACACGAACCGAGACGTCCCGGCGGAAGTGTCTCACAAACTACAACATACACGACGTTGATGCCCTCGCGTAGACGGCGTCAGCGCGGATGACGATGTCGCGAGTACAACGCTACGCCCCGTCACACATGCGTCACGCTCGTTCGAGATGTTCGGTCTCATTCGGCTACAACTCTGAACT
>JBEKBP010000109.1:0-14726 GCA_050015335.1 Candidatus Acidiferrales bacterium | reverse complement strand
ACGCAAACTGATAGCACTTTGCAACTTTGACTGTCAACGACCGTGTGAAACTCTAACGGAGGAAAACCGAGACGCGCAACACGACTCGCGAAGCCTCTCAGCCCCGCCGCGTTTCTCATTTGAAAATTCGTGGCCAGGGTGTAGAAGGTAGGTGAAAGAATCTCGATTCTATGGTGGAGGACACGATGAAGAGTTGCCCCAGGCTGCTGCTGGCGGTTGTGCTGTTGGCAGGAGGCGCGTGGGTGGCTTCGCGGCCGCAGGCACACGGGCAGACAGCAGGAGCGCCGGCCGTCACGCCCGCCGACTATTTGCGCTGGCAGACCGAATTCAAGAACTGGGGCCGCTGGGGCGCCAACGATGAGCGCGGCACAACCAACCTGATCACTGCGGCCAAGAGCCTGCGCGCGGCCAAACTCGTCAAGACGGGGATCGTGATCTCGCTGGCGCACGCCGTGCCGCAGGTGGCTGACGCGGAGATCCCTCCGCGATCGGTCTTCCATCGCACGACCGAGGGCATTTTCCCGACAGGCACGGTTGACAACTACCAGGTGAGCTACCACGGGCGCGGCATGTCTCACATGGACTCCTTCTGCCACTTCTTCGGGGCCGACGGAAAGATGTATAACGGCTACCCGGCCTCGGAAAACCTGACCGCTGAGACAGGATGTAAGAAGGACAGCGTCATGGCCTGGCGGGACGGCATCGTAACCCGCGCCGTCCTCTACGACATGCCGCAATTAAAGGGCGTCGATTGGATTGAGCCGGGAACCCCGATCACCCGGGCCGACCTGGAAGCCTGGGAGCAAAAATCCGGAGTAAAGGTTGGCCCGGGCGACATCATTCTGCTCTATGTCGGACGCTGGAAGCAAAGGGCCGCGAAGGGCGCGCCGACAGACAGCAGCGTGGCGGGTTACTTCGCCGATGTGATTCCCTGGATCAAGGAGCGCGAGCCCGCTTTTATTGGACATGATTTCACGATCGACTGGAGTCCCAGACCCGGATGGGGAGCCGCGCAGGGCATTCCCGTCAATCCAATCCATCAAGCGGTGCTCAACTGGATGGGCGTGAACATCATAGAAAATCTTGATCTCGAGCAAGCGGTCGAAACGGCGCGGCGACTGAAACGCTACGAGTTCATGCTGACCTTTGCGCCCCTTCCCGTAGAAGGGGGCACCGGATCGCCGCTAAATCCTCTGGCGGTTTTCTAAGCGCGGACCATTGCCATAGGCGTCACAGGTGAAGTATTAGTTCGCTCGCGTTCCCGGCCGGGCTGAACCTCACATAAACGACCGAAGACGGGTCGAAGTACCAGCCCCCTTCCGCCTTCTCCAGCGCCTCTCGCGAAGCGAGAGGCTGAATCTGTCTGCCGTTGAGGTTTGCCTGTTTCGGCCGGCTTGTCTTGTTGAACTTCGCGATGGACGTCTTGTCGGAAGCGCCTATGTTCAGCGTGATCTGGCCTGCTTTCTTGCTGGCCTGGCACTTCACGATTTCTTCGGTGCGCGCCCGTTCGTCATCGTCATACAAGACGAATTCTGCCTCTGACAAAAGCCAGATGTCGAGCGTCATCGGATTGGAGGGCTTTTCGCCGACGTACAACATGTCCGGCCCCATCGGGATGATGGAGTTTGCTCGCACATAGAGCGGCAGCATATCCAAAGGAGGCTCGACGTGCAGCGTATGGGGGCCGGTATATTCCTTGCCGGTTTCGTATTCGTACCACGTCCCCGCGGGGAGATATACCGTTCGCTTGCTCACCGGTTTGTAGATGGGCGCGACTAGGAAAGCATCGCCAAATATATATTGGTCCTGCAGGTTGTAAGTGCAGGGATCGTCCTGAAATTCAAGAACCATCGCTCGAATCAGCGGCAAACCCGTCTTGGTGGCGTTGTAGGCATGCGAATAGATGTAGGGCAACAGGCGATACCTTAGCCCGGCGTACTTCCTATAGTTTTCACATCGACATCTGCGTCCATCGGATGTAGAGCTCTTTGCTGGGTCCCGGGTGCGTAGCCGAGAGTTCGTCGATCGGAAGATAGCCGCCCGTGTCGTTGCTCCAGAACGGCACGCCGCAGAGCCCGAGCGAAAGCCCCCCGCGAAGAGTGGACGCCATTTCCTCAAATTCGCATTGGGGGTCTCCCGACCAGCAAATCGGATATCGCTGCATCCCGGCCGTTCCCGAGCGTGCGTTGATCAACGGCCTGTGATCAACGCTTTCCTGCACGGCCTCATAGTATAGGTGGCCTTGTGATAGAGCAGCGTGTACAGGTTGTGCATCTCAAGGCCCGTTCGTCCGTTGTGGTAGTACGCCCCTGCGGGGTTATCTTCACGGAAGTCAGACATTCCCACGCCGAAACAGCCCGCCTTCATGTAATCGGCCACCCGGTCCTTCCACCATCTGACTGCTGCGGGATTGGTGAAATCCGGAGCAACGCTCGCGAAGCGGTTGGTGGCGCGCTTCCATCGTCTCTTCCACCTTGATGTGGCTAGCAGTCGTGGGGCTGATCGAGCCTCTTACCAGCACGGCTTGGTAGGGGGAGCCGTCTTTCTGCATGAGCGCATATCCCCCCGCGATCGCTTGCCTCCCAGTCTCTGAATCCAATTTTAGGAACGGCGCGACGTGAATTCCCATCTTGATGCCAAGTTTTCCGAGTTCAGGGGCAAGCTGACGGATGATGGCCAGGCCTTCCTGCTGATCGGTCGACTCCATGGCAATCACCGAAGTGAAGTAGTCCATGGGCGATCCGAGTTCTCGATATTTTTTCGCAATCCCCACCGGACCCTCGTCTCCCTTTATGTGTCCATTGATCTGAAACCACCCGCCGAAGGATTCCTTGGGGGGGAACGCCGGCCAGCCAGTGATCTCTTCATACCGAGCCAGCACTTGCTTGAGGCTCGGCCCGTAGATGATGAAGTAATCGAGGCGCGAGTCGTCGATCAGGACCGTATAGGACACAACGGAGCGGCTGCCCATAGTCGCAGCGAGTGCGGAATGTCGTACTGGCAAAAATGCCGTAGCCGCCCGTGCTCATGAAGAATGGGATCGGCTTGTGAGTGTCGTCGGTGCGGCTCCCCAAGGATTCACGACCCATCCGTTCACCCGCAGACCCAACGCGTTGAGCTTCGTGAATCTCTCGCCAAAACCATAGAAGTTTTCGTCCTGTGCGAGGGCGAAGGTTTCATTCGATCTATGGAATTTCCCTCCGACGGTGGTAAATCCCAAGGGCAAGCCGCGAAAATTTCCCTGCGTGTCAACATCCTTGACATGCTCCTGGAGAATGATCCGCCCCTGCTTGTCATAGACCACGTACTTCCACGGATCTTTCTGAAATTCGATGTGCAGAGAACCTGTGTCCATCGACAGCGATTCGGGCTTTTCGGTGACGTGGAAGGCAGAAGCAGGCCAGTCTTGCTTGATCTCAAGCAAACCTTTTACGTTCTTCAAATCCGGATCGGGGCACATCTGTACGCGGATGATCTCGGGCGTGCACACCGTCAGACGGACGTCGACGCTTTTTCCCTGACTGGTCGCGCAGTGAAATACGACGCCGGTGTTGGTCTTCTCAAAAGAAGAAATCGTTTGCACCGACTCGTGCTGCTCCCACTCAGCCTGTCCTTGTGATTGGGCGTCTGCTCGCGTGGCTGCTGACAGCAAGGCGGGCGCAGCGCCAGCCAATGTGAGGACTTCTCTCCTGGTCACCATGGTCTTGCTCCCGAGGCCAATTTCAATGAAGCGTAGCTCCGCAGCAGGAATTATCCATTCTGAGTTCAATCCTTCGGCAAACGGAACGCCACGTACTCACCGGAATAGGTTCCTCCCCCAATGGCAACGACGATGTACTGCCTGCCGTTCAGCATGTACGTCATCGGCGACCCGCTCTGCGGGGCCGGCATGTACACAGATCCTACTTCCCTTCCGGTCGCTTTGTCGTAGGCGTGAAGGATGGCGCCACGACCGTGCGAAGGAATCGTGGTGGCGAGAGGGTCACCGGAAATCACCAGCGTCTTGGTGACGAGCGTGCCCACGTGGTTCGCCTGCCCGGTGCGCGGGATCGTCAGCCCCTTGAGCGCGGGGCTGTTGCGCACAACGTCGGGCGTTTCACCATGCGCCACCTGCCATACGAACTCGCCGGTATCCAAATTGATCGCCGTGATCGTCCCGTAGGGCGGCTTGATTACCGGCAGGCCTTGCGCATTCACATCCTCCCGCCCACCGTGGCCCTCGACGTAGTTCATGTCCGTGGCCCCCGGCTTGGATTGAAAGAGACTCATAATCCGGATGCACGAATTGCAGGCCTGCACATAGAAGATGTGCGTTTCGGGGTCGTATGATCCGCCGGGCCAGTTCGTGCCACCAAAACTCGTCCCCAGCGTGATCGTCCCGAGTTGGCTGCCCGTATTCACCACCGGCGGCGTGAAGATAGGCCCAATTTTATAGTGTTCGGTAGCCTGAAGCGCTTGTTCGCGCAGTTCGGGTGTAAAGTCGATCAGGTCGTCGACCGTGACACCGTTGCGCGCGTAGGCCTTTGGCTTCGTGGGTATCGGTTGCGTCGGGGAGTACCACTCACCCGGAACCGCCCCTTTTTCCACCGGCTTTTCCTCAAACGGCCACACCGGTTTGCCGGTGACTCGGTCGAGCACGTAGAGAATCCCTTGCTTGGTAGGTTGTGCGA
The DNA here is from genome assembly GCA_050015335.1 of Candidatus Acidiferrales bacterium. Taxonomy (GTDB): domain Bacteria; phylum Acidobacteriota; class Terriglobia; order Acidiferrales; family UBA7541; genus Palsa-295. The sequence continues at coordinate 10,056 of JBEKBP010000109.1, read as the reverse complement.
CCGCCTTGATCGTTCGGCCATCCACCGTAATGTCGGTGAGCACGGGCGCCGAGGAAATGTCCATGTCCCAAAGGCCGTGATGCACGAGCTGGTAATGCCATTTCCGCTGGCCGGTCTTCAAATCGACGGCCACGAGCGAATCGCCGAAGAGCCCATTCCCGGGTCGATGGCCTCCATAGTAGTCCCCCGTGGGCATCTCCACCGGCAGATAGGCGACGCCTAAATCTTCATCCACCGAAATCTGCGCCCAGACGCCGGTATTGCCGTTCGTCGCCCATGAACCGTCCAGCCACGTGTCGTTACCAAATTCCCCGGGCCTGGGAATGGTCCGAAACGTCCAGACCAGCTTGCCGGTTCGCACGTCGAAAGCGCGCACCAAGCCTTTCGTGTTGTTGTGAGTCAACGGGAGCGAGCCTTCCCTGAACGCCGCGCCCACGAGAACTTCGTCTTTGGCCACCACCGGCGCCGCCTGCAGACCGATTTCGCCCTTCACCAGGTCGATCTGCTGGCCCGTGCCAAATTGCACGCCTTGCTTTAGATCCACGACGCCGTTCTCGCCGAAGGCTTTTGCTGGACTTCCCGTCTTCGTATCGAGCGCGATCAGCCGATAGCCAGGCGTGACATAGAGAATGCGTGATTCACCTCCGCCGCTCCAGTAAGCCAATCCGCGTCCCGACAGCTTTCGCGGGGCCTGCTCGCCGCGCTCGCCTTCGTTTTCGCTGTGCATCCAGAGAAGTTCGCCGGTGGCTGCATCGAGAGCCACGACGGCACGTCGCGTGCCTGCTGTGGCATACAGCACTCCGCCAACCATCAGCGGAGTTCCTTCGAGCCGGTACTCCGGCCTCGGCCCGAGATTATCGGTCTTGAACGTCCAGGCAACTTCCAACTGATTGAAGTTGGAAGCGTCGATCTGATCGAGAGGCCGGTAGCGGGTGCTAGCCAGGTCCGCTCCGTAGGTGGGCCATTCGAAATCCTTGCCACCCGATTGCCCCTCGCTTCTTGACGACAGGGACACAAGGCCAGCCAGCAGTAGCAGCATTGCTATCGCACGTTGGGTCACTTGGATTCCTACCGGAGCACCAATTCTGTTGCGCTTCCGAACGAGCCGAATTTCGCGTAGACCACCGAGGCGGGATCGAAGTACCAACCCAGTTTCGCCTTCTCGAGTGCCTGCTGAGATGGAAGCTGCGGCATATCGTTCCCGTTGAGATTTACGTGTTTCGGCCGGCCTGTCTTGTTGAGCTTCGCGATAAAGATCTTGCCGGAAGCACCGACATTCAGGACGATCTGGCTTCCCTTCCTGCTGGCACGGCACGTCACGATTTCTTGCGTGTGCGCGCGTTCATCATCGTCATACAAGGTGCATTGGGCCTCAGACGACAGCCAAATATCGAGCGTGATGGGACTGAAGGGTTTCTCCTCGATGTAGGCAATATCGGGTCCCATCGGGATAATCGAATTGTCTCGCACATAGAGAGGCAGCACATCCAGTGGAGGCTCTACGTGCAACGTATCCGGACCGGCATATTCCTTGCCCGACTCGTACTCGTGCCATTTCCCTTCCGGAAGGTAGACGCCGCGCTTGTTGACCGGGTTGCAGACTGGCGCCACCAGGAAGGCGTCGCCAAACATGTACTGGTCCTGCAGATTGTGAGTACTGGGATCGTTCTGGAATTCGAGCACCATGGCTCGGATCATCGGCAAACCCGTCTTGGTGGCGCTGTAAGCGTGGGAATAAATATAGGGCAGCAGCCGGTATCTCAACTTGCCGTATTTCCGGTAGTTTTCGACAACGCGGTCTCCAAACACCCACGGCACGCGGAGCGGCGGTCCATTCAAACGAACGTGCGATTGAAACATGTTCATTTGCATCCATCGAATATACAACTCCGGTGTGAGTCCGCCGCCCACTGCATTGAAACCGCCCACGTCGCTGTTCCAAAACGGCACGCCTGAAAGACCCACGCACAATCCGGCGCGAAGGGTCGTGGCCATTTCCTCCCAATCGCAGTTGGGATCAGCCGACCAGCATACCGGGTAACGCTGCATCCCTGCTGTTCCGGAACGCGCGTTGACCAGGCCCCTATATTCCGAATTTTCCGCGACAGCCTCAAAAGTGGCCTTCTGATATAACAGCGTGTAGAGGTTGTGCATCTCGAGCCCGGTGCGCCCATTGGAATAATATGCGTCCGCCGGGGTGTCTTCGCCGAAGTCGGACATTCCCACCCCGAAGCACCCCGCTTTCATGAAGGAGGCGACTTTGTCTTTCCACCATTTCACCGCGGCAGGATTGGTAAAATCGGGAATGAGGTCTGCCCCACGGTTTGCCGCATAAAAGCGGGCTCTCCAGTTATCATCCCTTTCGACCGCCTCCACCGATTGCTCGATCTTGTTTTTGCCGGGAGCGCCGCCCTGTAGAATCGCCTCGTATGGGGACCCGTCCTTTTGCGTAAGGACGTATCCCCGCGCCTTGGCCTCCTGCCCGGCATCCGAATTCACCCTTAGAAACGGAGATGTGTGGATTCCAATCTTGACGCCCAAATGGCCGAGCTCAGCCGACATCTGTCTGATCAGAGCAAGTTCCTCCTGTTGATGGGAATCCTCGGCTGCCACGAGCGGAGTGAAGTAGTCCATGGGGAGATCCAGCTCCCTGAACCTTTTCGCGATCCCCAACGGAGTTGTATCGGGCGTGTCGCTTCGGCCGCTCATAATAAACCAGGGGCCAAAGGACTTCTTAGGTGGGAACGCCGGCCAGCCGGTGATCTGGTCATAGCGAGTCAGCACTTGCTTGAGAGTCGGCCCGTAAATGACAAAGAAATCCAGCCGGGGGTCATCGATCAGAAATGTGTAACCACCGAGCGGCTGCCCATGTCCCAGCGGTTGCGGAACGTCGTGTTGGCAAAAATGCCGTAGCCGCCGGTGCTCATGATGAAAGGGATGGACTTGTGCGTGTCATCGGTTCCCGCGCCCCACGCATTGGCTAGCCATCCGTTGACTCGCAGCCCCACCTTATTTAATTTCGTGAACCTCTCGCCCAATCCATAGAAGCTTTCATCCTCGGGAAGGGCGAGCGTCTCATTGCACCTGCGAAATTCTCCGCCCACGGTCGTAAACCCCATGGGCAGGCCTCGAAAGTTTCCCTGCGTGTCAACGTCCTTCACGTGCTCTTGAAGAACAATCTGGCCCTGCGTGTCATAGACTAAATATCTCCAGGGCTGTCGCTCGAACACGATGCGCAGAGAACCCGTGTCAACCGACACCGCTTCGGTCGTCTCGCTGACGTCGTAGGCAACCGGTACCCAATCCTCCTTGATCTCCAGCAGGCCCTTCACGTTCTTCAACTCCGGATCGGCGCACATCTGCATTCGAAAGATCTCGGGCGTGCACACCGTCAAAGTCACTTCGACATTCTTCCCTTGGCTCGTTGCGCAGTGAAACACAACTCCACTGCTAGTCTTTTCATAAGAGGAAATCGATTGCACGAACTCGTGCTGTTCGAGCTCGGCCTGTGCCCCCGCAGGGGCATTTGCTCCCGTTCCCGCAAGCAACGCAGGTGCAGCACCAGCCAGCGCGAGGACTTCCCTTCTGGAAACCATCGGTTCCTCCTTGCACAATTCAACCCGCGGTCCACATTCCATTCCCTGGACAATCTTCACCGACGGAAGCGAAGTGCCTCCCTGGGCGCCGATGATAGTACGAAATGGTCTAGAACAGGCACTTCAGAGCAGATTGCGTCCGTCGCGGATTCACTCATGCGCCGATGATCTGTCGGAAGGTCCAGTTGGAAACGTCCCATGGGCCCCCGAGGGGTTGTTCAATTGTGGATGATAGGTTCGGTTGCCCCTCGTCGTAGTCGTGCGCGCCCGCCGCTCGCCGTACGCGTGAGTGTGACGGTCGCGTTGGGGACCGCCGCGCTGAAGAATCCCTTACGCGCCCCTTTAAGTGCGGCTACTTTGCAAGCGGGTCGGGCCGAATCTGGAAATGCGCCACTTGGCTGGGCGTGTTCTTGCCACCTTCGGTCAGCTGGGAACCTGTGGTTTCGTTCGCAGCCCAGAGACCCCGCCCTTTCCATCCCGCTCTCGGATCATCGATGCGACCATCCAGGAAGCGCGCAAAAAATCCCATCGGATAGGGAACGCGCAAGCACACCCACTTCCCGGTATCCGGACTGAACACGAGCAGCGAGTCCGAGTTTGCGCCACTCACGACGGGTAGGTTTTTGCCCAGGCCGATGGTGTTCGAGCGGTCCACCCACATGGCGTAGGCGAAATCGGTCTTCACGTCGGGTTGTATCTTGAAGGCGGCGCCGGGTATCGGATAGAAGGACCAGCCTTCCGGACAGTGACGTCCGGTAGTGGCCGCTTCCCCGGTGAGCACCTTGCACTTGCGGCGGTCGAATCTGGCAAGAACGCCCTCGCCCGCTAACGGCGTCCAGACAATGCCATTTGCGTCAATATCAATTCCCCTCGGGTGCGAACCGCCTTTCTCCCTGCCCTTGGGGTCGTATGGCACCTCGTAAACCTCCGCGTTACAAGTTGCCGGCGGATTTGCGCCCTTCACCATGCGGATCAGCTTTCCGGGCCTGGGGTTGAGCGCTGTATACCACACGCTGCCATCGGCCGGGTCGTAGGCGATCATGTCGCCGAGCGGATTGGAGACCGCGCGGTCCCGTTTGGGATCGACTGGCTCGGGGGCTGTCGTATAGGGCCCAAGCTTGCCGTCGCGGTTGTAGTCGATGACTGCCGGGCACCATCCCCCGGATTTCTCGGAGTCGTGCGTTTCATCCCAAACGCGCGTGCTGACCCAGCTGAGTCCTCCCTCCTTGGTAGAGGCATACAAGGTCTGGTCTTTGTCATCGGCAAACACAATATGTTCGGTTGTCACGCACTGGTCGACGAATTCGAATTTGCGGGTCTTGGGATCATAGACACCGATGCCCTTATTGCCGGACTCCCTGGGAAAGTACGCCGCGTATGGATTGCCTGACTTCCCGCCGCAATAGGCGGGATTGTCAGGACGATTCTTCACATTGAACCAGACACGACCGTTGCGATCCATTGCCAGTGAGCCGGGATTCAGAAGCCCTTTCCAAATTAATTCATCGCCGAAGTAAACCGATGGCACACTCTGCGTCTGGGGCGCCCAAGGCGTCAGCCGATTAAGGACTTCCTCGTTCGGCAGCGAAATCTCAATCATGGCCTTGGTGTTTTTGGCTGGATCGACTAGGGCCAGCGCTCCGGCGAACCAGTCTCCGCCGTAGATGGGGCCGTATGCGTTCACCGTGGGACTCCGTTTATCCGTGCTGACGGCGGCATAGGGGAACGCCCCCCGTACCGACCAATCCCACACGGTGACCACCACGTTCCGTTCAGTTGCCTGCGGCCGCGGCGGTGCGGGCGGCAGTTCTCCGTTCGCGATGCGGTCGCCCCAATCGGCAAAAAGCGCAATGCCTTGGTCGAGTCCGATCTGACTCAGCATGCCGTTCATTTGCCGCCCGAGTTGCCCGGAGGAAATAAACCGCGCCCAAGCCTGGGTGCTCGAGTTGAACTTACCCACGCTCGGAGGAATCTCGCGGGTCGCCTTGCTTCCCATCTGATGGCAGCCCCAGCAGCCCTTTACCGTGTAGAGCCAGTCGGCTTGGGTTGGGATCGCAATGGAAGGCGAAACCGGAACGGTCATGGGAAAGGCGCTCTTCGGCGGGACTTTTAAAAGCGAAATCCAATAGCTCGCCGGATAGTATTGTGCGGCGGCGCTCGGGTCGGAGGCGACCAAGGCAGCCAGCGCTAACGTTTTACCGGGCGCTGCATCTACAGGTTCTGAATCGATTAAGCCGTAGCCGCGAACCCAAATTTTGTAATGGGCTTTCGGCAACTCTGGCAGGAGGTATTGTCCGCGGTCATTCGTGACAACTATTTTTCGGAACTTCGTTCCCAAATCTTCGGTTTCAGCGATTACCCACACGCCCGCTTCCCTGCCGGCTGTGCTTGTCACAACACCGCTGATTTCGTCCGCATCGATGGAAACCGAACGCCCCGGCGCTTGCGGCGCTTGGTTCGAAACGGGACGGACTTTCGCACGCACGATGGCGATGCCCGCCACAAGGTTCGATGCGGCCAGCATGATTACGATCAACTTCCACGTCGCGGTTTGCATCGCGGACTCCCTGTCGACAGCCATTCCGTGATCCCCGGGAGAATCCCGGCCCGGAACTGCCCACTCCAAGTACACCTTTTCCACCCACTTTGCAATTCGTTCACTGCCGTGATTGCACCGATTCTTGACAATGCGGCCGGGACGGAATGGAAGGATAGGGCGCGTGGTTATTATGGTGCAAGGGTGAGCCATCAACGATTCGTTGTGAACTTGGTGATTGCCTCGGTCACAGGTTCCCGGAGAGTCGTGCCATGACTCCAGAATGTCACGTGTCGCGCAGGAGTTTTTTGGCAGCAACCGTTGTTGCGGCGGTCGCATTGCCGACGGAATCCGCAAGCGGGCCTCAGAAAAATGGAACGGTGCAAACTGTATTGGGGCCTCTCAGCAATTCCCATCTGGGGTTTGACCAATCGCATGAACCTGTTTGCTGCCTCTCGGGAGGATTCTGGACCCACTGGCCCGAACTGATGGGTGGCCCCGGGACCAATTCGTCAAGATAGCCGTCGAAAGACTCAAAAGGGCGAAGGACGAAGTCCTGGATTCGTTCACGGACCTTACAACCATCGATCTGGGGCGCGCTATTCGCTTATTTGAGGAAGTTTCCCACAAGTTGGGCGTCCACATTGTTGCCGCAACGGGATACTGGGTTAAGCCTCCGCGCTGCATGGGGTGCGATCGGTGGGGGACAATGACCGAATACTTGGTTCGCGAAATTCAGCTTGGCATCGATGGCACTGACATTCGGGCATCGGCCATTCCGCCGACACGACCGATATGGGCTATTTGCTGGGTCTCGCCCGGCGAGGCTACTACTTGGGGATGACCGGCTCAAGGGCGGCGCTGACCCGCCGAAGCCTCGCACGAGCTTCCCCGAACGGCTCGTGTCGATCGAGGCCTTGGGGGAGGGCGGCTTCGGCGACCGAATTATGGTGGAAACTGACTACGCAATTGGCTCGTCCCAATCCCCCCACGGCAGACAGGCGGCTGCGCGATGCTCTGCATCCCGACGGGATCCACTTCGTGTGCCGCAGGGTGATTGCCGGCCTCAGGGAAATCGGCTTATAGGGAGCCGCGATCAGATCGATTACCGTGGAGAACCCCAAGCGTTTCTTCGACGGCGCGTAGAGCAAGCTATCCTCATTGCAGCGGGCCGCAACTTTTGTGCGTTCACTGCGTCCGATGAGCCCTTCATTGATTCTTGCCGCCCAGCTGGACTTCAAAGCCATCCAGGTCCTTGATGTGAATACAGCATTCTGTCTCGCGCTTCACTTCGATTCCGCGGCGCTTTATTTCAGCCGACACAGCCGGCCGCACGCTCTTGTCGGTATCCCAGTTTTCGATCGTTAAAGCGACGTGGTCAGCGGGAAGCTGACCTGGGGTCTGCCGGTTATGGAAGATCAGCTGAGATTCCCCCACCGCAAGGGCAGTCTTCATGCCGTCGTCGAGCACGACTTTCAATCCGAAGACCTCCGCATACCAGGCGCTGGTCTTGCTGTGATCGGTTACCCGATAGCCGACATGGTTTAAGTATGTGGCTTTCATCGGAGTCGGACCGCCGCCAACCATAGCTGGCGCCGCGCTCGCGGCAGACGACGCCGTTGCGGCCATCGCCAGGCTCTGAATCAATTGGCGACGGGTAATCTTTCCCTGTTCAAAGTTCCGAAGCATCTCCGCAATTACGTGTTCCATGACTGGTCATCTCCTTGAACTCCTTCACCACGCCAGCTTCGGGATCTCTCGCAAGAGCAGTTGCGAATCTTCTTCTACCCCTGGCGGGAGGTTAGCAGCGGTATATACCCTGTTTCACGATCTTCCTCAATGAAAAAATCAACGCCTCGCTCCCGGCACACAGCGGGTTCGCGCAACCGTCGCCGACCGCGCCTCAAAGCGGGTTGGCTGCCTGTGTCGAGCGATTTCGGACCCTGGGCCCAGTGTCTATAAGGAATCCTTGAAGAACCACTGTTTCCAGCGGTAGCCTACGTTCGTCCGAATGTGTTCTATTTTCTCATTCGGAATAGAGTACTGGCCTTACTTTCGTGTAGCATTACTGCTACAAGATGTGGGAAACAGCCACGCACGTTACGGGCCTCGCGCTTGCGCCAACGCAAGTTTGAAATTCTTCACCATCTCCCTCGGCTGGATGATCAACTCCCGGGAACCCTAACGCTGAGTTATACACGGTGTCGAAAGCCCACACCTGCCGGTGTGCCCAGGGCGCTCCGTTTGGTCGCTGACCTACACCATCGACGGGGAGCGTCATGCGGAGCGCATTCCTGCGCAGTGGGCTGAGGCGGTAGAGTACCGAGTCGATGCGGGGCGGGAGTTGCAAGAGGCCATCCGCGAGGTGTTAGTTAGCAGCCAATGCCCAGTTGTTAGTTCTGGCGCGGCAGCAAGAGAAGAAGATCAAAAAGAACAGGTGAGCGTTTCGACGCCACGTCCATTGTGGAAGTATCTGGCGCGGCGACTCGGTTTTAGGTTCCTTTCTCGACTCTCCCGGAGGTGGTCGGAGGCATCCGCAGATCTCCGCGAAAACGTCGCTTGGGGCGTGTTGTTCGGCTGTGTCTGTGTCACTTGTGTCAACTTGTGTCATTGTGTCACGGTCCAGCCCGTCGAGCCATTTAAGAATGTAACCGTAGGGGTGGTTGTCGAGACATTGAAAATGTAACCCGGGAATCGTCTCCGCCGTGGCTGTGGAAAAGTGGGAATCTCGCTTCCTTGGCGGGATTTCCAAGCGGAGGGGAAAACCTGTTCTTGGTTTTCCCCGCAGCGACTTTCCCACAGCCTTTTCCCTGCCGATTCGTGTTTTTTCCTTCCGCGCTCGCCGGCTGCGGACTCAGCCGCCGGTTCGTGAGCGCGTAGATTCGCTGCAGCTTCCGATCAATCACCCGCGCCAGTTGAAACGGGTCCAGCCGGTCTCGCAGCCGCTTCAGTTCGGCCACGCGGCCGGGATCGGCTTGCGCGCAAGCCAGCACGCGTTCCAGTGGAGTTTGCGGCGGTCCATAGACCCGCCGCAGTTTCGATCCCACACGAATTTTCTTCTGCAACTTCACCGAGGGCAGAAACAAGTTCAGCCACCAGCGCAGTTCATGCCGGTACAAGTCATTCATCACCTCCACCGCCCGCAGCGAATCGTAGCGTTCCCAGCCCAGCAGCTTGCGCACATGCGTCCAGTTCTTCTGCTCCACGTGCGCGTTGTCGTCCTTCTTGTACGGACGTCCTCGCGTGAGTTGAATCTGTTGCTCATCACACCAAGCCTTCAAATGCCAGTTGATAAATTCCAAGCCGTTGTCGGAATCCAGTCCCAGCAAGCGGAACGGCAGCGTGCTCTGAACCTCATCCAGAGCGGCTTTGATCCCCGTCTGCCCTTTGCCTAGCACCGCCCGCGATTCGGTCCAGGTCGTGTGAATGTCGGTCACCTTCAGGGTATGCGCGAATTCTCCATCGGCCGAGTTGCCCGAGTGCGACACCAAATCGATTTCGGTGAAGCCGGGCCGATCCACATCCCAACAGTCCGTCTTGATCGGAATTTGGTGCTTCAGCAACAGCCCCGGCTTGGTGCGGCCGTAGAGACGGCGCTGGTGCTCGCGCTTGCTCGCCCGTAGCCGCCGATCCATCTGCCGCGCGCTGATCCCCAACAACTCCCGCTCGATCTTCGGGCTCAACTTGTATCGCCGACGAATCCACGGCATCCAGTTCGGCAACAGTGCTTTCAGCCGCACCGACCAGGGATACCCGGCCGCTTCCCATACTTCCGTCAGAATCGCCAGCGCCTGCCTGCCGTATCGCCAGCCGCGCGGACGCGCCGCTCTTTCCTTCGGCTTCCCTGGTGGCGCCCCGTTCAGCAGCCGAATCGCGTATTTCCGGTGATAGCCCGTATTCGTGCAAAACTCGTTCAGCATCGCT
>JBEKBP010000108.1:0-7688 GCA_050015335.1 Candidatus Acidiferrales bacterium | reverse complement strand
CGGCCAATTTCTCCAAGGAGTATGCCTTCCTGCAGGGCAGACCGCTCGACGTTGAGCCTCCCCCGACGGACAGCCCCGGCCCCACCGCGACCAGCAGCCTGCCTCAGGCATCGGCGACTCAACTGACCATCTCCTCGCAGCCCGTCCTTCCGATGCCGCCGCCACAGTCGGTGTCTGTTCCTGCTGCGCCGGAAGTTTCCGCTGTGGTTCTGTCTTCCGAGCCAGTCTCACCAGCGGTCCCCAAGAGTCCCGTCGAGCCTGTGCGGATCCTTGATCGGACGAGAGAGTTTACGACGCAAACGGCGCCGGCCGTTCGCCAGCGAGACTTGAAAAAGCCGGCGTTGCTGTTGGCGGTGGCGATTGGGCTGATTGGGGGTGTGTGGACGGTTAAGCACTTTGTTTCATCCCATCAAGCCGAAGAGCGTGGAGTTACTCGTATTCAGCCCACCAATTCGCAGTCGGAGCCGACAGCTAGCGCCACCCTGCCGACTCCAGTAGGTCTGCCCCCAGCACCCGCGGTCAAATCGGCCGTGACGCAGCAACAAAGTGCGATTGCGCTTTCCGAACATCAGGTTGCATCGGGAGAGCTGCAGGGCGCCCTACAAACCCTTCAAGCTGCTGACAAACTGAACGGTCCGCTGACGGCTGAGATCGAGAAAAAGATAGCCGACATTGAACAATCCACGAAGGACACCCGATTGCGCGAGATCAGGCAACGGGAAGAAGTGCTTTGGCAACAGTCAACGAATAGTGTCGCTGGTGGGCGCTACGCAGACGCACGGAAAACCCTCAAACAGATTCTGGGGTTGCCCGAGGGGGGAGTTCACAGACAAGAGGCCCAAGATTACATCGACACAAATCTTCCCGGGATTGAAGCGCTTTCTGCTCAAACACAAAGAGGTTTGGACCAGGGAGACTTCCAATTGGCGCGCCAGGACGCCATTCAAATCCAGCAAAAGGGTGGCGATCCCGCACAACTGCTCGAGAAAATCAATCAAGCGGAGGGGGAGCGGCTCTCTCAGTTGGAAACGCAGTTCAACCAGCTGAAGCAGCGAGACGACGACGACGCAATCCAAGAGCTCAGGACGATGCAACCCAGATTCCAGACACTTGCCACGGATGGGGGACCACGGTCCCAAGAAGCCCTGGCTTACATCAACGCTCTGCCTGGGGCAATTGCTGAAGTGTCGGGCCGCATTGACAATAAGAAGGCGGATGAATTATTTCAGCAGATTGTACAGCGTGCTCAGGGGGCCATAAACTCAAGAGACAAGAGCTCGCTTACGCGAGCTCTTTCTGAGTTACAGCCCATCATCGAAGGCAATGGCCCGCACGCGCGGGAGGCAAAGACCATTCTGGACACCGTCAATAATACGCTTGCTTCACTAAACCCAGTTTCGCCTGCTGCCCCTACCCAGCCCCAGCCCACGACATCTCCATTTCAACCTTCTATTCCATCTCCTAGTAGCCCTCGTACGACGCCTGCCGAAGAAGTCGCCATACGTGCGGCTTTAGATCAATTCAATACCGCTTTTGAGCATGGGCATGCACGCGATTTGAAAGCTATTTGGCCGAAGGTGGACAAGAGATACGTCGATGCCATGAATGCAGGAGCAGGATACAGCTTTGCAATGACGCTCAACCCAAATGGGAAGATTGAAATCACCGGTGATGCGGCGTTCGCCCCGTGTGACTTGGTTTCGATAACGACAGAACCAGGGCATGAAGCTAAGCGCTCCACCCCGAAGAAGGTGAGAGTCACTCTCCAAAAGGCAGGTGACCACTGGCTGATCGTGAACCCTCTCGAACCTAGCCGCTAATCGCTGAAGTTGTGTTAGAAGGTGTAACCTAAACCAAAGAGCGGGACTGTCTTGGCCTTCAGGCCGTTACTATCGAATCGGACCAACATGTTGAAGGTGGCAACCAGATTTCCAAGCACCCGCGCCTTATACCCGAACGCTCCGCTGTATTGACCGAATGACACGTGACCAGCATAGACCAGACCAGAGGCAGTCACGGTTGTCGGGGTCGCCGCAGCGCTTGCGAGCGGGACATTCGATACTGCCTGAGCCGTCGTGTTTGGAATTCCATGAAGCCATCCAATCTCATTTCCCAGAATGTCCGCGACAATTGTCTGATGCCGTCCCAAAGCTAGCTCCGTTCCAACGGCCCAGGAAAATACATCAGGGAGGTAACCCTTGCTCGTAACGAACGGTGGTCCATATTCCGTGGGCGAACTGGTAGTGAGGGGCGTAGCGGTTATCTGCCCTGCTAAGATACTCTGTCCGGCCACCTGCCATCCGACGTTTAGGTCAGGAGCGAGTACAAGACCATGACCCAGTGCCTTGGTGTAAAGTGAAGCGGCGAGGAACGGCCTTACCGCCACAGCTCCGGTCCCTAGGAAATTTTGCGCGTTTCCCGTTGGAAGTCTCAGGTCAGCGCCAACTGCGATGGAAAGATTCCGCCGTTCCACAATGTTACCTTTGAATCGAAGCATCATGTCCCCAAACCCAGTCGTTCCATAGCTGGAGCTGTTGATTTGAGGAAGTACTAGCCCACTTGTCAGGCTTGCGCCGTTGGCACCGGGCGCAAGACCGGGCGTGAACGTATCGACGCACCAGCAATTTCCCTGTTTCTGACCGTTAACGACGAAATTATTATTTCCATTTCCGGCAAAGTTCACACCGTTAGATGTCTGCGATGAAATCGACGCATGGACCACTTGTAGCCCGACCGAGACGTCGATGCGGCTGGTCACACCGTACGTGAGGAACGCCACATTCTGCGACAGCCGGACATCCGCCGAGATGTTGAACGTGGTCGGGAAACGGTTGACTATCCCTAGACCGGTTTGTGTAATGCTAGTTGGTTGCCCCCCCGGGTCCAACATTGTAAGAGCTCGCAGAGACTGTCCGTTAAGAGACGTGAAGTGAAAGTCTTGGTTCGAGAGCCCAACGTAGAATCTGTGTCTTCCGATAGTCTCTCCCCGTTCGGTAAAGATCGGCCCGAGGGTACTACTTGCCGGCAGTTGCGCACCTGTCGCGGCATCGGTTTGCGTAATGACACCGGAGGCCGGTGAAGCGATCGGAATCACCGACAACGCCGTTCCAATACTGGAGCTGAGGGCACTACTGAGTCCTACAATCGAAGGTGTCGCTTTGTAACTGCTTGGCACCGTGACCTGACTGCAGTTGCTAGCAGGCAGGGTGCACGATGGGCCGTCGTACGAGTAGACACTCGGCACTGTTCCCGCAGCTGATCCCGACGCTTGAACCGCGGAGTACATCAAAACCTGGTAAGCATTCGGAGCTTGCGACTGGGCCCTGACAGGTCCTGCAAGAGAAACTAGAAGGAGAGCAAACCCAACTCGCTGTGACACAACATACCTCCGGGCTGAAGGGCTCGCGGATTATCGCACGGGCTGCACCTTTACATCAATAACAAAAAAGGTAGTTGTTTATCCTGGACCTTAAAACGCCGCTTTTCTCGGAGAGACGGTTGGCCAAGAAAAACGAATACCGCCGAGGCGGAATTTGCAAAAACCCTTTAAAAGTGGCTGTTCGACCCGCTAAACAAATACTAAAAAAGAATAGCATCTGATTTGGTATCATGCAGACAGCAACGCTAATGGGTAACGACGAGTGACAGTTTGGCGAGCGGTATTCGCGATGCGGGACCGGGAAGCCGGGTCGGCTGTACCCATACGCAGCAGCGAGCTCGGACTCTGTCACTGGATGGAATCGACGAGAGCAGCAGTCAGGGTGGAGCGTTGCAACGGTCCTACAGTTTTTTGTGACCTCTGAGCACTAAACTGCCTGTTAACTTGTTGACAAGCTCCGGGCATTTTTGCGACGATTCGTTGCGGTCGGGGCAATCCTCAAGTCCCTGCATTCGCTCTAGATATCCGCTGCTTTCCACAAGAATGCGGCCCTTGAAAGGCTGATGGCGTCATGGGTTGATTGGGAAACCCCGAGGTAGGGCTGTCAGTCGTTGAGGGTGTTCCCTACTACCGCGAACGCGTCAACAGCCAGCGGAACTGCTCGATTTCGTTGTTGGAAGGGCCTATTTCGCTGGCCCTGGTTTTCTATTTATACTTTGCCATGCGCATCGCCTGCTCCTATCGCGGCACGGAAAGAACCTGTGAGATATCGGCGAACGATTTCGTTCTCGGCCGAGCCCACGAGAACTCCCCAGCCATGCTTGACCTGTCTCCCGACAAGAAAGTTTCGCGTGTTCACGCCAGGCTCTGGACAGAAGATGGCGCCGCTTGGATCGAGGACAACCAAAGTCTACGCGGAACACTTTTGAACAACGTGGAAATCAAGGGCACGGGGAAACAAAGGATACGGGGCGGCGACGTGATCATGGCCGGGGACACAACACTGCGCGTAGAATCCCTCGATTCCCTCGATGTACTCATGCAGACCAACTATTTGGAATTTGGCGCAACCTTGCCGCAGGAACGGCAGACGGCCGCTGGTGTGAATATCGCGCGCGCCTTGGATGCTTCAAACCTTGATTTCGTGTCCGTCGAACGCACTGGAAACGCTGAAGCCCGACGGTTGAAGTTAGTTTGCGAGCTCCCGTTGCTATTTGCGGCCAAGACCAAATTGGAAGACCTTTTGCCGACGATCGTAGACCGGCTCGTCGACCTCATTCCGAGTGCGGAGAGCTGGGCGCTGGCGCTTCGCGACCCGGAGACAAGCAGGCTTCTCCTAAAGGCCTACCGGTCGGAACACGACCCTCACCTAAGTGAAACGCTTTCCCGACGCGCGATGGCGGAGCGCAAAGGGTTCATTTGGAATGGCGCTGTCACCGGAGACTTTACCGGGACCATTTCGCAAAGTGAAATCATCACGGGTATGTATGCGCCCCTGCTCTGGCAGGATGAGGCGTTCGGGGTCATCTGTGCGGAGTCGCGTCGCCCTGACCGAGCCTTTAACGAAGAAGATTTGCGGCTGATTGTTTTCATGGCGCAGTACGCCGCGATGGCCGTGGGCAGTCACCAACTGCAGGAAAAACTGCGGCAGGAATCGATCGTTAGCGCCAAACTGTTGCGGCAGTTCCCTCCAAAAGTCGCGGAGAGATTGTTCAAGCATCGAGGCAGTCTGCGGCTGGGAGGTGAACGGAGCGAAGTAACGATTCTCAACTCTGACATTCGCGGATTCACGAAGCTTACCGAGAATATGGAGCCCGATGATATCGTCGAGATGCTCAATGATTACTTCGCGGTGCTGGTGCCCATACTATTTTCCTACCAGGGAACGATCGACAAGTTCATTGGCGATGCAATCCTGGCTGTTTTTGGAAGTCCGGAGCCGGATGCCAACCAGTATGAACACGCCGTTCGTGCCGCCATGGAGATGCAGGCGGCCGTGTCCAAGGTGAACGAGAAGCGGCGCACGCGTGGGCTTCCCTACGCGGAGCCAGGCATCGGAATTCATTGCGGCGAAGTGGTGCATGGATTTGTAGGTACTTCGGACCGGATGGAGTTTACAGTGATCGGCGACGTCGTGAATAAGGCGTCGCGCTATTGCACGGGGGCGGCGAAAGGCGAAGTGTTGATCAGCCCGGCAGTGCACGCACGAGTTTGGCAAATCGTGCAAATCGAACAAACGTCGATTGAGACCAAACACGAAGGGAATTTCCCTGCTTACCGCGTGAAGTGTGTCAAATGCGGTTCCACACAGGACACGAAAACGTGAATTAGGATTAGGATATGGTCTAGCTGCTCGGCGAAAAACGAGCTGGCGGGGAACAGAGATTGCGGGAAACGCGGTGACGGGGAACGCGTGCATGCAGCCAGACATCGGATCCAAGACCGACATCGGCCGTGTTCGCAAGAACAACGAAGACACATGCCGGGTGGTGCCCGAATTGAACCTATACATCATTTCGGATGGCATGGGAGGCCAAGCGCACGGGGAGTTGGCAAGCGCGATCGCGGGTGACACGATTGTAGCTCACTGCATGGCAAATGAGGAAGATCCTGCCGCCCCGTACGGTGAGGTACTGCGTCCCGACCTTTCCGAAAAAACCAAAAAGCTAGCCAGCGCCGTTCGACTCGCGAATCGGCGCATCCACGAAGCTTCGATTGAGAACCCACTGCTGCACGGCATGGGTGCGACCGTGGTGACGGCGTGGCTGGAAGCGGCGCGCTTGAGTCTGGTTCACGTGGGGGACAGCCGGGCCTATCTGCTTCGGTCAGGCGCGCTGAAACGGCTTACTTCCGATCATACCCTGGTCGCAGAACAGGTCCGGCGCGGACTGGTGACGCCGGAAGAAGCGCATTTGAGTAAGATGCAGAATGTCTTGATCCGTGCCCTGGGTGTTCAGGAAGATGTGGAGTTGGACGCAACCGAATGCGTGCTGTCGAGTAACGATATCTTGCTGCTTTGTACCGACGGACTCACACGCATGGTGGAGGATTCCGATATCGCCAGGATATTACTTGAATCCCCCGATGCCCAAACAAGCGCGGGGAATCTCGTTGCCCTGGCGAACCAGCATGGCGGCGTCGACAATGTGAGCGCAATTGTCGTGCACATTGCGGAAGCCTCCTGATCCTCTGTCTAAAGCGGTTTCCCTGATGCCAAACGATGCCCAAGAAAACTAGAGTCGTCACGCGCGAGGGCGAACGATTGAACTGCCCCGACGAAGGGAGTGTCCAACCCTGGCGAAGGTGGGGCCCTTATGTGAGCGATCGAGCCTGGGGAACGGTGCGCGAGGATTACAGTGCCAACGGCGACGCGTGGAATTTTCTGACGCACGACCTGGCACGGAGCAAGGCGTATCGCTGGGGTGAAGATGGGATTGCGGGGATTTGCGATCGATATCAACTGCTGGTATTTGCGGCGACGTTTTGGAACGGACGCGATCCGATCTTGAAGGAGAGACTCTTTGGATTGAATCCGCTCGAAGGGAATCACGGGGAGGATGTCAAGGAGTGCTACTTCTACCTAGACAACACGCCGACGCACAGTTATATGCGCATGCTCTACAAATACCCACAAGCGGAGTTCCCCTATTCCCTTCTGGTAGAAGAAAATCGGCGCCGCCAGGGCCGTGGACCGGAATTTGAGCTGATCGACACCGGCATCTTTGACGACGATCGGTATTTCGATATTTTCATCGAGTATGCTAAGGCGGGTCCCCAAGACATCTGCATACGGATCGAGGCGTGTAATCGCGGCCCCGACGCCGCCGTTTTGCACGTCTTGCCCCATCTTTGGTTTCGCAATACGTGGGCGTGGACAAACCCTCCGGGGCCCGAACCTCTGATTCAACCCTTGCATTTCGCGCGCCAAGACGGTGCCGTGCTCGCACTCAAAGCGGACGCGAGCGCCATGGCACCGCTCAGTCATCTTGCCGAAGAGTATCGCCTCGAAACGACACACCTATATGGCCCCGGGGGGGGGCGGCTGCTTTTCACAGATAACGAAACCAACGGCGCTCGGGTGTTTGGGCAGGGGCACATGAGCCGAAAGCCGTACGTCAAGGACGCATTTCATCGGCACGTGATTTACGGCGAGGACTCTGTCAAGCCAGATCAAGTCGGCACGAAGGCTTGTTTTCACTATGTGATGAATATACCTGCGGGCAAGTCGGCGGTTCTGCCCATGCGCTTGAGCCAACAGGAGAATGGCACGGGTCTTGAACCGCTTGCCCGTGTTGAGGCGACGATTGGC
>JBEKBP010000107.1:0-7800 GCA_050015335.1 Candidatus Acidiferrales bacterium | reverse complement strand
CTTCGTGACGTTCCACTGACCGTATAGGAGGAGAGCCGGGTTTGCGCTTCCAAGGGGTCGGCACTTGGCCAGTCACGAGCGGCATTGCATCCCTCCCAAGCTGACCCTCCCGGCGACGTCAGCAGACTCATCTGTTGAGCAGTCCAGCGCCTGAGCAAGATCGGCAATAATATCGTCGATATGTTCGATGCCCACGCTGATCCGGATCATTTCCGGTGTCACGCCCGCTTTTCGTTGTTCGTCGGGAGACAGTTGGCGATGCGTAGTGGACGCAGGATGGCACGCCAAGGATTTAGCATCGCCCATATTAACCATTCGCTTGAATAGCCTCAGCGCATTGAAGCACCTCACTCCCGGAGCAAACCCACCCTTTACTCCGAAAGTCAGCAGAGAACACCGCTGCGAACCTAGATACTTTTGTGCGACCAGATATAAGGGACTGTCCGGAAAGCCCGCATAATTGACCCATTCAACTCTGACATGCTGACGTAGGAACTCCGCTACCTTTCGGGCGTTTTCCACATGACGCTCAACGCGGAGTGCCAGCGTTTCAAGGCCCTGAAGCAGTAGAAATCCGTTAATGGGCGCGAGCGTAGAACCCGTGTTCCGTTGGCACACTGTTCGGCACCGGGCGACATAGGCAGCATCTCCATAATGATCGGTGTAGATGACCCCGTGATAAGCGGGTTCTGGTTGGTTTAACATGTAAAACCGCTCGGGATAGTCGCTCCACGGAAATTTTCCACTATCCACGATCATTCCGCCGAGCGTCGTTCCGTGCCCCCCCATGAACTTCGTCATCGAGTGCACCACCACGTCAGCTCCGTATTCAATGGGTCTCAGCAGGATTGGCGTGGCCACAGTGTTGTCCACAATCAAGGGCACGCCATGTTTGTGCGCAACTCTCGATAGTCCCTCGATATCTGCAACGTTACCAGCCGGGTTGCCCACGCTCTCGCAATACACCGCTCTTGTATGTTCATCGATTAATTTGTCGACGTCGTCTGGATGATCGCTTGCCGCGAACCGTGTGCAGATTCCCTGCTTCGGTAGGATATGCGCGAGCAGAGTGTAGGTGGCGCCATAGAGTTGTGGAAGCGAGACGATGTTGTTGCCCATCTCCGCGATATTGACCACCGCGTAGTGGATGGCGGCCATTCCTGAGCTTACGCTCAGTGCTTCGACTCCACCCTCGAGTGCGGCAACGCGTTTCTCGAGCACCGTATTGGTGGGATTTCCAATGCGAGTGTAAATGTTCCCCGGGACCTCAAGATTGAATAACGCCGCTCCGTGCTCCGCACTGTCGAACTCGAACGCAATCGTCTGATAAATCGGCACAGCCACGGCCTTGGTAGTCGGGTCGCCGTCGTAACCTCCGTGGATCGCTACGGTTTCGCGTTTCATCCGCTCACCAGATTTAGAGTGACCCAATAACTAGAACGCCACGAACACAATGGAGTACGCCAGGCGATCGCACGACCCAGGCGGAGTTGTGCAGACGCTAGCGACGCCTATCGGACCAACGCGGGGCGCTTTCTATGATTCACACGCCGCGTTCTCAAAGCGCCGGCGTCTGTTCGTTTTGTGACCGCGATACCGCCGGAACCGCACTCGATGCACGATTCCGTGCGAGGGACTTCGCCACGGCCCGCGTGAGGTGTCGGGCTGCGAATCGAGCACCGAACGCAAATCGCATCACCGGCCCGAAGGTATTTTGAGCTGAGATGCCCACAAAATATAGACCCGGAAGCGAGGACTCGAAACTGCCCGAAAGCATCGGTGCGCCATTGACGGCTCTCAGATTCGAGCGAATATCCGGGCTCAGAAACGCCAGTCGTTCTAGATTCACTTTGTAGCCCGTCGCTGCAATAACGTGGTCGGCTAGGATTGCACTTTCGGAACCATCCGCACGGCGAAGATGTAGGCGCACTTTGCCGCCCTGGACGTCGGCCTGAATCGGTGCACATCCAAGCATAAGGGGCACACGCCCCATCACCTTCTCCTTGGCGAACCAGCCTGCACACGGCGTAAAGCTCGTTTGACCTATGCTCACGCGAAGGCTTTCCGGTAAATGTCGAAATACTGTCGGCGCATCAGCATAGAACTTGGTCCGCAAGCCAGGGCCAAGACCCGATTGCGGAGCGCGAAGCCGCTCCCACCACGGACGAGGATCGTCCACCGATTGTCTGTCGTGGAACTTCAACTCCTTTTGACGAGCAACCAGGGTTATATCTGCTCCGGCGTCGTGCAGCAAATAGGCGAGATCAATTCCTGAAGCACCCGCCCCAATCACAACCACACGGCGCCCTCGGAACGGTTCAAGGTCGTGATGGCGAGAACTATGAGAGAGAAATTCAGAACCCAGATGCGCAAGGACGGGGGGGACGTATTCCAGGTGGGTGATGCCGACCGCTAGCACCACTTGCCGAGCTTCAATCGTCTCCCCGCTATCAAGTCGGAGGAGGAAACCGTTGGGCGACTTCGTAAGACTCACAACAAGGTTGTCTTCGATGTTGGGTACCAGTCGTTGTTGAAAAGCAAGTCCGTAAGCAGTAAAGGTCTCAATGCGTACAGGGATTCCAATGTCGGAGTACTCGATCTGCTGCTCTCGGCAGAAGTCTCTTAAGCTGAATGCGCCGTCCGGATCATCGATATTCGAAGCAAATCCATCAGACTTGAGCATCATGCCCTTGGGCATGTGGGCCAGCCAGTTCTCCATGGGACGGCCAAAGATGCGAAACGGAATGCCGGCGCGTCGAAAGTTTGCTGCAATGGAAAGCCCATAGGGGCCCGCTCCAATTATCGCGATGGGTAGCATAAATGAGATCTCCTTTAGTGTTGTTTTGATTGACTGGGCGTAACAATGCTTCCGTTCTGATTGGTCTCTGTCAGCGGGCGAACCGCATTACCGGTCGCGGCATCACTCATAAAGTGTCCGACATTCGAAGAGAGTTCACGTCGCCAATTTAAAGAGGAACCGGGCCAGAGTCCTTCGAGTGCGCTCTGGTGTCGCGCCAGCCAAGACAAGCCTCTTTTGAGGTCGGCATCGCCGTGGCCGACGCCCGCCTCTTGCACGACAAACACAATCAGCCCGTGGCATAGTCGTCGCTCCTTCTTTCATGCGACGTCGCATCTGACCCGTAGCCAAACCCGGACCAGCGTATACAAACCCCAGCCGCCCCACGTTTTGTTTATGCAACCGTCTGTAAACAATCACGATGAATTCGATAGAGTTCATTCGCGGCGGCAGACCAATCATAGCGGCTGACCACCAAGTCACGAGCCGCACCTGTAAGCCTGGACCGCGTCGGAACCGAAGTGGCAATTGTGTCGATTGCTGCGCTGAATTCGGCCTCGCTATCGGCGAGCAAGAGATGCACATCATTCTGTACGTCGATGCCCTCGGCGCCTAACCGAGTCGAAACAACAGGCACCTCAGCGGACATCGCCTCTAGGATTTTCAGGCGCGTCCCGCTTCCCACACGCAGAGGTGCCACCAGGCCGAGCGCCGACGCATAATAGGGCCGAACATCCTCGACGGTGCCGGTAACTTTGATCCGATGCGACGCCAACTGTCGCACTTCGAAGGTTGGATTGCGCCCAACGATAATAAATTCCAAGTCGGGATATTTCTGCGCAATCGCAGGCCAGATCTCACGGACAAACCACCGTACCGCATCTACGTTCGCGTGATAGTCCATTGACCCGACGAATATGAGACTCCGAGTCGGTCCGCACTGCCTGTAGCGACGCTCTCCCGTTAGCGCGCGCCGCGAAAAATATCGGGTATCGACGCCGTTCGGCACCACATGTACGTTTGCGAAGGGGCACCGAAGAAGGAGTTGTTCTTTGTCACGGAGGCTTGTGACGGTATGTGTTCCGCAGCTTTGCAACAGCCGGAGTTCGCTTCTCTCTAATAATGCCGCTGTACGCCTTGCCACCAGCCTTTGCGACCAACGTTCTGCATTCCTGGAGTACCTCCACATAAGCTCCGATTCGATGTTATGCCAGTCGACCAGAACGGCAGGTGCGTTCGGCGCCGAGAGAATTATGGAAAGATGCTCACTCAATTGCACTCCTTCTATCTGTACAGCGTCGAAACGAAAGCGAGAAAGTACCTCGGCAAGTGCGGATCTTATGCGAGCGTGGGAATAGCTCAACACAGTCAAGGGCGTCCCCCCAACCATTCCCCGCACTACGTTGCCAAAACTATAGCCTCCGCCTCTGTACTTGCTAATAATGTCGTTAAATTCGTGACGGTCAGGCGGGCTGCTCGGCTGTTCCCACGAGTGGCAGATTTCCATGAATGTCACTGAAGCACGCGCGGCAAGATGTCGCGCCAAGTGGTAATCCCTTAATCGATTGCCAGATGTCAGAGGCCATAATTGGTGAGTAGCAAAGTAAAGCAGTTTCATCGCGCTTTCATCGCCATGCTGTGGCACGGTCTTTAAAATCGATCCTGGACATGTCGTTTCCATTCGAACTGTTATGACTGGAAGCTCTTCTGCAGGGGGAAACCGTCCGGCGCTCAGTTCAGGAGGAACCATCACGGCAAGAACAGACGGTTGCACGGACTCTAAAGCTGGCATCGGGCGTAGTCAGCCAGTCTGAATCAGGGCCCGACCTATCTCACTTTTCGTCGTCGAAGCCTAAGTAGTTCGTCTCGACCATATGTCCTTCTTGCCGGTGATGAAATAGACCAGAGCGATTGCTGCGGCGCTGTTCAACACCAGGAACGCGAGCGAGATATTCGATAACCGGGACACAATTCCCACCTGTACGCGGAACGCACTCAATATGGCCAGCGCGTAGAAGAAAAGCTGGAAGACCAGAACGCCTTCATAGATGCCTTCCCGCAGCCAAAGCGTCGAGACAAACAGGCCCAGCAGTGCAAAGGGCACAACCAGGCGAAGTAGTTTATGGCAAAGGAATTGAAAACGCACGGGATTGGAACCCGTCACGACCCATGGAGTGAGTCGCAGCAATTGATAATTGCCGATCAGAGTTCTGATCTTGCGGCGGAGTTCCTGCTTGGGAGAAGGCACGAGATCGTCCCAGGCGAGTGCCCGGCGTTCAAATACCACTCGTTTACCTTGACGAATAACCTGGAGCGGAATGTAGACGTCGTCCAGGATCGTTTCTCGAGGAACGGGCGACAATAGATGTCGTCGCACCGCGTAAAACGCTCCGGTCGCACCAACGGTTGATCCAACGAGTCCTTCCCAGTAACGGATCTGCTTTTCGAGTCGCCAGTAGATCCCCACACCGTAGGCGGACGAAGAATGTGGGCCCTCGCGTATCATGAGTTCGCCGCTGACGCAGCCGACCGACGGATCGGCAAAATGGGCAACCAAGTTCTTCAAAGCGTCGGAAGCGATCATCTGCCGGGCATCGGTAAAAACGACGATTTCCCCCTTCGCGTTGGCGATTCCAAGGTTTAAAGCGTTCGCCTTACCACCACATTCTGACAAGAGAAAGGATCGCTGTTTGCAATTCTCCCAACGCGCTAGAATCTCGTTTGTGGCATCGGTTGAGCCGTCGGAAACCGCAATTACTTCGAGGAGGTGGGCCGGATAGTCGAGGGCCGACAGGTTGCTCAACTTGGAGGGCAGATTGTTTCCTTCGTTGTGGACGGCGATCACAATTGAAACTTGAGGGAAAATCTTTCCGAGCCGGATCCGGCGCGGCCACAGTTGGGCGCGTACGTATAACGCGATGGGATACGCCGCATATGCACCCATAATCAACGACACGGACACCCAAAATAGGGTCCTCATTGGGCGCCTCGCCCAAGAAGTATCACCTTGATTGTTTGCAAGAACACGAGAACATCAAGGCCCGGGGACATGTTTTTCACATAGAAGAGGTCGTAGCGAAGTTTCTCCTTAGCGTCCTCAACAGAGCTTGTATATTTAAAGCGAATTTGAGCCCAGCCAGTAATGCCCGGCCGGATGCACTGCCGCAATTGATAATGCGGAATTTCGCGGCGGAGCCAATCGGCAAATTCAGGGCGCTCCGGACGGGGACCAACGAGGCTCATGTCGCCCCTGAGAACGTTCCAAAGCTGGGGTATCTCATCTAGACGGCTAATTCGAAGAAACCGCCCTACGTGCGTTATTCTCGGGTCATCATCATCTGCCCAAGTGGGCCCGGAATCAGCCTCTGCATCGGCGCGCATGGTCCTGAACTTATAGCATTCAAACACTTTCCCGTTGAGTCCGACGCGCTTCTGCTTGTAGAAGACAGGCCCCTCCGACGTCAGCTTAATGGCCAGCATGACAAAAGGAACCAGAGCCAGAGTGAGAAGTAGACCCAGAATCGAAATTAGGATGGAAACCATTCTTTTATAAGAGCGTAAGAACCGGGAAACGCAAAAACCCGGAGAAAACAGCAGCCATCCTAAACGGAGCGACTCAATGGGAACCTTGCCGGTCATCTCTTCATAAACGTCCGCAGCATCCTCGATTCGTACTCCTTGGCTTTTCAACACCAGCAAAGTTTCGACCGGCAACTTCCCACGGCGATCGCCCGAAGCCACCAGAATGCGGTTCACGCGATGCGTTCTGACGACACCCAATAGATCATCAGCTCCCTGCGACAGTGTTCCGCATTCATGCTGTAATTCATCGGGGGGCAGCACAAATTGGCTCACGATACGCATACCCAGTTCCGGCCGAGTTTCAATCTCCCGCACCAACGGGTCCGACAACGGCCCATCGCCAAATAACAGGACCCGGTCGGCCAGCTCCGAATGGCTGTTGATGGCGACAAAAAGTCTTCGCCAAAGTATGAGGACCAATCCAACGAGCGACGCGCCGATTAGAAAAATCTCTCGCCGCAAAGCCAAGGACGGGTAAACGTAGTAGAGAAGTGCCAGCAAGACGCATACGGTGCCCATTACTTCGATCAGGCGTGTCGGAATTCCTCTTGGGCTGCTCACAATTGAGGAATCGTAGAGATCGAAATAGTACATGCAAGTCACGAACGCAGCTGAAATCACAAGGATCTTTAGAAGACCTTGTTCGTCGTGGAGCATCACGATCGCATCCGCTGCACCCAGATGCGCCACAGCGGCACCCACGAACACGAAAACTACCAGGCACACTTCTGAAAGTCCTAGGAAAAGTGTGCGCGCTGGAAAGTGGGCGTTCAAAAGTCGGATCAAGGAGTGTCCCCCGCCAAATTGCAAACCCTAGGAATGGTCGCTTGGTCGGGAAGCGATCAGCATCGGCTGCAGAGGCAGCCCTACGGTTCTACCGTCAAAGCTTTTCCAACGATGCCAGAGCGGGTTGAACAACCCATCTTCATCATAATCAGGCGCAAAAATGCTTTGACAGTATTGGGGCTTATCTGCATTCGGATACCAATCTCTTTGCTGGTTAGTCCCTGCAAGAGGAACTGAGCGACCTCCTGTTCACGGGCGGTTAGATGAAATCTTTCAGAGAGCTGGGCAACCGCTGCCGACCTCCCGGAGGCTCGCTCAAGCAGCACCGCGAGGGCTCCTTGGGAGCTTTCATCCGACATTGAATTAACTTGAAAGCTGCGGCATCGATAGGTCCGGCGTCCCGATTGAAATCGCGAGACAACAGCTGACCCCTTGGATGCTTGATCGAAAAGGATCGTTGAATGTATTTTGCTCGTAAGGTAGCTGCCCAAATCTTTCTGCCTCTCCGGTTTTTGTGGATAAGCCAAGATTTGAGCTGCAGCAGGATTCACGAGTATGGGATTCATCGAGGAGTCAAGCAAAACAAACCCCTCCGAGGACAAGGCCACTGACGATTCTAAAGTGTCCACGATTAC
>JBEKBP010000106.1:0-7853 GCA_050015335.1 Candidatus Acidiferrales bacterium | reverse complement strand
CTCGAGAAGATTAGAGCGAAGTAGCCAGACGGTTTGAGTATCTTCGTGACGGAACCACCATCCCAATAACGGAGCGTCGGAAAGATATCACGACCAATTCTAAAAAGTGTCACTAACACGCCCAAGATACAAACCAACACGGCGACCAGTTGGGCCAGCGCGATAGTACAGAAGTTCGCATGTGCAAATAAGCACGGGAGTGCAAACACGATCATGCACAAACTTTTTATGTTGTTCCAGTATCCGCCAATATGCGCTCGCCCTAAAACCATGAACTGTCCCGAAAAGAACCCGAAAATAATACTTGCAAACACCTGCAACGAGAGCAGGTAGACTGCGCCTCGGACCGCGCTTTTGGGTAGAGCTGGACCTACACCACTGCCGTCCATCCTAAGCCAGTGTTCGATGGGGAGAACAAGCGCCACCAGCGCGATTGCTGCCGCCGTAGTCACAATACCAAGAAGCATCCGCAGCGCAGTCGATTGCTGAGTATGAAAATCATTCATGTCTCCGCGGTGATAGCGTACTGTGAGGTCTTGATTGACGAACGTCTGGATTCCAAAGTCCAGCGTACCAAGATAAGCCACCGATGCTGACAAAGTCAGCCACTCGCCGAATCCGGCCGCGCCATAGTTTTTCAAGTATAGCGGGGTCAGCACCACTTGCTGCAACACGGAAACCAGGTGTGAAGAGAAACTGGCTGTTAAGTTCTTGGCAATCCCCTTCAGTCCACTCATTTCGTAAGTACGCTCAGCACAAATGGCCTCCGTGATAAAGCTCCCAGCTCAGTTTGATAACGGGCGTTCCGTCACTGTCGGATATTACAAAGTAGAGATACTTCGCGAATTCGGACTTTCTCGCACTGTGATTCCTTTCCGGCCCATGTTCGCCCAGATGTCTCTCCGTTTGCCTCTCACATCAGTGATCATGTCCCGTCGGCGCGACAGAACTTCGATGTGGCAGACGTCAAACTACAGACCGTCTCCAAGGAACACGCCGACCGAAGGCGGAGGTGCCGGTCAATGCGTGCGAGGGGCGGACGCAGGAGGCTGTCTGACGCTTCGGCCGCCGCGTAACAACGCCGCTGTAGCATCGCATCCATGGCCTTTTGTTATACAATCGCGCGTTCTTTGAGCCTGGCAGGCCCGGAACGAGGAGGGAACTACGAAGGTGAAGACGGGTCGCACTCCTCTTCCGATCACTCGTTTCCAAGCACCACCCTATCGAGTGGATTCCATTGAAACAGTCGATCTCGTCAATGTTGCTGCTACTTGTACGTCCGAGCCTTCTTCAACGGTAATCGACTGAACCCAATTGCGGTAACCATTCATAAACATTTGAATGGTGTGTTTCCCCGGTTTGAGTTCCCATGTCGTCGGAGTTTTCCCCACAAAGGAATCGTCAATCTCGATTTCGGCTCCGTCTGGATCGGATGTGAATGAGATCTTCACGGGAACGTCGGGGGAACCTCTGCCCGCGTCGTGCGGCAGCGCGGGGGGCATGGACAAAGTTAAGGGAACCGCGGTCGCCGTTCTCTGTTCACCCTCACTGACGGAATCCAATTCGCCGGCGATGTCCGACTTCCCGGCGTCCGTCTTCAGTTTCTGTTCCCACGGTTCGGGCGTCGACTCAGTTGTTTGTCCCACTGGAGGTGTCTCTGCCGTGCTTAACGCCTGGTCCGGCAACGTCACCGCTTCCTGCTGACGACTCGCCATGGAGACCTCAGTTGACACAGCTCCGGGCATGACCGTAGCAATACCAAGGATGAGTGCGAACCGAAGCCCTGTGGACACCGCAATCTTCGTAACCGTCCATCCGCGACGCTTGGCTTGAACCGCACGTACGGGGGCCTGAGGGACTCTGGGCGGACGAATCTCGCTGCTAATGCTGGGCTGTTCTATTGGCTGGAGATTGGGAACGTGGGCCAGTCTAAAATAAGAGGCGGCTTCCTTGATCATCCCAGCCGGAACGACGCGCACTTGCTCCGCGTGTGCAGCGGTCAAGGCATAGTCACAAATGCTGTTCACCACCCTTGGGATCCCACGCGAATAGCGGTAAACCGTTCTTACCGTGCTCGCAGGGAATATCGAGGCGGCCTGCGGGCCCGCGCCCGCAAGCTCGAGGCGATGTTCAATGTAATGCTGTATTTCGTCTTCGCGAAGGGGCGCTAACTCACAACGAACCGCGATGCGCTGCTTCAATGCACGGAGCTCTACTAACTCCAACTTCTTTTCAAGCTCGGGCTGCCCCACTAAAACAATCTGGACGAGCTTTTCCTGAGAACTTTCGAAGTTCGTCAGCAGTCTGATCTCTTCGAGAACGCCGCGCGGCACTTGATGAGCTTCGTCGATGATCAATACAGTCGTAAGTCCATTTTCAAACTGAGCTTGCAGAAATTCATACAACGCGCGCAGCAGGTTTCCCTTGGTGGGTTCTGCAACGTTAATTCTAAGCTCGCCGGTTATGTATTTGAAAAAGTCGACAGTGGACAGTCTTGCACCAATAAAGTAGGCGAACGGGATGCCCTGACGTTGCCACAACTCAGCCAGACAGCGCAGAACCAGGGTCTTGCCGGTCCCGACTTCACCGGTCATGACCACAAACCCCTTGCGCTGCTGGACGGCGCGGGAAATCGACAACAGAGCCTCGTCGAGCTTCTCCGACGGAATCACAAAGAACGGATCCGGTGAGAGATGAAACGGGCTACAACGTAAGCCAAAAAACTCTTCGTACGTCAGATTGCTCGAGCTGCTTACCGGCTTGAACGCGTTAGAAGCCTTGTCCAATGGCTCTCTCTCCTATGACGCTTCTCTGCTGGATTTATAGCGGCGCTGATAGTATTAGGTGGCCGTGGAGGGGAGTCAATCGGATTTGTCGACTTGGCGTTTGGATCAGAAGTTCTCGAAGCTTCAGTACTTTTAGTACTGACAGTACTCGAAGTAAGAGGCGACTGTGCCGCAGTTGGATGCGGAGTTAGGCGTTCTTACCTCTGTCACCGGCGCTGCTGCCAGGGTTTCTGCGCAATGCGCTCATGCAAAAGAAGTAGAACGGAAAGCGATTTGTGCAGGAGGAAGCCAGGCTTGCGTAAACCGCTAGTACCATGGCTCCACAGCTCGCACGGGGTTTTCATATAATTACGGGAAGACTTTTCAGGCCCCTGAATCCAAAGGTAGAAGCCCATTCCGGTCGTGGGCCCGTGAGCTTCATCTCCGGGAACCGCTGCACCAGATTCAAGAGCGCAACCTGTCCCTCTAATCTCGCGAGCTGGCTTCCGATGCAGAAATGCGGCCCCGCACTGAAGGCCAGGTGTTGGTTGTTCAGCCTCTTCAAGTTTAACTGATTCGGTTCCTTAAATTGTTTTGGGTCCCGGTTCGCCGCACCGAGCATGCAAAGGATCGACCCTTTTTTCGGCATGGGCCGGCCGCACACCTCGATATCTTCCTTGAGTACGCGCGCCGTGAGTTGTACGGGGCTCTCGTAACGCAGAATCTCCTCCACGGCCGTGCGGATCATCTCCGGCTTCTCTCTTAACTCTGCTGTCTCCTGTGGGTGCTGCAGGAGCGTGTACATTCCGTTGCCAATCAGATTTCGAGTTGTCTCGTGCCCCGCGAAAAGCAGCGCTATACACTGCGCGTATAGCTCTTCTTCGGTCAGCACTTCTCCTTCCTCCTCGATGTCAATAAGAAGGCTAATCAGATCGTTCCCTTTATTGCGTCTCCGCTCCGCAACAGTCTTTCGGAAAAAATCGGTTAACTCAATTAGCGCATCTTGGGCCGCGCGTGCCTCTTCTACCGTGCGATTTGGATTACCTCGAAACACGGCGATGGCCCGCGACCAATTGACGAATGTGTCATGCAGTTCCTGCGGCACTCCGAGCATCTCCGAAATGATCCGCACCGGCATGGGGTTTGCGAACTCACGCATGAGTTCGACTTCGGAGCCACGTCGCAGGGGCTGTAACATCCGATCGACGATACCCTCGACTTGCGGACGCAACCCCTCAATCGCCGCGGGCGAAAACCCCTTGTTGAGAAGTTTGCGCAGCCGGGTGTGCTCCGGCGGGTCCATGAAAATCAGCCACAGGCCCAGCATGCGCGCAAGTTCACTGAATTCGGACTGGCGGCTGATCGGCAGAGTCAATAACATGTGCTGCGCGCGTTTTGCGGAACATCGGGGGTCTTTGGCAATCGCGGAGCATTCGGAGTGACTGAAAATCGACCATACCGCCCATTTACCGCCAACATCCAAGTAATGCACCGGCCCCTCCTCGTGCAGGCGGGCGTATGTAGGATATGGGTTCTGCAGAATTTCGTCGCTGAAAACAACCTTTTTGTACGGAGCGATAAACTTAGACACCCTTCACGTCCTCACAGGGTCCGGATTTAACTCAAGAAGTGATGAGCGAATTTTCCAAGTGCAGATTTTAACATGGAACTGTACACCGAAATCCTGACGACTTCGCAACTATCCTGGATTCAGTTGTAGGTGGCAGTGAAAAAGTACTTTGGCGATGGTCTGGTCCCTTTCCGGTTTGAGCCTTTCTCTCTGGGGAAGGGGGGGCTCTCGGAACGGCCCGCAGCCGTCAAGGACGCCCCTGTTGTTGGGCGGCGAAGCGAACCCTGGACGGCGAGGACCGTTCTGAAATCTTCCCGCAGGAGGGACGCGCGTGTCGCGAGTGGACCGCCAAAGTGGCCCACTTTTTCGCCGCCTCTGACAATTCAGTGGACCGGCGTATTTCTAGGACAAGCAACCCAAGTGCGAAAACATCCTGACGCTTACACCGACGGCAAAGTGCACGGCGTGAGCAATTCCGGATGGATTTGTTCTAAGCTCCATCCTACTCTCCAAGGAAGTATGCTTATTAGGAGCCGTCCGGTAAGCGCTGCCAAATCAATTCGACAGTCTGAACCCTTCCGTTTACCGAGGTCGGCGGTGTAACCAATATGATTTGATCACCCTGGAATTTGACCGTGCGGATCAGATCGCCATTTACATAGTTTTGAATGGATGAGATTTCGACGTGATGAGTGACCTTGTCACCACTGACCCTGTAGCGGCCGGCATAGGCAAAAAATGTCTTAAACGCCTCCGCCTGTTCTTCCAACTGCGCAGTGCCGCGGCCTGCAGAGAGTGGCTTTCGACCACCATAGCTGATCAGAGCGGTTACTCTGCCATCTGCAGTATAAGTCAGAAAACCCACAGGGCTGATCCCATAGGGAGTTTCGCTTCGCTCCCCGGTTGGTGTTGTGCTCGAGGCGGACACCAATTTCCACGTGCCCACAAGTTTGTCGTTTGCGTGCCCGAATACACCAGCGGAGGAGACGTCAAATTCAGCCATTGCTAGTCCTGATTCTCCCTTCCATTCTATGTCCGCGAACTGTGCCTGTGCTCATCGAAAGGCTTTTACATTCCACCGTGCCGGTCCGTTTGTGTCCCTGATTGCGAGCTATGCAGATCGCACCGCGTTCCACGACAAATGATACCCGGAACTCTGATTCGCACTCCTGTTTTGTTTGAACCGATAGGTCCATGGCACGGGGTGGATGCAATGGATTCGGAGAAAGGCGGTGGGGAAAACACAGTTGACACATAGGGGCCCTCTCGTTGAAGGTGTTTGGGTGACGGAAGCTTTACGCAAACCCTACACGTCGCAGTTCTATCTTGAGAGTTTGATCGAGAAGGAAAGCTATGACAACGGAATTGGAGGGCAAGGTTGCGCTCGTGACTGGCGGGACGTCGGGTATTGGCCGTGAAGCCGCCGTACTTTTCGCCGAGGCGGGCGCCCAAGTGGTGGTTGCGGGCAGGCGCGAACTGGAAGGCAACGAAACCATCGAGCTGGTTCGTGCCGCTGGCGGCAAGGGCCTGTTTGTCAAAGCCGACGTGTCGAAAGCCGCCGAAGTTGACACGCTTATCCAGAAGGCGGTCGCGGGATTCGGCCGCTTGGACATCGCCTTCAATAACGCGGGGATCGAGGGTGTCTTGGTGCCCCTTATCAGCCAATCCGAAGAAGACTTTGATCGGACCATTGACATCAATCTCAAAGGCGTGTGGCTCTGCCTGAGGTACGAAATTCGGCAGATGCTCAAGCAGGGGGGTGGCGGAGCCATTGTAAACATGGCGTCGATCACAGGCCTGGTCGGTTCTGTAGGGGCAGCGGCGTATAGTGCGAGCAAACATGGAGTGATCGGATTGACAAAGAGCGCCGCCCTGGAAAATGCCAAAAGCGGGATTCGCATCAATGCGGTGTGCCCCGGGTTTACCGAAACGCCCATGGCTGAGCGGGTTCTTCGCGTTCGGGCAGTCCACAAATACATTCTCAGCTGCCACCCCATGGGCCGTTTTGGAAGACCGGCCGAAGTCGCCCAAGCCGTGGTATGGATGTGCTCAGACCGGGCATCTTTCATGACGGGCCAGTCTCTGGTGCTCGACGGAGGTTTCCTAGCAGGTCAGAATTCTCCGAGCTAGCGTCCTGTCTTGCGAATACTCGCAGGGGACTAGCCGTATGCTTCTGTTGGACTTCATAGTACGCTTGCTAGTGGCATGCAACAGCAGACCGCATTCCCGTTGCCACCGGATCTACCTCGGCCGTTAGATGACGGTGCGGCGGACCATCTGGTCGGCCTGACGATACCCAAGATCAGCCTTCGCTCAACAGCTGGCCGGAAGGTTGACCTCTCGGAGTCGAGCGCACTTCGCGCGGTCATCTATTGCTATCCAATGACGGGGGTGCCAGGACAACCATTACCCAAGAACTGGGACCGAATTCCGGGGGCACGCGGCTGCACCCCGCAGGCGTGTAATTTTCGAGATCATCATCAGGAATTGCTCAAGCTTGGCACCGTGGTGTTCGGCTTAAGCACACAGACGCCTGAATATCAGCGCGAGATGGCCGGCCGACTCCTGCTTCCGTTTGAGGTTTTGAGTGATGAAGCCTTTGAGTTGTGCGACGCGCTGGACTTGCCGACATGGGAAGTGGAGAGCACCCGGCTTCTAAGACGCCTGACGCTGATCATTCGGGATAGATGCATCGAACACGTCTTTTATCCAGTGTTCCCTCCCCATGAAAGCGCCGATCAGGTCTTGCGCTGGCTCAGGTGTCACCCGATCGGAACATAATCGCTTTCAAAACGGGACGCTCGGAGAGGCGCTCTCATTTCAAGTAGATCCGATACCTTGGCACAAATCCGAAAATCGCTTTCAGCTCCATGTATTCTTCGAGTCCGGCTTTCCGTCGCTCCCGGCCGTTCCCTAACTGCTTAAAACTTCCGAAAGAGCCCGCAAAGTCGGGACAAGCACCGTTAAATGTGGACGTCGCACTGGGCACTGGACTTGCACACCTTTTAGGGTTTTGAAACGCCCGGAACTACATTGCGTTATGCGGGTGTGGCGTCATCGAATTTCGTCTTGGCGCCGATTTCTGAACTCACCCCGTCCTCTTGCGAAAAGGTATAGCCCTTCCCTTTCGTGTTCAGGAAATTGGCAACGGACCACAGGCCGACGCGGCGAATAGACTGCTTGATGAAACGTGAGGTTGCGGAGCCGTTCCCGAAATTGTTGCTATCTGAAATATAGATAGCCTTGGCTGCAACCCTTAACATTTCACCAACGGCCAGTTCTGGTCGCCTGATGTGATGCAACACCCCGAATTCACAAACCAGATCGAACTCGCCCGAATGATAGGCGAGCGCCGTAGCATCTCCATCAACGAGATCACTGGTAGAAACTCCCCGTGAATAGGCAATCTCTCGCAGTTCTTTCACTGGTTCCACGCCAACAACGCGAATGTCTGGCCGATGATGATTCAGGTATTGGATCGCTCGACCGGTACCCGATCCGATATCCAGAATGGAACG
>JBEKBP010000105.1:0-7892 GCA_050015335.1 Candidatus Acidiferrales bacterium | reverse complement strand
TGCGAGGAATTGGTGCGTTGGCATCGCGGTGGATGTGAACGGAGCCAAATTGTACTGGACCCAGAAAGGAAATGACAACGCGGGCCAGGGTCGCATTTTTCGAGCAAGCCTCGAAATCCCAAAAGACCAGACGCCTGCCAACCGGCAGGACATCGAAGTCCTTTACGACAACTTGCCTGAGCCCATTGACCTCGATCTCGACCTTCGCAATCGGATGATCTACTGGACGGACCGGGGAGACCCGCCGCGCGGAAACACAGTGAACCGAGCTTCGATGGATGCGGCGGCCAGGACGCGCAAAGAGCCGGAAATTGTGTTCAATCACTTGATGGAAGGCATCGGCCTGTCGTTGGATCTAGAAAACAATCGCATGTTCGTGACCGATTTAGGCGGCTCCGTTTACAGCGCCAATCTCGACGGATCGAATAAGAAAAATATCGCCTTCGCGGAAGGAAACTTGTCTGGAATCGCATACGCACAGCTTCCTGCGAATTCCTAGTTTAGGTCCGACCAGTCCCGAGAATTCCGAGGAGAGAATTATGAGTTCGTCGGCTTCAGCTTTCAAATTCGAGAATGTTCTCTATGGGAAGAAAGTCCCGATCGCCTACGTGACGATCAACCGGTCCAAAGTACTGAATGCCCTGAACGCGAAAACTATTTCCGAATTGCTATTGGCGTTCGAAGACGCCCGCGACGATTCCGAAGTGCGTGGGGTCATTTTCACTGGAGCGGGCGACAAATCGTTTGCGGCCGGAGCGGACATCAGTGAAATGGCTAATGACACTTCACAGACGGCCGAAGCGAAGACGCGAACCGGTCAAGCCCTTACCGACCTGATTGAAAATCTTGGCAAACCGGTGATCGCCGCCGTAAATGGTTTTGCGCTCGGCGGCGGCTGCGAACTTTCGATGGCCAGCACGATTCGAATCGCTGCCGAAACCGCAAAGTTCGGCCAACCAGAAGTGAAAATCGGAATCATGCCGGGCTACGGAGGAACGCAGCGGCTTCCAAGGTTGATTGGCAAGGGCCGGGCGTTGCAACTCATTCTTTCGGGCGCAATCATTGACGCTCAAGAAGCCTATCGCATCGGCCTGGTGAACGAGGTTGTTCCAGCCGCCAATCTGATCGCGCGAGTTGAGGCCCTACTCAACCAGATCATCTCCAACGCGCCAGTCGGCGTGAAGTATTCCATCGAGGCGGTAAACAAAGGAATGGATGCGAGCCTTGCGGAGGGCATGCGACTAGAAGCTTCGCTTTTCGCGATCTGCGCCGGTACGGAAGACAAAAAGGAAGGTACATCCGCCTTCATTGCAAAGCGTACGCCAAACTTTCAGGGACGCTAGCGACGAATCTAATATCCACTCCGTTTTCAGGAAGGGAAAGAAGGGAAAGTCATGGCAGACGAAAATATATTCTCAGGACTGAAAGTAGTGGACCTTGCGAGCTTCATCGCCGGCCCGGGTGCGGCTACGATCCTGTCTGATTTCGGCGCGGACGTCATCAAAATCGAGCCACCGGAGGGAGAGCTGTGGAGAAAAGGGCAGAAGATCCCCCCTCAGCCGCATTCCGAAGAACTCTATCCCTTCCAATTGTCGAATCGCAACAAGCGCGGGGTTGCGCTCGATCTAAAAGCTGTAAAGGCGCAGGAAGTTCTCCAGCGGTTAGCCAAGTGGGCCGACGTGTTTATTGTCAATACTCCGCATTCCGCGCGCAAAAAATTGAAGCTCGAATATGAAGATGTGGCACAGTGGAATCCGCGGCTGATCTATGCCGATCTCACCGGTTTCGGCGAGAAAGGCCCCGACGCAGCCCTTCCTGGATTCGATCTCACGGCCTTCTGGGCGCGAAGCGGCTTGCTATTCATGACGCGCGATGCGGGAGAGCCGCCAACCTGGCCAGTGGCAGGCAGCGGGGACAATGCAACTGCGGTTTGCATCTATGCCGCGATTGCCACCGCGCTCTATCGCCGCGAACACACCGGTAAAGGATCGTACGTCACTACTTCGCTGCTCGCAGCGGGTATCTGGTCGGCTAGCGTCTTTATCCAGGCGGCTCTGTGCGGCGCGAGTTTCTATGGGTTGCACGATCGAACCCATCCTGCAAATGCAGCATTGAACACATATCGCTCTTCCGATGGCGTCTGGTTCGTTCTAGTAGCGACTCCGGACAAGGTACCCGCGGTCCTGGAGGCAATGGGCCGTGAGGACATCCTCACGGACCCGCGATTCGCGGATCCTGCCAACCTGGCGCAGAACCGTCCGCAACTGTCGGCAATGCTCGATGGGATTTTCGGTTCAAAGCCGATGTCGCATTGGTATGAGATCTTTAACGGCGTTCACGTCCCCTTCGGCGCCGTGCGTGACCCGCAGGAAGTGGTCAATGATCCGCAATTGCGGGCGAATGACATCGTCGTTCCGCTCGAAGGCGCCGGCGAGAAGTTGACCTCGACCATCAGCAGCCCGATTCAAGTCCACGGTGTCACTAAAATAGCTGCGAGGCGCGCGCCGGGAATCGGTGAGCACAACGATGAGGTGCTGAAGGAACTCGGATTCACGAATGACGACATCGCCGGCTTGCGTGCCAGCGGCGCGGTTCCGAAGGCTGGGCATTTGGAATCGGCGGCTTCCGGAGGTTGAAGGTGAGGAACACAGTCACATGACGCGCCCGGAGCGTCGTGGGAGTTCCGTTCAACGGCCTTCCAAGAAGAACGTCTCCCGGAAGACCCAGGGGTGAACGATGGCTCGACAGAGGATTGTTATTGTCGGTGCAGGGTTCGGGGGGCTGGCTGCGGCCAAGGCACTTCGAAATACTCCAGCGAACGTGATCGTGATCGACCGCAACAATCATCACCTGTTTCAGCCGCTGCTTTATCAGGTCGCGACATCGGTTCTCGCGCCCGGTCAAATCGGTTCTCCCATTCGCGGCATTCTTCGAAGCCAAAAGAATGCCACGGTGATCCTTGGCGAGGTCACGGGAGTTGACAAGGACAAACAGTGCGTTTTCTTAAGTGACGCCGACCGTGAAAATGTTCCAATCCATTACGACTATCTGGTGCTGGCGACAGGCGTGACTCACAGCTACTTCGGGCACAATGAGTTCGCCCAGTATGCTCCCGGCCTCAAGAGTCTCGCGGATGCTGTTGCAGTTCGAAACAAAGTTCTTCAAGCATTTGAACAAGCCGAAGCTGAAGCGGATCCAAGCCGGCACCATGATCTTCTTACATTTGTTTTAGTGGGCGCAGGACCGACGGGCGTCGAGATGGCCGCTGCCTTGGCGATCCTCGTCCATAGCACCCTCAGGGCGGAATTTCGCCGAATCGAGCCGGAATCCGCACGGATTGTACTGGTTGATTTGGCGCCGCGAGTTTTACCGATTTTTGCCGAGGAGCTCTCCGTAGCCGCAAGAAAACGACTTGAAAAACTGGGCGTTGAAGTTCGTCTGGGTCGCAGCGTTGACCAAATTGATGCGGACGGCATCATCGTCGCAGGAGAACGTATCTTCAGCAAGACGGTCATTTGGACCGCCGGCGTTGCACCCTCACCAGCAGGCAAGTGGCTCAACGTTGAAACCGATCGAGCGGGACGAGTACGGGTTCTGCCCGACCTCAGCGTGCCGGGGTGCCCGGAAGTTTTTGTCGTTGGGGATACCGCGTCCTTCGATGAGAACGGCAAATCGCTACCCGGAGTCGCCCAAGTGGCGCTTCAAGAAGGCAGATATGCGGGCAAATTGCTTCACAGCCGTGTGGTTGGCAGAGCAGCGTTGAAACCATTCAAATACTTCGACAAGGGCAGCCTCGCTGTCGTCGGAAAAGGGTTCGCCGTTCTGCAGGTCGGGAAGATTCGTGTGAAGGGCTTCTCGGCATGGCTTACTTGGGCGGGCGTACACCTTCAATTCTTGGCGACGTCCAGTCTGCGCCTAAGCGTGTTCCTTCAGTGGGTTTGGACGTATGTCACAGGTCAGCGAGGATCACGCTTGATCGTGAACCATCATGGACCCGAAAGGGCAAATCGAAACGTCGGAACTTCTCTTGGAGCTGCCGCTGGGACCAAATAAGTTCGAGAAACGTGGAAGCGATTCGTTCAAACAAGGAGAAACAAATGCCGAAGAGCAGAGAGGTTCGCAACATAGCGATCGTAGGTACGGGCGTTATCGGTGCAAGCTGGGCAGCGCTCTACCTCGCACGGGGCTTCAACGTTACCGCGACCGATCCGGCGCCGAATGCCGAAGCCAACTTGCGGAAATACGTGGATGAGGCATGGAAAGACCTTGCCGCGATAGGACTTTCCGCCAACGCGTCGCGCGACAAACTAAAGTTCACAACGGACATGAAACAGGCGCTCGCAGATGCCGACTTCGTTCAAGAGAACGGACCCGAGCGTCCGGATTTCAAGATGAAGTTGTTCGCCGACATGGACTCCGCTACGCCGCGCGATTCCCTTATTGCTTCGAGCTCATCAGGAATAACGCCAAGTGTCATGCAATCCCAATGTACGCGTCCCGAACGCGTTGTCGTCGGGCATCCCTTTAATCCTCCGCACATCATTCCATTGGTGGAGGTAGTGGGAGGAGCTAAAACGTCTCCCGAATCGCTCCAACGCGCAATGGCGTTTTACGCCTCGATTGGGAAGAAGCCAATTTTTCTCAGAAAGGAACTTGTGGGCCATGTTGCCAACCGGTTCCAAGCCGCACTCTACCGGGAGATGCTTTACATCATTGAGCAGGGCATTTTAAGTGTCGAGGACACCGATGCGGCCGTCTGCTTTGGACCGGGTCTTCGTTGGGGCGTAATGGGACAGAACCTGCAATGGCACTTGGGCGGGGGGCAGGGTGGGATTCGACACTTCATGGATCACCTCATGGATCCACTACAAGGCATGATGAAGGTACTAGGAACTCCAAACATTACGCCCGAGCTGAAGCAGATCGTCGTCGAAGGGGTGACGCGCGAGGCGGGCGGGCGCTCCACCGAACAATTGGCTCAAAACGAAAACGAAGTCTTGATTGGGCTTCTGAAACTGAGAGGCAACTTCTCGGAAACCGTCACGCAAACTTCGCAGGCAACAGGCTAAGACCCGGGGGCGGGTGTCGCCAACGGTTATGGACTTATGATCTACGTTCACTCACTCGGCCGGGCATCGCAATATTACCCCGAACGCACAGCTTTGGTTGGAGACCGCGGCGATATTTCGTTCAAAGCGCTTCACGAGCTCGTCAAAAACTCTGCGGCGGCGCTCACCGCAAACGGCTTTGCGGCGGGCGATCGTCTCGCGTTCTTATTGCCGAATTCTCCTGAGTACATCCAGCTGGTTTACGCTTGCAGCTGGCTCGGCGTCACCGCAGTTCCGATAAATGCTCGCCTCTCCGCTGCCGAAATCGATCAAATTCTTCTCGACGCAGAACCGCGCGGACTCGTGCGGCACTCCTCACTCCCAATGCCTACGGTGGAGCTTCCATGGCAACTTGTGCTCGACGAAGAGCCGTTGAAAAGCCTGACCAGGTCCTGTCCAGATCCTCTTTATGACCCGGGAGCGATTCTGGCTCTTATCTATACGAGTGGCACCACAGGTCGTGCGAAGGGCGTCGTGGTCACTCACGCCAATATTCTGGCCAACGTTGACCACTTGAACTATTGGATGAGGTACTGCGAGGGAGGAGTTTATCTTCATGCAGCGCCAATTTTTCATATTGCCGATTTTCCCGCAATGTTTGCAGCCCCGCCCTTTGGTGCGTGCCAAATCACAATTCCCAAGTTCAACCCGCAAAGCTTTTGTGAATCGGTCGCAAGCGCACGCGTTACGCACACGGTCCTCGTGCCTACGATGCTAAATCTGCTGACTCACCTTCCCGAGGCAAAGGCGTATGACCTGAGCAGCCTCGAAGTTCTCGCTTACGGGGGTTCCCCGATGGCGCCGGAACTTGTTCATAGAACTAGAGAGCTTTTGCCGAAAGTGAAATTACTTCAGTGCTATGGCCTGAGCGAAACTGGTTTCCTCACTGGTCTCGAAGACCACGAACACATCGAAAGCAGGCTCCTATCATGCGGTAGGCCTTGTCCCGGAATTGATTTGCGAGTCGCGGACGAGGCCGGAAAGGAGGTTGGGGTAGGACACCACGGTGAACTAATCGCAAGGGGCGCTAACGTCATGCGCGGTTACTGGAATGATTCGGAAGACACGAGCCTTGCGTTTCGAAACGGCATGTTCCGTACGGGAGACATCGGTTATCAGGACTCGGATGGCTATTTCTATATCCTCGACCGCCTGAAAGACATGATCGTGACAGGCGGTGAAAATGTCTACTCGGGCGAGGTGGAAGCGGTGATCTACAAGCATCCGGCGGTATGCGAAGCTGCCGTCTTTGGAATACCCGATCCGCAATGGGGTGAACTCGTGATGGCTTGCGTCATGCCAAAGCCGGGATCAGGTCTGAGCTCTGACGACCTCACCAGCCATTGCAGACGATTCTTAGCTAATTACAAGATCCCCCGCCGCTTTGAGTTTTCAGACACAGAACTGCCGACCAGTGGCTCGGGCAAGATCCTCAAGAGGACCCTTCGCGAACGATTTTGGACTCGCGAAGAACGAACCGTAGGTCAGGAGTAACGAGTCGAATTCGACTGATGCGCCTCGCGATCATCGGAGTGGTGGCGCTCGGCCCAAGGCCTGGTCACGCGCGGTCACGGAAGTCTCATAGAAACGTCGTAGATCTAGTCCCTCAAGGAATGGTCTTCATAAACCTGTCATCACCGCTACATGACGGGAAAAGGCGTTGCAGAGCGGTAGCTCGCAGTTTCAGCATGTACGATGTCAAGCGTTGCCGAGATCTGACGCATGTAGGAAGTGATCCGGAATAGAGATTTGATACCGATGAGGCCAACTCGGGACGATGACGCTCTCGATCAATTTCTCGCTTCGTCCAGTTGCTCTCCCAACAGCTCACCCCTGCCCTTCGAACGGCTCTGCATGAAAGTGCCAATAAGGCGCGCTTAGGCCTGTAACCTGGAGACCGGCAATCCTTTCGCGTACTCATCGCTGGCCCGCAAGGATTGAATGCTGGCAAAAGCCGCAGACTCTGGCTTCATATCCGATCATTGCTTACCCCCTCAGCGACGGATGTCAGTAATTCGGGCGCCGATTGCAATTGTCGTTTGACATAGTTTTGCCACAAAACACGCACAACCACGATTGCAGGAATCGACAGGTAAACGCCGACGATTCCGTCAACTTCTCCTCCCACCATCACAGCGAGAATCACTAGCAGGGGGTGGATCTCGAGGTTGTGTCCGACGACCCGCGGGGAAATGTAGTAGTCCATGATCAGTCGCCAAACGCCGAGGAGTGCCGCCATCCAGATCCAGTGCGAGTGAGTCATGGCGCCGACCCCGACAAAGGCCACTGCGGCAGTGATCCACCCAGCCACGGGAACAAACTCCAAGATTCCACCTAAAATCGCGAATGCGATCGGGTGTGGGAATTTCAGCAGCAACATGACAGCTGAATAGAAGCCAAATGACCAGGCAGCAAGAGTCACTTTGGCTCTGATGTATTTTCTGAACCCTAGGTTCAGGTCGTGCGCGACATCCTCAATCGCTTGGCGAGTTTCCTCGGTGGAAAGAAGCCCGATAAGCGCGTTCGCGATCAGGCGACCCTCGGCTAAAAAGAAAATCGAAAGGACCGGGACGACTACTACTATGGCGACACTGCTTAAGGCGTCATGCTCGGCGTTCCGCGCAAGGTTCTGAATAAAATCCTGATGGCTTAAAAGGAGTTGTGGCTCTATAGCAGTATTTGTGGGTAAAAGGGCGGTGGAAAAACCCGCTCCGTGGAAAAGTCCAAAGGCGGGACTTTCCCACTACGCTTGGAAATCCTGCAATGACGGCAGGATTCCCAGTT
>JBEKBP010000104.1:0-7917 GCA_050015335.1 Candidatus Acidiferrales bacterium | reverse complement strand
AGCCCCAGCCATTTTAGCGCCTCGACAGCCCCTGCAAAAACCCTCCGGCTCTGCCAAGCAAGGCAACACATGCTGAATCAACCGATTATCTTTTCTTAGTGGCCCGGTTTGCGAAACTGCTGTCCCTCTTCCCGAGTCTGTTGCCCGGGGCGTATCTATGTGATAGATTGCCGCGCACAGCAAGTAGTCCTCCGGCGCTCGGTCCCCAAAACCGGAAGCCGACTTTTGCGCCTTAAGCGATGGATACGGGACCTAAAGTGCTGTACGAGTTCGGCCCCTTTCGGGTTGATCCCGACAAGCAAATCCTGCTGCGCGAAGGCCAGCCCGTGGCCATCACGCCAAAGGCTTTTGAAACGCTGCTGATTCTCATTCGGCACAGTCGAGAGGTCGTTTCCAAGGACGCGCTTATGAAAGCCGTCTGGCCGAGCGCCTTTGTCGAGGAAGCGAACCTTAGCCAGAACATCTTCACGCTCCGCAAAATCCTCGGAGACACACCCGAAAACCGCCTATACATCGCGACGCTCCCGGGACGCGGCTATCGTTTCGTCGCGGAAGTGCGCACGATCGTGAAAAATGGCGAGCACGCGGGATCGAACGGCCATCCCGTTTCTCAAACCGCCGCACCCGCCTCGGCCGCGCCGATCCAAACCTTGAATGCTCTAGCTGTGAGCCCGCCGCAGACAGTTAATTGGAGATTACTTTTGGCGCTGCCGATTGGCGCATCCCTGGCCCTCTTGGTACTCGGCGCGGCTTCGTTTTTTCGCAGCAGGCGGCCGACGGCGGCGGCCGTCGCGGAGACCGTCCTGATCGCGGACTTCACGAACATCACCGGCGATCCGGTCTTCGATGGGACACTCCGACAAGGGTTGTCGGTGCAGCTCGATCAATCGCCGTATTTCAACATGATTTCAGATAGCCAAATCGCGGCCACGCTGCGATTGATGGAGCAACCCGCCAACGCCCCGCTTACCAACGACGTCGCACGACAGGTGTGTCAACGGTTGGGAGCGACCGCGGTGATCGGCGGCTCGATCGCGAGTCTGGGACCGCAATATGTCCTGGGGCTTAGCGCGATCAAGTGCAGCACGGGACAGATTCTGACCGTGGAGCAAGTAACCGCTGATAGCAAGTCGCAGGTGCTCTCGGCCCTGGCGCGAGGGGCGTCGGAACTGCGCGGAAAGCTCGGCGAGTCTTTGAGTTCGATTCAACAATACGATGTGCCCCTGGAACAAGCCACGACGTCCTCGCTCGACGCGCTCCAGGCATACACGCTGGGGCGCAAGGAGATGCTTGTTAGTGCAGACTGGGTAGCATCCATCGCGTTTTTCGAGCGTGCCATTAGCCTGGATCCCAATTTTGCGATGGCCCACGCCAGGCTTGCGGCGTGTTACGGCAACCTAGGAGAGCGGGCCAAAGCAACCGAGGAAACGACCAAGGCTTATCAACTCGTTGAGCGCACCAGCGGGCGGGAAAAGCTTTACATCACCTCGCACTATTACGAACTTGTCACCGGAGATATGCTAAAAGCCAGTCAGGTCCTGGAGTTGGCAAAACAGGTTTATCCGCAGGACGAAACAAACTACCTCACCTTGGGCGCCATATATCAATCCTTGGGCGAATACGACAAAGCGCTCTCCGCTGGCGAAAGTGGTCTTCGGATAAACCCGGAAAGCGGATTATCCCATGAGGAGCTGGCATTCGACTACGTCGACCTGGACCGGCTTGACGAAGCCAAGGCAGACATCCAGGCCTCGCGCGCGCGAGGACTGGATCCGGTAGGAGAACATGAGGCTCTATATAAACTAAGTTTCATGGAGCACGACGCCGCAGGAATGGCGAAAGAAGTCGCTTGGGCGACGGACAAGACGCAATATCGGTATCAATATTTGTTCATGGAATCTTTGACGGCGGCTTCGTCCGGCCTCCTGGAGAATTCCCGCGATTTGACCGATCAAGCGGTCTCTTCAGCCCTGGGCATCGAGAGGCGAGAAACGGCCGGAAAGTATCGGGCCCAGGAGGCGTTCCACGAGGCGCTTTTTGGCGACGCCCCGCAAGCGCAATCCGACGCCGGCGCCGCGTTGGGAATTTCCCAAGCCGCCGACGTCGAATTCAACGCGGCCCTCGCTTACGCGCTCTCCGGGAACGCCGGCCAAGTGCAATCCCTGGCGGACGACCTGGCGAAACGTTTCCCGGACGACACAATCGTGCAATACCTCGATCTGCCGGAGATTCGAGCCGAGATTGAAATGGCGCGCGGGAATCCGCTGCAGGCAATTCAACTCCTGGAAGCGACTGCCCCTTACGAACTCGGTTACAAACTTAAGTGCCTTCCGATGTTCAGTCGGGGCAAAGCCTACCTGGCAGCTCGCGACGGAGTTTCCGCGGCGGCGGAATTTCAGAAAATCCTGGATCATCCCGGCGTAGTTGTGAACTCGCCGATCGGTGCACTCGCGCACTTGGAGATCGGTCGGGCCGAGGTGCTTCAGGGCGACAGGGCTAAGGCCCGGATGGCTTATCAGAATTTCTTCTCGCTCTGGCAGCAAGCGGATTCGGACATTCCCATTTTGAAGCAGGCCCGGGCAGAATACGCGAAGCTCCAGTAGGGGGCGAGGAATCCACAAGAACGGTTCGCTCGACCGCGCGCATCTTTTCTCCGCAAGATCCAATTGCAGACTGGCGTGACCGGACACGTGTGCTTAGTGCCCGGCTAACGGAGATGTGCCGCCTGCTGGCATCCTTGTGCTCCTGGCTGCATCACATTGCACGCGAATGCAATTCACATGCCTGATAAACGCGTTAACCAGGACTTTGCGATTCGTTCCGAGTGTCCGACGATTCGCCCAGGGCTGTATTTTCACCTTCCCACAACATCGTTCTCGATTCGGAAGTTGATGTGCGGACTACCGGGCATTGCACAACAAAGGGACATGCAGGGTTCGATAGCTGCGCGTTTAATGGCGACGAACTTTTCGAGTTGTGAGAGTACTGAAACTCTTTGCTTAGCGTTTGGCGTAAACTTTTCCGCGTAAATGCTTTGGGCCTGCGGTAAGATGCGTCGATGTTTTCGACGCTGGGACAGCGCGATTCTTGTCTAGCCCACTACGACTTTATTCGGGAGGAGTGATTCGATGAGACAGAGCTGGCTGGCTGCATGTGTGATGGTTGTGCTGAGTGGTTTGTTGGCTAGCTCACTCCCGGCCCAGGGCATAGGCCTCGACTCTCAGATGTTGCAGCAAGGCCCACGCAGGCCGCGAGGCGTCTACGCCGTGGTCAATATCGAGCAGGAGATCTCCAAGCAAGCGAATGCGACGCCTCCGCTGACCACGCCCGCGCAGTTGACTAACTATTTC
The DNA here is from genome assembly GCA_050015335.1 of Candidatus Acidiferrales bacterium. Lineage (GTDB taxonomy): Bacteria > Acidobacteriota > Terriglobia > Acidiferrales > UBA7541 > Palsa-295. The sequence continues at coordinate 4,567 of JBEKBP010000104.1, read as the reverse complement.
GCCAGCCTCTACCAGCAGGTGCTTGCTGACCCGGCGATCGCCGGACTCGCTCTCCAAGTGCACTGGGACACGCTCAACCCCAATCCTCCGGGGGCCCTCAATGCCTACAATTGGACGTACGTGGACTTGGCCTTCCTCGAGGCCTTGATTTGGGACGTTGAACATCTGACCGCGGCCCCCAAAACGATTCAGCTCATCGTGCAGCCGGGATTTCAGTCGCCCTTATGGCTATTGGATGAGCTTCCCTCTTGCAATCCTCTCTTTACCGGTGGGATGCCCCCGAGCGACTGCGGAAAGGCAACCTTCGCTGGTTTCGAGGAGCAACAAGATCACAACGACCTTCCTCTGCCGTGGAATCCCGTGTACCAGAGCGCCTGGAGGAATTTTCTGACGGTGCTCGCGGGGCGCTATGGCTGGAACCCCGCACTGGTTTCCATCTCCGTCGCCGGCCCCACGGCCGCGTCAGCCGAAATCATCCTGCCCAGCAACTCGACAGCCCCTGAACAAACGTTTGGCGGGGTTATGATTGCGCCTAACGATATGTGGAATTTGCTATTTGGGTTTCAATCTCCGCCGCTGCCCCCGAACTCCGATCAGGTGTTCGTGGATGACTGGAACGCGGCGATCGATATGTTCGGGCAGCTCTTCAGCGGTTTGACCTTGACAGTCGCGACCGGCGATGGCCTTCCCAACTTCACTCCTGGCAAGGAGGACTACACGATCCCCTACCCCTTCGGCCCGGCCTGCCCCAGTGCTGATATGGTTTGCTGGGGCCAGGCGTTAATTTTGTCTCATTTCATCGAGCCCTCCGTCGGCGGGCTCAACGCAAAAGCCACGCAGACGAGCGGGATGGAAGCCTCGCGCGCGAACCCGACGCAGCCTCCCCATGACATGGGCGTCGCTGCCGTAAAGGATCTGTCCCTGGTCACCGCTCCGTATACGTCTCCTTCGACTCAGATTCTCGGCGGGGCTCAATTCAACACCTCCTTCTCGAATTTTCCCGTCATGGAAGGATGTCTCACCACATGTAGTTCCCCGATCTCGCCTGAACAAGCCGAATACAACGTTCTGTACGTCTACTTTTACGGAACGCCGGAGGCCGCCTTCTTCGGTGGAGTCCCGGGAGCCGCGCCTCTCAACTACTTGCAAATCTACTCCGATGACATCCAGTACTCGGAGGCGAATGCCGGCATGCCCGTTGAGGTCATGGAAATTGACGGCGCGAGCGTCCTCGAATCCGCCCAGGATCTGCTCAATCAGGCGAGCCAGAAGCTCCTCGATATCGCCGAGCCGCCAGGACGATAAGTCGATACACTTGAGCCGGTCGGCGAGGCTGAGCGATCTCCTGCTTTCCCCGCGACCTGGCGAGGGATCAGGCCGCACCGGTTAACAGGTTTTTTCCGAGCCGCTTCCAGGTGGCCGGATTACGGCCAAACCAGAAGTTAATTCCACTTGGATGTATTGTCGGCTAACCGGAGAAGTAAAGCAGTTACGGCGTTACTCCGGAGCTTGAGTCTCTTTCAGCACCCTACGTCTTTGATGCGAGGCTTAGCGCAATGAGAATGTGATCGGTGCGTGACGCTATTCTGTTTCTGACTCATACCGATGTTGGGCGCGATACAGCCGCGTGCCATCCGGCTTTATGGCATAGAAAAGCAAAGCTCCCTTGGAACCATTTTTCATCGGGTGCGCAACCACCGTTATCGGATCACCCGGTTTGTACGTCATCCGACTCCAACCTTCGTCCAACATGATGTTGACGCTCGAAGCTTCGATGGTCCACGTTCCGGCAGTGGATGAATTCTTTGAGTCAGGGCCAACGGTTATTACGATGTGACTGTGCGGGTTCTCCCACCGATATTTCTTCACGATGCCCTGATATGTAACATTCTGCCTTATGTCGAACATCATCCGGGAATGGTGAGCCAAGGATCGAGGAACTGCAACGAGAGAGACTCCCAAGAAGACAGTCAAACTCAAAATTGTGTGCTTCGGCTTCATCGCTGGAACCATACACCGGAGCAGTTCAAGTAGCCATCCGTTTAATGGCGCGTATCTAAAGCGTCACCAGAGTCCGATCTGAGCGCATCCAGCCTCGAAGAAGGCAATTTCTTAGCTTATCGGACATATACCGGGCTAGTAACTCGGTGCCCAAATCTGTCCACCGCTCAACGCAGCTGCTTTCGGAATGACACCCCTCTATAGCGAAACACCCATTTAAACCCCACCTCGCAAACGGGTCCACTAATCTGCAAACCTCACCCATGAATTTCTGATTTTCAAAATCTGCCCGGGCGGCTCCCAAGCGAAAGACGATTTCGAGTTTACGGAAGCCCCAACTCCACAGGAAATCCGAAATCCCCCATAACGACGGCATAGACGTAGCTGTTGTCTATGTCTAGATGAACGTCGGATGCATTTTTCTAAGGGACTGGAGGCCAATCGAATGCCAACCGTCCCGGAAATAATTACCGAAAGCGTTTTGAAGCAGCTAGAGCAGGGCGTTGCACCGTGGCGTAAGCCGTGGTCTACGTCGATACCTCGCAATCTCATCTCGAAGAAGCCTTATCGCGGGTTGAATGTGTTCTTGCTGGCAACTCAAGGCTATGGCTCGCCGTACTGGCTGACGTTCAATCAAGCCAAGCAACTACGCGCACACGTTCGGCAAGGCGAGAAAAGCACGCTCGTTTCGTTTTGGAAATTCAGCGAGTACGCGAAAGAGAACCGCGAGACGGGAGAGACAGAGAACAAGACTTCCGTGTTGCTCCGCTATTATCGCGTCTTCAACGTCGAGCAATGCGAAGGGTTGAAAGCACTCTGTGGCGATGACCATAAGCCCGTCCATCCGCTAGCAGAGTGCGAATCCATCGCCAATGGGATGCCGAATGCTCCACGAATCGAGCAGCATTCGCAAGCGTTTTACCGTCCATCGGCGGATGTGGTCGGGATGCCATCGAGGAGTTGCTTTGAATCACCGGAAGGCTATTACTCGACGCTCTTTCACGAACTCACGCACAGCACGGGGCACAAATCACGCTTGGATCGTTTCGAGGAAAACTCCACAGACCATCAATTCGGCTCAGAGTCTTACAGCAAAGAAGAGCTCGTTGCGGAGATGGGTGCGGCCATGCTGGCGGGGATGGCTGGCATCTCGCAATCAACCCTCAGCAACTCGGCCAGCTATCTGCAATCGTGGATAAATCGGCTCAAGTCTGACTCACGCTTGATTATCTCGGCAGCGAGCCATGCGCAGAAAGCAGCCGATTACATCCTCGGCAAAACTCAGCCAAACGCCAACGAAAGCCAATAAGCACGATCTCGCTGCGTCTGTGACCCTTTGCAAGTGGATTCCACCTCAAGAGGGTCAGACAAAAATCGTGAACGCTATGCCACTTCACACTAGGAGGCAATGAGATATGAGAGCCGCAATCTATGCAAGAGTTTCAACGAACAACGGGCAAGACCCGCACATGCAAATCCGTGAGCTAAGGGAATATTGCAAGCGTCGAGGCTGGCAAATCGCGGGTGAATACGTGGACATTGGCGTATCCGGCGCAAAGGATTCTCGGCCAGAGCTGAATCGTTTGATGGCCGACGCCAAACGCCGCAAATTTGACGCGATTCTGATTTGGAAGCTTGATCGCTTCGGACGGTCCCTTCGGCATCTCGTGAACGCACTCGCCGAATTAGAGGCCCTCGGTATCGCGTTTGTGAGCTTGACTGACAATCTCGACTTAAGCACTCCCTCTGGCCGTTTGATGTTTCAGGTAATCGCGGCGATGAGTGAATTTGAGCGGGAATTGATTCGAGAGCGGGTCCGGTCGGGCATGAAGAACGCTCAGGCTAAGGGCAAGGCGGTTGGCCGCCCCAAGGTGATCGTCGATGCCGTCCAGATTGGCCGTCTCCGGGATTCCGGGGCATCGTGGCGCGAGATTGCGAAACAAACGGGGCTAAGCCTCGGTACGGTCTATGCGGCGCGTTCAAAAAGGCCAGCCCGTTCAACCCCGCCAAGTCGTTGATTCTCTGGTTGCGATTTGCCGGAACAAAGCGTTCGTAAAGGAAGTGGTTTTTGAACGGCACGGCTAAACAAACCTGTCGCTTCGGATGGGAGCTTGCGAAATCCCGCTTGATTTGCAGCTTAGTTCTCGATTTTTCGTTGACAGAAGAACCTTTTACAAATCCTTGCTGAAAGCAACGCCACAACCCTCTGTGACTTACGGTGTGGGCAATGGCGAGGATTGTCGAAAGAAGGCAACGATAACTCATTCCGTACAAACAATCGCAACCGACATGCTCCTCTCAGCGCGAGCCACGGCAGGCCAACCCGTCGCGGCCATCGAGCCACTCGTTCGATAAGGTATTCGCAAGGTGTCGAGGAACGCTGTGGCAACGCCATCCCTTATTGCAAAATTGACGTTCTGCGGTATGTCTCCGGTGGCTTTTGCACAGTAGACCTCCTCATAGAGCCATCGCGCGCTCTGCTTCATGTTGGTAACGACGAAGCGCGGATTGTCCTTGGGTTCCTTGCCTTTCGCTTGCACGATCTCGGCTTTATATATGACGCGGC
>JBEKBP010000103.1:0-8109 GCA_050015335.1 Candidatus Acidiferrales bacterium | reverse complement strand
TCCAAAGTGCTCCAAGATTTCTGGGGCACAAGCAGTTGCGGTGGGAGCGTAAGTGATGGAAAATGATTGGAGTAGCTGGCTGTGGGCGTGTAGCTCAGCTGGGAGAGCACCTGCTTTGCAAGCAGGGGGTCACCGGTTCGATCCCGGTCACGTCCACCATCACAATAGCTAGCATTTATAATGTTTTATTAAGTTTTAGGGACTCGGCGAGCGCAATGGAGTACGTAAAAAAGTACGTATGACAGGCACTTAGCTACGACTAGTGCCCCTTTTTGCGAGCCGCCTGTTCAACTTGGCATTGAACGCCTTCTCGACTTTCGCCATAGCCGCCTTCGAGACCTTGGAAACGGGCTTCGTGTAATACTGCTCCGTCACGGCGACGTTGGCGCGCCCCCAGTTCGTAAAGCGTAGTCGCCAATCCTCGACGGAACCCATGCCATCCAGACCATGGAATCTTTGCTTTATCGAGTGCGGGACGAATCATACGCTTGGCAAGATTGCGTAAATCGAGAGGCTTCTTTTTTAATGGCCCTGCGAAAATGAATCCCTCCGACGTAGAACCGTTCCGATGCGCTTTGAGATACTTCGCCAGAATCGGGACGACTGGCACGGGCGCTTTGGACGCCTGAGTTTTCGTCTGTTCGACAACGTGCGTTGGCCTCCACGCCGAACGCCGAACGTACAGTTCCTCATCTTTCAAATCCTCCCGACGCAAGCCTTGTATCTCGGATTTCCTCAACCCACTGAACGCGGCCAGCGCCACGATTGTTGCAGCGGGCTCAGCCAGAACCCAGAACGGTAATCATACCCACAACGTCATCGAGCGTAGCGTACCGGGAGGGCTTAGGGATATGTTGTGTTCGTGGGATGGCAACATCCGAGAACGGGTTCTTACTCTCTGCGTTGAATGCTCCAATGCTCCGTGTTGAGCGGCGTAATCAAAGATTCCGACACCCAGCCACTTGAGGTGCTTCAACAGTCCAGCGGACACATAAGGATTCGTCTTGGCGACACAATCAAGAATTTGTGCGAACGCCGATTGCGAGTATCGGCGAATAAAAAGCGAACCGTCAAGACAGGCTTGTCACATCGTGTCACATCAAAAAGGCGCGCGAGCTTTTCAACTCGGATGTGGTCTAACTTCGGGAAGGGATCAATAGCAGAAAGCTGAGACCTTACGCTATTACCCTCTTTATTGCCTCTTCTTAAGGGTATTACCCTTTCTCCGCCAATGTGCTGAAGGGCCACGACCTAGGCAAGCTACACGACCCTTCTTTTGAAGTTGACGCAAAACGCGACGAACCATATCGCGGCTCACTCCGGGGCAAGCACGCTCCAACTCAGCGAGGGTGAATTCCCCTGGAACTCACATTTTGCTTTCAATGTACTTGGTTCAACGAACGTCTTGCAGCATGCGAGCGCACTTGCCTCCAAGGCAGGCGTTCTAACTAACCGAATCACGCAGTACGCAGACCTCTTTCTGCCGCGTGTCGGATGCAACGGCGGAGAGGATGCTAGCCGTCGTTGGGCGGCCGTACACGATGACGGATCATAGGCAGTAGGGCTGAAATTCCACGAGATCGACGTTGAACGAATTTGCATGGAGCGATATTGTATAGCCCCGCCCTTAAGTGGCCTTTCTTGCGAGGGAAGGAGTCATGAGCACTGCGGCCCCCAAAGTCTGGAAGGCCGGCAAAGTGAGTTGCGAACCATTGACAACCGAACGATCTCTTGTGCGCCCGCTACGGTCACGAACAACAATGCAGCTTTGATTTTTCCTGGTTATCCAAGTAACGACGAGACAGGCAGTCGCCACGCGTTCGAAGCCAAGCTTGGCGAACATGTCTCGAAAATCTGCGGTGATGTTTTACATTTTTTGCCTGAAGGGGGGTCGTATGCCTCAGAAAGCCAGTGCCGCAAAGAGTGCTCGGCAAAGCGAAGCCCGGCCTCACCAACTTGGGCAGGAGGTTTTCAAACCCATCTTGCCGGATGACATGGATTGGAAACCGTTCCCGGCATTCCCACCTTCCGTCCGCCTGGCCGTCCTAGTAGGTCAGCCCTCGGAGCCCGGCCCCTACAGCATCAGGGTCAAATCGCCCCACGGCGCGAAGCTAATGCCTCACAAGCACCCAGAGGATCGCGTCTACACCGTAATTTCCGGCGTCTTTTATATCGGACTGGGCGATGAATTCGACGCCAGTAAGTTGGAAGCCTATCCGCCCGGCGCGGTTGTCATTCTCCCTGGTAGCACGTCCCATTTCCACTGGGCGAAGTCCGGCGAGTACGTCACGCAAGTCACCGCGATGGGGCCACTTGGACTGGAATACGTCAGCGCGAAAGACGATCCGCGACACGCAACTCGTAAGAGGAGTCTGCCCGACTTTTTATGACGGAGAGCACAACATGACTGAACTTATGAGGGATTGTTCGGCGCGAGTACAACAAAAACAAAAGAAAGAAACGCGCACAGCCGTAAAACCTATCGCGGCCGTTACCATCCTCGCAGCCGTGGCGCTTCTTGCCATCCTCGGCGGCGTGGTCCTTAACGCGAAAGGGCAGGACACGGACAAGTACTCTCTGAAATCACCGGACGGAATCGCGTTCTCTGATTTCAGGGGGTATGAGGACTGGTCTACGGTTTCTTCTGCCCGCCAGGCAGAAGTGCTTAAGGTAATCGTCGCTAATTCGGCAATGATTAAGGCGTTCAAGGCTGGCGTTCCACTAAACGGCAAGGCATTTCCGGAAGGGTCCATGATCGTGAAGCTCCAGTGGTCACCGAAGAAGGACACGGAAGCGACTTTCGATGTGGAAGTGCCGGACGCTTTCAAGCAGGCATTCGTGATGGAGAAAGACAGCAAGAGATTTCCGAAAACCGGCGGCTGGGGATACGCCGTGTTCAACTACGACGCCGCGTCGAACAAGTTCACCCCCGATCCCACATCCCACGCGGACTGCGGAAACTCATGCCATGTGGCCGTGAAGGCGAAGGACTATATCTTTCACCCGTACGAGAAGCGTTGAACTGCGGGCTGGACATTGAGCACTCTTCGCACAGGATGCCCGAGTGTGAAGGTTCGTTTTGACGTGGCCAGCAAGGAAACACACCCCGAGCCAGGGAAGTGAAATATGAAAGCAATCGTTGTCCACGAATATGGCGGTCCTGAAGTACTCAAGTATGAAGAATACCCCGATCCGCTCCCTGGCACGGGCGAGGTACTCGTGCGGGTGGCTGCCTCGAGCGTGAATCCGATCGACTACAAGCGACGTGCCGGATTAACGGAAGATTTTTACCCACTCAAGTTTCCGGGGCTTATAGGAGTGGATATCGCAGGCACTGTGGCCAAGATTGGGCCGGGAGTGGAAGGCTTTTCTGTCGGCGACCAGGTGTTCGCTATGGCGGACAATACGTACGCCGAACTTTGTGTCGTGAAAGCTGCGGTTCTGGCGAAAGTTCCCAAGGGGCTCGATTTGATTCAAGCGGCGGCGTTGCCGCTGGTGACGACGACTGGCAACCAGCTCCTCCTGGCTACGGAAATAAAAGCTGGCCAGACGGTTCTGGTCCTCGGTGCTGTTGGAAATGTAGGGCGTTCGGCGGTGTTCACCGCGAAGGCACGCGGGGCCACTGCAATCGCGGGAGTTTTGAAGAGGCAGATCGACGAAGCCAAGACGGTCGGCGCGAATCAGGTGATCGCAACCGACGACGACACCGCGATTGCGGATATTCCGCCGGTGGAGGCCGTGGCGGATGCGGTCGGCGGAAGGACCGCCGAAAAGATGATCGCCAGGGTCAAGACGGGGGGAGTCTACGCATCGGTTGTCGAGGCGCCGCAGAACGCCGCGGAGTACCCGTCTGTAAAGGTGGTGAAAGTATTCTCGAAATTCGACAGGAAAACGCTCGAGTTCATGGCCGAAGCGGTGCGAGATGGAAAGCTAGTAATACCGATTGGTCTGAAACTGCCGCTCAGCGAAGCAGCCAGGGCTCACGCAATGGCGGAGAAGGGGGGCGTGGGGAAGATCCTGCTGGTACCTTGAAACTGTGTTGCGAACAGAGGACACATATTTATAGTGAATACCCCATCGAAAGGAGTCGTCAATGAACGCCGTACAAATCGAACAGAAGAGCTACGAGATGCCGCCGAAGGAAGGCATCAGCATCGCGCATTTTCTCACCGTTGCCGACGTCGAGCGATCGGCTCGCTACTATGAGAAAGTATTCGGCGCTCGCATTCTGACCATGGGTGACGGCAACGCACCTCCGTACCTTCAGCTTGCGAATATCTGGATGATTTTGAACCTGGGGGGCGGCCCGACCCCGGACAAGCCGACGGTGACGCTCAGCGTCCCCGACCCGAACCACATCAACAGCTTTATGAATTTCCGCGTTGCGGATATTCAAGCGTGCTACGAATTGTGGAAAAGTCGGGGAGCCGAGTTTCTCACGGAACCGATTGCCAAGTACGGCGAGATCCGCTGCTACATCCGCGACCCAGACGGTTACATCATCGAGGTCGGACAAAGCACCTCCCTCAAATACGGTTAGCGCTTGGAGCGGATAGGGAGAAGACTCTGCGCCTCGTCATTGCGCTTCTGCCAATCTTTGCCTCGAACAGTCACTTGCGTCCAGATGCCTGGCACAAATGGGCCGAAGGAGCCCACGCTGTGAACGTTTTTACCGCACCGGTAAGGCTATGGTCGGCGAGCAGCGAAAGCCCTTTGGCCAGGCGCTCGGCTTTGACTCGATCAAATCGACCTTCATCTTCGGCGAGTACGACGCGGCGCTGGTAGATTCAATGATGAGGTCGCTGATGCCAAGGCTCTCGCAAATTGGGTTGCTCTGTGCAAGCCAAGATTTCGGCAAACAGATTCGATTTCAGAGAGGAGAACAAAATGACAACAAAAGGAAAAGTCTTGGTGCTGGTCTCGAGCGGTCACGGCTTGCCATTGAAAGATGGCAAGGTTTATGCCGGCGCTGGCTACTATCTCAACGAACTGACGGTTCCGGTTCGGGCCTTGATGAAGGAAGGCTACGAAATCACTTTTGCCAACCCCAAAGGCAACACACCGCAAATGGATATCCATTCAGCTGTCGCCGATTTCTTCGGCGGGGACGAGGCCAGGCTTCAGGACTATCTAAAATTCCGCGACACCCTGACTGGGCTCAAAACTCCAACTCGCATCTCGGAGGTCATCGCATCGGGCCTGGATCCATATGACGCTGTTTTCGTCCCTGGCGGCCATGGTCCGATGATTGATCTTCTCGATGATCCCGACGCTGGCACTGTGCTGAGACACTTTCATAAAACATCCAAGCCTACGGCGATGCTCTGCCATGGCCCGATTTCACTTCTCTCGGCTCTTCCGAATTCGACGGAGGTGGTCGGAGCGCTGGCTGCGGGCGATGCCGCTGGAGCGCGGGCAAAGGCTCAAGGATGGATTTATTCTGGATACAAGATGACCATCTTTTCGACGGCGGAAGAGCAGCAGCGGGAGCCGCTTGAGATTGGTGGTAAGGTTCTCTTCTATCCGGACTTCGCCTTGGGGACAGCGGGCGGTGACGTAAGTGTGGTCGCTCCGTGGAAGAGCTACGTCCTTCAAGATCGCGAGTTGATCTCAGGTCAGAACCCTTTCTCGGACGAAGCGCTTCTGAAATTTCTTATACCGGCGCTCAACGAGAGAAGAAGTGAGGCGGCTGGCGCATCCTGAGTCGCATCAAATCTTCGCTATTGAACGAGTGAGGCTCTGGCAGCGTACGCAAAAATCAAAACAGGTTGCCATATTTCAATCCCTGCTTTGGTATGGATCGATACATTCGTCCGATAGACTTGTCGTCACGCTTCTGCCAATATCGCCTTGAGCGATCACTCGCTCTGACATCGAAAGGACTACCGAATGGACGGCACAGATGGGCCGAAAGAGGCCACGCGCGTGAGGGCCCCTGGCGCCTCGAACGCGCTTGGTGTGAACGTTTTTACCGCCCCGGGAAAGACTATGGTAGGCGAGCGGCCGAGGCCATTTGGCGAGGCGCTCGGCTTCGACCCGGTGACGTCGACTCTAATCTTCGGTGAGTACGATGCGGTGCTGGTGGACGCAATGACGACGGTGGCTGAGGCTGAGGCTCTCGCGGATTGGATTGCTCTGCACAACCGCAACTTGGAGACCATCTATATAACGCACGCCCATTTCGACCACTTCTACGGTCTGAGCATTCTGCTCGACCGTTTCCCGGGCGCTCGGGCAATAGCAACGCCCAAGACGGTGAACGCCATGCAGATGTCTTTCTCTCCCCCGGTCGAGCGGTTAGCCCGCCGGCTCTTTCCTGGGCAAGTGCCCACTAAGTTGGTTGCACCTGAGCCCTATGAGCGCGATACGTTCACTCTGGAGGGCCACGAATTGCGCATCATCGAGCAGGGCCGCACCGATTGTCCCGATTCGACGTCTCTACACGTTCCATCGATCGGCCTGATCGTCGCTGGCGACGTTGTGTACAACCAATGCCGCATGTACGTCGGCGACACCACCCCCGAAAGCCGAAAGAATTGGATCGTGGCGCTAGACCGGTTAGCGGCACTGGACCCAGAGATTGTTGTCGCAGGTCACAAGAAGCCTGGCGCGCCCGACTTTCCTTCGGCGATTCAAGACACAAAACGTTACCTGCAAGACTTCGATCGACTGCAGAAAACCATGACGTCTGACCGGGAGCTGTTCGATCAGATGACGGAGCTATACCCGCATTGGGTAGCCAATCAGTCGTGGTTGATGTTCGGATTCCCGCAGCCATAACCCGCATCAACTGCTCATGCGAATGTTTCCTCGCTCATGATGGATCATGGCAACTACGATGCCCCGTTCAGTTCGTCCCGGTGCAGCCGTTGTTTAGGGGTCTTCCGCATGGCGTTCGTGGTTTTTGTCATGCTCGCATTGTTTCAACTGCTGGGCCAAGCCCAAGGAAAGGAACGCTCCGTGAAATACTCGACTTCTTATCGCACGATTCAGATCGATGGGCTCACCATCTTTTACAGAGAAGCGGGCCCCCAAGACGCGCCGACACTTCTCCTGTTGCACGGACTTCCCTCGTCATCGCGGATGTTCGAGCCTCTCTTTATCCGGCTGTCCGACCGCTATCATCTCGTCGCTCCCGATTACCCGGGCTTCGGAAACAGTGATTGGCCCGACCCGAAAAAGTTTGCATACACTTTCGATCACATTGCGGAGGTGATGAATCACTTCACCCAAGCACTCGGGCTCTCGAACTACACAATCTATATGCAGGATTACGGCGGCCCGGTGGGCTTCCGCATGATATTGGCTCATCCAGAAAGGGCGCAGGCTCTCATCGTTCAGGACGCGGTCGCGCACAACAGTGGCCTCGGCGAGAATTGGAAAACGCGCCGAGCGTTTTGGGCGGATCGCGCCACCAATGAAAGCGCGCTTCGCAAAAACCTTCTATCTCTCGAAACCACCAAGGCGCGTCATGCGGGCAACGATCCCAACGTGGAACGCCATGATCCGGATCTTTGGATGGACGAATTTTATTTTCTCAACCGGCCTGGCCAGGCCGAGATTCAGAGCGACCTATTTTACGATTACCGAACCAACGTCGATGCTTATCCCAAGTGGCAGGCATGGATGCGCGAGAAACAACCGCGCCTGCTGGTGATCTGGGGCAAATATGAGAGCTCGTTCGATCCGTCAGAGCCGGAGGCCTATCATCGGGATGTGCCGAATGCCGAAGTTCACATCGTCGACGGCGGTCATTTTGCGTTGGACACGGCTGCCGATGAGATCGCCGCGCTGGTCAACGACTTTGTTTTCTCTCTACAGAGTTCGAAAACGCATAACCGGGGTGTTGCCGCACAGCATTAGAGGTACCGTTGCTATACAGACGCGCATGAGTAAAGGGACATAGCGGTCAACAGAAAGACGTGAGATAAGACCGGATCAGCTGTGGGTAAGACTGCATCTCGTCAAAGACGCGTGTCAGTGTGGGGAGCAAATGATCGACTCCGCTAAAGAAGCGGTTATGGGTTCCGTTCCTGCGGGTGTGCTGCCATAGCCGCTCGGTCGGGTTTAACTCCGGTGAATAGGGCGGCAACTGATGCACTTCCAGCC
>JBEKBP010000102.1:0-8353 GCA_050015335.1 Candidatus Acidiferrales bacterium | reverse complement strand
GGGGCTCGCCCCGTACAGAACAGGTCTTCCCAAAAACGCGAGCCTGTTTGTCCGAGGCATCGGGAATACCCGCAGAGCCTCCGGTTCGAGATCGCATCGTGGGCATCCCCCAGTGAATCAAAGCCTTACGATCTTTCTCCCAGCGCTTGGGGGGTGACCTCCCTAGGAAAGAATCCCTGGAAGGTCTCGGTTCGGTGACCATCGCCTCTAATGAAGCCGCCACACCAACGGCCCATGATGGCAACCTATCCTCTAAACGCCGAAGCCCTGCATTCTGAAACCCGCGCCAATTGCATACTTTTACGAATTCTTGTGCAGAACCGGATTTCGTTGGCGGAAGGGTATCCCTATGTCACGCTGTTCCGGCAAGTCTACGAAAAGCTGTGCCCCCTACCGGTAACGTATTGAAAACCAACAACCGCTGACAACTTTTCCCTCTCTTCTGTCACGCGCAGTAAGAGTGTGTTTCCCAATAACCTGCGGAGGCAAAAACCTTCCCTCAAAACAAAAAACGGGCCAGCTACCTAATCTAACCGCCCCCCGCGAAACAATCCCGCAGCTCCCGACCTAAATAAACTTCATCGCTTTTTTGCCAAGGTGTGAGAAATAGCGGCTAGGTACACGCGAGCCTTGGTCGTCGATGAAGCGTAGATGTCGGCTTCCAGTCCGCTACCTGGCCCTGCCTCGCCCCTGTCATTGTGCCTGACACTGGGCGCCAATTTCACACCGGATCGACCGCCCGTTTCAAGCAGGTTCGTCCAAAACTCACTGCTGTTGCGGCCTCTATACCAATTCGTGTCCGCTTTTACTGAAACAGGAGATCGGCAGCCACAAATTGAAACCCAGTGTCCTCATCGAAACCAACCTAGTTCGCGCGGCGTCTATTAACGGTCTTTCTGGCAGCTTCAGCGATGAAACTCTCAACGCCCTTTATCCATCGGCCGGTGGCTACGACCCTGCTCACCGCTGCCATCGCGCTCGCGGGGATTCTTGCATTTGCGATGCTACCGGTTGCCGAGTTGCCTGAGATCGATTATCCAACGATCGCCATACAGGCAAGCTTGCCTGGCGCAAGCCCGGAAATCATGGCCTCTTCGGTGGCCACGCCCCTCGAGCGCCAGTTCGGACGCATCGCCGGCGTTACGGAGATGAGTTCGTCCAGTTACCTTGGCAGCACCTCCATCACTTTGCAGTTCGATTTGAACCGAAACATCGATGGCGCCGCCAGAGATGTGCAGGCAGCCATCAACGCCGCACGCAGCTATTTGCCCGCGAACCTCCCGAGCAATCCCACGTATCTGAAGGTGAATCCGGCAGATCTGCCTATTTTTCAGATCGCACTGACGTCCAAGAGCTACGACCGCGGGCAGCTCTATGACGCCGCATCGACGATTATGCAGCAAAAACTCTCCCAGATTCCCGGCGTGGGACAGGTGTATGTCGGTGGGAGTTCGCTCCCAGCGGTTCGCGTCGATATCAATCCCACCCAACTCAATAGTTACGGGCTCGGCCTGCAGGACGTAAAAAATATGCTGAGCCAGCAAAATTCGAATGCGCCGAAAGGCCAGATATGGGATGGCCACACGACGGCGGATATTCTCGCGAACGACCAGCTCTTAAAAGCCGACTATTACAAGCCGCTGATCGTCGGGTACCACGATGGCGCCGCCATCAAATTGTCCGATATCGCCGACATCCAGGACGCGGTCGAGAACATTCGGGCCGCAGGATTTTTCGACAGCAAAGCGTGTGTCACGCTGCAGGTCTTCCGTCAGCCTAACGCCAACATCCTTGAAACTGTCAATCGGGTCCGGCAGGCGCTTCCGTCGCTCGAAGCCTCGATTCCCGTGGGAATTGACGTGATCGTCACCGGTGACCGTTCAACAACCATCCGCGCCTCGGTCAGGGAGGTCGAGAGGTCGCTGCTTGTTTCGATCGGTCTCGTCATCTTGGTTGTGTTCGTCTTTTTGCGGAGCCCTCGCGCAACCCTGATACCGAGCGTCGCGGTCCCGGTATCCCTGCTGGGCACCTTTGGTGTGATGTACCTGTTCAGCTACAGCATCGACAACCTGTCTTTGATGGCGCTCACGATTTGCACGGGATTTGTCGTGGATGACGCGATTGTTGTGATCGAGAACATTACCCGGCACTTCGAGCAGGGGATGCGTCCCCTGGAAGCCGCCCTGCACGGCGCGAAGGAGATTGGCTTCACCGTTCTTTCCATGACATTGTCGCTGATCGCCGTCTTCATCCCAATCCTGATGATGTCCGGCATCGTGGGCCGCCTGTTCCGCGAGTTTGCCGTCACGCTTTCGGTGGCGATTTCGGTTTCCCTGCTCGTTTCTCTTACGATGACCCCGATGATGTGTTCACGGCTCTTGAAGCGGGAGCAGACGCACGGTCGGATCTATCGCATCAATGAGAATGCCTTTAACTACATGGTTCGGCTCTACGATCGGGGGCTGAAATGGGTTTTCCAGCATGAGGCGTTTACACTTGCAATCCTGCTGGTCACGATTGCGGTAAATGTCTATCTCCTGCTCATCGTGCCCAAAGGCTTTTTCCCCTTGGGAGATACTGGGCATCTGAGAGGCGGCATCCGTGCTTCCCAGGACATTTCCTTTCAGGCCATGGAACAGATCGCGTCCCGATTCTCCACGATCATCAAAACCGACCCCGCAGTGGCTACGGCCATGATTTATACGGGCGGTCGTGGTCCTCTTAACACCGGAAACATCGACGTGACGTTGAAGCCTTTCGAGGAGCGGAAGCTAACTGCGAGCCAGGTGATTGACCGTCTTCGTCCTAAGCTCAACAGCATCCCTGGAGCGCGGGGCGTTTTGTTGGCGGGCCAAAGTTTGAAAATTGGTGGAAAGCAATCGAACGCGCAATATCAATATACCCTTCGGTCCGACAACGTCGATGACCTGGTTACATGGGGCCCGATCGTGGTTGCCCAAATGAGGAAACTGCCGGAACTCACCGACGTGGACTCAGACCAGCAGAACAGCGGTCTGGAGGCCCGGCTGGTGTATGACCGCCAAACAGCAGCCCGCCTGGGAATCACGCCCGAGTTGATGGATACCACTCTCTACAGCGCCTTTGGGCAATCCCAGGTCTCCACGATGTACACATCTTTGAACCAATATCACGTAGTGATGGAAGTAGCACCCCGGTTCTGGCAGGATCCGCTGGCACTCAACTACGTCTACATTCACTCGACTACCGGCAAGGTCGTTCCCCTTAGTGCGGTGGCCCATTTCGAAAGAAGAATCGCTCCGTTGGCAGTGAATCATGACGGGCAGTTTCCCGCAGTGACCATTGCTTTTAATCTTGCGCCGGGGGTCGCTTTGAGCGATGCGGTTCAGGTCATCAGCCAAGCGGAGCAAAATATGGGCATGCCGGCATCGATTCGGAGCGCGTATTCGGGATCGATGCAGGCCTTCCAGTCTTCGCTTGCCACCGAACCATTCCTGATCGTCACGGCGCTTCTGGCAGTCTATATCGTGCTGGGAATGCTCTATGAAAGCTATATTCACCCCATCACGATTCTCTCTACCCTGCCGTCGGCAGGTGTGGGGGCGGTTTTGGCCTTGATGATTTTTCACATGGATCTCAACGTACTTGGGATTGTTGGAATTATCTTGCTGATCGGGCTGGTGAAGAAGAACGCAATCCTGATGATCGACTTTGCCTTGGCGGCGCAGCGAAATGAACATCGGGACGCCAAGAGCGCCATTCATGAGGCGTGCCTTCTGCGTTTTCGGCCCATCCTGATGACAACGATGGCTGCGATGTTGGGGGCTCTGCCTTTGGCGCTGGCCACGGGAGTCGGATCGGAATTGCGGATCCCGCTAGGCACCACGATCATCGGTGGTCTGGTCCTCAGCCAGATGCAGACGCTCTTCACGACGCCGATCGTCTATCTCTACATGGATCGCTTCAGCGAATGGTGGCAGCGTAGGAAACGACCTAGCCATTTGCGGGTCGCCCCGCAGGAAGCAGACTGACGTTGGAAAATCAGGAAAGACCAGCTGTGGCGAAGGCGGGGATGGACCCTTCGGGAAACCAATGACACTGGGTGTTTCGACCGGTCACCTCGCTCACAACACGTCCTTGCAGCGTAACTTGTAAATGAGACGGCGGATTCACTGCGGTGCCGATGGTCTGTCTTGCACTCACGCTGGCGATGCGAACAAAGGTGCTCCTGCGATGCGATCGGTTGACGTTGATTATCGAGGACGTTGTGATGCGAAGGGTTTGTTGGTTGAATCACTGCGAGGAATTAGCGCGTGGTGACGAGAAGACAAATCCTCGCTCTTGCCGGCTCTGCCCCGGCGTTGCTGAAAGCAACGCCGGCAGATGCTCAAGCCGCAGTGCCGACGAGTCCAGAGCAGCATGAATTTGTTCAGGCGCTCTCTTCTTTGGAAAAAACAGATGCCGGTGTCACGTTTCACTGCATAACGAGCCTGAACAATTACATCGATGTCACTCTAACCGTTTGCACACCCGAGATCCTCCGTTTGCAGATGTGCCCGGACGCACAGTTGAAGAACGTGACGGGATTGCTCGATATTAAGGATGACTGGGCTCCATCCGCGTTCACCCTTACTGAGACGCCGGAAGCCGTGTCGATTGACACGGGATCGCTGCGCATCGAATTTCAGAAGAACCCGTGGAAGTACGCAGTCTATGACAAAAAAGGCCAAATCGTTGTCCAGGAGCATGTCAACGACGTCGACACGCAGGGAAACTTTCGCGGTTTGCCGTTGGGGTTCACTACCACCGGCGGGAAATTCCACAGGTCCAATGAGACATTCGCCTTACCCGAGGACGAAAGCTTCTATGGATTTGGCGAGAGGTTCACCAAGCTCAACAAACTCGGCCTTCGGGTGAACGGGTGGATGGTGAATGCGTGGGGCGCAGGGACCGACGATACTCATAAGCCGATCCCGTTCGTCATGAGCACCCGTGGCTACGGTATTTTCGCCAACACGACATTTCGCAATCGATGGGACATGGGCAGTCGTTCGGTCGTGTCGTATACTCTTTTGGTCGACGATCCGCGATTGGATTTCTTCATCCTTTACGGGCCGAGCCTGAAGCAAGTGCTGGCTCGCTATGAAGAGGTCACCGGTTGGCCCGCGTTCCCGCCCAAAGAATCCTTCGGGGTATGGTTTACAATCAGCGGTCGCGCAACCGGAGACGCTGCTGCTCTGGCGCTGGCGAAGAAGTTCAGGGAAATGGACCTGCCCATGGATTACTTTACGTCTGTGGTCAACATACAAACGACCAATCAAGAAGAGGAGTTGGCCATCGCAAGGCAGATGTCTGCCGAGCTCGGTAAGCTGGGCATCAAAATTGGGCTGCGCGTGGACCCTTTTCTGAACCTGGAATCAGAAATAGCGCAGGAAGCCAAGGCACGAGGATATGTCCTGACCAGGGAGGATGGCTCTCCCTACGACGGACCTCTGGTCAGAGAGAACACGGGTCCTCCCGCCCCCGGTACCTCCAACAAGATTGAGCACACGCTGGAAGCGGTTGAAAGAGACGACGACTGGAGAGCCCGCTACTACAAAGCAAACCGAGTCCCCGGTCTTCTTCCCGACTTTAGCAACCCTGCCGCGTTCAAATGGTGGAAGGACAAGGTATCCGGTTACATGAAGGCCGGCTGCTTTGGGGTGGGAATGTCCGACTTCGGTGAAGACAACTCGATCGCGGCATCCTATTACAACAAACGCAGTGGTCTCGAGATGCACAACCTTTACACACTGCTTTATCACAAGGCTACTTTTGAGGCGGTGGTTGAAAGCTCGGGACACAGGGGCCTGATCAACGCCCGCTCCGGCACAGCAGGCATGCAGCGCTATCCTATTTGCTGGTCAGGCGATCCCAACTGCGAATGGGAGGAAATGGCGTCCACTCTTCGCGGAGGACTTTCCATCGGGCTTTCAGGAGTGCCTTTCTGGAGTAACGACACGGGAGGCTTTAATTCGAGGGGGGGGCATCTCACTCCAGAGCTGTATATTCGATGGTCGCAGATGGCGATGTTCCAATCGCATGTGCGCTTCAATGGTTTTCCTGCATATGTCGCCCACCAGCCATTCACCCTTCGGGTGCCGTGGGCATTCGGAGAGCGTGCCATTGAAAACTATCGGAAGTACGCAAAGCTGAGATACCGCCTACTGCCCTACATTTATTCTCACGCTTATAACGCCACCCAAACGGGCTTGCCGATGATGAGAGCCATGGTGCTCGAATTCCAGGACGACCCCAGCACCTATGAACTTCAAGATCAGTACATGTTCGGGGACGCGTTGCTGGTCGCACCGGTCTGCAAACCAATCAACCAGCGGATTGTCTATCTCCCGAAAGGGAGTTGGTATGACTATGAGACCGGTAACGAGTACACGGGTCCGAACTACTTGCATATCGAACCGGCGCTGGAAGTGCTACCCCTCTACGTGCGAGAAAACTCGATGATCCCGATGGGTCCCGACATGGCGTATATTGGTGAAAGGCCCTTTAACCCCATCACTCTCGACATCTGGCTTTCATCGGAAGCAGAGTGCGCCGTATACGACGATGACGAACGATCGCACACGCAGGAAATCGTGAAGTGCCGTGCGAGCAAGAAGGGAGCCCGGATCACACTAAAAGTAGGCGCTTCCGGCAAGACCTATATTGCGAAGTTCAATAAGACAGGCCGCCCGAAACGCGTGAGCCTCAACGGCAAGACCATGCCACATCGGAGTTCACAACAAGCACTCAAGGAAGCTGATCCGGCTTGGTACTTCGACCCATCTTCTGTCTTATATGCGAAGTTTAGCCCGTCCGGAAACGGAGCCGAGCTCGCGCTCGATTGGTAAGCTTCGCAAGCCGGTTCTGTGCAACAGCGGTGGTTGGTGCGACGAGGTAGAGGTTCCATTCAAATTATGAGGTAGGTACTCTGAAATGAGGATCCGCGTTCTATTGATGGCACTGTGCGCCACCCTTTCGGTCGCGTCAAGTGCCCCCAACTATAAGGCCGAAAAAGCATCCGACCACGGTATGGATGTCGTACGTCTTACCGACGCCGCCAGCGGTGTCGAGGTTGCGATTGCTCCTTCGGTTGGCGATCGCTTATATGAAATGAAGGTTCATGGGAAAAATGTCTTGAATTCGGCCCCGGACAACGTCGTTGATTTTCGCAGAAGGGTCGAAGCGGGTGGAATTCCGTTCCTGGCACCCTGGGCGAACCGGCTGGGGGAGCAGGATTTCTGGGCAAACGGGAAGAAATATATCTTCAATATGGCGCTCGGCAATGTTCAGGGGCCTGTCCCCATACACGGCTTGCTGGCGACCTCTCCATTCTGGGAAATAACAGAGGTGAAGGCAGACAGGCGATCAGCGCGTATAACGAGCCGGCTCCAGTTCTGGAGGTTTCCCGACCTGATGGCTCAATGGCCGTTTGCCCAGGAGTACGAGATGACTTACGAACTCTCGAAAGGCACTTTGGAGACGCGCCTTGTCGTGACGAATCTGAGTGCCGATCCGATGCCGATAGCGCTAGGGTTTCACCCTTGCTTCCGTATAGACGGCGTCGACCGCGATGAGTGGATTGCCAGGATTGCGGCCCGCAAAAGAGCCATAGCGGATGATCGCCTGGTTGCAACCGGCGAACTGAGGCCCGTCGACTTGCCGAACCCTTTTCCAGTCAAGGGACAAGCATTGGACACAGGATTCACGGATTTTGCACGCGATGCCGACGGTCGCGCTCATTTTTCGATCGAGTCAGGCGGGAAAAAGGTCGAAGTGTTGTTAGGATCCAAGTATGCAGCTGCCAATATCTATACGCCGCGTGGCCGGCAAACTGTCTGTTTCGAGCCGATGACAGGTATCAACAACGCCGTCAACCTCTATCACGAGGGAAAATACCCTGACCTGCAGATCCTGGCTCCCGGCGCTACCTGGAGCGAGAGTTTCTGGATTCGTTCCAGCGGTATCTGAACAAGTCACCTACTGCGAAACTCTTACGGTAGAAATCCCGTCGATTCGAAGACAGGACATGCCCCGGCAGTGGTCCGCTCTGCAGGTGTGCGCTGTTGGCTTTGGATCAGAGAGTCTCGTTTCCGCTCAGCGATCGGCCGGGAACAAACCCACACCCGGATGGAAGACTACGATCCGCGAGTCTATGGTCGATATGAATGTCTGAACCAAGTGTATGAGAGGGGCCGAGAGAGGCGAGAGAGGCCATCGATTTCGCAAAGCGTCTCGAAGCTGGCGTATAGGTAATTGGAAACACGGTTCTTTTCGGTCTCCTGGGTGGGCTTCTCATTTTTGCAAATTTCGTAAAGCCCTTGACAGAACCCAT
>JBEKBP010000101.1:0-8625 GCA_050015335.1 Candidatus Acidiferrales bacterium | reverse complement strand
CGATGACATCGGTGGTGTGGTGACCAGCTCCAAGGGTCCCGAGGCGGGTGTGTGGGTAATCGCGGAGGCCGTGAACTCGCCGACGAAATTTGCCAAAATTGTCGTCACCGACGATCAGGGCCGCTACCTCGTACCCGATCTGCCCAAGGGGAATTATAAGGTGTGGGTAAGAGGGTATGGTCTCGTGGATTCCAAGCCGGCAGATGGAGTGACGGGGACGTCCTTGGCGTTGACGGCCGTACTTGCTCCCAATCCGCGCGCGGCAGCACAGTATTACCCAGCTGCTTATTGGGCCGCCCTGTTGAAGATCCCGACAAAGAGCGAATTCCCCATGACGATCCCGCCACCGCCACCGTTGCTGGGCGAGCCAGATCCCATTAAGGATACGCACGCAAACGAACGAGCAGGGGATCCGTCTGCGCCGACCGTCATTCAGACGCGAGAAGAGTGGCTCACTCAGATGAAGGCGTGCTGGACTTGCCACCAAATTGGCTTGAAGTCAACGCGCGAGATTCCAGCAAAGCTGGGGACATTCTCATCGAGCTCGCAAGCTTGGGAGCGGCTGATTTCCTCCGGCCAGGTAGGCCGCAATATGATGAGTACCGTTAACAAAATGGGGCACGACCGCAGTCTGGCGATGTATGCCGACTGGGGCGACCGGATTGCCGGAGGCGAACTGCCACCGGTGCCACCTCGGCCTGAGGGGATAGAGCGCAACGTGGTGATCACAGAGTGGAATTGGGCCGCGCCGACTGCCTTTTTACACGCTCTGATCAGCACGGATAGGCGGAATCCCAGGGTGAATGCGAATGGCCCGGTCTATGGCGCCGATTGGTCCGGAGACTGTAACAAGGGTAAGAAGGTGACCTGCTTGGCGGTCGTAGATCCGAAGACGAACGAAAGCTATGAGGTTCCGATTCCATTACCCAATGAAGCAGACCGCGACAAGCTGGTTACTTGGTCGCCACAGAAGCAGCTCGCGCCATCTCCCTACTATGGTGACGAGTTGCCGTGGAATGACCCTGTGAATCCCGGCCCGATCACGATGGACGAAAAGGGCCGAGTTTGGTTTAACGTAGAGACTCGAATCGGCAACCCCGACTACTGCAAGGCAGGGTCCAACAATGCTTATGCGAAAGCGACCCCGTATGAGTCAGGCGGTAAGGGTGTCGACGTCTACGATCCGAAAACGGGTAAATTCGGTTTTGTTGACCTATGCTTTGAGTCAACGCGGATCATATTTTCCAATGACAAAGACAACACCCTGTACTTTAGCGTGCAACGAGACGGCGGGATCGGCTGGCTCAACACGCGGCTCTGGGACCAAACCCACGATGCGGAAAAGTCGCAGGGTTGGTGTGCGCCGGTGGTCGACTACAACGGAGACGGGAAGATTGGCGCTTATACCAAGTCTCCCGAGCCAATCGATCCAAGTCTTGATCGTGAAGTCGATAGGCCGGGCGCCTACGGTGTTGCGTACAATACCGTGGACGGCAGTATTTGGTATTCCGACTTACAGACCACTCCTGGAAGGCTCATCCGAATGGTGCGAGGTTCGAATCCGCCATCGACGTGTCTAACTGAGGTCTATGAGGTCCCTCCCTATGATCCCGACAAGGGAATAGGCGGCAATCAGACGCGTGGTGTCGACATCGATAGCAAGGGCGTAGTCTGGACTCCCTTACAGACAGAAGGCATTCTTGCCAGCTTTGACCGAAGCAAGTGCAAGACTATTCCAACCGGCAAGGACGCTCTTACAGGTAAAGGATGCCGTGAGGGATGGACTTCCTTCACTCGGATACCAGGCCCCACCTTTAAGTCAGACCCGACACTCACTTCGGACAACACCTATTACATGTTCGTTGACAAGTACAACTCTGTTGGTCTTGGCAATGATGTGGTGATCATAGACGGAGCCAACTCCGACTCGCTCATCGCGTTTGAGCAGGACACCAAGAAATGGGTGAGGCTGAGGGTTCCCTATCGCATGGGCTTTTTCTCACGCTTTTTCGATGGCCGCGTGGATGATCCCAAGGCCGGGTGGAAGGGGCGCGGTGCGTGGTCAGCGAATATGACCCGAGGCAGCTGGCTTACCGAGGGGGGCAAGGGCACAACCAGCCAACTTTACCATTTCCAGATTCGGCCGGACGCGATCGCTAAGTAGGGAGAACGAATGTGGAACTGAGAGAAGGATCGCACATCCGGCCGCGGGACTTGCGCGCATTCTCGGCCGAGCACTGCCGCGCACTCGATCTTTTCGTGGCGGAGGGAGGAAAGGCGGCCCGCTGCGAAAACGAAAGCCATGTCTCCAAAGGACGTAGCACGTACAAGAATTTCCACATCCGATCGTAGGCTGCCAGTACGGTACCTCCTCGAACCAAAAAGATAGAGAGCTTCGATCTCAGGGAATGACTTGGTTAGTTCCACAGTCGTGTGCGAAGATCGTGCGCTTCTTTCATCGGCACCCTCTTCGGTTCAGGACTACGCAATTCGTACCCGATTCACGACTCAAGCTCGGGCTCCGGCAGCACGAGTCCTTCAAAGGACTCACGATGGAGCGCCTCGACCCGCTTCAGCTCCTCGTCGGTCAACGCGGCGAACTCGTTGGTCCGGGCGCGTTTCGACAGTCGGCCGTTCTGCTGGCGCAGGAACTTGTGCAGCAAATCTACCTTTCGTTCTGGCATGTCGGCGATATCCTGTAGACCTTTACTGAATCGGTCGTAGGCCTCGAGGTATGCAACTTCCAGAGGCAGGTCTTGTTCAATCGTTTGTTCGACGCAGCGGTACAAGAACTCAGCGTGGGCCGTGGCATCGAAAAAGCGGTAGTAGTTGACCGTATTATTCAGCACCCGCACGTTCCCTGTCGGCGTGGGCTCCCATTCGATCAAGTCAAGCAGTGGACGCGAATACGACGCAAGAACCGATTTGTAGGCCGCAATCTCTCGGTAGATGGCAGCACTCACAGGGAAAACCACACCTGGCGGGTTGTAGCCTGCTGCCGCTAGGGTGTGGTGAATAAGCCACCGGTGAAGCCGGCCGTTGCCGTCTTCCAAGGGATGAATGTAGACGAATCCGAACGTGAGTGGCGCGGCGATGACCACCGCATCGATGCCAGCCTGCCGGACACGCTCGTCATACGCCACGACGCCTTCCATGAGGCCCCGAAGGTCTTCGGCCTTCGCACTGATGTGTACTGGAAGCGGTTCGTGGGTTCTGCGGTCATGTGTTCCGACAAAGCCGCCCTCCGTTCGGAGTCCTAGCTGCGTGAATCTGGAATCTCCGATCACGAGGCGTTGCAACCGTTCGAATTCCGCAACGCTCAAGGAGCGGGAGCCCGCTTCGCTGATGGTTTTCCCCCACCGCAGTGCGCGCTGTGGAGAGGGTTGCTCTCCTTCGATTCGGAATGAGGCTTTACTGTCGTCCAGTAACAAAAACGCGGCGGCCCGGATGAGAACGTCCGGATGCGTGCTCCCAACAATTTTGCGCGCGCGTTGGTCGAGTCTTTTCGCAACTTGAGCTTCGATGGTTGCCGTTCGCCGAACGAGTGGGCAGAACGCTGGAGTACCAGGCAGATTATCAACCACTTTGTGGCGGCTGGACGGAATCCCGGTAGCAAGACCGAATTGCTGCTCCGGATCAAGGACCGGCACGGCGCGAACCTTCCCCGGCGACGGAACATCGAGCTGCCGCCCGGTCAGCCACTCTCGCAGAAACCAAAGGCGACGAGCGTAGGCGCCCGTTGGTTCCGCACGCACGAGAGCGCTGAATTCTTTATCGGGAACGACTTCAAAAAGAGCGGCTAGCACGCCCAAATCCAAGGCTTCCCATTTCAGCGCGAACTCGAGGTGTCCCGCCAGAGTATCCTCTGGCGTATGCCGGGGTGTCAGTAAGAGCCAATTCTCCGTGTCCACGCGGTGATGATGTTCGGAGATTCCCGCGAGCTTCGGCGGAAGTGGCACCTTCAGATCGTAGTGGTCGATCAGCGCGGCATAGCCTCCCGTGCTTATCCGCTCCGGCACCTCACGCCCATGAAATTCATTCACCGCTCTTGAAAATAGATCACCTTTGTGCTTTGGCTGCATTTGTGTTCACCGAGGGCCTTATCGAGAACAAGCCCCGTCGTGAAATACGATCACTCTCCATGAATTACATTCACTGAACTCAATAGTTATGAATTATGCTCACCGGTCAGATATTCCGCAAGCCGTTTCTTTTCCTCAAGGAGCGGGAAGGTAACGATCCTGCTGATCTGGGGCGAGGACCACTACGATGGGCGTCTGCTGGCCTGACTCAGCCAACGACGCCATCAACTGCCGCTCCCGCTGCGGTTGGCGGGCTCGCAGATGTTCCCATCGCCGGTCGAGTTGGTGAAATTCCAGTTGCGTCGTCGCCTGCGGGTTCAGTATCGGCCAAGAATTGGACTGCGCGCCCGATCACTCAGGATTCGAGTAGCAACCCACGCTGCCACTTCGACAAGCCCGTCACGATGCACCGCCTTTTTTCCTTTTCTGTTTGCTAAGAGCGCGGATCTTCACTGCGCCTACATCCACACCCGTAATGGGGAGGCCCACTAAATCGCCCTTGCCAACGATGGGAGGAAAAAAGCAGTTTTCGTGGCAGGTCGTTCCCCGATCGGAATCGAGAGTGCCATCCACAAGCGCGGCAAATGCTGATCGATTACTGGATGGGACACTCGAATCCAAGCATGGGAGATCGCTACGGCAGGCAGCTTGTGGAAGATGTCGAGTACCGAGAGTCGGCCTGGGCTTTGACCTACCACCGTCCTTACTTGGGCTACGTGGGCTACAAAAGGTTGGCAACGTCCATAACAAGGAAGCCGCCTAAGTGCTACAATGAGCAGAGGGTTAGGGAAAATTGGGCGTGTAGCTCATCTTAACTAGCTGAAACGGTGTCCCTTATCGTTTTATTCTACCTTTATTTTGGACTCGGTTTGGACTCAATTTCGGGCGCTCGTTTTTCCGACTTGCCACGTTGAATGGCGTTTTGTGCCGTTGTAAGCACTTGCACCGGCTTGGATGGCGGGGTTACGGGGTTACGTCACAAAGTCTCTTTTGGTAAATAGGCTACCGTCTAGGCCACCGGGGGTTGCTGTGGTAACCAACCCAGTCACTTGTCCGTCGATCGCAACGCCTCGGCTTCCAAGTCACGCTCACACCCGCTTCACAGGCAATCTGAGCACTTGATCCGAGTGTTTTCGAGAGAGCCGTTGGTCGTCAGGCAACCAAGTTTACTCGGGTCGAGGGGCCGACATTGTTATGCAATCATATGGAGTGAAGATCGGAAGCATAGTCTCCCATTATTCGAGTTCTCAAGCGGTAGCCCGTTTCCGGCGGGGCTCAGCCCGAAGGCCCCACGCTTTTAGCCCATACGTTCCCTTCCCAACTCGAACAAATGTCTGGGAACTCTGGACGGAGAGCTGAACGGTGCGTTCTTGCGCTCCTTTGGAAATCTTAAAAAGTGCGCGGATGTTTTTGCCGATCTCTCTATAGTGTGCAGGTCTACCCAGGTGCAGCAATGCCGCCTCTGCCCGTCCTCTTGCGGATCGACCGTGGATCTCTATCCAACTGGAGAGTGTAATTTGACCTTCCGCTAAATGGGTTATGGATGGCGAGATGGAAAGAATACGGTCCATCAACCTCAACTGCTCGCTCTTGCGAGGTCCAAGAATTTCATCCCGGAGCTCACTTTCCGACAGGGGCTTTTCTTGCAAAGCTATCTCTATACGTTTCAGAAGTAATGTGTAGCGGCGGGCAGCTGTCTTGCTTACACAATATACTTCCAGGTCCACTTCCAGAAGGTGCCGCGCAAGCATGTCTCCGGCTGGAAGCTCTTTACCTGAGCACTCTATGTCATTGAACAGCAATAACGCCTTTTCGGCCTGTTCTTGGGAACAATCATCGGCTATGCACGAAATCGCTTCCTCTCTAGTTAAGACTCCGCACTTAACTTCCGGATCGGCATTCAGGTAGTTGCCTATCTTGCGGCCGACGAATTCAGATAACACTCCGTGACCAAACATCCCGTGTAAACGGGCGAAGCTTTGGTTTTCGAGTTGGTGAATCCACTCACCGCTAAGTCCCGATTTCTTACCAATATGTCGAAGGGTTTCAGGGGGACGGTTCCACAATCCGAAACGCTTGGCAGTTATTTCTCTCTGCTGTTTCGTGAGACGGTGAAGCATCGCATTTACGACCCTCCTTGTTCCAAGTGACTGCGAGACCGACGTGGATTTGTTCCCAACGTGAGAAGCAAAGATATTCAGCACCGCTCCTGAAAGGTAGCGGAATAGCTTGGATTGAACTTCGGCCACGCTCTTCGCACCGAGCCAATAAAACTCACAAAACTCTTGCCTCGGGAAATTCATCAGCTGGGATACAGAGAGGATTCCAAGGCACTTGACGGCAGTGGTGGGTCTCGCCGACAGATCAAGTACACCAATCGGGGCCTCGACGTCGACCGATACACTGTCGGGGCACAGCCACCCGCCAGAAGATTCTTTCGTCAAGAAAGGCTCCGCAACTGCGGAAGTCTTATCGCTCTGGCCCTGAGGTTACCTGAAAACGAGCGAACTATAACATCCAAGCGATATTAAGACTGCACTCAATTCGGGCGATTCAAAATTCCATGTTGACCCGCGCATGCCCGGAAACGATCTGTCTTGTTGAATCTTCCAACAGCCAAGCGATTGTATCCCTGACCTTCGAGCGTGCAATCGCTACGTGCTGTTGGCCTGTTTGAGCGGATTCTTACAACTAAAGCTTGACACAAGCTCCTTTTTAAAGTATAGCCTTAACCAGTTTTCGTCCTATTTAACTTAAATTCACTTGCACAAAACCATCGAGGAATACTAGGCCCAGATCTGTACGGATGGATTCTGTACGGTTAAGAACCGATCTCAAAGGGAGGGTGTATGCCGCAGGGGACGTTGAAGTTCTGGTACTGCCGTGGACTTGCCATGAGCTGTATTGCTCTTGCTTTTGTCTCGATGATTTTAGCTCCAGTACTCATGGGCCAGTCAGCCACCACCGGCGCAATTACCGGCACGGTAAAAGACTCCTCCGGCGCCGTGATTCCCAACGCGACAATCACGGTCACCAGCCTCTCGACCGGGCAGGCACGCACCGCAACGACCGGCAGTTCGGGAGCGTACACGGTGGGTTTCCTGCTCCCCGACAATTATTCGGTCAAATTTGAAGCGGCGGGTTTCGGAACGGCCACCGTTCCCTCCATCACGCTCAACGTGACCGAGACCCCGACCCTTGACCAGGTGCTGACCATCGGCACGCAGTCCCAGCAAGTGGAGGTTCACGGCGAAGCGGCGGAATTGGTCCAGACCACCTCCGCCACGAACGGCACCGTCATCGATTCCCATACGGTCACCGATACTCCATTGACGACCCGCAATTACACCAACCTGATAGGTTTGTCCGCCGGCGTGCAGGCCACGGTGTTCAACGCCATCACCCTGGGAAGAGGTTCGCAGGACGTTGAAGTGAACGGCGCGGGCCCCTCGCAGAACAATTATTCGCAGGACGGAGCCTCCATCAACAGCTATTCCGCCACCGGCCGGGTCGCCGATTCGGGCAACAATCCCGGGATGGCGATTGTGAATCCGGATGCCGTTGCGGAGTTCAAGATCCAGACGTCCATGTATGACGCGTCTTACGGCCGCAACCCCGGCGCCAACGTGAACGTCGTCACCAAGTCCGGCACCAATCAGTATCATGGAACGGCGTTTGAGTTTTTCCGCAATACCGCTCTCAACGCCAATGACTATTTCCGGAAGCTGAATCCACCCATCAACGGCGTCGCGCAAAACGGGCGCCCGGTCCTGAACCAGAATCAGTTTGGAGGGTCGTTTGGCGGCCCAATCAAGAAGGACAAACTGTTCTTCTTCGTCTCCGAACAGGAAACGCGTCAGATCAACGGCGCGGCGGCACAGGGATATTCCACTCCCACTGTGCCGGCAATTCCGGGTGGCGATCGCTCGACGCCTGCTTTCAAGGCAGCACTCGGAGCCGCGTTCGGCCCGGTGGGCGCCGCCGGCTGCGCAGGGCTACAATCCAACGGCTCTACGAGCGTTGGTGGGGTTCAGGTTGCCTGCAACGGCTCGAATATCAATCCGGTGGCTTTGAACATTCTAAATTTGAAGCTTGCCAACGGCTCCTACTTCATTCCCAGTTCCAACCTGGCAAGCGGAGCGAATGCGACAATTGCCCAAAGCGCCCCTGTTCACTTCACCGAACACCAGGTGATCGGCAACTTTGACTACGAGATCAATCAGAAGAATACCCTGGCGTTCCGTTTCTTTTGGGCGCACGATCCGGCCTCCATTACTGAGTCGTGCGCGGGCTCGGGTAGCGGCGCCAACGCCGCAGGCACCATCACGCCATGCCTGCTGGGCGCTCCGGGGTTGACCAATTTCCCGGCCATGTACGACACGCTCCGGCTCACCACGCTGGTCACCAACAATCTCGTCAACGAAGCGCGTCTTTCCATCCAGACCATCCAGGCGCATCCGGTCCAGCAGATTCCGTTCACCAACGCTCAGGTGGGAATCGCGAATATTATCCCGGCGGAACCCTCCCTGGATACGATCATTAT
>JBEKBP010000100.1:0-8741 GCA_050015335.1 Candidatus Acidiferrales bacterium | reverse complement strand
TTCACCCACTTGTCCACCGTTTCGCGCTGAGAATCACCAATCACGTGCGAATAAATCCCCAGCCCAATTCGTGCGTCCGAGTGTGGCATCTGCGTTTTCGTGACCGTCGGATTCGCTCCTACGTCCATGAGCAAACTCGCGTGGCAATGCCTCCTATTCCGGCCCCGGAATAGGAGGCACTATGTCGACCTCCGGACTATGCCGGGTAAAACCGCGATTGGCCCATCCATACGTGTGACGGTATAGATTCACCCGGCATAGTCCGGGTGGTGCTCTCCTGACAGACTTCTCTGTAAGCAGAGCGCCGATGATCCTAATCTTCAAAGATCCCAAGACGTGCCAGCGTATGCATGAAGGGCCCCTGGGCCAATACGTCGAGTCCTACGCAGCTGAGATGTATGAGCAAGGCTACTGTAAGGCTGCCGCGAAGTCCCAGATCCGTCTCGTAGCTGACCTCAGCCGAATCTGTTGGCCGAGTAGCGATGTGCCAGAATGTAGATAGTTTCCGCAACGAATGGCACGGCCAGAATTGCCGCGATCCATTTGAAACCCGTCGTTCTGTCCTCTTGGACCACGCTGTCGTCTCTGCAAATTCCGATGGCGACAAATATTCCAACGAGCTGCGCGGGCGACAGACTTAACGCGGATCCGGTTTCCTACTCGATCCGCCTCCCGTGCTGGTCACGTCCGTTTTGGTGCAGGATCAACTCCGTTGCCCGGCCGCTGCGGTCGGTTACGAACGTTATCCGCGCGTCGACGTCCTTGAGGAGATAATTCCTCTCGCCCTCCGGAAATAGCTCAAGCTTCGGCTGCCGCGTTCCTTGCGCGAACAAGTGGCCATTATCTTGGGTGATGGTCATCATGAAACGTGGGCCCACTTGGTAGCTTCCGACATAATCGTCGAACACTTTCGGGTTTTTCGGCGGATTCATCAGGGAGACGCTTGCGTTGGGAACAGCCTTGTTTGGCCTGGCTTGCAAGAATCCATTTTCTTGCAGACGCTGCACGATTCCATCGATTTTGGCAGCCGTAAATGGTCCGGTGAGGACGACGAAGAATTCTTCGTTCGTCTCCGGATTGTGCTTAGGAACAATGGAAACAGGCAAATTCAATTCTTTGATTTTCTTAGCCGCGTGTTGGGCTCTCACCTCGTGCGGAAAGCGCGTCACGAAGACGAAACCGCCTTCGCCTTTTGCTGGTGGCAGCCCGGCAGGAGTTCCAGGAGTCGGCGGCCCGTTTTGAGATGACACCACTGCGGTGTTTGTCGGAGTTGTTTCGGCTGCCGCCGGGGTGGCTTTCACAATCGGAGGGGCAGGCGGTGAAATGGGTGAAGCCGGACGGTCCGTCGTCGACGAAGCGACGTTCGCATCGACATCGGGAGGTGTGGTCACCTTTTCGGGCGTGGGCGCCGTTGGTGTCTCAGGTTTCGCTGGCTGATTCGTCGTGACCGAGAGCGAGTCTGGAGTTGTCGCGACTGAAACCTTCGGCACGGCCGAAGCCGAATCTTTGCTTAGCAGGACCACTGTTCCGGCGTCTCGCGGTTCCCGGGCGCGCCATATTATCCCTGTACCTAGCGCGACCAGCCCAGCGACAAGCACCGCGGCAACCAGTCCCTTCCGTCTCATTTTCTGAGCCGGTGGGTCAATTGAAACGGGCGCGGCGATCGCAACCGCTGTACCAACGGTGACATTACTGGTCCTCGCTGGGGATTCGACCGTGGAGCGATCTGCTGCTGATGCGGGGACCTGGGAACGCAACGCTGCCTCAAGTTCCGAAATCGATTGAAAGCGCCGGTCTGGTTCTTTTTCGAGGCATTTTAATATGGCTCTTTCGATCGCGTCGGAAATTGACGGGTTAATCTCTCGCGGAGGGCGCGGTGACTCCTGCATGTGCTTCACGACTAGGGCAAGCGGGTTGTCGGCTTGGAATGGCAGGTCGCCGGTAAACATTTCGTATAGGATCAAACCCAGGGCATAAATGTCCGCGCGGTAGTCCACGGCCTTTCCCGCCGCTTGCTCGGGAGCCATATAGGCCGGCGTTCCCATCATCGATCCCGTAAGCAGGGTCAGCGCTTCCATGGAACGGGCGATACCGAAGTCCATCACTTTCACATTTCCTTGCACATCGATCATCACGTTTTCGGGCTTCAAGTCCCGGTGGACGATTCCCTGCGCATGTGCCTCCTTCAGACCGGAGCACATTTGCAGCGCCAGATCGATTGCCTTGCTGGGCGTCAACCTGCCGAAGCGTTTTAGTACCGAACGAAGGCTCTCGCCTTGGACAAACTCCATCGACGTATAAGCAAAGCCGTCAACCCGATTGAATTCATATACGCGGCACACATTCTTGTGAGTGATTTTGCGGGCAAAGAGCAGTTCACTCTTAAAACGCTCAGCCATTCCTGGAAGGGAAGCGATCTCAGGTTTCAGAAGTTTCAGCGCAACGATCTCGCCGGTCTCGCGGTCGCGAGCCTTGTAGACCTGGCCCATCGCGCCGCGACCCGCCTCTCCAAGAACGTCGTAACGGCGGCCAAGCACCTCAAGGGTCGCTGAGGGGTTACCTGAGACTGCTGAAGTGGGTAGGGGTGCGACTCTGGAGAAGTCGGAAAACCCTAACGGAATCGTATTCTCCGGGCCAAGGGAGGTTTGGGCATCGTCAGGAGGTACATTTTCCGGGGTTGGACGGATTGGCTCATCCATAATCACTACTCATTCCTGAGTTGCGTCGTGGTTCCTCTTGCGGTGGAGATCATATCAGTTTCTTCCGGAATTTCGGTGGGTTCAATCCTGGGAGGCGGCCGACCCCCGCGTCACTTCATCCCGAACGGCATCTAGGTTTGAAGCTTTATACTGAAGGGCCTTGTCTAGATTCGACCACGCCAAGCCGGCGCCTGAACTGAGCGGCTTGTCCAAATATTGCTTGGCCTGATCGAGATAGTATTCGCTCAAGCGATCAGACAGAGCGGCCATCCTATCCTTCAGGCTGGGATCATTGCCCAGGTTGTAGGCGCGCTGCAGATATCGCGGAGGGCCCGGTCATGACGAGCTCGATTCAAAAAGAGGAATATCCGGCAAGTAGGTCCGAAAGCCCCAGCGCAGAGCGGGAAATCCCTTCTCTACTGACTCTGAATTCGTCTTGCACTGTCTTCTGCCTAACACAGCCGCAATCACTGCTGCAGATCAAGTCTTTGCATTTCCTTTGTATTTGTTTCTGTGCCTATTGGATGCCCGTCACAAGGGGACATCCATTGAGTGTCTTGTTCATATAATAGGGTTGAACCACGCAGACTGAGGTGAAAGATATTGGTGCCGGGTCTGTCATAATTGTAGCCAGGCTTCTGGAATCGTGGTGCGCAACCCTGGGGGAGCGATCGGATGGCGCTACCCTCGCTGATATCGGCTTTAAGGAAAAAGTTGCCAAAAACCTGCGTATAAGTCAGATAGACAGTTATCTGGGCCCCGATCTGTACAACTTTAAGCATCAGCGGGCGCGCCGAATTTTGAGGATTGATTTCTACCCAGGTGCCCGCAAAATTTGGAATGGCATCGACGTGCGGGATTTCCGGTTCTTTCGGTCCCGGTTCAGGCTGAGAAGGCAGCGCGGGCGTCGGCGCAAGTTCCTCTGGCGCACTTACTATCGGCGCTGCCTCGGCCTTGGGCGACTCTGCTTTCTTTGCCATTGGGGTGGCCGGAGAAGCCGTCGCTGGGGAGGGAGGGGCCTCTGCTGTCGTGGGCTTGGGCGCGGCGATCGCCGGAGCTGCCTCGGGAGCCGTCACGGCCGGCTGGCTCGCTGCCGACTTCACACTCGTAGACTCCACAGAGCCTCGCTCGTGGGAGGCATGAATCCAATAGCCGCCTCCCGCCATCAGCACCGCCAGGATCACCGCACCGGTGGCGATCCATTTCCCCGAACTGCTACGGGCCGGGCGAGGTTTGGGCCTGGGCAAAACGACAGGGTCCTCCGATTCCGTGATCAGGAAAGTTCGGACCGGCTGCTGTGTGTTCTTGAGTTGCGATTCGCCTAGAGGCGAGGACGAAAGCGGCTGTATATTCTGCCTCTGGTCGTGAGCGCTCCCGGAAAGAAAAGCCTCAATTTCCCCGGTTAGTTCTCCCCCAGTCTGAAAGCGTTGATCCGGGTCCTTCGCCAAGCACTTCATTACGATGTCCGAAATCGCCCGGGGGATGTGCAGATCTGGCCGAACCTGCTCGATGGGAAATGGCTGAGTTTGGACGTGCGCGAGCATGAATTGCATTGGAGTATCGCCCTTAAGCGGAAGGCTACCCGTAAGCATTTGGTACATAACCACGCCAAGCGAGTAAAGGTCTGAGCGACCGTCCAGCTGATCACCCGAAATCCCCTTCGCTTGTTCAGGGGACATGTAGGGGGGAGTCCCAATCACCATTCCGGTATGCGAAAGTGACATCGCGGTTGTGGCTCCGCCCAATGCCTCCTTGATCCTGGCGATGCCAAAATCGAGCACTTTCGCCACCTCGCCGCTCGCCGAATCAATCACCATGATGTTCTGAGGCTTGATATCCCGATGGACTATCTCCAAACGGTGAGCCGCATCCAGGGCAGATGCGGTCTGCTTGGCGATCGAACAAACTCTCTCTACTCCCAACGAACCTTCCGATTTTATCAATTCCGAGAGGCTGCGGCCGTCAAGGTATTCCATGACCATGAATGGCTGACCGTCTTCTGTTTCATCGACGTCCTCAACGCGCACGACATTGGGATGTTGGAGCCTGCGGGCAGAAACAGCTTCGAGTTTGAACCGCTTAACGAAAACCTTGTCGTTTGAAAGCTCCAAGGCCATGTTTTTCAGAGCATGGAGCTCATTGAAGTCGGTGTGGAGTGCCTTATAGACGGAGCCCATGGCCCCCTGGCCAATCTTTTTAACGATGCGATACTTTCCCCTGATTACGGTACCTTCAGACCATTCACCGGATTGCGCGAGGGGTGTACCGTCCGCAGGACAGTTCGCGAAACCAGTGGGATAGGTTCGATGGCAATTGGGGCAGATCTTCATAACTTTCTCTGACCTCAAGTCCTTAAGGTCGATGAAATTCTTCGTACTTCGAGGAGAGATCCCGAATCATCTCTGTCAATTTTTTCCTTTAGGCTTGTCAATTATCTTTGTGGTCAGACTGACCCTATATTATGCGTGACCCGGTAAGCGGTTGCACGCCTGAGTTCTTTACATTGTGGGGTGCAAAGATTCATTTTCGGGATGTTGCCATTTTTCGAGCCATTCTGAATAGCTGTCGACTAACGTTTTATGCCGATTACCCTCGCCTGTTACCCCATAGATTTTTCGCAAGACGGCAATGTCCAGGTCTGACTGGAATCCATCAGCCTTAAATCCTTCGCGCAGCTCAGTCAGCAGTTCGAGGCAGCGGTCCAGAATCCTTGGATTCGAAATGCTCTCGTGCAAAGCCTCACAAGATGTCTCGATTTTTTCGGCCTCGTCCTTCTGGTCCGACGTGAAGGACGCCACATTTTTTCTGAACTGCAAGATGCACCGGCTGGTGAACATGCTGGTAGGTACTGGCAATTTTTAGAGATTATTTGGTGCTCCGAATAGCTCACATTGGCCGCCAAGAATGCATCGGTGTGAATAGATCTGCTTCGTTCGAACAAGAAAGAGTTGGGCAGAGTGGCTAGATTCCTGCGCTTATTGCTCTTTACCAGATTACGAACGATTTCCCAAAACAGCGCTGTGCTGATATCGGTGGCACGGATTACAAAGTGTGATTAGGTTTTCTTCTGCGTCGTCTCCAAGCCGGCTGCGCGATCGAAGGTGGTGGACCTCGAGGTTCTGCAGCGATCCGCATCGCTGGCAGCGCCAACCATCGCGGTTCAAGACTTTCTGGCGGAGTGCTGAGTACAATTTCGATTCGAGCCGTAAGCGCGGCTGTTTTTGTCGAAGCTCAGGGATGGATTACAGCTAGACCGAGAATATCTTCGAAATGATCATAGTCGCGATCTCGGTGTAACAGAAAGTACCGGCGGCGAATGCAAAACGTGGCAATCAAACAGTCGATGGTCTTGCGGACCGTGCGTCCCTGCTGACGAAGACTCCGGAAATTTCGCGCCGCCTCAATAGCCAGTTCCTCACTGCCAGTCGCAAATACCTCGAACTTGCGAAGCTCATTCAAAACTCGCCTGAACGCCTTTTCGTCTCCGATCCCTTGAAGGGCCTCGCACAGAATCAGATCGGTCAGTCCGAAGCGCTGCCGAGCAAGCTCGCGATCAAAGTAGTCGGTCTCTTTGTTCCGCAGACCACGCAGATAGTCGATCCATACCGTCGTATCAACGATTACCATCGGTTTCTACTTGACGAGTCGCCCGACACGAGACTTGTGCAGGTCTCCGCTCCAACGGATCTTGCCTCGAAGCTGGCGAATGGCGGCCTGCGCACGAGTTTGAATCAGCAGGCGCAATCCTGCCTCGACCGCAGCGCGCTTGGTCCGTGATCGGCTGCTCCTCATGGCTTGCCGAATCAAGCGGTCATCGATATCAATGTTGGTGCGCATCTCTTGTTACCTTCCTATGTGTAAGGATATCACATTCTTGTGTATCGTTTCTCGGGGTCCTATTTCGGCCTCTGCATCTTCCGGACCCTTTCGATGAGAAGTAGCAAGAATGGGACGATTCTTCTCACCGCGGGTGTCTTTGCCAAACACGAATTGGAAGATTCTCCTCTCTCCTTCCGAGGATTTCCTGGCCCCGCTGTTCAGGGATGCTGATCGTTGTGAAGTATTGCTCCAGTCGCAGCGGGTTTGTGCAACCTGGTTGCACAAATGACCACCTGATACGCCCAAGCTCGCCATCACTCACTACCATGGGGCAGGGAATCGGCCTACCCGACCGCCGTCCGATGTCGTGAGGAGCAAGGACGGATGCGTTTCATGCCTGTTTCGGTTCGTGCACCATGGGTGCACAAATGGCGCGCTTCCTCTCCGCTGCTTTTCCCACCTCATCGACGAAAACACGATCGGATCACCCTCATCTTGTTTCGCCTTATGTTCGCCTATCGTGCAACAGGCTCCTGCGTTGGTCAAGACTGTCCTTTTTGCCCTCTCACTCGAATTTTGCAAATCTCACCCAGGGGTTTGAGAACGCTCAGGTACAGCACAGTTTCCCCACAGACGTGCCTACCCAGCAGCGATCTTTTCCAAGCGTTCAAGCGTGTCTGGATATTTGCGGACCAGAAGTACGAGAGCGGCTGCTTGACGATTCGGTCGCGCACGGCCCTGTTCCCATTTCTCCAAGGTTCTTTCATTGATCCGCAACTTGCGTGCGAACACAGCTCGTGAGCAGCGTAGTTTCTTCCGAGTGTTCTTAATCAGTTTTGAGTCCACGCTGGGAAGCGGTGCCGAATCAGCCTTGTAGGTGCGTAAAGTGAGTTTCCCTTCGCGATGGCTCTTCATCGCCGCCACACCTTCCACCAGTTCATCAAGAATCTGCCTCTTAGCCATTACCGTGTCCTCCGTAATCTCTTTTCTGACGCGAGCCGGTCTGCCTCACGAGTCCGGAGTTCGGCTTCAACCGCACCTTTGAGTGTCTTCTTTTCCTTCGGCGTGAGGTCCGCAGCCTCGTCCTTGCCGTAAAGCGTCATCAGCCATATTTGTTGATCAGCCAAAAAAGTAGTAATAGATGATCCGCAGACCGCCTCTGCGGCCTTTGCCACGCCTTGGGTCTGCCCAGCGGAGTTTTCGAAACCCTCCGGTTCCAGGCATCAAATCACCGCACTCTGGATTGCCTGCGAGTTCGTTCTGCAATTGCCGGTATTGGTCCTCAGCCAGATAATCCGAGACGTGCCGAGTAAATGCTGGAGTTTCGATGAATTCCATTTAAAGCTATGGTACGCCATTAGCGTACATTTAAATGATACGCTAATAGCGTATAGCTGTCAAACAATAGCCGGCTTTCTGCCGTTCACCCTGCGCCGTGCAGTCCTCGGTGGCACGGATTACAAAGTGTGATTAGGTTCTCTTCTGCGTCGTCTCCGAGCAAGCTCCGCGATCGAAGGTGGTGGACCTCGAGATTCTGCAGCGATCCGCATCGCTGGCAGCGCCAACCATCGCGGTGTAACACCTTCTGGCGGAGTGCTGCGTACGATTCCGGCTCGAGTCGCAACCGCGGCCGTTTTTGCCGAACACGGATTGGAAGATTCTCCTCTCTCCTTCCGAAGAAGTCCTAGTCTTGCCGTACAGGGACGCTGATCGTCGTGAAGTATTGGCTCATTCGGACCCGGTTTGTGCAACCTGGTTGCACAAATGACCACCTGATACGCCCGAGCTTGCGATCACTCGCTACGGACGGGGCAGGGAATTGGTTTACCCGACCACCGCCGTCCCAAGTCGCTGCGGGTAAAGACGGATGCATT
Organism: Candidatus Acidiferrales bacterium; assembly: GCA_050015335.1. Lineage (GTDB taxonomy): Bacteria > Acidobacteriota > Terriglobia > Acidiferrales > UBA7541 > Palsa-295. The sequence goes on along the minus strand of JBEKBP010000100.1, from coordinate 349 downwards.
TCATGCCTCCGTGGTGCACCATGGGTGCACAAATGGGGTATAGCCCAAGCAGTCGGTGTCAAGCAGCCTTTCGACACCTCACGCTTTTCTTAATTCCCCGGCCTTTGGATCGCTCAGCAACCCTCAGTTCATAGGCAGACTGAAGATTGAGCCAAAACTGCGCTGAGGTGCCCAAGTAACGCGCCAATCGAAGTGCGGTGTCTGCTGTGACACCCCGCCGACCGCGGACAATATCATTTAAGCGTGTGGCTGGAATGTGAAGCTCCTTGGCAAGTGCATTAACGCTCATTCCTAGCGGCTTCAAGACATCCTCCGCAATCGTCCGCCCGGGGTGTGTCTCCGCGAGAAG
>JBEKBP010000099.1:0-9650 GCA_050015335.1 Candidatus Acidiferrales bacterium | reverse complement strand
AGGTTTCGGAGAAGCCTCGGGCTCCGGTGATCTGCCCCCGACACTCATCTGATACGCGTCATCGTGCAAAAGGGCAACCTCGCCTCTTCGGCCATGCGTCAATGTGGATTCTAGCTTGCCTCTTGCCGAAAAGCGGCAGCGTCCAAACGGGGGCATCTGCATTCTGCGAATTAACCTGCGCCATAGGAGGTTTAATGAAGCCGGGAATAACGCAGTCACGTTACAGGTCTGGCGGGAACTTCACTGAACGCTTGCGTAGGCAACGCATCGAGGTTGCCTTGCCGGTCCTGATCCAGGGAACAACGCGAGAGGGATTTTTCGAGGAGGCGACGCAGAGCGTTTCGGTGAACGCCTACGGTTGCATCGTACCGCTGTCGGCACCAGTGGTCGTGGCCCAACAGATTTCGGTTGTTAACCCCGGGACAGGGAAGAAGGCGGCTGGCATGGTGACCTTTGTCGGACTGAAGAATGCCGAGAAGTCGGTTGTTAGCATCGAATTCTTTGAGCCGTCGGTTTCGTTCTGGGGTATTGCAATCCCCGGCTGGAACCATTCTAACTACCAGCGCCACACCCACGGGCACCAGGGGCAGATGTGAAGGCCACAGACAGGCACGGGCGTTTGGCCTCTACTACTAATCACTTACACGAGTTGGTCCCCGGACTGCGCCCCGTGTTCACCGTTGAAGAATCCTGCGTGATGGAGGGTTTCGCCGCCGGAAAAGACGTGAAACAGATATGTCACGAACTTCGCATACCCTTGCAGTCATTCCACCGACTGCAGCGCGATTTGATCGAAAAGACCGGAATGCGTGACCAAACAGGCCTGCTCGTGTGGGCACGGCAGAAGCAGCATATCCACAGTGGGAGGGTTGAACGAAACTACCAATAGGGAAAACCAGTGTGAATGGCCTCAGTCATATGACCTCCGATTGATGGGGGCGCAGATGCCCGAGATGAATGGTTGGGAGGCAACGAAAGCCATTCGAGAAAACGAAAAGACAACTGGCGGCACACCCCCATCATCGCAAGGATCGCCCAGGCGATGAAGGGCGACAAACAACCGTACCTCGCGGCCGGAATGGACGCATTCGTAACAAGCCGATCCGCACGCAAGCACTCCTCGCTGCGTAGGATGAAATCGGCGTGACCGGCCCGCCCCCGGTGGTCGGCAATTTCTTGACGAAGTCCATTACCGGGCAGTTTATCGATCTCGATCGTGCAGATCCACGTCCCGCATTCAGGTCATGCAAGGAAGGTCACCTTATTGATCTCTCGAAGGGTTGTTAGGCCGGCGCGCACCTTCTTGAGTCCTGACTCTCGAAGAAATGACATGCCTTCTTCCTTGGCGGTCCGCTTAATCTCAGAGGTGGGGCGCCGATTGATGATCATCTCTCGGATACGGTCGGAAAGATTAAGAAGCTCGCTGATGGCGGACCGACCGCGATAGCCACTTCCCGAACACTCGAGGCATCCTGAACCCTCATACATGGGGACGCTGGTCCACTGCTCAGGGTCGAGACCGGATTCGGTCAGCACTTCAGGTGAATACGAAACTGTCTTTTTGCAACTCTCGCAGATCAAACGAACGAGCCGCTGGGCCATGATGCAATTCAGTGAGGAGACGAAATTGTAAGGCTCGACACCCATGTTTATGAAACGCCCGATTACGTCGGACGTATTGTTCGCATGGACGGTCGTGAAGACCAGATGCCCGGTGAGAGCGGAATTGATGGCGATCTGGGCAGTTTCCTGGTCCCGGATTTCGCCGACCATGATCTTGTCGGGGTCGTGGCGCAGGATCGAGCGAAGCCCCCGAGCAAATGTGAGACCTTTCTTCTCGTTAACAGGAATCTGCGTGATGCCCCGGACCTGGTATTCGACCGGGTCTTCAATCGTGATGATTTTGTCTTCGTCGTTCTTGATCTCATTGATCGCTGCGTAGAGCGTCGTGGTCTTGCCGGAGCCGGTAGGACCTGTGACGAGGACCAGGCCATAGGGTTCGCGAATATGGCGCCTCAACCGCGCCATCTCGTCGCTGTCAAAGCCGACAACATCCAGAGAGAGATTACGGAACTTCTCGCCGAGGGTTTCCTTATCGAGGACACGAAGTACGGCGTCTTCGCCATGCACCGAAGGCATGATGGAAACGCGAAAGTCGATGAATCGACCGTTGTAGCGCACCCGGAAACGGCCATCCTGGGGAATCCGGCGTTCGGCGATGTCCAGTTCGCTCATTACCTTGATTCGCGAAAGAAGAGTGGAATGGATCTCTTTCGCGAGTGGCTGCATGGCGAGTTGCAGCATGCCGTCAATGCGGTATCGAACGACCACCTCCGTGTTGCCCGTCTCGATATGAATATCGCTCGCCCGTCGCTCGAGGGCTGTGAAGATGACCGTATCGAGAAGGCGGACAACGGGGCTCACTCCGCTTTCGCTCGTGAGCCTCTCCATAGAAATGTTCTCGTCGGTGTCCTCGTCCTCGCTGACAACCTGGAGGGCAAAGCCTTCGGTGGCGTGATCAAGAACCCTCTGGGACTGTTCGGTGCGCTTCAGGAGGTCACCGATTTGAGATGCGGTAGCGACCTTGATGTGGAGGCGCTTGCCTAGAAGCAGCGCAAGTTCATCGGTAAGCTGCAACTGGCTGGGGTCCGCCATTGCAATGGTGAGAGTGGAGCCGTGGACTTCCAACGGAACGAAGTTGTAACGGAACATCAATTCGGCCGGGATGCTGCGAACAAGATCCGCATCGATCTGTTGTCCGCGAAGGTCGACCAATTGGCAGCGATAACGATCGGAAAGCTGCCGGGCCCGCTTAACTTCGGCGTCGTCGTTCTGATTTTCAGTGATTACAACGTTGGTGTCGGTTGCTGAACTCAAGATGTTCTTCCCCCTGCCATAGTTCGTTCACATTCGGTGCCATTGCTAGGAGCAAGACCACGATGCGGCATGGCCCGGAACAATGAAGTTCTATTTGGGACAGGGAATCTCAGTCTTAGAAACCGCTTGGGCCATGCCTGACAAGGGCGGACGGGTTGCCCACGACAGAAACCAAGAACCTACCGTCGGAGCACTCGCTCGAGATGGGCACTCCCCGGCGTGTCGTTCCGCATTTCCGTTCCTTGCGCTGAGGTAACTCATAAGAAAGTGTCCCGAAGTGAACAGCCGCTCCAACATTCAGTGCAATAGCCTTGGGGTCAGCAAGATCGTTTGCGACATCGTTACTAGTTCGATCGATTGTGGGAGATGAGAGCATGTCCCAGAAGACACCTGAAAACGGACAGAATCGGCCATTGCGACGCAGCACTCGCATCGACCAGCCCGTGCCATTCAAGGTGACCGGTGTCGACTCCTACCGCGGCCCATATTGCGAACAGGTCACTGCCGAAACGATCAGTTGCCACGGGTGCCGGTTCAAATCGAAGTACGATGTGCCGATCAACTCCGAAGTAATGCTGGAGCTGAAGAATGAAATGCAGGCCGGACAGCCCGTCTTCGCCCGTGGCGCGGTGAAATCTCTCCAGCGCCGGAGAGAACGAGATCAGGATGGCCTCTTTTGCACTTCGATCGAACTCGAGGAGCCTGGCAACATCTGGAGCGTCGTCTCGCCTCCTGAGGATTGGTTGCCGTTCTGCCACCCCAGAAAACCGATCCGCGCTTACCTGAAGCCGACGATGTCTGTGCCCCCCGAGGACGTAAAGGCAAGGGCCCCTGTGGGCGATGCAGTTGGAGTCGAGCGGTCTCTCGATAGCAAGTCCGCGCCATCCCTTCCTTCGATCGAGCGCCCACTCTCTCAAATTATGCTGGCCTTTCAAAGGCAGATGGAGGAGATGCTCTCCAAAGCGGCTGCTGCTGCAGCTCAAAAGGAAGCTATCTCCCTGCGAGAGGAGTTGCGGGAAGAAGCAAAAGGCATGGTCGCGGAAGCGGCTGCCGCACACATCGAGAAACACAGTCTAGAACTTGCCGCTCTCTCAAAAAGCGTCTCCGCGTCCTTCCTGGAGCAGTTGGGAAGGTTGGTCGAGGCCAGCCGTCGGGATGCGGTGGATCGCATCGTCGGTCGCCTTAAGGAGCAGCTAGCGGTTCCCCTGGAAGAAGCGAGAACCGCTATAGCGAATCTGGCCAAGGCCAAAGAAGATTTGGAAAGGATTCTTGGGGAGATCGCTCAGAAGTCTTCAACCGGTTCCGAAGAGTTCCGCACTCGTTTCGAAGGTCAAATGGAGACCTCGATCCGAGCACATCTGTGCGCGGCGGGCGTAGAACTCGATCGCGCCAGCCAATCGACCATGCATCTGACCCTCGCCAGTCTTGACGCTTCCGCTAAGCAGTACGAAGCGCTGGCGTGTGTCCATTTGAACGAAGCTTTGGATCAAGTCTCCGAAACAGCTCTCACCGTATGGAAGGAAAAGTCCGCGGCCGTTTCACGTCAATCTGCTGAGGCACTGACCACCGACAGCTGCAGGTACCTTGAATTGCTTGGCAATGGGATTTCTGAGCTGGCTAAAGGTCTCGGGAAAAGGTCGCCGCCGTTATGAACAAATTAATGGACGTTCCGCTGCGGGCCGCAAACGGCAATCGAGAGTCCTTTTGCTTACAAGGGCAGGATCGCGTCTCGAAAAGCAATCTCGGGACGATTGGATTGAGCGAACAGGGAAATCCTCTAGAACCCTTCGCGAGAGAATGCCTTGAGTCCCTGGGCATTTCGTTACTGTTGGACTGGGATATCTTAATTTGGCTCAATCGCCGCGGAGAGACCCTTCTAGGCGTCGACCAGATTGCCCGCATGCTGCAGTGTGAGTTCCAGAGGGTCGGTAGCGGCCTCGACAGATTGGAATCCCGGAAGCTGATCGAATCCTCTCGCTCTTCGAGGGGAGTGCGCTTCTACAGAGCCGTAATCTCTCCGCACAGCTTCCGTCAGGGCCGTTTTCGTCAACTCGCGGACCTCACCGACAGTCGTGCAGGGCGGCTGACGTTGCGAAGGATCCTGAAACCAGACGACTCGGAGGTAGTCCCGGAAGTGCGATCCGTGCGTCCATCTTGAAGGAAGTGACATAATGACGGAAAGCAATCTGTTCTCTACTGGCATCACAGGCCTCGATGAAATCCTACTAGGTGGAGTCTCGAAAGGGAATGTCGTCCTGTTGCAGGGCGTGACGGGAAGCGGAAAGACGCTGTTGGGGACTGAGGTCATTTACCGCGGAATTACCGAATTTGGCGAGCACGGCCTGATCGTGGTTTTTGAAACGAGTCCGGACAAACTCATTCGGGATGCTGGCGAACTCGGCTGGCATTTGGATGACCTGCAGCAAGAGAAGAAACTGCGGATCATCTTCACAAGTCCGCAGGTATTCGAGCAGGAACTGCGGTCGGCGGATAGTCTACTGATCGAGGCGGCGGCCGAGATCAGCGCTCAGCGGGTTTTCATCGATGGGATCGGTCTGTTAGATCAGATCTCCACCGGTGGCAGCTCTGAGCCAGTGTCGTACCGTGATCTGTTGCATCAGCTGATCGAAACATTCAACCGAGAGAACCTGACGGCTTTCTTCTCGCAAGAAATCGGCAGCACTCCCAGGTCACTTGTATTGTCGGAGGCGGCTGCTTTCCTCTCCGATACGGTGATCCAATTGAACCGCGACCGCCTCAACCGGCGCACTCATCGCAGCATCGAGATCCTGAAAAGCCGAGGCCAAGACTTCGATGACGGGCAACACTCTCTCCGGATTACCGCCGGCAAGGGGATAGAAGTGTTCCGCCGAGTGCAGGCCCCACTTCGCCGCAATGCAAAACAGCCGACCTCCAGCACGAAGCGATCGGTCGTCGGGGTTAGTGCGATCGACAGCCTGATCGGCGGCGGTATCTTTGATGGCTCGACCACGATGGTCGTAGGCGTTTCTGGAGTGGGGAAGACTGTTCTCGGCACACAGCTACTCCGGGAAGGAGCGCTCCGACAAAAAAGGTGTGGCTTATTGGTCTCCCTCGATGAGCACCCGGCGCAACTGATCCGTAATGCCGGAACCATCGGTCTCGACCTGCAGACACAGATCGACGCGGGCACGATCCGGATACTGTTTGAGAGCCCACAAGAGCTCGACATCGATGCCCACTATGCCCAAATCGTTGATCTTGTCGAGAAACATAACATACAACGTATGGTGATTGACGGCATGACGAGTTACAGCAGCGCCATTGGGGATATGAGAATCTATCGAGACTTCTTTCACGCCCTGGTGGCCTATAGCAAACATCGCTTGATGACGACATTCTTCAATTACGAGAATCCCGAGTTCCTCGGGATCTCATCCTATATGCCGGATTTCCCCGTCAGTTCCATTGTTGATAACCTGATTCTGATGAGTCTGGTGGAAATCGACAACTCCCTTCATCGTTGTATTTCGGTAGTGAAGGCCCGCGGGAGCCACCATTCCTTCCATACGCGGGAGTTCGTGATCGGTGAAGGAGGGATCTCGCTGTTGCCCTTGGACAAAACCGAGCGTCCCGAAGTCGATCTGCAGAATTACTCGAGTCTGTTGAGTAGGGCTCCCACACGATTGCGGGGTCCTCAAAGAACAAAAGCCTCTGAAAGTGTCCAGGGCAGGAAATGACTCTGGGAGAGCGGGAACAAATCGATGCAACGGACCACCCGCGTTGGGCGGAGAAGCCGCCTTTTGGTCTCGATGGGGCGGAGAGGGGAGTCTCGGGAGTCGATTTGTCGAGCGAGGAGCGAGGCCAACTGCTCGATTTCGTGGCCTGGAGTCCGATGCTCGAGATGTATGCCCGCACAATGAAAGTAGCAGTCGCACTAACCGATCCGGAGGGAAACCTGCTGGGACCATGCTACAATGCGCAGCCGATCTGGACCCTGGTTCACCCTGCAACAGGGGGGACAGGGACTAGATGTCCCTTCTGCCTCACTCGGCGGCTGCCTTGCACGGCAGTTGCGGACGCATTGCGAACCGAACTGCCCGCGATCGCACGCGACCAAGTAGGCCTTGCGCACGTGGCGGTTCCTCTCACATTGGGCCCTCATTCGCTCGGAGCTGTTATTGCCGGGCAAGTCCTCGACCAGTATCCCGATTCACTCTTATTGGAGCGAGCTGCCAGGGAATTCGGAGTTTCGGTCCAGTTGCTTTGGCACCTGTCGAGCCAGCAGCGCCCTATGAGCCGCATGGCCCTGCAAATGGCGGGCGATTTGCTGCATACGCTAGGACAAGCGTTTGTACGGCAGCGCTATGGTGCAATCCTCGAAACCCGAGTGGTGCAGACGAATCTTCGTTTTCGATTGTTGGTCGAGGGGGTAACAGACTATGCGCTCTTTACGACCGATCATCGGGGACGCGTGACCAGTTGGAATGTCGGAGCGGAGCGAATGCTGGGTTATCCTGAAGCCACGATCATCGGTCAACACTTTTCTCGCATGTTCACCGTCGAAGATATTCGGAACGGCGTTCCCGAGAAGCAGTTGCAAAAGGCTTTGCAGGAAGAGCGCGCCGAAAATGAGGGCTGGCGTGTTTGCGAGAATCAAACGCGGCTTTGGGCCAACGTCATCATCACACCTCTCCTCCCAGAGGCGAACTCGCCTCCCGGCTTTGCAATCGTCATGCAGAACGTCACGGACAGAAGGAAGGTAGCAATCGAGTTGGAAAACGCCCGACAGGAGCGCATCAACCTTCAAGAACAGTTTCTCTCTCACGTCTCACACGAGCTCCGCACCCCCCTGACGGCTCTCTATTTTTTCGTCACGAATCTGTTGGAAGGGGTGGTCGGCGATCTGACCTTGGTACAACGCGAGCACCTGGAGTTTAGCCTGGAGAATATCAAGCAACTCAAGAATATGGTCAGCGACCTTCTGGACGTTAGCCGTATCGAGTCGCTGAAACTCAGTGTGGATCCGCGGCAGACGTTTATGCCAAGACTGGTGAATGAGGCTCTCACAACATGTCGTGGCAATGCCGCGGCGAAGAATATCAGCTTATGCTCAGACGTTGCAGCGTTTATTCCTTCGGTGTGGGCCGATACCACACGCTCACGTCAAGTTCTTATTAACCTGATCGATAACGCGATCAAATTCTCGCCCGACGGTGGTACGGTTACCGTCCAGGGCCGGTTCTTCGAAGAAGATCCCCGTTTTCTCCGCCTATCGGTGTCAGACACGGGGGATGGAATTACACCGGAAAACTGTAACATGGTGTTCGATCGTTTAGCGCAGGTAAAAACCGTTACCGAGGCAAGTCGCAAAGGTCTCGGGCTCGGGCTATTCATATCGAAACAGTTGGTTGCGCGACAGGGCGGCCGAATCTGGGTGAACAGTCAGGTCGGACACGGTAGTATCTTTAGCTTCACATTACCGGTCTTCTCTCTTGCCAAATTATGTGAGCCAATCTTCACCCCGGTAAACTTGGCGGCAGGTCGCGTAACACTTCTTTCGATTGACGCCCCCGCCATAGGCGGCGAAATGCAGGCCGAATACCTGGCCGGGATACGGGCCATTGTGGAGCGCAGCATTCGTGCAGGCCGGGACCTTCTGTTGCCCCCCATGGCTGACACAGAAACGACCGAGACTTTCTTCATCCTCGTGTGCGCTGAGACAGGCAGTGCGGAGCTCATAACAAGACGCCTTCACACAGCGTTCGATGACTTCGACCATGGCTCAAGGTTGAAGGCCACGATTTCCGCGACGACAGTGGAATTCCTTTCTGATGACCGGCCATGGGCAGAGCAAATCGCTGAAGTCGCGACACGAATCGACAAGTTGGTTCAAGCACACTTGCTGGAAAGAGGACATCTCCGATGAGCGGAAAGAAAATTCTGATTGTCGACGACGACGAACATCTTCTGCTGGGTCTAACCTGCAAGTTGAAAGCCAATGGCTACGCCGTCTTTTCTGCCATGGACGGGATTACTGCGGTGGCGGTCGCTCGAAAGGAGTTGCCAGACCTGGTGCTTCTTGATCTCGGGCTGCCAGGCGGAGATGGCTTTTTGGTTCTGGAGCGATTAAGAGCAATGACCGAGCTTGTGGCAACCCCCGTCATCGTACTCAGCGCTCGAGACCCTGCAGGCGAGAAACAGCGTGTCCTGCAAGCCGGGGCAGTCGCCTTTTTCCAGAAACCTCCGGATAGCCGTGAACTATTGGCCGCCATTCGGCAAGCCTTGGGAGAAGAGGTAGCCTTGTCTCAGTTTCTTAAAACGTGAAGCGGGCGCATTTCGATGTGTCCCCATCGCCCTTGCATGCGAATACCACGACCATCGAAGATTGAGTCTTATGCACCTGGCTCCCTCAGGTGGGCCTTTCGCGGGCGGTCATCAAACCGCGTAACTTGATAGCCCAGAGGTTTCTCCACCCAGTCCGCTCAATCTCCATTCGGCGATGCCGTAGGCTCGCGATTCTCAAGGTACACCTCGTTCAGTAGGCCTCCCGGCAGGGGCACGCTGGGGGACTTTTGTTTGATTCTCGGTCAGGGTGCAGCGCGGGCTGTCTCTAGGTGTGGGACATGGTCTACAACGAGTATGTATATTTTTATATTTTATGATCGGATGGTGGGCAGGGAGATCCGCAGGACGGTGGAAGGAGCAGGGTAACTGATAGGAACATGTACCATAAGGAACTTCTATGAGTGAGGTATCGGAATAGCCTGGGTGAGAAAGGAAGGTCTGGGTAC
>JBEKBP010000098.1:0-10087 GCA_050015335.1 Candidatus Acidiferrales bacterium | reverse complement strand
TCCTCATTACTGGCGGGACCGGGACAGGTAAAACGACCCTCGTCAATATCCTCGGAAAGTTTATTCCCTCTGACGAGAGAGTTCTTCTAATCGAAGATACGTCAGAAATTCAGATGGATCAGGACAATCTGGTTCGTTTTGAGGCCCGGCAGCCCCAAAACGGACTGCCGGCTGTGAGCATCCGTGACTTGCTGAAAGCCGCCCTCCGACACCGCCCGGACCGGATCATTCTCGGTGAGATACGCGGCGGTGAGGCGTTCGATCTCTTGCAGCTTCTCAATACTGGCCACTCTGGCAGCCTCTCGACCGTCCATGCAACGTCGGCCAAGCAAGGCCTCGCCCGGTTTACGAGTTGCGTCCTTCAGAGTGGAGTCGAACTCCCGTATCGGGCGATCAAGAGCAATATCGGCGATTCTCTCAACGTTGTAGTGCAACTAGAACGGAGGCCCGGCAGGCGTTTTATTTCTGAGGTTCTTGAAATCCATCGGTATGACCCCGACGCCGACGAATACGAATTCTGCGCAATCTACCAGAAGCGAGAGGAACTCCGATGAGCGCGACAGAAAACCCCAAAACGTTTTCTCCATCTGCATCGGAGTATATCGGCGACAACTTCAAGCCTTCTGATCGAATCGCCGTTCTCGTTCTGAATCGGCATCTGGGCGAGACGACACAGCGGATCACAACGGCACAGCGAGCGGCCAGCCCTGAGTTTCAAGCATGGCTCAGGTACAAGAATGCGAACGGGGCAGACATCTATGTTGGCATGAATCCGCTGAAGCAGGATGCATCGACTCGCACAAAAGACGACATCGAGACAATCCGCCATCTTTACATTGATCTGGACCACGGCGGGTCCACGGCTCTCGAAGCAATTAAGAATTCCGATTTAGTTCCGCAACCGAACTACGTACTGAACACATCACCAGACAAATTCCAAGTTGTCTGGAAGGTTGATGGAATCACTCCCGAAGACGCGGAGGCGTTGCAGCGTGGGATGGTTAGAGAGTTTGGCGGCGATCCGGCAGCAACAGACTCTACACGGGTTCTTCGATTGCCCGGTTTCGCTAACAAAAAATACGATCAAGACTTCTATGTCCGCGCCAGGGAGGAATCGACAGAGAAATATCACCTTCGGGATTTCAAATTGCCGATTGATTCACAGGATGCACCCAGGCACCACAGTGAAGAGACTGAGCGCCCACATCGCGCTTCCGGTACCACGCTGAGCCAATCGGAGCATGACTGGGCCTACGCCAAACGAGCGCTGGCTCGTGGTGAGGACTCAGAAGAGGTGATCCGACGAATCGCAGATTACCGTGCTAACGACAAGAGTGATCCGGTGTATTACGCGCGTCACACCGTGTCAAAGGCCCAGGAAGAGCTTCAACGTGGGACAGTTGGCGTGGACACACGAAGTGAAGAATCAGATCGTACAAATGAACGAACAAACGGTGTGTGAAATCTGATCGATAAAGGGATCACCCAAAGCTGTCGGTGTGCGGTCACAGCGAAATGTCGCAAATCAGACAGGATCGGTTGCAAAGTGAACCGTTAGACGGAACGGGCAAGGAAGGTTGTGCTAACATTCTTCCTCGAATCCGGCAGAGCCATGACCCAACGAAAGGGAGGGACATGGCTCGCACACGTTACCAGCACGGAGAAATAGTGGTTAAGCACGGCAAAGCGCATGACAGCTATATGGGACGGTGGAAAGAGGATGTCCGTCTGTCGAATGGCCAGGTCATCCGAAGAAAGCGTTCCAGGGTCTTCGGAATCGTCGGAAGAATTACAGAGAAGCAGGCCAAGAGGCAGCTCGACGGCATCCTTGCTCGCGTTAACGATCCCGGATACCTACCCGAATCAGCCACGACGTTTCAGGCTCTTGCCCAAGAGTGGAGCGACCAAGCGTTTCCAGAGATGAAGCCTTCCACAGTCTTAAATATGCGTGGACATCTCGCGAACCATTTGCTCCCATTTTTCGGCAAGCGACAGGTTCGGGAAATCACCACACGGGACATTGACACGTTCCTATCGAAGTTGGTTGTCAGTCGCAAGACCAAGAAGAACATCTTCGGCACGTTAAAACTCATCCTGAAGCAAGGCCGGGCATGGGGAAACGTGCGGGAGAACATTTGGGAGTCGGCCAAGAAAATTGGAAAATCGGAAACAGAAGTGCGCGCCTATTCGGATGCTGAAGTGGAAGCCATTCTCAGCAGGTCAACGGGAGCGGTGAGGCTTTTCTACTGGCTGGCCGTTGAAACCGGGATGCGGGCGGGTGAACTGTGCGGGCTTCGTGTTTGCGACGTTGACCCAATCAGAAAACTGCTTCGCGTCCGTCAAGCCGTTTGGCGCGGCAAGGTTCAGTCTCCGAAGACGAAGAACGCAATTCGGGAAATCCCCATCCCATTTCAGATTGTGGAAGAACTCAGAACCCACATTGGAAACCGGGCTGAAGGATTCGTCTTCACCACGAAGAACGGTACGCCGTGGAATGCTGACCTTGTGTTGAAGAGGCACCTGCGCGGGAAGCTGAAAGTTACGAACGGCCATTTGCACATGTTTCGCCATACGTTCGCAACGCGGCAGCTACAGGCTGGGGTGCCAGTGACTGTGGTGTCCAAGATTCTGGGGCACGGCAGCATTTCAACAACTCTGGACATTTACGCACACGTCTTGGCTGAGCACATGGAGCAGTTTGAACGTCAGCGTGCTCGAATTCTGGGCACTTATCGGGCACCTGACGTGGGTGCGGTTGCAGAAGAGCAGCAAGTCGCGTAGTATCTATGACGCGGGGTGGAGCAGCCTGGTAGCTCGTCGGGCTCATAACCCGGAGGTCGTTGGTTCAAATCCAACCCCCGCAACCATCTCAGGACGCCAGTCAATCAATTGGCGTCCTGAGTCCAACTTTTGGTTAGCCCCTAGCAAATCCCAATCCCCTTCCGGGACGTAACAGCAATATTTGCCTCGTTTGTGGGAAGCATCCGTACTTACTTCATTCAAGTGTCGGTGCAATTCGGCTTTGGCTAACTAAGGGTCCATTTTCGTGGGATTTGGGCCTGCATTGAGTCGGGCGTGGCGGCAAGCAATCGGTCGGTTATGGTTACGATCTCGCTTTCCCGCATAGCGACCCGCTCAAACATGGACTTTGAATACCCGTGAACGACATTGCGTCCATGAGGTTTTGAATCTTGGACTCCAGCTTGTTCTTGCGCTGGCGCATCTGGACAAGCCTTGATTGACGCACGTCAACGTGACGAACATAACCGAGTCGACGCGTGTCTGCTCCATCTTGATTTCCGAGCCGCCCAGCCAGCGCACTGGGAATGATCCCATTGAGAACGACTGGTTCACCTGCCCGTCGACCTTGATCTACCCTGGCCTTCAGAGCCATTGATCTGTCCGTTGCGGACAGGGTGGCGGGGTTCGACTCCCACACGCTTCCGCCATAATTGATCTGACGAAAGTTGCCAAAAGGCGAGGCGGCAAAAGGCGGCATTAAGAGATTTTGGCTTCGGTTCTTATAATTTCAGCGGCACCGGTGACAAACCGACCCCTCGATCCCGACGCATGGATGGGGCATGTTGTAAGAACGGTGCCGACGGCAACGGGAGTTGAACTGACACGTCACCCCATATTGGGTGCTGTATGGCAACCTTGGTCACTATATGGGAACTTGCTGAAAATCCAGCGCCTTGCGCCATGCAGGTTTACCCAGCTATAGCTGGGGTGCGGCGCAGCAACTTTTGGTTTACATATGGGAACTTGTTGATTCCATTGAAAGGCCTCCCGTGTCTTCACCAAAGAGATCCCACTACCAGCCTCGACGCAGTCGGAAAACGTGGCGGAGACGGCCGAAGGTCGAACCCATCTACCGGGAACTGATCCACGAAGCAGCGCAGGGGGAGGTGCTGCACAACGACGACACCACGATGAAGATTCTGATTCTGATGGGAGAAAGTCCGCGTCAGCCGTCGGTCGAGGACGGGTGCACGGGAGGTCGGAGCGCACGGGATTTTCACTTCCGGGATCGTGTTCACTCGTGCGAGACAGCAGATCGCGTTGTTCTTTGTCGGGCGCAAGCATCCAGGTGAAAATCTGGCGACCGTGTTGGCGCAACGAGCGGAGGATTTGGGACCTCCGATACAGATGTGCGACGCACTGTCACGCAATCTTCCCAAGGAGTTCAAATCGTTGTCGGGAAAGCCGCACCGCCAACTTTGGTGCGATGGCGACCTTCGCCACCGCACTGCCGCGGCGGAACTTCAATCGTTGATAGTCCCGCCGTAATTCCGGCCTCGTATATCGAGGCCGTCTGGGCCGCTTGGACCAGCAAATACCGCAGCATCGAGTTGCCTTGTTTGCTGATCCCACCCAGTCGTTGCCTACCTGCGCTACTGTTTTGGAGCGGATTCAGCCCCTAGTGCTGCTGGCATTCTTCATCGTGCAGCACGGCGTGCTGATTGCGGGCAAGGTCATGGGATCGGTCATCGACTGGAGCCCCGAGAAGCCACGAACATTTGGGATGAGACCGGTCAATGGGGACTGGAACGGGGCCGCTCATGAGCGCCACTCTTAAGCCTGAAGACATCCTCACCTGTAGGAACTCGCGGCACGGCTCAAGGTCGGCTGCCGGCTCGCATTGGTAATAGCTCTAAAACTCGAGGCGCAATTGAAGCGCGATCATGCGTGGGGTGCTATCACCGCCCAACCCGACACCAAGCAGGCCGGTCGGCGGAGAGGTTGTGGAAGTAAGCGCGCCAAATCCAGTCTGCGTCGAAGGCTTGCCCGGAATGCCAGCAAGAACCATGCTCGGAAGCGCAAAATTCGGATGGTTGAAAAAATTGAAGAGCTGGACATCGAAGCGCATCTTCACGCGCTCGGTCAGAGCAAACCACTTGGTGAGATAGAAATCACTCCACGCAAAATTAGGACCGCGCAGTGCGTTACGGCTTAGATTTCCAAACTGACAGGTTTGTGGGCTGTCTCCCCCATAGCAGGCTCCCGTGCGTGGATCCACGGTTGAGACGAAGGCATTGGGGTTGAGCCACTGAATCGTGCCCGGTTGGGTGACGCCCGGGATGGAGTTGTGCTCATAGAGGGGCACTCCGGGAACAACACTCGCGAATTGCGGTCCACTGCCATTCACAATTCCGTTTCCATTTGCCGAATAGGGCGTGCTCAATACGGAGAACGGAATTCCGCTATGCCAAAAGGCGGTTCCAGAAACCTGCCAGCCGTTCAGCGCATAACCAACCTGGTGGCTCCGCACTTTGATCGGCAACTCATAGACGTACTCTGCAGTGACGTTATGCCGGATGTCATAGTCGCAGGGACCATAGTCCCGCGCTAAGTCTCCTGGAAGGGGGGACAGGATTCCTGCCGCCGAGAACTGCAGGAATCCGCCGTTTGACACGGCGTCCATGCAACGGCTCCAGGTGTAGTTGATTTGCCCCATGAGGCCGTGTCCAAGGCGCTTCATTGCGCTCATTTGCAACCCGTTGTAGTGACTGTTCGCACCCGTGGAAAATTGCGTTACTGCCCCGAATCGAGGATCGGTGGATTGCGCATAAGGAAACGGCGCAAAGCATCCTGCGCAGATGCTTTGATAGCCGTTCACCTGCGTCAAATACGGCTGGTTCACTGCACGAGTACCAGCGTACTGGGCGCGGATGTTTCCTGTTGTCCCGAGCTGGTGTTCCAGGCCAAGACTCCACTCTATGAAGTATGGCGCGTGAAGTTCTCCGTTGGGCATCGCCGCGATGGCGACCGGAGGAAGACATGTCGCAGGATTCGCTTGTGCCGACGCGCAGGAAAGCCGACCCAGGGGAAATCCCGAACTGAATGTTTGATCGGCGACCACGGTTGCGTCAATCGCACTGTTCGGCACTCCCGGCGCAATGGCTGCCCCACCAACGGTTCCAAGAAGTCCGCCCTGAAAAGTTTGCACGTAGGGTGGATTGACGCCAACCACATCGGCGATCGTGCCAGGCAGAATATCGCTGAAAAGTCCGAAGCCTGCACGCAGCACGGTGGGGGGGGCAAACTGCCAGGCGATGGCTGTTCTCGGTTGCAGGATCGCGAAGGGTGTCGAGGAAAACACCTTACCGAGGCCGGTTTGGATGGCGGCGTTCAAAGGCTGATTGACATCATGCGAGATGAAATCGAAAGAGCCGCTCAGCCGAGCGATCTGCTGATGCGGATTCAACGGATTGGAATTCAATGTATCTCGTATCCCGAAGGTCCATGTGAGCTTCTTGGTCACCTTCCAAGTGTCCTGTACGTAAAGATCGAGATTGAGGAAATTGAACGGTTCGTTCGCTGTGGCGGGGAAAGTTTTTGTCGCCGTAGATGCAACTCCGTAAGTGAATTGCGGCAGGGTGGTGTAGGTTACGGTCGGGACCGAACCCTCACCGAAGTCGTAGTCGTTCAGCCGGAAAATCCGGGTATTGGTGCCAAAGCGGAGTTCGTGCGCACCATGGTTCCAAGCGAGGTTGTCGTTGATGAAGAACCGGGATGCACGCCGTCCCTGAACCCAGGTATTATCCAGGCCACCGATCGTAGTGAACGGGGCATTCGCACCGCTACCTTGCAGAACGATGGGAAACGCGGAAAGAGTCTTCTGAAAGTCCGTAGGGCCGAATAGGCTCTCATACCACGAAAATGCTGGGTTAAAATAATTTACGAGATTTTGCGAAAACACGTGAGTATATCCTGCGGCCAACGAATACAACGGTTGGGGAGAAGCCGAGTCGAACAAGGAATTGATCGGATCGGTGTAGGCAGCTTGCACTCCCGTATCGGCCTGAAAGCGAAACCAGATCGTGTTCCTTTCATCGGTGTTGTAATCGATGCGAACTGTCTGAACCTGTTCGTGATCATCGCTTGAATGCGAAATGCTCTGGCGATTGGCGCAACCGTTTCCATCATTCGCAAGTGCGGGCGCAGCTCCACCCACATCGAACGGACAGCCAAGTACCGTGAGAGGTGTTCCGTTGGTATTTCCATAGAGAGAAAACATCTTCTGATAAAACGGCACCGACTGCGGGGACGGCTGATAGACTGACCCCGTGACGGAATCGGTTCCCCCCAGCGGGAGTTGTTGCAAGACGTAGTTCTGGAACGCCGCAGTCGGGACGGTAGCGGCTGTTACAATTGGCAATGCAATCCGAATCCACTCGCTATCGAAAAAGAAAAACAGCTTGTCGTGGACAATCGGACCTCCCACACTACCCCCGAAGTGGTTTACTGTCGATCGCGGTTTATGGTTTCCCGGAGTGGCATTCGTGAAATAGTCGGCTGCGTTAAACTTCGAGCCGTTCCACAACTCATATAGGTTCCCGTGAAACCGGTTCGAACCGGACTTTGTGACGTAGTTGATCTGTGACGCGCCGTACCGCCCCTGATCTACGGCATAGGAAAGCGTATTGACCGTCACTTCCGATATCGAATTCAATCCCAGTACGAGATTTGTCGAGAGCCCACTGTTCAGGTTGGTCAGCGGATCGTTGGTTTCCAAGCCATCGACGATATAGCCGTTTGAGAGAGCAGGCAGCCCATTGAACTCAACGTTGCCATAGCCATTCGTACCGCCGACGAAATCATTGCTACTGCCTGCCGTGTTGACAAGAGCGCCCGGGGCAAACTGAAGAGGGTAAGTTAAATCACCGCCTGGATTGGGAAGGTTCTCCAGCGCTTGAGCATTGAGAGTCGTTGATGTATTTGCATTCTGCGGGTTGAGGATTGGAGCTTCGCTGCTTACCTCAACGGTCTGCTTTGATGGCGCGACCTTGAGTGTGAAATCGACTGTCTGTCTTTGGCCCAGGCTAGAAGATACAGCGCCATTCTGCTGCGATTGGAAGCCTTCCTCCTCCGCCTTGACCGTGTACATGCCCGGCTTCAACTGTGGGAAGTTGAACCGACCTGTGCCATCGGTTGTTGCACTTCGTTTCAGCCCGGTCTCCGTATTAGTGATAGTGACGGTGGCACCTGGTAGCGCCGCTCCGCTTGTATCGACCACTTGGCCGATGATCGCGCTAGTCGTTTCACCTTGGGAGAAAGTTGCTTCAGGCAAAAACAAATGAAATGCGCTAAGGAAAACAATCGAGAGAGTCGGGCACAGCATGTGTGCACGCCATAATCGGCTCGTCTTAATCTGTCGCATACTTAACCGTACTTAATATAACTTCTTAATGCAACTTAAATAGAATGCATAGTGCCTGCTCGAAGAAAGGGTTCATGGCGCGGTCCGATTAGAGGACGGATTGCACTCGGAGCGTCAGGAGGACTCGTCCCTCCTATTGACCGCAGAGACGCCCAAATGCCCAAGAGAGCATGGCCATCAGCAGGCCCCCGGCTCCCAAAACGAGCACTTCGGGGATGCGACGGACATGGAACTCTCCAAGGTGGCACACAAGCAAAAATATTCTACTGCGAGATTAACGGAAGCCCAGAGCGCATTGCGCTACGCGGTGCACCGCGACGGCAATCGTGCAGTGGAAGACCCGAGTCATAGATCTCGATTTACGAGCATATTTGGATCGTGTTCCATAATGCCCCCTTATTCATGAAATAACCCCGGTTGGTCATCTACCACTTTGATTCGTAAGCCCTTACGACGTCCGCGCGTAACCAACAAAGCTTCGAGCTCGCCACGCTTTACACGTTGCAACACTGTTTGGCGGGAAACGCCAAGTTTCAGCGTTGTTTCCAGCATGGGCAGATAACCCGTTGGTGCTTGCTCGACAAAGCGTGCACGCAATTCATCGGTGATTCGAATCTGCCATGGTGCTCCAGACGTTAGCTGCTCTCCAGCGATGAAGCCATCATTCAGCCAACGATGAATCGTGGAAGGGTAAACGCCCAGGATCTGGGCTGCCTGGCGGATCGGCACAACTTGCCCGGTGGGTGGCTCCGCCGGTGGTTGGTAACGCGGAATGTTGCGATAGCGACGCAGGCTGCCGACATGAAGCGCCGTGAAGCGTTCACCGCTCGCAGTTTTGCGTCCGTGACGATTGAGAATGCCGGCGATGACGTCGTCTGGGTAATGAACGGCCAGGCGATGAAGCAGAGAGATCGTATCTTCGTCGGTGTGAAGGCCGCGAGGCTTCATGCGCGGCAAGGACAGATCTAATTCGGTGAGAGTACCGCCTCGCCAGCGCAGGGTAAGATGAGCGCGCCGTTCATCCCGATCGACGGTCACCAGCACCTCTTCTAGAAGAGCGCGCAGAAGCTCTTTGCGATCCCGATCTGTGGTCGTAGGTGCCCTCCAGACTTTGTGCAGATCGGAACCGAGAGAGAAAATTTTCTTTTTCTCTTCTTCGCTCAGCACGCGCGGGCGTTGTCGTTCCCGTCGTTCGAATTCGGCCTCTGCAGCGGCGAGATCGCGCAAGCGCCTTTCCCACTCGGTTTCGAGTCCGCGTGCCACCAGTCTGTTCTCGGGCTCCACGGCACGATATTGACGCTCGGCTCGTTCGGCTTCGTAGCGAGCACGTTCCACGGCCAGACGCCACTGACTGAGTGCCGCATCGTGATCCGCTTCGCGTTGCTGTATGGCCGACTGGGTTGCTTCGAGAGCCGCGGGCGTCAGAGCTTTGAGAAAAGCATCGACAACGGCTTGATCGATTTGAACGCCGCCCACGTTTAGGCAGTACACTCCACGTCCGTCAACGAGATCCTTGCCCGCACAATGATAGCCGGGCGACGCGTTTCTGCCCGTGTAGTGAGTGTGCAGCCGACGGCCACATTTCCCACATATAGCCAGACCCTGTAGCAATGCGCCGCCTTCTCTCACGGCGCCGCCCACTTGGTGCGGCTGAGGATGCTCGTTGGCATCAATGCGTGCTTGATTGGCTCGGAAGGTAGCCCAGTCAATGTAACCGGGATGATGTTCAGGAAGAAGCACGGGCCACTCCGCCATAGGCAGAAGGCGAGTTCGCTTCCGCAGCCTACCTTGGTTATCGACGTAGCGGTCACGATGAGACTTCCCGTATGCGTACGCGCCAGCATACACCGGATTGGTGAGGACTTGATGGATGGTGTGGTAGCTGGGGACGACCCAGCGGATGTCGCTCTTCATATGAGATCG
>JBEKBP010000097.1:0-10550 GCA_050015335.1 Candidatus Acidiferrales bacterium | reverse complement strand
TGCGCTCGACGCGCTTCTTGCCATCCACCATGAATGTCAGCGACCAGGAGGGATGTCCCTCTCCACGGGCGCACCGACAGGTGGGCTTACCGCAGCGGCTGTGAGTCAGGGCCAGTGAGCCAGGCAGGGCGTCGGCGGGAATTTTGAGATCACGAAGCAATGCATACTTGCGCTGACGCAAGCGAGCCGCCGGACTTCCCTTGGCGTCGTATCGGTTCATCTAGGTGTAGTATTACACCAAGAATGCGTCTTGTCCAGCCCATTCTTTCATTAGGGGAATTTGCGCAAGCAGCCGCCGCAAGGAATCCTAATCCCGACAAGGCATTACAGGCATGGACCCGAACTCCTGCTGTGGAGTCTGTGGGCTCGGGTCTGTGGGCTGTGGGCGTGTGGGCCTCTGTTGGGAATGATTTCTACGAATTAGCGTGCTTGACCGACGAGCCCGGCGATGGTGTCCATCAAATCGAACTTGGTGAGCACTTCGAGTCTGCCATCACCCATCTGGACGAACACGGCGGGGCTCTCGTGGC
The DNA here is from genome assembly GCA_050015335.1 of Candidatus Acidiferrales bacterium. Taxonomy (GTDB): domain Bacteria; phylum Acidobacteriota; class Terriglobia; order Acidiferrales; family UBA7541; genus Palsa-295. Next base: position 10,020 of record JBEKBP010000097.1, on the reverse strand, counting down.
TGAGGATGTAGGTAACGCGCTCAACCGGTGCCGTTGACGGCACTTGCGGCATGGCCGCCGCCATCACTTCCCGCACGATGAGTTTGCGGAGCTCTTTGCCTTGCAGCGCGAGATTCAGGATCTGGTCTTCGAATACCGTTCCGATAGATTGGTCGCCTTCAAAGACGGGAAGCTGTGAGATGTCCTGATGCTGCATCGTTTTCAAGGCGTGGAAGACCGTTTGATTGGGCCCCACAATGATCAGCTCGCGCCTCTTTCCGTTCTGATGTTTCACGCGGATCACGTCGGCGGCCGTGAGCGTGACTTCCGAATCGGCATAGCCGTGCTCGCGCATCCAACCGTCATTGAAAATCTTGCTGAGGTAGCGGCTTCCCGTGTCGGGCAAGATCGCGACGATCATGTCGCCCTTCTTGCAGCCTTTTGCCACCCGTAGCGCGGCCGACACGCATCCGCCGCCCGAGCCACCGGTAAAAATCCCCTCGCGTTTGGCCAGGCGCCGCGCCCACACAAAACATTCCTCGTCAGTGACCTGCAACACGTCGTCGAGAATCTGGAAATTCATTGTCGTGGGAAAGATATCCTCGCCGATCCCTTCCACCACGTAGGTGCGGGCCTTCCCAATGCTGCCTGTCTTCGCGTATTCGTAATAGAGCGATCCCACCGGATCGACTCCGATTATTTTCACGTCAGGATTTTTCTCCTTGAGAAAGCGGCCGGCCCCGCTGACGGTGCCACCGGTGCCCATGCCACAAACGAAATGCGTGATTTTCCCTTCGGAGTCTTCCCAAACCTCAGGACCGGTGGTGCGGTAGTGGGCCTCCGGATTCAAAGGGTTCTCGTATTGATTGGGATAGTAGGCGTTGGGAATCTCGCGCGAAAGCTTCTTTGCCACCGAATAATAACTGCGCGGATCCTCGGGCTCCACCGCCGTGGGACAAACGATGACTTCGGCGCCGAACGCTTTCAGCAGATCGATTTTCTCGCGCGATTGCTTGTCGGTGATGGTGAAAACAACTTTGTATCCCCGCACCGCGGCCACCAGCGCAAGCCCCACGCCCGTATTTCCCGAAGTTCCCTCGATAATCGTTCCGCCCGGTTTGAGCAGCCCTTTGCGCTCGGCCTCATCGATCATGGCCACGGCGACGCGATCCTTTACCGAACCTCCCGGATTCAGGTACTCCGCCTTCACGTAGAGTTCGGCCGGAACGTCCTTTGAGACGCGGTTCAACCGGATCAACGGAGTTCTGCCCACGGCTTCGAGGATGTTGTTGCACTTCATCGCGTTTGGCTCCCGCAATTTCCCGGCAGAAACCAGCTTAGTGCCTTCGGGAAATGCTGTCCAGCGGCGGTTTCGACCGCATGCAACGAGGGGCAGGTAAAGATGCCAGCGCCCCCTGTTCAGGTTTTCTGAACAGGAGGCGCTCTTTTGCCGGGGGGGCACAGTGCGGCTACCTGGGCGTATAGCTCTTGCTGAAGTTATTCCGGCTGTTGGTAACCGTGTACTTGCCGTTTGCCTTCACCGTCACGCGAATCCAGTTCCCCTGGCATCCTTCGATGGGCCCCATATTGGCGATCATCTTCTCGTCGCTCTGGAGTGCTTTGTCCGTCTTGGGCGCAAAGTGCACCTGCCAGAGGTCTTCGAGACCGGGAGATTTTCGCAATGTCTCAAATGTAGACGGATCGCCGCCGTGGCCAGGGCCATCATTCATCACGGCGACGCGAGGCTGGAGCGCCCAGACGAGCTGGGGCGATCCAGAGCGCGCGAGTCCGTGGTGCGTGGTCTGGTAGACGTCCACGGTGCCGATCATATTTACCGGGCAGGCCAGTTGCTGTTCCTGGTACCAGGGAAGGTCGCCCAGGTCCACAAAGCGGAACTTTCCGTACGTCAGCAACGTTCCAACGCTCGATCCGTTCTCGGGGTCCTGGTCCGGGTTCTTTAGCGGGGCATCCTTGCAGAAGGCGTTGGGTCCGCCGCCGTTGATGGGCCGTGTGATGGCTACACCCGCAGCTGAAACCACGGTGATGTGAACACCCTTAAGGGGAATCGTGTCTCCTGCATGCATGGTCGTCCGATTGCCATCGGCAACTGCTTTATACGCGTTCCACACTTTCATCTGGTTGGGCTTCTCGGTCTCCAGGGTCAGGTCGCCATGGTCGAGATATCTGCCGATTGGGATCATCTTCGAGAGGGCTGGCAATCCGCCCACATGGTCGCCGTGGTAATGGGTGATCAGGACGTAATCCAGCCTTTTTAGATGCGCGACGTTGGTTGCCACATCATAGATGCGCTTCACTTGCGTCTGTTCGGGAATACCCGTGTCAATCAGCAGGGATTCCCCGGAGGGCGCCACGATAAGCGTCGCGGCTCCGCCATCCATATCGATCCAATAAATATTCAGCTCGCGCGGCAGAGCCGCGAGAGAAACGCTGAACACCAGCACCGCCACCAGAACGGACACATTCCGTAGGATCATTGTCATTGCCCCCCTCCACGAATTGCCACTCAATCATTGCCAGGGTTGAACGCGTCGAATATACGCTAAACCGGAAACGTGAACCACCTTCATGCCGGCGCCGTCGGCGGGTAAGGCGCAAGCCCCAGTAGCATCGCGGGATTCGACTTCACCATGAGGTTGATGTCATCGACGGAAATCCCTTCCTTGTGCAGCGCCTCCATGAAATCGAGCAGGGCTTGCGGATGCAGCGGAAAAAGATTGTCGGAGCCGAAATTCGTGGCCAGAATGCAGGACTTTGGCCCTATCGCCCGAATGGCGTCTGCGAATTCTTTCATCGTATGCTGCTGCTCCAGCCCGAACGCATTGCTGTAGGCAAATTCAATGTAGGCGCCCTCGCGGGCAGCCTGCTGCATCTGCGGAACCGTCATGTCGACCACCATGTCCATGGCGCCCGTGACGACCGTGTGCTTCACTCCCCGCCGATGCGCCTCCCGCACGACCATCAATCCCTCTTCTGCCGAAACGTGTCCGGTTTCCAGCACGAGCTCATGATGCTGTGCAATGAAATCGATCAGCTCCAGCACGGAAGAAAGCAGGTGTCCGTCCTGGGAGACGGGAACCGGAAGCGATGCTCCCGGCAGATGCAGTTTCTTCACAAAACTTTCCGAATCCGTAGTCGGCAACCATACGACTCGGCCCCAGCCGCCCTTGATCAGGATCATGCGCTTCACGGCGTCCAGATTGATCCCGCCGACCGACCGGTTCAGGACGATGCCGCCGAAGACCTCTATGCCGGGAACCTCCTTCCGGACCATATAGGCAAGCGCGGCCGTCGACTCAAAATGGTCCTTGAGCACGAGCCCGCGCATGTTCCTATCCCGCGCAATCCGTGCCAGGTCGTCGGCATCGATGGAACGCGCGGCGCTGTCAGGGGAACTGTGTACCCGAGTATCGATAGCGCCCGTTAGATTTATCTCCGATTGCCCATGCGCGGGCACCATCAGCAGGAACCAACAGATCAACGCCCATCTGGTTTGCCTGAATAAAATGCAGGACCATTGCGAATTCATCTCATTCTCCTTTTCCGATCGGCCCGCCGCCAGCGCGGGTGAATATATGCTTGTTCGGCCAAAAAGCGCTAGCCATTCGGCAATGGGCTGTTCGGCGGCACACGATTTCCCATTTACACACCATTCCCATTTACTTGACTATAGCCCCGCAATGTTTGTAACCTCTGCGGCAACGGCTAAGGAGGGTAAGCGCTATGCACTCAAATACGATAGGCACGGGATATTTCTGTAAGATCAAGCAGCTTGGCCTTCCCTGGCTCCTGCTGGCCCTGCCTTTGGCGGCCTCTTCGACCCGCATCTATGTAGCGAACACGGCGGGAACCAGCGTTTCGGTAATTGATCCGGCCAAGAACAAAGTGGTGCAGGAGATCAACGACATTCAGGTGCCCGAGTCCGTGGCCGTTTCGCCGGACGGAAAGCGTGTCTATATCTCCCAGTGGACCGGCAAGGTTCTCACAGTGGTAGACCGCAAGACCGGAAAGAAAATCAAAGACGTGCCGGTCAGCGGCCACTCGCACGATGTGGCGGCTACCAAGGACGGCAAGTGGGTTTTAGTCTGCAACGCGCAGAACCCCGGTGCGCTGGACATCGTCGACGCGCATACCCTGGAGCTGGTAAAGACCATCCCGATGAAAACCAAGCAGCACGACGTCGTTGTCACTCCCGACAGCAAGTACGCGATCACCACGGCCGAGGGCCAGCCGGTGATGTCGGTGATCGACCTTCAGACACAGCAGATCGCCTGGGAGCATCCCTTCGATATGGGGACGCAGGTAGCAGCCATCGAACCGAACCCGGACGGCTCCGCCCGCCGGGTGTTCGTGCAGCTGAACCGACTGCGCGGCTTTGCCGTAGTTGACTTCGCCACTCACGAGGAGGTGGCCAGAATTACGCTTCCCGATGATGAGCCCGCCATCAAGACGACTATGTCGGGCCACGGCATTGCCGTATCGCCCGACGGCAAATGGCTTTGGAATGCCAGCAAGACCTATGACGCCGTGTTCATCTATTCCCTGCCGGAGATCAAACTGGTGGGGCGCGTCCACTTGCCCAAACTCATTCCGCCGGGGCATGACCCGCTGAGCGGTTCGCCCAACTGGATTACGTTTACTCCCGACAGCAAGAAGGCCTACGTCATCAATGCAATGGACAGGTCGGTGTCGGTGGTCGACGTGAAAACTCTGCAGGTAACCGCCCGCATTCCGGTCGGGGAAGAACCCAGCCGGATGACGCTGTTCGCGGGGCGCTAGAATCGCAATCTTCTGTAATCGCGAAAGACACGTAGGGTTTAGATGTTTGCTCATACCGCGAATGTGGCCCTGGGAGGCAATCGGTGATGCCTAGAACTTTCTTGAAAGAAATTGCCGCTCTTTTTCTTCTCGGGGCGGCCGTCTTGAGCGCCGTGCAGTCTGGTGCGGCACCCGCCAGTCAGGACGCCGCTACGCCGGTGCAACCTCTAGATTACGAGGTTTTCAAGGCCCGCATCGAGCCCATCTTTTTGAAAAACCGGCCGGGCCATTCGCGCTGCTATTCCTGCCACGGATCAGGCAATGGTCCCCAGTACCTAGTCCCCCTGTCGGCTGGCTCGGCTACCTGGAACGAGGAACAGTCTCGCCAGATCTTTGAGAATGTCTCGAAACTCGTGGATCGCGATCATCCCATGAACAGCAAGCTTCTCATGCGTCCCCTCTCTCCGCTCGCTGGTGGCGACCTGGTTTGGGAACACAGCGGCGGCAGGCAGTTTGAGTCCAAGGACGACCCGGACTGGCAGGCCATGGCTGCGTGGGCCAGCGGATCCAGCGGTGTCAAGTAACTGGATTTGCTCAGCCCGCTCAGTTTTGGGCGCACAACCGGGGCCACTCGGCCAGCGATCCCCAAGATGCGCCGAAGATATGATGCAACCCCTTAGGCCTTCCATAGACCGAAAGCGGGCACCCATGATTCTCCACATTTGCGCGATGGGAATTCTCCTACCGAGCGCGCTCGCCGGGGCGCAGAACGCCGGCAAGCAAAGTCTGTTCCAGAGTTCTTCCCGTGGGGCGACGCCCGCAGAGCCCGCCGCCCAGAAGTTTGACCCGCACGACCTAGCGGGTACCTGGAGGGGCGAACCTGCGCCGCCAGGCACAGTTTCTGTCGCCGGAAGCACGACCCGCAATTTTGCCAGCTACGACCAGAAAATACCCGAGCCTCCGCTGACGGATTGGGCAAAGCAGCATTTGCTCTATAAATCGATCTCGCACGACGCGTTGGATGGCCCGCACGCGCCGGGCTGGAATCTCCCGGGGCACCTCTGCTACATAACTCATACCCCGTGTTTTGCGGCCGATCCCAACGGTGTGCCGGTAAACGATCCGGACGGGGAATACCCCGGCAAGGATTGCGAACCCCTGTCCACGCCGGCGATGTATGACTATCCGGGTATAGGCTCAATGGAAATCATTCCCACTCCCGAAGGCGACCGGATTTTTCAGCTGTTTGAGTATCACCGGGAGTGGCGTACCTGGTGGCTCAACCGAGATCACCCAAACGAGGTCGATCCCACCTACGAGGGCGATTCCACGGCGCACTGGGAGGGAAACACCCTGATCGTCGACACGATCGGCTACAACGGCAAGACAATGGTCAGCCAGAATGTGGGCCATCGCAAGAGTGACGCCTTCCATCTGGTGGAACGCTTTGAGCGTGTGAACCATGACCACTTGGTGATTGATATGACATACCGCGATCTGAAAGCGTGGGGCGATCAGGCTTGGCCAGGTTTCCACAAATACTACAGCCTGGTGCCGAAGAGGGATTTTCAGGAATTCATCTGTAGTCCCAGGGAATACCAGGAATATAACAGTCGTATAACCAACCGAATAGAGAGTCCGCCGAGCCCGTAGGAAAGGAAGCGATCGGGGCGCAAGCCAAAGCGATTTGCCATGTTATGCTGTTTGCAACAGTGCCCACGGTCCCGCCCGAAGCCGACTACGTTTTCTACGATGGGTATTGCGGTTTGTGTCACCGCACCGTACGGTTCGTGCTGAAGCAGGACCTTTCGGGGAAGGCCTTCCGCTTCGCGCCTCTTCAGGGAACCACATTTGCGCGGCGAGTCCCGCCGCTTCAGCAGACTCGGCTGCCGGATAGTATCGTTGTCCTGGCTTGCGATGGCCGCTTACTGGTGCGGTCCAACGCCATCCTGCACATTCTTCGCAGCCTCGGTGGCGGCTGGAAGCGACTTGCTGCCACCATCGCGATCGTGCCGCGACCGATTCGTGACGTGGCTTATGATCTCATCGCGCGTATTCGCTATTTGGTTTTCGGGAGACGCGACCAGACCTGCCCGCTCGTTCCGCCGGATGTGCGGGCTCGCTTTGATCCCTAAACTGAGCAGAAGAGCGGAGGAAAAATGAAAAGGCAGACTTTTGCGTCCGGCACGCCCTGGGAGCCCATCGTCGGATACTCGCGCGCGGTTCGCGTCGGCCCCCACGTGCACGTCGCAGGGACGACGGCGACCGATGGGCAAGGACAAATCATCGGCCTCGGCGATCCCCGCGCGCAGACCGTGCAAATCCTCAAAAATATCGAAGCCGCACTCGCAGAAGCGGGCGCGAAAATGTCCGACGTGGTCCGCACACGTCTGTTTGTGAAGAATATAGCCGATTGGGAAAAGATCGGCCGCGCGCATGGCGAGGTGTTCGGGAAAATCCGGCCCGCGTCCACGATGGTCGAAGTCAACCGATTCCTATCCCCGGACATGCTACTGGAAATCGAAGCGGAAGCGATCATCGTGGACCAATCGCGTCGCTCAAAAACGGTCCCTTGAGATTGGTCGGTGCAGGGGGCCCAGAATCGGACCAATATTGCCATCATCAGTTTTGATGAGGGCCGATTTAATCGTACAATTTTGGCGGGATTGGTTAACCGGAGGCGACGGGCGTGTGCGATCTGCTTGGTTGCAGGGGGTGTTCTTATCAGGCCAACACGGACAAGCATAGTCCATTGAGAGAAGAACGAAAGATCCCATGAAAACGCTCCCTGGGGTCGATGTGGCCATCGTAGGCGGCGGATGGACCGGCCTGCTCATGGCCAAGGAACTGGGCTCACGCACCTCTTTGTCCATCACCGTGCTCGAACGCGGCGCCCCTCGCGGCGCCGCCGAGTACCTTGCGGGAATGGACGAACTTGACTACGCCGTTCTGTTCAAGATGATGCAGGACGCTTCGCAGCAAACCGTGACGCTGCGTCACAACGCACAGAAGCGCGCATTTCCCATTCGTGAATATGGCTCGTTTCTACCAGGCTCCGGTACCGGCGGGGCGGGAGAACACTGGAATGGCACATGTCATCGTCCCATGCCCGACGCATTCGAAATCCTCACGCGGACCAAAGATACATACGGTGAGAAGCGATTGCCCGAAAACCATTGCATCCAGGACTGGGGCATCACGTTCAGCGAACTTGAGCCATACTACGCCCGCGTCGACGCGCTCCTGGGTGTTTCGGGCAAAGCCGGCAACCTGGGCGGAAAGCTGATCGAAGGCGGCAATCCATTCGAAGGCCCGCGCAGCAGCGAATATCCAACCCCGCCGCTCACGCTTCCCGAGTTTTCTGAGCACTTTCGCAAAGCGGCGGCTTCTTTTGGATATCACCCCTATGTTCAGCCGGCCGCGACCATCAGCACCACCTACACGAATCCCGATGGGGTGGTCCGGCCCGCCTGCGCCTATTGCGGATTCTGCGAGCGTTTCGGCTGCATGATCGGTGCCAAGGCCCAACCGACCAACACACTCTTGCCGGTAATCCGGAGACATAAGAACGTATCGTTACGAACGCATGCTTGGATACGCAAGATCGTCCACCGGAAAGACGGCGCGAACCAAGTTGCGCGGGGCGTCATTTACCGCGATGCCTCCGGCGAGGACGTTTTTCAGCCCGCCGATTTGGTAATCGTCGGCACCTGGACCCTTAACAATGTGCGGTTGCTTCTGCTTTCCGAAATCGGCCAGCCATACAATCCAGCGACCGGTGCAGGCACCCTCGGCCGTAACCTGACCCACCAGATTGATTGGGCACTCGCGCAGCCCTTTTTCGATAAGCCGTTGAACCGGTTTATGGGGGCCGGAGCGGCGGCGGCCGCTATGCATGATTTCGACGCCGATATTTTCGACCACAGCAAGCTGTCGTTCATTCGGGGAGGCCTTTTTGAAGCGGCCGCGACCGGCGCCCGCCCAGTCAGCACATTCGGCACGGTCCCCCCGTCGGTCCAAGCCCGCTGGGGCTCTGAGTGGAAGAAAGCGGCGGTCCATTCCTTCGATCGCGTCGGCAGCATTGCTTTCCTAGCCGAGCACATGGCTTACAAAGGGAACTTCATGGATCTCGATGCCACCTACACCGATCATCTGGGAGATCCCTTGCTGCGGCTCACGCTCAACTGGAACGACAACGAGCGCAAAATGGTTGAATTCGCTACACCGAAGGCGGTGGAGATTGCCAAAGCAATGGGTGCGCGCGAGGTGCTCGCCAACCCAGGCCTGCGTGATTACGACGGCACGCGCTATCAGAGCACCCACGTGCAGGGCGGCGCCATTATGGGCGCTTCCAAGGAAACCTCGGTTGTGAATCCTTTCCTGCAACATTGGGACGTGCCGAATCTTTTCGTGCTGGGCGGATCGGCTTTCCCGCAGAACTTCTCCGCGCATCCGACAATGACGGTTCTCGCCCTCACGCTCCATGCCGCCGATGCCATTGTGAACAGGTATTTAAAGCACCCAGGCACGCTCGCCTAGCGGCCAGGGTGGCCATGATGGTGCGCTGCGGCAGCGGTTCTTGGATCGTTTGAAGATAAGCCCAGGCAGAAGAGCGGCATTGCCGAGATCAATGATTTCGGCACGAGAAGGGCGGGGCACCTTCGCGCCCACTTCGGTGATCGCATCGCCATAGATCAGGATTTCGCCCCGGAGCGCTGACGGGGCCGGGTTCGACATCGAGCAGACGCGCGGCGTGGAGGACGATTGCGTGCGCGCTTGATGCCAGACTTGCGCTGCGTCGATTGCGCGCACAGCGGTGCGCAGCAGAGACGTGCGAGAGCCAAGCCCCCTACGGCACGGCGCATTCTCATGTTCTGGGCGATACCAGCATGAGCTGCGAACAATCCGGCTGCCTCCCGCGTAATGGCGGAAGGTACCGTGGGGCCCGGCCAGTCGGTACGGGCAATCCCACAGGATACAAAAGAAAGAGTGCTACCACCGGGTATGGTTGGGGCTACAATCCGAGGCCGCACGGGCGAGATTTCAAAGATGAGGTGACTCATGAAGACACAAGGATTCCTCAAGATCCTGCTGGCCGCGATGGCCGTCAGTTTCCTTGCCTACAGTGGGAGCGCACAACAAGTAACTATGACGGTCGATGCGACCAAGACGGGTGCGCCCATCTCCCCCTACATGTATGGGTTTTTCACGGAACTTCATGAGGCCAACAACGAGGGCGGCTTTTGGGCCGAGATGCTCGGAGAC
>JBEKBP010000096.1:0-10592 GCA_050015335.1 Candidatus Acidiferrales bacterium | reverse complement strand
GGCGTGAGAGCTCCCGGGAAGACCACAATGTGTTCCTTGACGGCGAATTTCACAACTTCTAGAACAAGCCCGTCCGTGGTCAGGAATTGAGCCCCGGCATCCACGCAGCGGCGTGCGGTTTCAACATCGAGTATGCTTCCGGCACCCACGGTCATTTCCGGTGTGGTCTTTAACAAATGGGATATGACTTCTAGCGCGCTTGGTACCGTCATGGCAATCTCAACGATCGGGATGCCACCACGAAAGACCGCTGCGGAGGCAAATCGTGAGTCCTCCGCCGAAGAGGCGCGAACTGCCGGTATAATGCCGATTTCCTCGATGCGCTCGTGAACTTCTGCTCTTGTCATTCGGTTCCTTCCCCGGCTCTCCCGCCGGCGGGGCTAGCTTCAGCGGGAATAGCCTTCGCCGCTGCACGGAGGCATCTCTGTTATGGCAAGCTGCGTGTCCGTCCCGCTTCGTGGAGGTGCTCCAAGCGCCGGCAGCTACGACGCAAGTGCATCGAGACAGACGCAGAGCAGTCAACCGTAACCGGGACGACAACTGGAGCTGACGAATCTAGCCCCTTCTCTCCTTGAGCGAACCACGGCTGTGACGTCGTCGGCCATCTCGGGAACGATGACGTCCGGCGATCGATATAACACTCATTCCCAGCCAGCAAACGCTGAAAACACAAATCACCCACAGCAAGACACCGAAGGTAACAATGATCCTATTGCCGATCGCACATACCCAACAGGATCGCATTATGAACTCCAGAATTGTGGCCCGAGGGTGACCTGGACCACCGATGTCCAATTGCTCTGCACGGTCGGCGCTAGAATCGGTGCGAGCCAATTTTCATCCTGGACGAAGCTCGACAGGTCAAAGAGCGCCAGAAATCCGACGACAGAGGCGACTCTGAAGTGCTCTACCTCATGCGCAGCCCGAGCACTCATTTGCCTGCGAACCCCCAACCACTGCTATCAACGAGCAGGAGTATGCCTGCCAGACAAAGAAGAATACCGAAGGCGCGGCACCAGCATTCGAACGAGACGGTGTGGTCAGAAGCCCAGTTGGCGTGTCGTTGCGATCCCCAAATCCTAGCCGCACGGTGGGGCGAGGCCGCAACAAAAGCTCCGAGCGCGATAGCAACAGTACTCACAAAAAGGGTCACTGGCATTGGGTACCACTTAGGGTCCAACTTGTAGCGCATCGATCGTTAGCTCTTAGGCAATATCGGTACGATTCCACCATCCGCCGCCAAGAATCTGAACAACGCCGGCGTGTCGGTATAACAATCGGCCGAGCAAACTTGTGGCTTCTCGGCGGTAGCCCGCGTTTGAGCCGCTCCTAGTTCTCGAACTCCGGTTCCGGTTCTGGTAGGACATCGTTTTCTCCTGCAATCCAGACATAGAGTGTCGGCAACAGGAAGATGCTCATCACGAGGTCGGAGACGAGTCCACCGACGATCACGATGGCAAACGGACGCTGTGAGTCAGAACCAATGCCGTGGGATAAGGCCGCAGGAATCAGACCGAGGGTAGCCACCAGCATGGTCATCATGATAGGACGCAGTCTGAGGATCGCGCCCTCGACGGCGGAAACTTCAATCGTGTAGCCTCGCGCGCGAAGCTGGTTAATGTACTCGAGCATGATGACGCCGGTTTGCACTGACACGCCAAACAATGCCAGGAAGCCTACGCTGGAAGAAACGCTGATGTTGGTATGTGTTACCAACAACGCCAGCAATCCACCCACGCGCGCGAGTGCCACGTTGATCAGGATCAAGATCGCCCACTTGAACGATTTGAACATCATGTACAGAATGATGAAAATCAACAGGATCGTAATCGGAACAATGATCGCGAGCCTCTTATCGGCGCGCTGCTTGCTCTCGTACTCACCGGCCCACACAAAGTGATAGCCCTTCGGTAGCGGAACCTGCCTGTTTACCCTGTCGATCGCTTCCTCGACTGTGCTTCCCAGATCACGACCGCGCACACTGTACTTGACCGCAATATAGCGCTGTTCACCCTCGCGGTAGATTTCCTCGGCCCCGTCATTGGTGTCGATCTTTGTCAACTGCGCGAGGGAGACGCGCTCTCCCGTCGGGGACAGAAGACGTACTTTCTCGATCGACTCTCTCGTGTCGCGGTACTGCTTCTGATAGCGAAGCACTAGGTCGAATTGTGCCTCGCCGATCAGAACCTCGCTGAGAATACCGCCGCCAACCGCGGTCTGAATCGCGTCTTGAATGTCGGCGACGTTGATGCCCCAGCGGGCGGCAGCCGGGCGGTCTACGGTAAAGGTAAGATTGGGCTGACCGATGATGCGGAATAGTCCAAGGTCCTGCACTCCGCTGATTTTGCTCATCACGCTGACCACATCATTGCCCTTTGCTTCAAGGGTCCTCAGATCGTCGCCGTAGATCTTTACGGACAATTCACCTTTCACTCCGCTAACGGCCTCTTCCATGTTGTCTTCGATCGGTTGTGAAAAGCCCCAGATCACACCGGGAATTTTTTCCAGCTGTTGATTCATTGAGGCGATCAGATTGTCTTTGTTCTGGTGAAAGACCGGACGCCACTGTTCCTTCGGCTTCAGATTGACGTTATATTCGGTATTGAAAAATCCGGTCCAGTCGGTACCGTCATCGGGACGGCCAATCTGATCGACCACGTCGGTAACTTCTGGAAAGCTCGCCATGATAATTCGAGCCCTGTTAGAGATTGCCAAACTTTCATCGGGGCCCGTGGATGGAGCAAGAGAGCCGCGCACCCAGAGCGCTCCTTCATCCAGATGAGGCAGGAACTCGGAACCGATGACGCCGCTGTAGAGGAGGAAGATCGCCAGCGCGAGCCCCCCGACGCCAACTCCAACTGTAAATCCACGATGATGAATGGCCCAGGTCACGCCTCTCCGGTAGCGCGCGGCCAGAAACTCCATCACCACGTTCTTCCATTCTTTCGCGCCCCTGCGGAACAGGAAGCTAGCCAGCACCGGGGCAATGATCATCGAGTAAATCAGGGCTCCCAGGAGGGCAAATGCAACTGTCCACGCCATGGGCTTGAACAGACGGCCTTCGACGGCTTGCAGCGTAAAGATGGGAAGGTAGGCGGTGATAATGATGGCGATCGCATAGAATACCGGTCGCTGGATCTCGTGCGCAGCCTCCTTGATCATCTCCGCGGGCGTTTTGACGATCGCCGTGTTCAAACGTCCGGTCATTGCGTCCGGCCTGGAGGCGGCTTTTCCGCCATGTGACAGATGCCGAATGATGTTCTCGACCATGACCACGGCGCCATCGACGACCATTCCGAAATCCAGTGCACCAAGCGAAAGCAGATTCGCTGGAATGTGGTTTAAATCCAGACAGATAGAGGCAAACAGAAGGGAGAACGGAATGGTCAGGGCAACGATGATGGCGCCACGCACATTGCCAAGGAACAGCATCAAGATGATGACAACCAGCACGATGCCTTCGGTCAGGTTGTGCAGCACCGTATGCGTGGTCAGATGAATTAGGTCGCTGCGATCGAGGAACGGGACGACCTTCACGCCCTTGGGCAAAATAAGGTCGTTCAGCTCCGTAACCTTGGCCTCGACTCCTTTCAGTGCCGGATCGGCGTTGGCGCCCTTCTGTAGCAGTACCGTGCCTTCGACCACATCCGGGTTGTCGATCAGTCTTCCATTGGCGTCTCTGGTGGTTTTAGAAATCTGACCCAGCCTGATTTTTGGTCCCTGGTCGACGACAGCAATGTCTTTGACGCGCACAGGTGAGCCACTCTGCGTCTTGATTACGGTGTCTTCAATCTCCTGTACGGTTCGATACAAGCCTTGCGCCTGCACGTTGATCTGCTGTGTGCCCGCAACGATGAAGCTGCCACCCGCATTCGTGTTATTGAGCGCGAGCTGCTGCTCAACCTGACCAATACTCAGACCATAGCTGACCAGCTTGTCCGGATCGAGACGAATCTGATATTCCTTGGTTAAGCCGCCAAAGCTGGCAACGTCGACGATTCCAGGAACATTCTTGAACTGCTTCTCAAGAGTCCAGTCTTCGATCGTCTTTTGCTCCATGACATCGACGTTCGGATTCTTGCTCTCGATGGTGTACCAGTAGATCTGCCCGGCTGGGCTCCAGTCGGTCTGGAGTTGAGGCACGAGTCCCGCGGGCAGCGTAACCATGCCGAGCCGTTCCAGTACGCGTTCGCGATTCCAGCTATTGTCGGACGGATCTTTGAAGTTCAGCATGAGGCTCGATATGCCAGCCAGGCTGAACGAGCGCAAATTCATCAGATCGGGAACTCCCGCCATCTGAATCTCAGTGGGAACAGTAATCTGCTTTTCGATATCCTCAGCCGAATGCCCCGGCCATTGCGTAATCACGTTTACGTAGTTATCCGCGACATCGGGATAGGCGTCGACGGGCAGATTATGAAACGAGATTCCACCCCACACAAAAAGCATGATCGCGATGGCGAGGATCAGGAAGCGGCTGCGAAGGGCAAAATCTACGAGGGCCCTGATCATTGCTGGGCCTCCAACGTCGCCTCGAGCTGGAGAACATTGGAAACAACCTGCTGTCCCGGATTAATGCCTGACAGTAGCTCTTGCCGGCCGCGGTCCAGCATGCGACCACCCCGAACCTCCACACGCTTGAACGTGCTTCCACCACTCGGAACAAAAACCCAATCGCGGTCATGCAAGTGGAGCACTGCGGAAGCGGGTACCACCGGATGCTCCTTTACCTCTTTGCTTTTAAAGGTTGTATTCACAAACATACCGAGGCGCAACATGCCGGGATTTCGAACCTCGATACGTATCTTTGCCGTCCGGATATTAGGATCCAACATGGCATCGATTTCACTGATGCGTCCGGTCAAAACCCTGTCGGGGTATGCAACCAATGAAATCTTGGCCTCTTGCCCAATCGCGAGTTTGCGAATGTCATTTTCAAAGACATCGCAAATGACCCAGATATGCGAGAGATCGGCTACGGTGAACGCTCCCACGTTGCCCGCCATGACGATCCCTGTTGCCGCAGCATTCGTTACGTTTTGTGCCACGATGACACCGGAGATCGGCGATCTTACATCGACGATGCTGGAGGGATGCGCCTTATCGATGCCTAGTATCTGGAGTTGCTCGTCCGCCGCGAAGAGGTCGGCCTTCGCATCATTCTCAGTATCTTCCGCCTGTTCAACGGCGCTCAGTGGCACGGCACCGTGTTCATAAAGAACCTGTGTACGAACTAAGGTCTTGCGCGCCAGAACCTCATCGGCATCTGCCTTGATGTAGGTATCAAAGGCGGCTGTGGCGTCAGGGCTTTGCACTTTTAGCAGTAATTGCCCTTTGGTGACCTGATCGCCAATACGCGCCAGAATATCGACAACGCGACCGTTGGCGAGCGAGATTACGGGCTGCTCCATCGAGATATCAGGATTCACCGAACCGGTGGCAACCAGCTCATCGGGTGCCGGGATCTGCTCGGTTGCCACCAGAGGAAAGAGATTTGGTTGATCCACGGTGACCTGGCTCATATCGCCAGTCGGGGTAATCTGCGGTTGTGGAGGTGCCCCAGCACTCGGATCGAACTTCTTCTCACATGCGACCAGCCAGAGACACGCGATGAGGCAGAGGGAACCTTTTAAAAAGGACTGGCTGATAATCATTGAATCACCTCACGCCCTACGGAAAGATTCAACTGAGCGGCGGCTGTCAGATAGGAACCAATCAACTGGAGGTAGGCCAGTTGAACGACTCGGTAGTCGCTTTGTGCATTGAGAAAGTCCATCAGAGATGCTCCTCCGTTCTGGTAGGCAAACGTGACCGTGTCGCGCACCCGCGTTGCCTGGTCTCTGTACTTGTCGCGATAAGGCACCAGCAGCACGATGTTGCTCTGCACCTGCTCATACGCTGTGTCGACGTCACTGAAGACCTGCGCCCGCGCCGCGTCGGTTAGCTGCTGATTGCGGTCAATGTCAATGAGGGTTCGTTTCTTCTCTCCTTGGTTGCGGTCGAAGATTCGCAACGGAATGCTTACGCTCAGACCAAGCGTTTGAAAGTCGTGGGGATTGTTGAATGACGGGTTGTAGGTGTACCACGCGCTAAACGTCGGATCGGTTGAGCCGTTCGATACGGCCAGGGTGTGATTCGTCTTCGCCTGTTCGATCCCCTGCAACGCGGCTCGCAGGTCGGGACGCCCATCAAGCGCCACCTGGCGGAAGTCGTCGAGCGGCTTGAGGTCGCTTGTAAATCCGAATGGTCCGTTGATGTCGAACTGATCGAGCGGTGTGCGGTCGTTCAACAGTTGCAGCAGCGCAATCTTCTCGGTCCGCAAGTTTACGATCGCCGTTTCCAGCTCCGACTCATATTGCACGCGCAGCAGTTCGATGCGATCCAGATCGATCTGCGCAATATCACCGGCCTTGAATCGGTCACGGCTGATCTGGATGATGTGGTCGTAGTAATCGAGATCGGCATGCGCCAGTTCCAGTACAGCCTTGGCCTGGAGCGTCTGGACAAAAGCGGAGCGCAGACTGTAAAGCAGATTACGCTCCAGATCCTGGTGGAGGGAGCCGCCGATTTGCGTCGCTTCCTGGGCGCTTTGAAGACGTAGTTCCCGCTTGTGATCGCGTTCATGGAGGTAGCTGACGTTGGGCGAGATCTCAGTGCCGGTCAGTGGGCGCCAGATGCCCCCATTAGGAGCGAGTTGAGTTCCATCCGTCGACGCAGTCAATTGCGGATTGGGGCGAAGATATGCTGTGATCTCCTCCGCCTTCAGCTCATCCACATTGCTCGCATCCGCCTTGAGCGTTGGATTCGCCACCTCGAACTTGGCCTTGATCTGCTCCCAGGTGTAGCTGTTCTGGGCGGTTGCCACTCCGACGAAGAACGGAAGCAGCACAATACCCAGGCATACGCGGCCGATATATCGTTTTTGAACACCGTAGCTTAGGATCATCATTCGGGCCTTCCGGCACTTTCCCAGCAATCACGATTGACGAATGTCGTGCACCTTGCGACTCGCTTTCGGAACGGTTCCGTTCTTCGGGTTACGTTTCCACGGAAACTCGGCGGAATCAAATCGCCCCCCAACAAACACGAAAAGCGCCGCCAGGACAAAAAAGCGGTTCTCCAACGCCAAATCGACAAGTCTTCGAACCATCCAGCCCTCCGCTGTGTTCTCAACTGCCCCTCCGCGCCGCACGGAGAATGAGCGCGACGGCGAAGCGCACGCCAAGCATCTGCCTCTTCGCGGCCTCTCGATAAACGATCAGACACGTGACGCAAGACCCAGTTCGAGCGCCGCAGCCGGCGAGCACCGGCTGCCCTGGGAGATTTGCTAGCCGAAACGATTTGCGGTTTCGTTCTGTAAACCTGCAGTCAACAACGCTTATTTACTGAGCGCTGAATGGAGATGTGTGGTGATGAGGGACTTCGGAAGGAGGTGCGCGTCCTGCGTAGGAGATTGCGAATGATCTAAGAAGAAACGCCGGATTCGAATGCGAAATCGCGCCCGTCGGTGATCGGGAGAGTAGTGAGCCGTTTGCTTCCAGGCAAGCACTCGACTGCAACTGCGGGGGAACGCCAGGGATGTCTATCGCTTGGTTCGAACGGGCACCCCAATCCGCGCCGGATTCGCTAAACGCTCCCGGAAATGTACCCGGCTCAACCTGGGAGAAAACACCATGGCCATTATTGAGAAGTATCGCTACGGGCTGTCTGAACCAAGCGGTGGCGAGGACTAAATCAACAGAATGATCTCCGTTGACATCACGCGCTTCGATGCGCAGGCCGCCAGTGGGAGCGGAAAGTTGAATCGATTGCTGCCCCACATTGGAGAGCTGCAACTGAATCCAGTAGTCGGTAGTGCCCGCACCGTTTGGCCCAGATTGAATGCGGGCCAAATCTGGACGCACGTCTCCATCAAAATCGGCGATCGCGAACTGTGGCGACAGCCCGACCGAGGTGCCAGGTCCACTCTGCTGAATATCTAGCACCTCTCCTCTGCTGGCCCCCGCAAGGCCAAAGAGCAATAACAAAGGGAGACACAGAAATAGATTGCACAGGACGATCTTTGCCGGCAATCTTTCGAAATCGCTCTCGTTGGCGGTCAATTTGCAGTTCATCGAACCCGTTAGCAAGTTAAATTTCAATTCTCGGAAGGTACAGAGCCAGGCATACGGAACTCGTAAAAAAGTCCTATGAATAATTTGATTGGCTTGCATCATTTTTCCGGCGCCGCTAGAAACGGGTTCTTCGCGTATTCACTCCCGCCGTACTATAAACACGACAGCGCGTAGAGATTGAATAAGTGCTGCATCAAAACTTAATAAAGGGGCTCTATCTTAAGTTCACATGTTAGTTATCATCGGATAGAGTGGGAGGCTATCTTTCGGATGTACGCTTCAACTAAACCGTCTGCTGTAGTTTTGGAAGCGTCGCTCGGAAAGTGGTGCACATCGATGGGCGGTGAGTGCGTCGCGGCCTGGGAACTCTCTGGGAACTGCGAGAAGCGAAGGAACGACCTAGACCGGACAGCCTACTATTTGCATGCCACGCGTCCCACGACGATGGTCGCCATCGGGGCGCCACAGAACCTACGGCCATCGAATCGAAGGGAGTGTTCCGCGATTTGCTCGGGGAATCCGCGGCGCGAAAGGTCCACGAATAATGCGGGGAGAAGATCGTGAGATCGAAGGCCCCGCCCTGCGCGATTGTCCGCTCGACGCTGAGCACTCGTGCCGGTCCGCTGCTGAAAATCTCCACCAGGCGCACCAGAGAAATCGCCCGGACGCACCAATTTGCTCAAACCCAGGGCAAAGTGTCGTCTCAAACACGGTGGTGTCAAATGGCGCACGATCGAACTCCACGTCCTTACTCGCCGGATGATGAGGCTCGTGACCAGTGGCGATTGCGTTGATGCTGCCGTCGGCCAGGCCCTTGATCGGAGCTTTCGCGAGAAGCGAGCGGCCGGTTCATCTTCTAGTGCGAATCGTAGCGTACATCTTCATCGATTAGCGAGAAGTGGCGCCGTGTCACTTGGCACGTCACCCGCAGGCCCCTGTTTTTGTTGCTTCGCGCACAAATTCAAGCGAGCCTCGCGTGAACATATGAGCGATATGCATTGCGCTCCGGTAAGCTTGACCACCTCCACGTCGCGGCCCATGCAGATCGATTCCGAGTGCGCCGGAATGCCTCAGCCCCAGCCGCACGACGCATCACGCCGCCGGCAAAAAGCGACGGGTGCTCGCAGTGGGTCGATCACAGGTAGCCCGAGCGCACGGCAATAGTCCATCACCTGACGCATCTGCCGCGCCGTTGCCACGGGCTTGCCGTCGTCGGTAACGGCTACGATTCCGGCACTTTTCATCGGGGCTATTTCCGAAATCGTCTCCCCTTCGTCGAAAAAGCCGGATCGATTGTCTGGCTTCGCAAATGCGCCGAGACACCGGACGAAGCTCGAGACCATGCTTTGCTTGCGAGCAGGCTAAGTTCGGTTACCCAGGATCGCGTTGAAGCGATTGAGCAATTCGAGCGAGCGATTGAGATAGACCCTTTGACTGCGTCGGCTTATGTCGAGTTCGCCAAGCTGTGCGAAGAGATGGAGCAGCCGTTGCGGGCGCGGCCACTGCATTGTTTTGCAATCAGAATTAGGTAACTCGAATTCGAGATTCTCGACAGCGGCCGGGCTCCCGTCCACGTCAAGATTGATGCCATTTGCTAACTTGGCATATCATCCCCAAGTGGGCCCATCTATAGGAGAAACTTGATTTGGTGACGCAACGCGCCGACGTGCCTCCTAGACTGGCCCGCCGCACGATAAGCGATCAATAACAACACCTGAGCGAGGACAAACCGCGTCCTATTGGTCTGTCGCAGAGATTTGGTTACCACGCTTGAGCCAGCGGTTGTGTGCCGACATGGACCTGTCTGTGTCGCACTAATTCTAGGGAACATTTGCATCCCTCACGTGCTTCTCTGCGACAGGCCGCCCCGATTTTAATGCAAGCAGGATTTACTTACCCATTCTTGCAGCTGGGACCACTTGCGATTGCGATTGCACGAGTGTTTTAGTGTCGATCTCACCGCTCTTGTTTTTATCTAGTCGTTTGAACTCTGCCTCCATAAATCTGATGAACTCTTGTTCTGAGACTTTGCCGGTCTTGTTCGTGTCTACCAAGAGCAACAACGTTTTGACCTCATCCTCTCCCTGCAGAAGCGTATCCTGTGTCTTGGGAATTGTTTGTAGCTTTTGGGCGTTGGCAACTCTCATCCTTACTCCGGATGCAAACAATACTGCGGTGACGATTGCAACCGGTACTATCTTCTGTAATTTCGACACGTTTTTCCTCCACGAACTTATTTGTGTGAATCCCCTCAAGCCAGCGAATTCACAGTTGCATTCTGAATATCAAAGCGTCCATCAAGAACGCGTAAGCGGAGAGTTAAAATTACATAAGTTGGATTATTTTGCTTTCAGTACTAGTGGACTGTAACGGCTGAACTGGAAGTAATGTGGCGGGTAGGATCGAAGTAGCGCCACTTTACGGTTTTTGGCACCTTGTTGTAGTGCCGGATGTACTTCATGAGCTTTCTCCGTAAGT
>JBEKBP010000095.1:0-10633 GCA_050015335.1 Candidatus Acidiferrales bacterium | reverse complement strand
CGAGGTAATCGAGGCATGGGGGGCCGGTTCCGATTTTGTCAAAGTAGTCCCCTGCGCCTCTGTGGGAGGCGACAGCTATATTCGATCTCTCAAGACTGCGTTGCCTCAAGTGCCTCTGATTGCCGCAGGCGGTGTAAATCAACTGACGGCGTTGAATTTCATTCTTTCGGGTGCGACTGCTCTCGGAGTCGGACGCGAATTGATTCCTAAGGAAGCCATCCGGCTGCGCCAGTCGGACCGCATCGTTGAATTGGCCCGTCGGTTCCTCAGCTTCGTGAATAACGGTCGGGTACAAGCGGCGGCACGGAAGGACAGCATCTGGCCCCGGCAATAGGGGACACGCTATATGTTGCAATACATGCTCGAACACCGAATCGATCCATCAAACATCTATTCACAAAACAATCGGAAAAGGTTTCTGACCCTGGCAGCGCTGTCGGTCGTGGCGATCGCGTTCCTGGATGCGGTCACTCCACATGTTCCGTTGGGATTCTTATATCTTTTCCCAATCCTGTTGATCGCCGGCTTTGTCTCTCGCAAGATGTTCGTGTTTGTTGCA
Organism: Candidatus Acidiferrales bacterium; assembly: GCA_050015335.1. GTDB lineage: Bacteria > Acidobacteriota > Terriglobia > Acidiferrales > UBA7541 > Palsa-295. Next base: position 10,074 of record JBEKBP010000095.1, on the reverse strand, counting down.
CTGGTCTGTGGACTTCTGGCCGGAGAATACAGCGACTATCCCTTGGGAGAAGCACTTTCGTTTAGTCTAATGGCTTTCATCGGGTTTATGGGCACCGGATTCCTGGTTTCCGAAATTCTTCGCAGTCGGCAACTCGTGGTGGAACATGAAGAGGAGCTGCGCGGTTTAGTCGAGAGCAGTCCGCTAGCGATCATAACAATCGATGCGAGCGGGTGCATACGCCTCGCCAATCGGGCCGCCCAAAACCTCTTCGCGCCCGAAGATACGCCGATTCCCGGTCAACCGATCGCCGAATTCCTCCCGTCTCTGCAACAGGTAGTGCAACAACATCAATCTCCTACGTTCAGCACAGAGCTCCGCTGTCACGGCAAGCGTAAGAATGGGGAAACATTCCTGGCAGAAGTATGGTTCTCCACGTCCGGATCAGTTCACACTCCTCTGCTAGCAGCAATTGTTGTTGACCTTTCACAGGACCTGCGGAACCGCGAAGATCTCAGTCTCGAGCATCTACTGACCAATGCCAGGATCCTTCTGGGCGCGATGGCACACGAAATCCGAAACGTATGCGGTGCTGTTCTGGTAACGTACCGAAATCTGTCGCGACTACCAGGGCTAAAGGAAAATGAAGACTTCCGGGCGCTCGGCACCTTAGTTGAGGGATTGAAAATGCTTTCAGCGATAGAACTGCGGTCGTCCGACAAGGGCCCGAGCTCTGTCGAGCTCTCTTCTGTATTGGATGAGTTTCGTATCGTCATCGAGCCTACCTATCGCGAATCGGGCATGAAGATTCTTTGGTCAATTGAAGGAGACCTCCCGCTGGTAGCAGGGGACCAATATGGTTTGCTGCAAGTATTCCTCAATCTAGCCAAGAATAGTCACACCGCGATGGAGGGCACGGAACGGAAGCAGCTGAAAGTGATCGCGTGCGTCGAGCAGAACTCGGTCGTCGTCCGGTTCGAAGACACCGGTGTTGGTATCGCCCACCCTGAAAATCTGTTTCGCCCTTTCCAGTCGGGCGCCGTTTCCACCGGCCTCGGGCTCTACGTATCACGCGCGATTCTCAAGAGTTTTGGGGCAGAAATCAATTACGAACCACGATCGGGAGGCTGCTGCTTTGCGGTTTTACTGCAACGAGTGTTCCTAACGGAGGTGCTCAATGCCTGAATATCCACAGAGCGCCGTGCGGATTCTGATTGTGGACGACCATGCTCTGTTTCGCGAGAGCTTGGCCCGGCTATTGGCGGCCGAACCAGGGTTCCACATTGTTGGGCACTGCGCCACATCAGAAGAGGCCTCGGCTATTATTAAGGATCTTAAGATCGATTTATTGCTTTTGGATTTCGACCTCGGCGTTAACAATTGCACTGCATTCGTGCGTTCGACAACCGAAGGGGGTTTTGACGGCAAGATTCTGCTGGTAACGGCAGGCGTCAGCACAAGTCAAGCAGCTGAATTGGTCCGTTTGGGCGTTGTGGGTATCTTCTTGAAGAATGACTTGCCGGCTCTACTTACCGAAGCGATTCGCGATATTGTAGCCGGGAAAGTATGGCTTGATCAAAAGGTGTTGCAGCACACAGTTGCTGGAGTTTCTGCCGATCGTTCGCCACCTACCCTTACGGCACGCGAGCGCCAGGTCCTATCACATATCTTTGCGGGATTGACGAACAAGGAGATCGCTGGTCAGCTCGGCACCTCTGAAGGTTCGGTCAAAGCAAGCATCCAACAATTGTTCTCTAAGACCGGCGTCCGCACCAGAGGTCAGCTGGTCAGAGTGGCTCTGGATCAATACAAAGGGCTGCCTTGATCTGGGCTGGCCGAACAGAGTCAATTTGCATGCATCGTCGATATTGTGAAAGTCAGCAGAGTGTGTGTCCAGTAGCGCCATTTGAGTGATTTGAGCGTCCGCGCGACGTTGACACCCACTCCGGCAGGTCGCTTCGGGAGGTGCCAGCACAACAGGCGTTCCAACAATCGCTCTCGGTTTGCCTCCCCTGTGAGGCTAGCCGTAGCCAACTCAGCCGACGCGAATGTGATACCCGTCGCGTTTGGTCATCATAGCTTCCAGTCCACGCGTTGCGGCAATCCATCCCTCCTGGCGGCGTTCGTCGCTGAACCCCACGCAATCTTTGGAATGATGTTCATTCGAACGCAATCGATGGAGATTAGATTAATTTAGAAAAAGTAGATGATGTCCCCGGCAAATGTGAGCTGGCTGTGCCGAATGCCATTGTCGTAAGCGCCCGGAAGCTCATTATTGGGCGCTGGCAATCCAGTGTTCGGGTTATAGATGTGTTCCCACCGGACTTCAGGCCGGAAGAGAACCGTTGTTCCAATCCAGTGTCCCCAGCCCAGCAAATGCTCCGTGTACCAGCCCTTTGTCCCGGTGCGCTGGCCTCGTATATCGTCAAACACTTCGGTTCGAAACGAGATGTAATCATGCGGGCCTGACTGGTACTCGATGTAATTGACCGATGCCCACTCCGGAGCGAAGCACGTGAGCTCCTTCGTGTTATTGCAACGCGCGCCGTTGGCGCCATAAATCAGGGTCGAGTATGGTGCGCCGCTATTTTGGAGCCCTACGTTGGGATTGTTGACATTCGGGGTGTCCTTCTCATACTGATACCAGCTCTCCCATCCGGTGTGCCATTTCTCGTTGAATTTGTGGTACCAAGTAAAATAGTGGGCCTGCATGTTGTTGTAGGCGTATTTGCCTGAGTTGAGAGAATTAGCGCAGTAGTAGATGTTGTCCTTACTCTCTCTCCATTCGTATTGAACGCAGACATTCAGCGTCAACTTGGCCAGTCTGCCCGGTTCCTTCCAAGGCATGATGTCGCAACCAGGGGATACGCCGGCCTGGACCGTCCAATTGTCATTCAACCGGGTGGTCGTGTTGATGCCGGTCTGGGTGTAGCAGTCAAACGTGTAGAGCAGCGAATGGCTGTATGTGTAGTTGTTGGGCGCCAACTGCGCTTCGATGTCTGGCAGCGAAACATAGCGCCCGACGCGAAGGTCCATGCCCTGGGCTATATGGGGCAAATAGAAGTCCGCATAGACCATAACCGGGTCGTCGCCGTACTCCTTGTTCTTCTTAAGCAATTGCTGGCTGAATGCGCCATCAGCCGTCGTGAAACGGTAATCAGTCCCCCAGAGATTAGAGAGGCGAAACCCCCAATCGAAATGATCGGTCTGCACGGTGTCGGGTTCGCGCTCGATGTAGATCACTTCCTGATCGGGTTGGACCGAATTGGGGATTTCGTCGTAGGACGCGGGGTAATTTCCGTACTTGCAAGTAATTGCCGGCTGAACGCCAGGAATTGGAGGAGTGCCGCAAAAGGGAGTAGCGCCATTGGAAACGGCATGTGACGTACTCCAGTTTCCACCGACGTTCAGCCAACCATAGATCTGTATGCCCGTTTTCTTCCACCAGTCCCCGTGCGAGCCGCCCCAAATCGCGGTCATCAGAGGGCCTGCCTGCGTCCATGGATAGCCTATCCAGACAGTGCCTCCGATTGGCCACTGCCCGAACGGGTATGGCGGGGAGTTCTCTGGAACAGGATCACCCCTGAATTTAGGCGCTTCCGCAGTCGATGCGGGTGCGTCCCGTTGCGACGCACTCCAATCATCTCGATAGGCCTTGGCAAACCTCGCGAAAAAACTGCCCGAGCTCCCCGACGTCGATGCAGGCGAACCCGCCGAAGAAGAAGAGCTCGCGGCTGACATCGAGATTGCACTGTTCTGCCCGAGCGTCATATCGACATGAATGCTCTCTCCGGCCCCTAAGGCTACGATCTTTACCGGCGAGCTTGCGAATCCTACCTTGTTGGCAGTCAGTTGATATTCCCCGGGTTGGAGATTACCGACTTCGAAACTCCCGTCAGCGCCACTCACGAGAGTAAGGTCTCTGTTTTCGCTGATGCTGCGCACTACAACGACAACTTGCGCCAACGGGCGATTATTAGCGCGGAGCGTCGCGCCCCGGAGCTCGCCCGGCAACGGCTCTCCGTAGGCGATGCTGCCGAACAACATGGCTGCGGCCTGGATCACAATGGACGCCGACAGCACGAAGTGCAGTAGTTTCCGGTTCATAGGCCTCTTGAATAATATTTTGAATTTCGCCTTGCGTAGCGTAAGAAGCTACAGAGCTATGCATAGGGAATTCGTAAAAAGTCCTATGGATAATTTGGTTGGCTTGCATCACTTTTTTAAGTGCCATAGAAATTTAGCCTGTGTAATTCCGGTGAAGTTGCTAATTCATCCCGATCAGCGGTTCTGTGGACCATCCCCATTTCTCCTCAGCATAAACACGACAAGTCATATTTATTACATAAGCATTCTATTTAGAACTGCTAAGTACCCATATCAACTACGTGCCCAGTCAAATCTAACGAATTATTTATCGATTCCTTATGTGGTTGATTTCATGATCGGCGGGCAAGCTGAACCTTTGACAAGGCCCCGTTGGGCAGAGCCCGTGGTCATAGCAGGCTTATTTCGGAAGGCTCTTGAGCGGACAAGTGACTCGCACATCGACGAAGAAAGCCGCCGCAAAGATACTTGTGGTGGACGACGATCCGCAGGTTCGCCGTGCGTTTCGCGCTATTCTGGCAAGTCAGGGGTGCTCGGTTATCGAAGCGCGGGACGGAAACGAAGCCATTGAGGAAATCAAAGCAGACACCCCAGATTTAGTCCTGCTCGATATCAACATGCCTGGCATCGACGGATTTGAGACCTGCCAGCAGATTCGCACTTTTTCCGATGTGCCCATAATCATGGTAACGGTCCGCGGAGACGAGAACGATAAAGTCGTTGCCTTGGACGCAGGAGCCGACGATTATATCGTGAAACCGTTCGGCACGCAGGAACTTCTGGCGCGGATTCGGGGAGCGGTCAGAAGAGTGCCCAGCGCCAAAGAAATGCCGCCATTCAACTCATTGGGCCTGAGCATTGACTTTGAACGCCGCCGAGTGGTTTCTAATGGACGGCCCGTTCACCTCACGCCCACGGAATTTGAGCTACTGAAGCACCTCGTTGTGAACCAAGGCAAGCCGATGTCTCACTTGAAATTGCTTCATCTTCTTTGGGGTCCGGAGCACTCAGACGATCGAGAGCCTTTGCGGGTTTTTATCGGGCAGCTGCGCAAAAAGATCGAGCAAGACCCAGAGCACCCACGCTACATCCATACGGAGCCCTTGGTCGGCTATCGTTTTGACCCCGATTTTGGGTCGCCGGTGAAACCAAGCAGAAAACCCAGTCGTGATCGTTAGGATTTTCGATCCCTGCTGATCTTCAGAGATCGTTGCACTCGGGCGACCGAGCGCTGTTGTTTTCCGCCTTGTAAATCTGAGCGAGTAACAGGCACGAGGGTGTCTGATGATGCGCCTTGTCAACCCGCACTGCTTCTAGCGCATTGGTTTGCGCTTCGGACAGCTGATTGAGGTGGAGGTACGCTACCGCGCGATAGAAATAAGCATACGCATCGCTGGCGCGATTTAACTCTAGCGCCGTCTTGGTTAGATCCAGAACTTGGTCCCATTGTTCACTCCTGATGTCGAGGTTTGCCAAACAGAGGTACGACGGGAGGTAAGCCGGATCGGTGCTCTGAGCGCGCGCACACGCATTCCTCGCTTGACTGAGTTCTTGCTTCGCTTCCAGGACCTCGCCCAGCATTACCCAAGCGGCGGCATAGTTTTGATCCTCTTTTAGGGCGTTGCGAACATTCTGTTCGGCCTCAGCCAGCCTTTTCTGCTTGAACTGACCGCAAGCTCTTTTGTAGTCATTCCTTGCTTTCTTCGGGACCTCGAGCTGGGTTGTGCTCACCGTAGCCTCAATCAGTGCGGAACCAACCCACGGCAGGCAGGAGACGTCCTCTGGGACAGTAGCCCGGGAGCGGGGTCTCATGTTGGGCCTAAGGTTTGGGATGATGGCCGGTTGGCCAGCATAATCTGGCGGCGTGTTTTGTGCGTCCAAGGGAACCGCGCAGGAAACAGTCGCCCAAGCGAAAAGTACCACTTGCGTGAGTCTCATAAAGGCCTTACCTCGCGGAAATCTGTTCCAGCATTCCCCCGGCGTGAACTCCGCCCCGGAGTTCCGCGGAGTGCGGGAAAGAATCTGGCATTTTGGCGTCCGATAGGGAGTTCACTTGTGCTAGGACCAAAAGTTCTCTAGATGCTCCCGATAGGATTGCCGCGCTCTTCGGGCCTCCTTCGCTTAGCGCGACAGCCTTTGGCCATTCCGGGTCACGCGTAAACTCGATTGCGTCAGCTCCTTGGCGTCGAGCTCCCCGTTCTTATCCTTATCCAACCTTTCAAACTCTGCTTCCATAAACCTCATGAACTCTTGCTTGGAGATCTTGCCGTTCTTGTCGGTATCCATCAGGAGCAGCAGCTGCTTGACATCGTCCTCCCCGAGCGCCAGTTTTTCTTGTGATTTGGGAGCGGTGCTCTGCGCAGCCGAGGTACCCAGAATAACTCCCGTTACGGCCAACACTGCGATCAACATCAGGACCCATACGAAGTTCTTTCGGCTCGACATGTGATTTGTCTCCATGGAATGCTCGCCCCGAGATAAACCCAGGCACCTAAGGCGCCCGTCCCGGATCAGGGCTGTATTGGTTGTCAAAAGAGTTAGTCTGATTTTTCCATCTCGATTCCAACCTCTCTCAGTGTACACCTCTAGCGATCTTCTGATCCCCATGACTTCATGATTTGCGGTTTACTTTTGGAAGGCTTGTTCAGGTTCGCCAGATAGAGCACTTGCGCTGCCACGAAAATCGAAACCGATCACGATTTCTACATTCGCGTCTTCGCCGTCAGCGCATAGTCGGGGTCGAAACGATAACCGACCGAGGGCTCCGTATGGATGTAGCGTGGCTGCTCCGGGTGTGGCTCGATCTTCTTGCGCAATTGACCAATGAAAAACCACAGAAGCTCTCGATCATCCGCGTGCTCCGGGCCCCAGAATAGGCGCAGAAAATCCGAGTAAGGCAGTAGTTTTCCCTGGTTTGAAACAAGGTGTTTCAGAAGTTCGAATTCCGTCGGGGTGAGATGAACGGGCCGTCCATGGGAGACCACGCGCCGCCGTTCAAAGTCGATACTCAAGTCCGATGAGCTGAACGGCGCCAACTGTTCTGTCCCGGCCGACCTTCTCGCCGCGGCGCGGATGCGCGCCAGAAGTTCTTGCGTGCCGAACGGTTTGACGATGTAGTCGTTGGCCCCTGCGTCCAAGGCAGCGACTTTATCCTGTTCGCCTCCCCGAACCGTCACTATGATTATAGCGACATCAGAAAACTCTCGAATCCTCCGGCAGGTCTCGATACCGTCGATACCAGGCATATTGATGTCAAGCAAGACCAAGTCCGGACAATCCGCCTTGATCTCCTCGATTCCCTCCTCGCCGTCACGCGCTTCGATGACCCGGCACCCCTGACTTGCGAGGATCGTGCGAAAGGCCCGTCGAATCTGTGAATCATCATCGACCACAAGCACCTTGGCAGGAAGTTTCTTCATAGTTGAATCAATCACTTGTGCAACCTGAACCAGGCTCAACGTGATGAAGACGTTTACAGTTTTCAGACCGCACTGGGCCGAAGATTCTCTTCGAACAGCTCATCATGAAACAGCCTCGTAAGGAACGGATAAATAATTCATCAGATTTCCGCGGGTAAAACAGCCAAACCTGCTTTATCAATTTTTGATGGATCGCTTATTCAATCCTTTTGTGCCGGTGTTTACATTCGGGCAGACCGGAGCAGCAGATGGATTTCGAATCATCCAGGCTATTGGCAGAATGTTTCGCGAATTCCATTTGCATGGCTTTGCGGCCCTCGACAAAAGCCGATTTTACTAAAGGAGTTCTATGAACCGCAAATTGCTGCTTGTTGTGCTGTCAGCTTCCATCGCGATCCAGATCGCCGCGCTGTTACTCGGCAGCATCGCTTATGGCGAGCCGCTCTCTGGCAAGCTTCAGGGAGTAACGCTCCGTGCTGATAACCGGCCGCTGTCCCAGGTCGTGGTTATCATACACAGCCTGGGGGAGAACATCGACCGTGCTGTCGTCAGTGACGCCGACGGGAGTTTTGTGGTTGGTGATCTCAAGCCCGGCCATTACCAACTCACAGCCACCAAGCCAGGATTCGCAACCTCGCAAGTGACTTACCTGGTAGTCGCAGCGGGGGACGATCTGCGGCTCGATATGAAGCTCGGCGAAACTACTTCGGGAGTGAGTACGAGTGCGAGGACTTCCTCCTCGACCCCTTCTGCAGCCGATCCGGACGCCCCATCTGCGATCGCAAGAGAACTCGACGAGATGAAAGAGGGCATGGACGCGATGAGGGCGCGCATGGAGGAACTTGAGGCGAAGCTCAAGAACGCGCCACCCGAGCCGCCCGCCGCGGCTCCAGCAGCCGCTCCCGCACCGGAGATCGCGCTCGCCAAAAGACCGATGCAAGGGCAAGCCCCGTCTGAGTCTTCGACGGCGCCAGCGGCCCCCGCAAAAGCGCCCGCGAAGATAGATCCCTTTTCAGATTATGACTGGACTTGGCTGAACGGTAACCCGCGTACGAAAACCCCGGCGTTCGACTCGCCATTCTTTACACCGGAAATCCGAGCTGACCTTACCTATACCTACGACTTCAACAATCCAAAAGACAACTCCATGGGGGGGTCGAGCGAACTGTTTCGGGCAAACGAAATTCAGCTGGAACAGCTCGGCCTCGGCGGCGACTTCCATTTTGACAACGTTCGAGCGAGGTTCATGACTCAGTTTGGCATGTATTCAACGGCGACAATTCGAAATGACCCCAGCTACGCAAAGGGCCAATGGAACATCGCCGACGCGGATCGCTACCTGGCGGAAGCGTACGGCGGGTACCATATCAACAAATTTTACGGGATCAACGTCGACGCGGGAATTTTCATGTCCTACATAGGTCTCTTCAGCTACTACAACTTTGACAACTGGGCCTACCAACCGTCTTACGTTTCCTCGAACACTCCTTGGTTCTTCCAGGGCGTGCGGATACAGATTTTCCCCACGGCCCACCTGAAAATTGAACCATGGATCATCAATGGATGGCAGTCCTATGCGTCGTCGAACTCAAGAAAGGGTCTCGGGGGACAAATTAAATATACTCCGTTTCCTTGGATGAATATCGTCTCGAACAACTACGGCCTGGGCCACGATGACCTGTACATACAAGATCGCGCCCGCGTGCATACTGACAACAGCATCGAGATAAAATATTACGAGCACCCAGACAATATGGGTATATCCAAGATGGCGTTCTCGTTTACCGGCGACATGGGCTGCGAATTTGGCGGCGGCGTGAGCTGCTGGGGTGATAAGTCGGGCGGCCCCAAGCAGAGTTTCATAGGTTACATGATTTACGACCGCTACTGGTTCCATAAGGACCTGTTCGGGTTGACGATCGGTGGCGGACAGATTAACAATCCGGGCCGTTATCTAGTGCTCCTGCCGCCAATCAATGGAGAGACGGCCGCTACAGCAGCAGCAAATGCACCGTACTTCACGGGGAATCCCGGGGACCCTTTCAAGGCTTGGGATACGTCTGTAACCTTCGACTATATGCCCAAGCAGTACATTACCTTCCGCGCGGAGTATGATTACCGCCACGCGAGTGTGCCGTATTGGTCCGGCCCGGGCGGAGTTACGCCTACAGGTGGTACCAATGTCGGTACATTTGCCGGACCAAACGCGGGGGGCGGGCCTGCAGACCTCATCTGTCTTGCGGGAACCGACTCTGGCGTGGAGGGCAACGTCGAGAACTCCGCGTCCCTGTCCCAGGCGAACGTGGCTTGCGGCGGCAACCCGGTGCTAGGCAGCCCGATCCCTAACGTTAAGAATTACCCGGCCCTTTGGTTCCCGGATCTTCGTCGGGATGAGACACTCCTGGATTTCGACTTAATGGTCAAATTCTAGCGCATCGCGGAGAAGCTGGGGTCGCTGCGGCGCGGCCGCCCCAGCTTTGAATCGAATTAGTCTCGGGAGGCGCGGTAGCCCCACAGGTTTTTCTTCCGGCCGCTTGGCTCGGCGGCGGATCGGTAACTTGCGATAACA
>JBEKBP010000094.1:0-10674 GCA_050015335.1 Candidatus Acidiferrales bacterium | reverse complement strand
AATCGCCGCAGTCGGGGCGGTGGAAAAACTGGGAATCCTGCCGTCACTGCAGGATTTCCAAGCGTAGTGGGAAAGTCCTGCTTCTGGACTTTCCCAGGGAGCGGGTTTTTCCACCGCCCTTTTACCCACAAATACTGCTATAGAGCCATACTTACGTTCGGGTCTTTTGGGGGTGTTTTCCTTTGATTTTGTACGCGAGATTGCCGCGTTAAACGCCCGGATCGATTATCAGCTCACAGCCCAGCCGGACCAGTTTCATGTCGGGCGGGAGTGGGTGCCGATAACCGCCCGTCAGGCTTAACCGCATCAGCGATACCCCGTTAAATTAATTCTCGCGTGGCCTGTCTTCGCCGAAAAACCTGACGCCTTTCAGTCTGAAAATCTCGCCTCCGGCCTGTCCGTCGCTCGGTTCCATGATGCGGGATGTTACAAGCCAGTCCACTTGTTCCTGTCCGCTGCCATCCGGTGGATAGATGTGGTCAATTCCTGCAATAGGAATATTCTCCGCACCGCAGTACACCTTCAGTCCTTCGTCCAGCGTGTCCTGCAAGTATTGCAGCTTCTCGTCGGTACCAATACGGCGCTGGTCGCCGTCCCGACATCGAAACAAAGCTATGAGAGCGCCCGTCTCGCGGTCTTGCGCGATCAGATAATAGAGCGGCTCGTTCCGAACGCGGGAGATGAGCAGTAGGCGATGTTTTTCCAAGTCAATCCTGGGCACACTAAGGAGTTTCTCCAAATACTGTTCGGTCGTCAGCGTCGAATCAAAATACCCCTCGATGATTCCGTGTTCGCGCTCGTACTGGGCGATTGTTTTAACGTAACCCTTCTTCAGTCCCTCGCCCGGCTTGCAGGCCCTGAATTTTCGAATGGCTTCCGCATATTCCTTCTTGGTTATTTTATCTGGCATGATTTACGCCCACACTCCCTTTCGTCGTCCCGGAATCTCGATCGCCACATATTTTTCTACTCTGCCCATAAGAAGCCCCGGGGTTGAGGCCGTATCTCTTCGTCGCCGTGATCTACCGCTCCTCCCCATTGCTACTCGTGCCCGCTCCTTGCCCGTTTCTTTAATGCGGCCCACTTTCATGTTGCAAAGTTCCTAGTGGATCGTATTGCCGACGTAGATTTTCTGGCCCACCTTCATTGTTTTCAGAATCCATGCGACACTCAGGTCCGCGCAAAATTGCAACGCCAGAATCACAATCATTTTCTCGACGAGCAGCGGAGCCTTCTTCCCATCCAACTCGGCCAACTCGACCTCAACGCGCGCCAAATGCGAGACAACTTGATCGATCAATTTGTGGGCATCGGCATATTTCTCGGTGTTACCGAACTTGAGGTTCTGCAGAATGGCGCTGCGATACTGTTGCGGGACTGCCAGCAAATCAAGTATCTCAGGAGGAACCGTGCCGCCCGTCAATCCGAGGGTGAGATCAAGTGGAATCGCCGGCTTAGCAAGGGGCGGCATTTCGTTCCGGGAAATCAGATCAGCGATATTGATATCGACCACCAATTGCAAAGCCTCCATCCGAACGAGCATATATATCATGGGGATTGTTTTGAGGCGGGGTTCCTTGGCTTCCAATGTAGGGCGATAGGTCCGAAGAGTATTTTGAATTCCCGCGGCCACGCTGACCACCGCGCTCCCCGCTCGATCTGCGCCTAGCTCCCCTTGAATGGCGTGATCGAAACTCTCCAATATTGCATCGCGGTTATCTTCTACCTCCTGGCGATAGGGAGCGAGTCGTTCCAAAAAGGATTTGCTTGCTTCTTTCGTTAACTCGGTATCAATCATAAACATTGCTTTCTCCTTATTCCTTTTTCGCCACGATTTACTGGACGTGACCGCTCGGCGCCACTTTCTTGCAGAACTCGACCCGGTCTGCGGCGGTCACACTCCCTCTCTCACGGGATTCTTGACGGGCTTCCGCGTGGAGAGGGTCGATGCCCCAAGTGCCATCCCTGACAAAATCGGCACCTATAGGTGTTCATGGGATGTCGACCTTGCCGCGTCTCTGGGCGCCGAAGATCATCGTCCGGACTGCTTCGGTTCGGGACGTGTAGCGTCGCTTGCCCTCACAAGCACGGCGCCGCAGTCTGCGTTTGCTGGCCATCAGAGGTCTTGTGAGTCGAGAATGGTTTTCCCATCCCCTCCGATCACCCAGCGAGTCATGTCAAGGCCGCGCGCGAGCATGACTTGCTCGATAAAGCGCCCGAGCGGTGCAAAATCGCGAGGCTCTTTTGCGCTTTCGTACTGAGCGGCGAGGGTGAGGTATTCGATCTGCTCTGGTACCGTGAGCGTCTTCATGGGTCTGCTGATACCGTGCTCCTGCGACTCCCTGCGGCCGGTCGTCGTTTCATCGTCATGCTGCTGCTCGGGTGGAGGCGGTAACTGGTTCATCGTCGAATCGCTTACTCCGATTTCGCTGACCCCAGGGGCCGCCCCGCCCTTCGCATCGTCAAATTCGCGGAGCAACGATGCAAATGCTTTTTCCGTCCAACCTTCCCGGAACTCAACGATTTGCAATTCGAGTTGGGCTCCATGTAGTTCGGTTTTATGTACGTTGCAGTAGTTTGCCAATTCCAACCCAAGCTCCATCTCAAATTGTTCGCAAGTTGCCGTCTCATCGACGGGCGTGAACTCAACCTTCTCGCCGGATGGATACTTCACATGCGCGAACATCTGCCCGTTTGTATCCTCCGCGATGACAACGATGGAATTGATGTGGTCATCTAATCCCACTTTAAGCACGCGATGCTCCGCGAACTGTAATTCACGTGCTCGTTCCGCTTTTTTCAGATTTGCTTCCCGTACCGTGATCATTTTCACTAGCCTTTTCCTCCCATGTGCCTATCAGTTTTGTGTCGATTTCACGTACTTCTCCTGCGCGAGTACAACCATAGCCAAGTACATATCAACCATCAGTTGCAATGCGAGAATAACGGCCATTTTCTCGATCACCGACGCCACGGACATGTCGACGAAAGTGATCTCGTTGTTGGCGAGGTGGGCCACGACCAGACCGCACAACCGCTTGGCGTTAGGGGCTTCCTCTAGCGCCTGGCCGAGAGACTCCAAAAGCACATTCCGGTTTTGTTGGACATAAGGCAGGATCTCCTTGAGCGGAGCGTTGAGCCCGCTTTCGACATCGAGCGGGATCGCGGGAGCCCCACGTTGGGGCATTTCATTTGTGTACATCAGGTCGGCGATATTCACATCCACCGCCGTCTGCAGGGCGACGAGAAGGATCGTCTTTTCCATTGACGGGGCTTTCTTAAGCTTGTGATGCTGAGCCCGCAACTTGTGACGGAATGCATCCAAGTCACTATTCAGATTCGCCAGCACACCATGGACTAAGCCCAAAGCCAGCTCACGCCCAACAGCTTCTTGAGCCGCTTGATCGAAGGACGAAAGAATTTCACTTCGATTAGAATGCACCGACCGGCGATAAGGAGCGATCCGTGCCATGTAGGCGCTGGTCGCCTCTTGCGTTAATTCCGATATGTTTAGCAAAAGCATGTTGTAATCTCCTCTTATAAAATGGCGATTTAACGGGCCGCTTTAAAAGGGGCGCCCCGAAATCCCGACTGGAAAGCATCACATCACATCGCTTCCTAACTTCTAATACCCGCTCCGAGTGAATTCTTTCGTGCCGATTCAATTTATTTTGTACTTCCGCGCATCGCGAGCTCTTCAGTGAGATTCCTTTGCGCCCGGATCCGTGGAGGGGGCTCTGATCAATCACAATCCCTAGTCCGACTCTGGATTTTGTCGCCCGGTTAGCAATCCGTTAGCCCTCCTGCATTGCGAAATGCTCATCCAACTCCACTTCCCAGTCGGTTTCAGTGTCGTCCCATTCATCGAGGGCGAATAACAGCGTTTCCACCTCTTCCTCTGTCACCTGTCGGGTCATTGTGCGTTTCAAGAAATAGAAATCCTCCTTGTGCCGCATGAATGGAATCTCATCCCCAAAACCGCACCACTTCGCCGCCCGCGACTTCGCGAGCTTTTCAAGATCATCGTCTGATATATCTTCGTCCGCACGAATGATCCCGCGGTATTGATGCTCGTGCTCGCCATCAAGGTAGGTCGTCTTCACAAGATAACTCTTCATGTTATTTCTCCTTTTATAGCTTTCGGGTCAACCGATTAACCGGACGCCGCCTTGTACGACTTGTGCCAGCTGAGGTTGAGCTCGCGACGGGTCGATGTCGGCGATCCTCTGGGTCTATCACCCCACGGCAATTCCAGTTGCGTGACTCCTCTGAATGACCAGTTCCATCTTTTTTCTTGTCGCGCCTCTGCCGCCGCTCAACATTTCGACGAATGTCCATTCCAGGCCGGGCATACGGAAGAGAATCCCGTCGGAGGTTTCGGTCTGTTTTTCATATTCAGCGATGATCTGACCTGATTCGTCCCTGAGCACGGTGACTTCACTCCGGATAATCGTTGTCAAAGGTTTGAAAGTTTCGAGGCTAATGTCGTATGTGAGTTGCCATTGGCCTTTCCAAGCAGCAAGCGTTTTCAAGAGCGCCTGATGATCGAGCTCGTTTTGCGCGTAGAACTGCCAGCCAGGCGAATTCTTGCTCGCGCTGTAAGGAGGATCAACGAATGCGTAATTGTCCGGGGAATTGGCATATTCAAGCGCCTTGAGTCCGTCCTCGAAGAGATCGATCCGCTCACGAAGCACGTAAAGCCGCTCAAGCGACGAGGCCAAGTTCGGGGGCCAATTCGTCAGGATCCCGCGTACGTCGTGAATCTTGAATCCACCCTTAAGAACTGCGTTAAATTTGGTCCGGGTCATAAGCAGTATCCAAAACGCTTTATCTGATCGTTCGAATTCAGCGATGCTAGCGAGGGTAAAATCCCGCTGAGCAGCGAGCGGCAACGAAAGGGCTTGCTCGGTCCACGCGCCGACCCGCTGAGAAAAAGTCGGATCATTCAGTCCCGCTTGCCAGAACTCCCTTAGCGCTGGATCTTTCTCGGCGAGCACCAATCGTTTCGTATAGCCCTCATCCAACAAAGTCAGTCCTGCAACGCCCGACCCGGCGAACGGTTCGACCACGGTCCGTGGCGTCCAATCCCCTAGAAACGACCGGATGTATGGCAAAAACCAGCACTTCGAGCCGGCGCTGCGAAGGATGTAGAGGAGCGGTCGCGTCAATTGACCTCCTCACTGATCGATTGCGGCGCCGCCGTGGCGGGGCGGTCAAACTCGATCTCGTCGCGGAGGCGATCGCACACTTCTTTGATTTCGCTGGCGCGGTCCTCTTCGCTTAATTTCTTAAACACCGAAACGACAAATTGGACGGCAGTATTAATTCGCTCACTACGGGTCCAATCCGCCTTGCGCGCCTCCGGCTGTGCATCCGCTGCACATTCCTCGACGCTGTCCGGCTTTTGTGGCGGATTCCGTTTCTTTTGTTTTGCAATCTCGATCTTCGCCTTCGCCTGCTCGATAATCTTTTCGGGAGGAGAACCTGCAAAATTGCTCTTCGCTTCCCAGAGCAATTTCATCTGCTGAGGGATATCGGTATTGATACCGCTCTCCGCCGCCGTTACCAGCAATTCGAGGCCGATATTCTTTGAGTCGCGAAAAAGGCGGATAAAGTTGAAAGCTGACCGACGGGAAATTCCAACGGCCTCAGCAAGACACTCGACAGCTTCACATCGCTGGGTTCTTGGAGCCGCATCGTGGAATTCCGCCAGAATCTCTCCGCACGAGATTCGGCTTCGCACGCAAGGTCCTAAAACCTTCTTCAATCGCGTGCAGGCATCTGCGAAGATTTCGGAATTACTGATCGCTGCTTCTGAAGGAATGGAAGATGTGATTGTTTCTGACATG
This sequence comes from Candidatus Acidiferrales bacterium, assembly GCA_050015335.1. Taxonomy (GTDB): domain Bacteria; phylum Acidobacteriota; class Terriglobia; order Acidiferrales; family UBA7541; genus Palsa-295. The sequence goes on along the minus strand of JBEKBP010000094.1, from coordinate 4,825 downwards.
AGGACAACTCCGTCGCAAAATTTACTCTGCGGCGAAGTCGCCCCCACTTTAAGGAGGGAACTTCCTGGGACGGAGTTGCGACCGTCCCCCCTGCATTAAGCGCCGATCAAAGCGCCCGCTCTGCACAACAAACGTTATCGGCCATATCTTGCTTTGTCAACCCTGTTTCGAAAAAAACATCCGACGGTATGGGTGCTGTTGTCTATGTTTCGCATCCAATTGCGAATTCTGGATACTCACGCAGCATCCCCAACCGACGTCCTATCCAGGTATGCCTCTAGGTCAGTAGTGCGGATGAGCCATTTGCGGGCGATGAACGACGCACGCAACTGGCCCGTTCGGATTAGTTCGTACAGTTTGGGCCGCGACACCTTTAGGATCGTGCACGCTTCCCGGGTTGCTACGGTGCTTAGGTTTCCTGCCATGTTTCGCTCCTTGAGTTAGGTGGCTTCGATTGACTTCGTTTATATTCATCTAATACCAGCGATTTTTAAATTTCTTCACGAGCTTATGGAATGTTTTACGCATTCAGGCCTGCAAGAAGACGCGCGGTAAGTTCGTACACCAACAGCGCGGCCAAACGCTGGATCGTCACGCTACAACCTTCATCCTGGATTTTGGAACGTAAGCCGCCGCGGCCACTGCATTCTCCATTTCAGAGCCAGTCAGGTCGGCGTCAGCCAAGTATATTTGCGTGGTCGTAAGCGACTTGTGACCCAGCATCCGCTGGATGACATGAACGGGTATGTGTTTCGCCCACCGCGTCGCGCATGTTTTGCGAAGTTTATGCAATTCGCAATGGAACGGAGCATTAGCACGCTTCGCAAGGTCTTGCAAGACCCGAAGCAAATGCTGATTTGGCTTCCCCTCGCCGTTTGGAAAAATAAGGGTCGATGTGGACCATTGCTGACGTTCGCGGATCGCCGCGGCCAGGGTTGCGGGAATGGCGATATTGCGGCAATGGTGTTTTTTGGGATGCCATTCGAGATGCACCTTGCGTTTGATTTCTAGAACATTCCCAATCAGGTCGGTGAACTCGGCATGGGCGGCCTCACCGTTTCGTACGGCAGAACCCAGAAAGTAATCAAGGAGGAATCGCTCCTCATCTGTGGCGTGGGCGTACAGTAGGGCGAGTTCATCCTCCGTATGAGCCTTCACAGGTTTGGGTGTGCTTGGCGGATATTCGCTTTTCTTGAGCAGTCGTTCCCTGCCGAAGGCCTTTAGGAAGATCACAACGTTCAGAACTTTATTCTTGTATGTCTGCCCGGGGTTTGAGTTGCTTCGTTTTGGGACCGGGTGCAGACGGAGCCACCCCAGAAAATTCTTAAGATCTTGCTTTTCGATTTGGTCTATATATTTCTTGGCGCACGATTCCACGAATTGCTCGATGCTCTGACGGTATGCCGAGATAGTCTTGTGATCCTTGCCTTCGGCGGCCTTGTCAATGAAATACTGCTCTACGGCCTCCGCAAGTGTCAGTCGGGGGGCAGATCCTTCCCTGTGCGCGTCCGGCAGCATCACACCGTTCCGTTTTGCATACAGTCGCACATTGCGGTCCTTCAGCAGTGCCAATGCCTCGTCGACAGTGGCCGCAGTGTCGAGTCGACGCTTGCCATTGAGAGAATAACGGACGCCAAACTGGAACGCATCCGATCGGGGCTTTGGTCTTCCGTTCTTGCCGATATCGCACGGCACCCAAGGAAATCCCTTGGCGCGGAGCCGCTGGTAGAGTCTTGCTTTTGCTTGTGCCACAGCTTCATCATCCTCATTAACTAATACTGAGCGTTTTGGGATTCCAGCCGAACGCTTCTTGAGGAAGTGGCAACAGCAGTGGTAACAGTTGGTAGATTTTAGCGATTTATCGGGGTTTTCTGGTCTTTGGTAGCGATACCGGGACTCGAACCCGGATTTGAGCCTTGAGAGGGCTCCGTCCTAACCTTTAGACGATATCGCCACAGCTTGCCAATCCTACTCGCAGCGGGAGAGCGGATGTGAAAGCTTACTCGGAAGACATCACACCAACTATTGGCAATCTCATCGATGACGCTGTGACCCAGCCCCTCCAACTGCTGCGCCATAAATTATCTTACCATTATCGGGGCCCTCTCTTTAAGTGGTCGTGGCAGCTAGTCGAGGAAGAGGCCCGGCGCGAGCTGTTGCCAATGCGGCAGTGCCGAGAGACACTCTTTCGACTACAGCAGTGCTGCGGAGTCCCAACACACTCCTTTTTTGTAGAAGGGAAAGAAGAAGAATGAGTAAGGAACGTCTTGAAGCGTTCACGGATGGAGTGCTCGCTGTCGTCATCACGATCATGGTTTTGGATCTAAAGGTGCCGTCGGGTTCGGCTTTTTCTTCGCTGACTTCCAGCGTACCGGTGCTTCTGGCGTATCTTCTCAGCTTTACGAACGTGGGGATCTTTTGGAATAACCATCACCACATGCTCCAAGTGACCGAACGCATCAATGGCCTGGTGCTGTGGGCCAATCTGTTTCTGCTGTTCTGGATGTCGCTCGTGCCTTTTGCGATCCGCTGGATGGATGACACCCATTTCGCTGCGGCACCTACCGCGGCTTATGGTGTGGTCCTGGCCATGTCCGCGATTGCGTACCTCGGGCTGGAGCGATCCATCATCGCGTGCAATGGGCCGGGCTCAAGGCTGGCCCAAGCGGTTGGCAAAGATCTGAAAGGCAAGGCTTCTCTGCTGATTTACTGCCTGGCGATACCGCTTGCGTTCGTGCGGCCGTGGATTGCCTTGCTGCTGTATGTTTTGGTCGCCGCGCTCTGGTTCATACCTGACCGGCGAATTGAATCGATCGTGTAGATAAACTCTCTGGACGAACATCCAGCGACTGGCACCGCAACCGTTAGGAATCAGAATGCACCGCTGGAATCGCTGGTTCGATATACGTGTAGCGATTCGACCTGCACCCTTCCGGAAAGGACTTTTGGCAAAACGGGGTTCCAGCAAATGTGCCCGGGTGGCAACTCTTTCACAGTTTCGGCCGCAAACTGACATGCAAATTCCGCCTGCCTGCTCTATGATATGTAGCTGCAGATGACCGGCCACGCGGGCGTGGCGGAATGGCATACGCAGCGGACTTAACATACTTGAGTGCTCGCCGGGAAACCGGCGATGCAGAACTGCTCAAATTCGGGGAAACCTTAACTGGCGATCCCGAGCCAAGCCTGAAGCAATGTTTCAGTTTCAGGAAGGTGTAGAGACTAGACGGGCAGCGCCTAACCTCCAGGTCAGTGTTGCGGAGTAAGGTGAAGGGATAGTCCAGACCGCAAACCTGCGATCTCAGGGCGGCGAAAGCCGTAGCCGGTAAGAAAATCCGCAGGGTCGCGAGGCCCGTGTGGGTTCAACTCCCACCGCCCGCACCATCATTTCATCTTTCTCGCAGCAGTGTCTGGGACGCCACCACCGACCGCGGTTAGCCATCCCTCACGCAGTAAAAAAAGTGTACGCCCCCTAACGCGCCATTTCTCAGACCTTCCCGGCAAAGAGGGCGAGCACGCGGTGGCGGATAGGGGTTAAGATGGCGAATTCAAAAAAGTATCGCGGGACTGGTCGGCCCTGCCCTTGTTGCAATCGCTTTGTCCGAATTGATGCATCTTCGCATTCTCCGGGCGAACGCTTTTCCCTCCGTCATCTACCTCAATGGCAGCTCTTTATCGCGGGTCTCTCGATTGTCCGTGCCCGCAATCGGTGGACGGGCGGCTGGTCCCGTGCTCGTGACTCTCATCGGTTAGCTTGTCATGCTCGGCGGTCTCGTCCGGATGTTCGCTCCTGTGTTTGCCCGGCGGGAGGTTCAAAACATCCCCGCAGTGTACGCATTACTAATCCTTCTTTTCGCGGTTGGGGTCTTTCTGACCTTCAACGCCTATCGTCGGGAAGATAGCGAGACCACTGGGGACTGACCAGCACTCAACTCAGCCTTTCGCTCGGGCAGAACAGAAGGAGGTATTTTCCATAATCCACAATGTCAACCACAATTCGAAACAAAAACCTTAGTTCCCAACAGCGGCGAGACTTAGAATTCCTTGGCCTCGGGCTATGCGGGTTCAACTTCCGCCCCGGGCACCGTAAAATCACCAATGTTTATGCGTGTTTTATAACGGTCAATTTCCGGTGTGCCCTGGGCGCGCCGACGCTTTTCGGACTCGGCATTCGATCAGGGCCTGTCTCTCAGGGACACAACCGGGCGTATTGTTTCTCGGTAATCGCCAGTTTTCTGTGCCCTAACACCACGGAAACCGTCTCCAGCGGATTCAGCAGCATGGTCAGCAGGTCAGTGAGACAAAGAAAGATCAGCGGCACAAAAGATTCTGGATGCGTCTCGGAATACTGTATGCCACCATGTTCGAATTCACAGCCTATTGCAATCTCTCTCGATGGCTATGAACAGCCAACGTCCTTTGCGCTTCCCACGAAAAGTACGCCACGCTCCTGGTGTTCGGTTTATCGGCCAGATACCAGGCTAGTATACTTATCTATCGCTCGCTTCTGGACGGCACGTCTACTCCGATATTCCCCGAGTGATTGTCAGCGTTTGGTCGCAAAAAAGAGGGCGCTCCGGCAAAACACCAAGCCGCAATCACCGGATCACATATGGCGCATCCCAAAGAAGAGCCCGGAACGAAGGGAACAATCGGATTTCCGTACAGGTGATGCATGATGTCCCAGCATGTATGTAATAACCAGCCGATGCCAATTAGATTGTAAGAATGTAGACCGCGATACGCCTGGCCCAACTCGCATCGCTCAGAAGGAAGCCGATGTCGATACTCAGATGGCGGCACCTGCTGAAACGAGTAGGCCCAG
>JBEKBP010000093.1:0-10712 GCA_050015335.1 Candidatus Acidiferrales bacterium | reverse complement strand
CATGCCAAGGGCTCGAAAAACAGGGAGACGCTGTATGAACGTGCTTCACTATCGCCTAACGGTAAAATACAAGCCTGCAACGCGAAAGGCCGCTGCACCACAATAGTTAGTGCAGCACTCAAGCGTCACCACTGAGATTCCAAGAAATGTTGCGGGCCGCACGCGTGGCGCATCCGGGTCGGATGCTGCCCAACCCCGGTGGTCCGATTGTTGGTCAGAAGTTGTTACCTGCTCGTGGGCAGATGCGAATCACACGCTCTGCACGAATCCAGCGTGCTTGAAAGCGGTCAAGAAATGACAGACCTGTCTCATCTTTCGGGTGACACTCCGCTCGATCTGGAGCAACTGCGGACAACACTGGCGAGGATGACTGATGCGGAGCTGTTGCGATTTGGCAAGGCGGCTCGATATATGTGCACGCCAGAGGCGAACATCGGGAAACCGCCACGGTCAGAGTTCGTGGTTCAGTTGGAAGAGACGCGGGAAGAGTGGAGGCGTCGTCGGCCTTCCGACCTCCGAACTTAAACAGGGGTACGCCCGGATTCCACGCCTTCTTATGCTGCAACCGATTGGCGCATAGCAGTTGGTACTTGTCTGATTTAGTTCCCGGTGGCAGGATTGCAAGATGTCTTAGAACACGGACATAAAACGCATTTCCTGCGCCGTAACCCTTGCGACGCTGCCGGAAAATGATCTTGGTGGCGGGAAGAAAGAAGCGCGATTCCCGTGCACCGTACAAACCATCTTGCAGCAATCTTTGCAGCTGCGCGATCGTCACGCGCAAGGACAGATCAGCCAACACGGAGTAGCGGTGAGTCGAGGAAAATTGGAAACTCGATTGGATCGGACCTTACGACGGCACTATCGCTCACCACGGAATCGCCGCTTGGCCAACCATCTGCTCCGGGAGCGAGATGCCCTGTTCGGGCTCCTGAGCGTCCGGGTCTGGAAGCCACGAACTGGAGAGCGGAACAGGCCATCCGCCCAATGGTGGTGACCCGCAAAGTCTGGGGTGGCAATCGAACCGCACGGGGAGCTTATACCCAAGGCATTCTAGTCAGCATTCTTCAAACCTGCCGCCAGCAACTCCGTTCCCCTTCTTCTATTCTCCAAGAGCTGATCTGCGCCGCTCGGCCCAAGCCCATGGACCTAATTGTCTCTACGCGCTAAATAAATACAGTTTATTCGTTCTTCGCCGTAGGCTTAGTGTAGATTCATCCACTCGACCTGATGGGCGACGGCACCCGCGATTCTGTCCCAGAATCAATTAGAACAGCAACGGTTTGCGGTTCAACATCATAGTCATCGATTCGGCGGATTGCGGATGGCTTAAATCAATCTGGATTAGAAACCCGCGCATGTCCGACCGAAACACCGGATGGATGGCGTGTTCTTCCTCAGAAAACACCTTCTTGACTGTACCAACTCGACGACACACGAGCATGTTGAGATAGCAATCAAAGATCGGACCGCCAATGTGCATCGCGTTTCGATTCGCATATGGGACGAAAGCGAAGTTTACATTGCGTCCCCGTGTCATTGCCATGTAGTACGGCGACTGTTGCGCCATCTCAACAGCTCTATGCATAGTATCGATCTGCTCTTGGTCGATTCTGATTTGACGCTCCGCAGCTGCCACAGTAATGTCGAGCTGTGATACTTCTGAAATCAGTTCCGCCTGTTTATCTAGCGTGTCGAGAAGCGCTGTGTTGACTGTGTTTTTCTGTACAATCAGATCGTTCAGCTCGACCTGGGCAATCTTACTGTCCGTGAATGTGCTTTGGGCTTGGATGAGCGCCATCTTTCGAATTGCAGCATCTCCCTTGGTGATTAATCCTGCCGCAAGATCGTGGTCGATTTCCTCTTCGACCTCTCCTGCTTGCTCCATCACTCTGCCCATTTTGATATTGTCGAGGTTTTTCTGCCGGTTCAACCCGACAAGCTCTTGGCCGGTAACCGGATTCTGCGTATTTTCTCGTTTCAACGCTGACGCTAACTGAGGTTCCAGTGCCAATAGCTGGTCGCGATGGTGATGATATTCCGGTACACTGGCTTGTAGTTTCTTGAGGTCCAGCTCCAAAGCCTGGGCCGCCGCTGCCGTCTGCATAATTTTGATCGTCAAATCGAGGCTCTTGTTATCGGATGGCGAGATGATGAGAGGTGCAATCCATGAGGAGTCTAATGCATAAAAGCCTAGTAAGAAGACGTAGCCGACGAAACCCAACAGGACCCCATATAGGGTGCAGACTGCCATCAGACGATACGACCAAATAAAGGACTTTCGCACCGCCATAGGTACACAATTGTCTTTGGCAGCAGACGCGAGCGACTGTGGAGCTTCCTCGGTCTTTTCGAATTCCTCTATAAGTTCCAACGTGCTCATCGATTTCCCCAAGAGTCGGCATCTAAAGTGAACATCGCTAAGGTAGTTATGAATAAGCCGCTTGCCAACCACCACAATCCGTAGATGGAGAGCTTCAGCGGGTTGTTGACTCTTTGTTCCGGATGGTAGCCGTTCACGATTAGGATCAAAACGAAGGATGTTGCAATCATGAGAGTAACCCCAAACGGGTTAACCCATGACATGGGATCAGCGTTCAGGAACCAAGTGAGAATCTTTACTAAACAGAGAACGGTCGTTAGCGGCACGAAAAAGCTTGAGTACAACGAGCCCGCATCTAGGTCCCAAATGTGTTTGGGCAGTATTCGCAGTGTGAAAAGGAAGTCTCGGATACCACTGCGACGCCAACGGAGTTGCTGCGCCCAAAACTTCGCAAAGTTGTTGGGAGCTATTGTCCAACACATTGCCCGTTCATTGATGTAAGTGCCGTAACCTTGAAGGATAACCTGATGAGTTAGAAATCTGTCCTCTCCCGATTTAATGGGCACACCCCACCAGTTGCGGCGTTCGATTTGAGGACGAATGTCTTGTAACAGACTGCGACGAATTGCCAGCATGTATCCGCCAATGCAGCCGACATTCCGTGTGTATGATTCTGTGATTTTCGCCAACTTGAACCACAGAAAGTAAAAGTAGACCTGAAACGCGGTCAAACTGTTATCATTTGGATTCCGGATACCCACCGGACCGCCACACGCGCCGATACGCTTATCGCCAAGTGCCGCCATCAGTTCGCGAATGCAGTTCTTGCCAAGTAAAATATCGGAATCGACGATAACCACGACTTCATTCCGGCACCGATCCATGGCTTTGAGATACGTGTAGCTCTTCCCAATGTTTGCATCGTTCTGCACAGGCTCAACGATGTTGCCAAAATCCTGCCGTCCCTTGAGCATCCACTGAAAGCTGTCATCCGTAGAGCCGTCGTCTTGGCAGCAAATCTGGATTCTCTCTGTCGGATAATCGCTTTCGCAGACGCTCTTGATCGTTTTGTAAACGGAATGCCCTTCGTTATAGCAAGGAATGATGACGCTCACTGTGGGCGTATACGCATAGTCTTTCAGTACGCCCGTATCTTTGGGGTTGATGAACTTCACCCAAAAAATCACGGCGAAACGAATCACTTGCACCGAGAGTGGAACTGCCAGCAGGAGCCAGATGAGCGAAAGCATTACTGAGACACCGAGGGTGTGAAGGTGACGCTTCGAATGTACATGTAACTTGTGACCTCGGGCGTAGCATGTCCGCCCCAGTAGGGATTGTTTGTGCCCCACAGGTTGATCTTGATGTGCGCTGGTGCCTTTGGCACATGTGTCGTGTGGTGCGCGACACGTATGTCATTGACGTACCAATCCACGAAGGTTGGCTCCCAGTCAATTACATAGGTGTGAAAAGCGTCCGCTGCACCCGCGAAGTCCAGGGCTTCATACTGGCGAATTCTATTAAAGTACGCACCGGGAGACGGATGTTGACTCGGGTCAGGGTTATTCCAATTGCCGGTATACAGTGTGTCCGGGAGGTCGCCGCGGTATTCGATGTCCAATTCCGTTTCCGCATTATTGATGTAAGTGTAGGCCGCCGACACGTTGCCAGACAGTGCGTCTCCTCTGCCCAACGGGGTGGGAGAAGTGGATGCCATTCTCATAACGAACACGTACTTGCCGTACCCAAAGGTTTGTCGAGACTGAATCGATGCCCCATAAGACAATACCTCATCTAGTGTTTCGTTGAATTTTTGGGCTACGGTGAAACGCAGCATCCCTGTGGAAAAATCTATGTTCTTGGGGGTGAAAAACCCCTTGTGCCCGGCAATCGTCCCATTGGCAGGACGATTATCTATCAACCATTTGCTTAGATCGAGGGTCGGGCCGTCAAAATGGTCGCAAAAATCTGAAGTTTGAGCAGGCAAGTTAGGTACGGAAAAGAGCAAAACAGCCATCGAAATACAAAGGAGTAGCTTCATGATCTGCCCTCACTCCATAACAGAATAGCGGGTGTTGAAGTCCATGACAGCCTTCCGTGCCAGATTCCGTAGTTGTTCCACGGCCCGGTAGACCGCGGTGTAAACATTTCTCGACGGGAGCCGGGCGATGACATTGCCAGGTCATCTTTTGACTGAATGCTACCGCCGAGTTCTTGAGTCAACTGGTTCACCATAGTCCTCGCCGGCCCCGCTAAATAGTCGGTAACTGTTGAAGTCATCGGGCTGCTTGTCACGCAAGAAACCATGATTTTCAAGATCCTGTCGATTTTGACTGTAACGGCTGCTGAAACGAATTTTCTCAAGCAGGAGTGCGAAGCTCAATGAGAAGAGGGAGCTATCTCTATATGGGGCGTTGGTTCTAGTACCTGGCGTGCGTCAAATGGAGTGCCGAGAGCTAGTTCTCATTTCACCCAGAGCTGTCCGTTCTTACCGGGAAGAAAATTGGTATGTGGGCTTCACTCGTAAGCTCCGCCCGTCTTGCTCAATCGATATTTCTCGGTGTTGCAGGCTCCCCGAATCCGCGTACCGCTTGCCGAAGAGGTTGTCGACGTTCGCGGAGATATCGAGATTTCTGACGGGGAGCCCTGGCTTGTCAACACAATTATCGGCAAGGAATACAGAATCGATGTTTTTTTAAGGTAATGCAGCACCGGCTCGACAACATTCCTTTTTTTACCGAGATCTTGGGACGTTTGGGCGCGCAGAGAGGGACTCGGCCAGCCTACTGGCGACACCAATCGACCTATGAGCTTTCGGAAGGGCAGCTTCTGACGGATTCGTGCTTCCCTGCTCGTCGACCCTACATATGGTTCCCCAGCTGTGTTTGTCGGCACAAATAGACCACGAGAAGTTGCGGGTCTACTTTTTTCGTATTTATTTGCAAATTCCGCCTCGAAGGTGCGTGTTTTTCTTGGCCAACCGTTTTTCCGAGTAGCGGGATTTCCCATGAAAAGCGGAGTTCTGAGGTCCAGGAACACGCTAAACAACTACCTCTGATTAACGCACAATCGTTCAAATAACTTGAAAAATGGAGCAGCAAACGATGTGGTGTCGGGTCTTTATGGAAGTTCGGGACTGCTACGTCGGCAAGAAATTCCATCTGCTTCGTCGGCTCTGCCTTTCGTCTGGCTGCGATTGCCGGGAAGAAGGCGCTGAAATGCGATCTATGGATTACCGATTCCGCAGCCCATAAATCACGTCATGAAGAGATGCTCATACTTTCTCGCAATGTGCTCCCTGCTTATATAATTCAGTCAGCTCTTTTTCGGCGGCCAGCCAATGTTCCACGTCTTCCCATTGTGGCACCGCGGTCCCTGTAAAGCTCATAGTCCCGCCTCTCAATTAGCTCATGGGTTGGGAAAGGTTCTCTGTTCTAGGACATCGAGTCCCCTCTGCTTACATTGTTCATAGAAGTGATGTACAGCGCATGAAGATGTTTTAACGGCATCGTCAATAATCCACAGGCAAAATCAGATGTGAAGCTGGCTCCGCTGTCACCAAAGGTTTGCACACCTAGAGAATTAAGCTGCACATCTCACGAGATCCTCAGCCGTTAAATGCTGGCGAATGTGTCGCCACGGGGTGGCCACTCAACTGCTAACGCGAAACAGGGGGGCACTTTGTGATCGAAGGAGAGCAACGTAAATCGCGTCGTTTCTTAATACAGCTACCCGTCGTTGTCCGATGGACGGATGAAAACCTTATTGGTGAAGCAGTGACTTTAACGCTGGATGTGAGTTCCCGCGGACTTCGTTTCGATCTACCGAAAAGCCTGAAGGGTGGTTTGGCGCTTGAAATGTTGATGACTTTACCGCACGAGGTGACCCATGCGGGGCCCGTCCGGGTCAACTGCAAAGGCCGTGTGGTACGCACCAGCCTCAAAGGTTCGGACAAGGTAGAAGTGGTGGCGGCAATTCAGAGATATCAATTCGTGCGGAATTCAGAAAACCCCGCTGCATAGAAACTCTTACGGAGCAAATGAGGGTTTCCCACTTGCGCTGAGGTTTTCCTCCCCCCTTAAGCCTTTGCCCCACCAAAGATCGGCTGTTTCGCCCGATGGCGCAACGATCTTGGGCGTCAATGACCCGGGCCGAGCTGAGTATGTGCCCATGGTTTAACGGATCAGCGTAGGGCCAGGAAATTTCATCTCTTCAGCAGCGATCCGATCATGGGGTGTTAACGTCGTCGGGTGCTGTTCCTGCGGCGAGGAATGAGGTACCCGACTTCCCACCCGACCCTCGTAGGCAAGTCCCGATTCAAAGGTCGCAGGAACCTCGCACGGCTGGCTGGGCATGACCTTTGGGGGCACCCTGCTGGTTCGGGGGCTGTGCTGGCTTTATCGACCACCCCAGCGGTGTACCTGGCGACCGACCTAGCCAGCCGTGGCGCACGATTTTCTGCATTCCAAGCATCAACGAAATCAAGACTGAAACTGCGGGGTCGCAAAAGGGATTTCAGGCGGACGCCAGCAATGGGGTCAATGTGATGGAGTACCACCCCAACATTTGTCCGATAAGCCGACCAGGACTTACGTTGGGGCCTGCGCAAAATCCGAATAACTTGACATCACTCTATATTTCTGCAAACATCGAACTATGGTAATGACCTCAAATAAGAAAAATACGGAGCAGGTTGCTAAATATGCCGATATGTTCTCGGCGCTAGGGACGGAGCCGCGACTCCGAATCATGCAATTGTTGTTATCGGCGCATCCAGACGGACTTGTGGTCGGCGAGATTCAGGCTGAGTTGGACATTCCGAGTTCGACCTTGTCTCACCACTTAGACAAACTCAAGAATGAAGACCTGGTGCTGGTGCGCCGGGAAAGTACGTTTTTGCACTACAGCGCAAACACCGAGGCGCTCCAGGAATTGTTGCAATTCCTCTACGCGGAATGCTGCACCCGAAATAAAGCTCTAAAACCGCAGGACATCGTCCATCTGTGCAAATAGGAGGCCCGATATGAGTGACACAAACATAAGAGACGTCGTCAAAGAAAAGTATGGGCAGGCGGCTCTACGTGTGCATAGTGGCAGAAGTTCCTGCTGTGGTGCCTCTGCAGCCCTACGCTCGCGTTGCGACCCAATTACGTCCAACCTGTATGACGTTTCTCAGGCAGACCAAATTCCTACGGAGGCCATGTTGGCTTCGCTGGGGTGTGGGAATCCAACGGCATTGGCGAAGCTAAATCCTGGGGAAGTCGTACTCGATCTGGGTTCCGGCTGTGGTATCGACGTCCTTCTTTCAGCTCGACGGGTTGGTCCTAGCGGCAAGGCATACGGTCTCGACATGACTGATGAAATGCTTGCTCTGGCGAACGAGAACAAACAGAAGGCTGGGGCCGAAAATGTCGAATTCCTTAAGGGGGAAATCGAACACATTCCGCTGCCTGACAAATCGGTGGATGTCATCATCTCGAACTGCGTAATCAATCTCTCAGCGGACAAAGATCGCGTGCTGCGGGAAGCCTTTCGCGTACTGAAGCCTGGCGGTCGCCTAGCCGTATCTGATGTGGTGACTCGCGGCGAAATGCAGCCCGAAATCCGCAAAGGTGTTCTGCTGTGGGTAGGCTGCATTGCGGGAGCACTTGAAGAACGGGAATACCGCAATAAGTTGGCAGACGCAGGATTTGAGAAAATTGAGGTTGAACCAACCCGTATTTATCGTGCGGAGGATGCCCGAGAATTCCTGGCTCACGAAGGTATGGATGTAGATGCCCTGGCCCCGCAGGTGGATGGCAAGTTCATGAGTGCATTCATTCGGGCCGTCAAACCATCTAGTTCAAAAGATAAGGCCTGCTGCGGGCCGGACTGCTGCAACTAAAAAAACTGGGGTTATTGAGCATGCAAGGTCGCTACAATGTTCTGTTTCTTTGCACGGGTAATTCCGCCCGCTCCATCATGGCCGAGGCAATCATGAACCGTAAGGGCCGACCAAACTTCACCGCATATAGCGCGGGAAGTCATCCCACGGGGCGTGTTCACCCACAAGCGCTTCATCAACTTGAGATTGCTCATTTGCCCACGGACGGAGCACGTAGCAAGAACTGGGATGAGTTCGCCGCGCCCGGTGCACCGAAACTCCATTTCGTGTTCACAGTCTGTGATAACGCGGCCAAAGAAGGTTGCCCCATCTGGCCCGGTCAACCGATGACAGCCCATTGGGGTGTGCCTGATCCCGCCGCAGTTGCAGGCACGCCGGAGCAAATACAGAAAGCATTCCATGAGGCGTACATGATTCTAGATCGCAGGATTAGCCTGTTCCTGTGTTTGCCCATTTCCAGCCTCGACAACCTGGCCATCAAGAAGGAAATCGACCGCATCGGTCATCAGTGATGACGCTGCACGCGGATAATTGCGTGCTCCGATTCGCAGTAACCAGTAGAGTGTGTCTGTTCGAGCAGCTTCGAGTGGGCAATGAAGGGATTTACAGATGAAGGCGACTGGCCGTCTCAGCTTTCTGGATCGCTATCTAACCGGCTGGATTTTTACAGCGATGGTCGTGGGAGTTGTACTGGGATGGCTCGTCCCCGGAGTCGTGCCGTTCCTGAATCGCTTCAGCATCGGTACAACGTCCATTCCAATTGCCGTGGGACTGATCCTGATGATGTACCCACCGTTCACGAGGGTGCGGTACGAGGAATTGCACCAAGTTTTCCGCAATAAGCGTGTGCTCGGATTGTCACTCGTGCAGAACTGGATCGTGGGACCCATTCTGATGTTCGTTCTGGCGGTGGTGTTCCTGCGCACATACCCAGAATATATGGCCGGGCTCATCATGATCGGTCTCGCCCGCTGTATTGCGATGGTCATCGTCTGGAACGAACTCGCTAAGGGGGATACGCAATATGCTGCTGGCCTAGTTGCCTTTAATTCTCTGTTTCAGGTGTTCTTCTACTCCCTATATGCCTGGGTGTTCATTACGGTCCTTCCCGCCAAACTCGGTCTTCACGGTGCCGTCGTCAATGTTTCCATCGGGCAGATTGCGAAAAGTGTTTTCATCTACCTGGGAATTCCGTTTCTTGCGGGATACGTGACTCGTACGATGTTGATTCGCGCAAAGGGACACGAGTGGTACGAACGGAATTTTGTTCCTCACGTAAGCCCGCTCACGCTGATTGCCCTGCTGTTCACGATTGTGGTGATGTTCTCGTTGAAGGGCGAGTACATCGTCCGCCTGCCGATCGACGTATTACGAATCGCAGTGCCCCTGTTGATCTACTTCGTGGTGATGTTCCTGGTGTCTTTTTATATGGGCAAGAAACTCGGCGCGGACTACTCCAAGACGACCACGCTGGCGTTCACTGCTGCCTCCAATAATTTCGAGCTGGCGATTGCAGTCGCGGTCTCGGTCTTTGGCATTAACTCTGGAGCTGCGTTCGCCGCAGTCATTGGACCTTTGGTTGAAGTGCCCGTCATGATCGTGCTGGTCAATGTGGCGCTCTATTTTCAGCGCACTTTCTTTCAAAGCAGAGAGCTGATAGACATTGCGCCAGTTCGCCTGCCAACTGCGCACAGGTGACAACGGCACGAACCCGCGATTACATGCGGTCTCAGTTGGTTAAGTCTGAGTAACGTGACGTGGTAATTGTCCAAATAAAGTAAGACTGAAAAATGGAGCAGCAAACGACGGGTGTCGGCTCGTCATGGAAGGTCGGGGACTGCCACGGCGGCAAGGAACCTCATCTGCTCAACAGCATCCGATCATGGGGTGTTGCGTCGTCGGGTGCCAGTCCGACGAAGAATAACGGTGCCCGATTCCCAGTCGCATCGCCGTAGCCACCCCTTTAAAAAGGTCCCAGGAGCCCTCACACAGCACGGCATGCACCCTTGGGTCCAGGTCGGTGGTCCAGCGGTTACCACGGCATTTGTGACCACCCCAGGGATGCCAACCGGTAAGCGACCGAGCCGACCAAGGCGCACGATTGCCGCAAGAATGGGCTCCAGGTCAGAGCGATGTTGTCTGAAGCCATCCCCGAATGGCTACGGCCGTATCCTCTTCGATGACGAAGTGATTAGCTGGAATACGCTGCGCTGCGGACCATTTGGCTGTGATACGCGCTAACCAGTACGCCGTGAAAGGCCCTGGTCAAGCACTTTTTAAGGCATTCCCGATGTTCTGGAAATCAGTGAGAACCGCTCAGCCACCGTATAATAGATTCCCGTTCCGCCATCATCCCAGTTGACCGTAAAGATTGTCGCATTACACGACATGACGGTGCCAGCACGACTATTCGTGTCCATTATGCGGTCTCCGACCACAGGAATTTCGCCGCTGGCGTAAGGCATCCTAAAACCTCCGCCTCGCAAGACCGGAATTACTCACCTG
>JBEKBP010000092.1:0-13707 GCA_050015335.1 Candidatus Acidiferrales bacterium | reverse complement strand
ATCTGCGCAACGATGTCCTGATCGAGTCGCGCTTGCCCCGGCGGCGGAACTGCGGCATATTTCCACGTGACCCACCGCGCTGAGTTGGTCATGCTGCCATCTTTTTCGGCAAAGCCTGCACAGGGCAACCGGTACACCGTGGTGTTGATGTTCTTTTGTTCTTCGGCCGTAATTCCCGGAGCTCGCCAGAACTCGCTGGTCTCATCCGGGTAAATCTCGCCCACTACAAGCCAGTCGGCCTTCTTCAGCGCGTTGATATTCTTATTCGTGTCGGGGCCAATCATCACTCCATTCATTCCGAATGCCATCATGCCCTTGACTTTGCCGTTGTACATGTCCTCCCAGATGTGGGTCCACGAATAATCGCGGTCGACTTTGGGCAAGTAATCGAAGGCAAATCCGTTTTCTTTCTTGGCGGCATCCCCATACAGCGACTTGAGCAACGACACCACGAATTTCGGGGTGTTTGAGTAGTAGTTCATCGAGGCCCACGGCGTGGGCTTTGAGGCCGTTGGCGTGGTGCGCTTCAGATAGGTGGCTAAATCCGTATCGGTGGGAACGGGAGCTTTAAGATACCCAGGCAGTGAGTCATACAACCCCGCCATGTCGGTGGCTCCCTGAATATTCGAATGGCCGCGTAATGCGTTTACCCCACCTCCTGCTCTTCCGACGTTGCCCAGAAGCAGTTGAATCATCGCGGCGGCGCGGATGATTTGGGTTCCGAACGTATGCTGCGTCCAACCCACCGCGTAGATGATGGTCGCGACTTTCTTCATGTCGCCGTCTTTGCGGACCGAGGTGAACAGATCGAGGGCCTTCAGATATTGGTCCTTGGGAATGCCGGTAATCCGTTCGACTGCCTCGGGTGTGTAACGGGAATACTGCTGTTTCAGCAGTTGGAAGACGCAGCGCGGATGTTGCAGCGTCAGGTCGTAGGCGACGTCTGCCGGCAGAGCGGGAGGTGCTGTCGCACCTCCTAACTTGCCCGGCTCTGGTTCGGGCGCGTGACCAGTCGTACCACCTTGGCCCCCTTGCCCACCAGAACCTCTTGTTCCCTCATAATTCCACGTGGAGAGATCGTACTTACCCGCTGCGGAATCAAATCCGGAATACAAGCCATCCTCAGGAAGTTTGAAACCTTCCTTAACGATGAAAGCTGCATTGGTGTAATTGACGAGATACTCCTTCGCGATCCGGTTGTTCTCGATGGCATAGCGAATCAGGCCGCCGAGGAATGCGATGTCGGTGCCGGCGCGAATTTGCAGGAAGAGATCGGCGGTAGAGGACGTGCGCGTGAATCGAGGATCGACGGAAATCAGCTTGGCATTGCGGTTGCGCTTCGCCTCCATCGCCCACTTGAAACCGCAGGGATGGTTTTCGGCGGGATTGCCGCCCATGATCAACATCATGTCGGTGTTCTTGATGTCGATCCAGCCATTTGTCATGGCCCCGCGTCCGAATGTTGGTCCCAAACTTGAGACCGTGGGGCCGTGTCAAACCCGGGCTTGGTTTTCTAAATAAACCAAGCCTAACCCCCTCATGGCCTTGACAACCAGATAATTGAATTCATTTGTGTCCGTGCAGCCACCGATGAACGAGATGCCTTCGCACCGATTCACTGTCCGGCCGTTCGCATCTTGCTCGACGAAAGAACTATCGCGCGTTTTCTTAGTCCATTGCGCGATCTCATCCAGAGCGTTATCCCAGGAAATGTCCTGCCAGTCGGTCGCGCCCGGACGCCGCACTTGCGGCTTTGTGAGCCGCCGCGGGTTGAGCATATCCTGTTCGAGCGAAGAACCCTTGGGGCACAGCGTACCGCGATTGGTAGGATGATCAGGGTCGCCTTCTACGTGGATCACTTGCGGCGTGACGTTCTTTGCTCCATCGCCGATCGTATAGATGAGGACGCCGCAACCTACCGCGCAATAGGGACACGTCGAGCGCGTTTCAGCAGCTCGGGCAATCTTTAACTCTTTGAGTTGCGCGTAGGCTGGCTTGAGGTCGAAGCCAAAGATGGTCGCGCCGACGGCACCGACCGTTGCTGTCTTGAAGAAATCTCTGCGCGTCGTAGACATCGAAGAATCTCCCTATCCGTCGAGGAATCGTGGGACTCTTAATGGTTTTCTATTCTAGCGCATCTCTGTCAAATCCAGAAATAGGGTTATCTGTCCGTGGCGCCCTGATTGCGACACTACCTTATTAAAGGGGTCATCACCAGTGGCATGGGCGTGAGCACCGGATTGCCATCGAGGGCAACAACCTGAAACTGATGCCCCCGCAGGGCGATGCGAAGGTCATCGGTCGCACTTGCACCGGAACCTGACCCTTTCTCCGTTGCCCACGCGTATCGGATCACCGTGGCCCACCCACGGCGCCATAAATCCTTTCGACTCCCGCCTCAACAAGTTTGCTAACCAACTCGTCCGCCACCCGATGTGCCATGTCTTATATTCTCCTTCGAGATCTCGTTGTTTCTCCCTTGAATTCGATACGACCGACATTAGCAAGGTGGCAAAGACCACAGTCGTACCCCGAGCGATTGCGATTGAGCCATGCGGGTGGAGGAGAGACAATTGGACAATGGTGTTGACCAATACGTAAGTATCAGCCGCATCCGGGTTGATCGAGGCGAACCGCCACACGCCCAGGCTACCAACCCACTCAGAGGCGGCCTTGGGCTTCGCGCCAACTGATGCAATGGTATCGATCAATACCATTGTCCAATAGATTCATCCCGCCACTTGTGGCTTAATGCCTACTACGCGAGGGCCGAGGCGCCCTCTAGCCAAATATTAGGGAAAGGATGGCAAAGACATGCCGGAAGCGACCTGGAAACCTCACGAGAAACACGGAAGGCTGACGACGCAGAGCGACTTACCCGACAGCGTCTACGCGTTTCCCACGCAGCGTAAAGAACCACTGACCGACGCAGAACATGTGCGTAACGCGGTCGCGCGGTTCGATCAAGTCATCGACGTCTCCGCCGCCGACCGTGCTTTGGCGTTCGCGAACATCGAGAAAGCTGCAAACTACTACGACGTCAACCTCGCGGAAACGTCATGGCACGACCCGGGCATTCATCCTCAAAAGAATAGAAGAGAGGCTGGTGCCAAAGGCGCTGTGACGCGCGAACGCCGAGCGCAGAGCTAAGAATCCACTGGTCAGAGAGTCGGCCGGCAGAATGTTGGTGAAAGGCATGCCCAGAGATAAATCCATTCGATCCGGTTGGCGTTGCGATAGTTGCGGCGAACGTGTGTTAGATCTGCAGGCGGGCTGGGTGGAGTGGCTTGCGGCAGAGGACACCAGGCGAAAACCGAAAGTAAGCGGTTTGCGGTTAGTTCACCGTCGCAACACGAGCCCAAGATGGCGAGAGCCATCCGGCTGTCAGTACAATCCACGAGACGAATTCAGAAAGAACCGGGGCATCGTAGAGGGATTAGCTCTTGACCGGTTCGCAGGTCCCGACGGCCTTATGTTACTGCTTTCGATGATTGCAGAACGTGAACTTCCAGCGCAAGAACTGATCGAACTCGCCAAGCGAGTGCAGATTCCGGGCTACGAAGCGATGCATGAACTGGTTCACGATGCTGTTAACGAAGGAGTTATGACGCCTTCTATCTCATCAGGCTTTTACTTGCAGTGCGAGATCTGGGACGTTTTGAAGTGGGCCAAATACCGAACTTCGGCGAAGGCGAGCTAGGTTGAGCGCCAGAATCGGTGCGTTGTTTTTCACTAAATAATTTCGCCGTGCCTATCCTCGCGGCTTCCAGTTTAGTTTTGGGGAATCCATGACCTCGGCGATTAATTCCAGCTTCGCTCATTTGAGTTTTGTTAGCGGCTGTCGCCTCACCGTACAAGGAGATGAAGATGAAAGCGATCGTTGTCCACCAATATGGGGGTCCGGAAGTACTGAAGTTTGAGAACTATCCTGATCCGGTGCCTGGTCCGGGCGAGGTGCTGGTGCGAGTCGCGGCCGCCAGCGTGAATCCGATCGACTACAAGCGACGAGCCGGATTGACGAAGGATTTTTATCCCCTCAAGTTCCCTGGCCTCATCGGAGTCGATATGGCTGGGACTGTGGTGAAGATTGGACCGGGAGTGGAAGGCTTTTCCGTCGGCGACCGGGTGTTTGCCATGGCGGACAATACCTACGCCGAATTTTGTGTCGTAAATGCCGCGGTCTTGGCGAAGATCCCGGAGGGCCTCGATTTGATTCAGGCGGCGGCGCTGCCGCTGGTAACGGTGACCGGCAACCAGCTCATGTCGGCTACGGGAATCAAAGCCGGCCAGACGGTTCTCGTTGTAGGTGCTGCTGGAAATGTCGGGCGTTCGGCGGTATTCACTGCCAAGGCTCGCGGCGCGACCGTGATCGGTGGGGTTTTGAAGAGGCAGCTAGATGACACGAAGACTGTGGGCGCGGATCAAGTAGTCGCAACCGATGACGACACGGCGGTTGCGAATCTTGCGCCCCTCGATGCAGTTGCGGATACGGTCGGCGGAAGAACCGCCGAGAAGCTGATCGCGAAGGTCAAGCCGGGAGGAGTATATGCTTCGGTTGTCGAACCACCGCAGAACGCCACGAAGTACCCATCCGTAAAGGTGGTGCACGTATTCTCGAAATTCGACAGGAAAACGCTTGAGTTCATGGCCGAAGCGGTGCGAGATGGCAAGCTGGTAATCCCGATCAGCCAGAAACTGCCACTCAGCGATGCAGCAGGAGCGCAAGCGGAGGCAGAAAAGGGCGCTGTCGGGAAGATCTTGCTGGTCGCTTGATATTATTTGCGAGCAAAGGACACGAAAGGAGAGACCGGAAGTGAAGAAGGCTTTGCGCGGAATCAGCCCCGCTTCGAAACCGAGTGGGGACGGGTGTGTGGAATGCCTGGCGTCGCCGAAAGGTTGGTGGTTTCATCTGCGTCGGTGTGCGGAGTGCGGGCACATCGGTTGCTGTGACAGTTCTCCGAGCCAGCATGCATCCAAGCATGCGGCGGCCACCGGGCATCCGATCATTGCCAGCTTCGAGCCGGGTGAGGACTGGTTCTACGATTACGAGAAGCAGCGCATGATCACGATCAAAGGTGTGGAATTGCTTCCGCCGCGCGCGCATCCAGCAAACCAGCCCGCACCTGGACCCGCAGGCAGGGTGCCAGCCGACTGGGAATCGCTTCTACACTAGCTGCCCGTGCAGCTGAGAATTTTTGGTAGAGGTTTCAAAGTCTCAGGGTTTGAAGTTTCGCGACGCGCGTGCTCGCAGGATTTGAAGCCCTGAAACTCCGAACCCTTGAAACCTCAACCTCGCTGCTTCGTCGATCAATTACCTCAATAACATTCCGGCGAGCCAGTAATCGACACTGAATTTTCCCGGACCAGAGCAGATCAGCCAGATAAAGAAGAGCACGTACAAGACTTCCGGAAGGTAGAGGAAATCGTCCAGCCAGTTGAGGGGCGAAAGTCCTTTGGGTAGGGTGGAAAGCGAGCTGGTCAGGGTGGCGACGGTCATATCGATCAACAAAGCCACGCAGGCCACGCTCGAAAGAAACCCCACGGCCACCAAGGATCCGCAAACGAGCTCGACCCCCGCCACAAAATAAGCGGTCTGATGGGGAAACGGGACGTTGGCCTTCACCAGCGTGTCGTAAACAGGTTTCGTGCCGCCGGCGACAAACAATTTGTTTCCACCGGAGATGGCGAAGAACAGCCCGATCGAAATCCGCACGAGCAGGATGGCATATTGTTCCACATCACTGTTACCCTGCAGCGCAAACTGAACCAACTGTTTCCAATCCATCTCCTGTCCCTCCATGCTCCAAACCGCAAATGGCGTGTCGTTAGCGAATTCTCGCGCCTCGAGATTACGGGTCCATCCGTTCAACCCAGTTAGCGCGAAATGCGGGAGCCGGGAATGGATCCGCAAAGTATTGCGTTTCCCGCGCAACCTTGTCGCCCCTAAACTCCATGATGCTCACGGTGTAGGACGGCTTGCCGTCGTAGGTAACGATGAGTTCGGTGACCCAAAGATCGCCACCGCCTATGATTCGTCGGACCGTAAACCGCTTTTGGCTCGGCTGACTAGCACGCTGACCCTTTATGTTGCTTCGACCGCGGGTTCGCTCGCCTGACTGCGGGTAATCCAAGACCGCGTCCTCCTGATAGATGAGGTGCTCCGTTTCAAAATCATTGGCGTCTGACGCCGCCCAATGCTGATCCAGTGCGGCACGGATCTCTTGATCCCGCACTCCAGAACCCTGCTCGTTGGTTGGTTGATCGTTCATCTTGGACTCGGAATTTGCCAGAAAATCTAAAAATACCACGACTCCCATCCTCAAGGCTCCGGAGTTGAGAATCGCGTCGGGCACGCTGGCCTAGCGCGCGATTTGGCCCAGGTAGTATCCGAGCCGATTTTCGACATCGCCGGGCTTGTGGAAGCCGCGCGTCATAAGCGCCTTGATCCCTTCCTGGGCGGCAGGCCGACCGAGCGAAGCGATGCACGCATCCCACCCGGCACCGAGTTCGACGTCCGGCGGCAGGCTTGTATTCACGAGGCGCTTGGTCTGAGCGATCGCCCATTTGTCGAACTTGGCAATCCGGGTTGCAAGCGCCTCTACAAACGCATCCAGATCGGCGTCGGGCAGGGCGCGATTGATATACCCGTAGGCTTCGGCCTGCTCTGCTCGAATGTCTTCCGAGCTCAAAAGCACCTCAAGGGCGCGGTTCCGGCCGATGAGTCGGGGGAGCCGAGCCATGGGGCCGCCGCCGGCGACCATCCCCACGCCCACTTCCCACTGCGAGATGATGGTCTTCTCGCGGCTGGCAAAGCTCATGTCGCAGGCCAGCGTGATCTCGCTGCCATTGCCGGTCGCACGGCCACGGATGAGGGCGATCGAGGCGACCGGCAAGCGGGTCAGACGCACGAGAAAGTCCGGCCAGGGCGGCAAGCCCGTGGGGCCCTCCGGCAGTGAGGTCAGGTCTTCAAGCTTGGCCGTGAAATCGGAGTGATTCAGGAAGTAATCGTCGACCGCGCTGTCGAAGACCACGACCCTGACCTCCTTGTCGGCCTCGAGCGCGCCGATGACTTCCTGGAACTGCTTGACCATTTCCGGGCCCATGACGTTGATCGGCGGATTGTCGACCGTGACACGCCAGTAGGCTGGCGAGCGCCGGGTCACGCGAATCTGCTCGGATTTCGCAGGTGCGTTCATCTGTTTGAGTTTGGCGGGTGCTTTCATAGTTGCCATGGGATTTTCCTCGGTGACCATTCAGCCAGAACAAAGTCAGCCAAGCAATTGGACGATGGTATTGCCCATACTTTCGCGTCGACTGCAGTGCCTTCATGCCTGAGGCATGCGGCTTTTCTCAATCCAGCCAGTCCTGAAATCGATCAGCGAAGGAAACTTCCTCCCGCAGACTTGATACGAAGGCATCGCCGATACCATGGTCCAATTGTTTTACTCCCCTGGTCTCTGGTTTAATCGGAACCGTTCCACACGCACGTTAGATCGGGCTTGGAAAACTCTTCTTGAGGAGAACACACTATGTCTGAACTTGTCGGGAAATCTGGGTCGCAAGAACAACAAAAACATAAGATAGAAACATGCGCCGCCGTGAAACGTGTCGGCAGCTTTCCTGTCGTTGCGACCGCCGTGGCAGTACTGGCGATTCTGGGCGCCGCGCTCCTTTTCGCACAAGGCCAAGACAACGACAAGTACTTGCTGAAATCGCCAAGCGGGATCGCATTCTCCGACTTCAGGGGATACGAGGACTGGGCTGACGTCTCTTCCGCCCGGACCGACGAAATACTCAAGGTGATCGTCGGCAATCCGACCATGATCAAGGCGTACAAGGCCGGCATTCCAGGCAACGGCCAGCCTTTCCCCGATGGCTCCATGATCGCGAAGCTCCAGTGGACGCACAAGAAGAGCACGGAGGCCCCTTTCGTCGTGGAGGTCCCAGACGTCTTTTCCCAGGTCTTCGTCATGGAAAAGGACAGCAAGAGATTTTCGAAAAGTGGAGGGTGGGGATACGCAGTGTTCAACTACGACGCCGCATCGGACAAGTTCTCGGCCGATCCCAAAAGCCTCTCCGACTGCGGGTTCGCGTGCCATACGCCCGTGAAGGCGAAGGACTATATCTTCCATCCGTACCAGAAGCGTTAAACCGAGCCGCCACATCAAGTGCTGAGCTGCACTGTCTGCGCCCGGTGTACACTCAGGAGCAAAAAGCGAGGTTAAGTTAACATTTCACGCACTCCTCATCAGAAATCCTCTCTTGCAGAAGATGCAGCGCTGGGTATGGAAACGAGCATAACGCGGCGGGACTTTCTCGGTTCCGCTTTGTTGGCTTCCGGGTCCGCGTTGCTGGGAGGCATCTCTCCCGCGGAGCTATTGGCTCAGAATGATGACTTCACAGGTTACGGTGGAGTCGGCGACTACAGCAACGCGAATGGCAACACTCTGGCTGTTCTCGAAGCGGGTCATGCGATTCGTGACCGCGTGTACGATCCGCTGCCCAAGGACATCATCGATACTGGGGAAGTCTATGACTGCGTAATCATCGGCGGCGGGATTAGCGGACTTGCTGCCGCACTGTTCTTCCAGCGCAGCTCCGGTCCGGGATCAAAATGCCTGATCGTTGAAAACCATCCCATCTTCGGCGGCGAGGCCAAGCAAAATGAATTCTTGGTCGAAGGCAAACGACTGATCGCACACCAGGGCTCAGCCATCTATCAGATTCAATACCCGCACAGCTTTCTGGCGAGATTCTACGAATCCATCGGATTACGGACGCCGCGGCTGACATATCAAAGCTGGGCTGGGTCAGAGCCAGAATTCCCCCTTTGCACTACTCCTTATCAAGCGGTGGGCTTGCAGCACGGACAATACGGGTTTTGGTTTGGCGCGAAGTTCAATCAGAGACCGGGAATGTGGTTGACGGATCCTCTGGGAAAGAAACTGGATGGCGCTCCGGTTTCCAGCGCAACTCGACTGGAATGGCTGCGCTGGCTGAAAAGCGAAGAGGTGGGAGGCTCGAGGTTCGAACATCCCAAAGTGGAAGGGGATGCGATTTCGCGTTATCTCGATTCCATCACACTCGAACAGCACTTGATCGAGCGCTTCGGTCTTAGGCGCGAAACGATTCGCACGTTCCTCTCGCCAGTGGAAGGTGGGGGCGCGGGCTTGGGGCCCGATGCTTTATCGGCGTATTCAGAATACGCGTTTGAAATGCTTCACCCTTTGCCGGAAGAAAATGGTGGTTCGGATCAGATGTTTCCAGGTGGCAACGCGACAATTGCGAGACTGATGCTGAAAAGTCTGGTCCCCGCCGCGATCTATGGCCCACACAGCGTGGAGGGAGTTTGCCGGAACCGCGTGAATTTTTCCGCTCTGGATGCGCCCGGAACGGCGGTGAGAATTCGTCTGTCTTCTACCGTCGTCCATGTCGAGCATGATGGGGAAGCCGGCAAAGCCGGTACAGTTTCGATCGTATATTCAAAGAAAGGCAAGTTATACCGCGTCAGGGCGCGGTCGGTTGTGATGGCGGGCGGATGCTGGACTACGAAACACATTGTGAAGGATCTTCCTCAGAGCCAGCGCGAAGCATATGCTCAGTTCTATCGTTCTCCCTGCATGATGGTGAACGTTGCGGTTAGAAACTGGCGTTTCCTCTACAAAATGGAAATGAGCGGTTGCCGCTGGTTTGAAGGGTTGGGCAATTACATGGAAGTTTGCAAGCAGGCACTGACTGGCGTGGAAAATCCGACGATCGGTCCGGACTCGCCAATCGTACTCAGCTTGAAAGTCTTGTACTCATACCCGGGATCTTCGACCGAAGAGCAGGGCAACCGAGGCCGAACCGAGTTGCTGGGAACATCTTTTAGAGATTATGAACGACAAGTCCGTGAGCAATTTAGCGAGATGTTTTCGCGAGCGGGCTTTGATGCGCGGCGCGACATCGCCGGAATCATCTTGAATCGCTGGGGACACGCCTATCTGAGTCCGCAACCGGGGTTCTTCTTTGGAACTGGTGGCCAACCTGCCCCTCGCGAGATCCTGCGCAGCGCGCCGTTTGGGCGTATTGCATTTGCCAACACCGATCTGGCCGGAGCCATGGACCATCGTTATTCCATACTCGAAGCAAAACGGGCTATCGGCCAACTGCTTGATCAGGTTTTAAGCTGACCGCGAAATACTCTGGCGATCGACCCTGTACAAATCCTGGAGACGTTTACTATGTCGCGATTTTTAGTGCCGTATCTGCTCCGAGCGTTCTTGACGAGTTTGTTGGCTCTCGTGGCATGCGCCTCTCAAACGTTTGCGCAAACGCGCCAGGATGGCAAGATTTTCGGCGGCTACTTCGAGGAATGGGGCATCCAGTATGCCGGTTACAACATTGCTGATTTGCAAAAGAATGGCGTGGCTGACGTACTGACACACTTAATCTACGCTTTCGGCAATGTGACCCCAACCTCTCCGCCGGCGTGCGCAATTGCTGATCCCGTGGCCGCTTACCAGAATTCGAGCCTTCCCAGTGTCAGCGGCAGACCCTACACGGCACCCTTGTATGGAAATTTTGGTGCGATCCAACAACTCAAGCGGCTTCATCCTGCTCTGAAAGTGCTGATCTCTTTGGGGGGACAGGCGGGCAATGTTTCAATATCGATTGGGAGTTTCCCAGCGCCGCGGATAAGCAGAACTTTACCGCTTTGCTAACGGAGTTCCGCACGCAGCTGAATACTTTGTCGGAGGCGACGGGCAGGAAATATGTCCTGACGTTCGATTCGCCGGCGAACCCAAAGAAATATGTAAACATCGATCTTAAGGCCGCTGCCGCGCAAGTGGACTTCCTTACGATCGACGGTTACGACTATGCCGCGCCGCAGGACAAGCAAACCAATGAGTCGTCGTCGCTGTACGACGCGGCCGCGGATCCCGTTCATGCCGATGATCGCTACATCGATGCGACGGTAAGAGCTTACCGCCGCGCCGGCGTGCCGGCCGCCAAGTACACAATGGGATTGCCGTTGTATGCCGTGGGTTGGACGGGCGTCGCCAACGTGAATCATGGCTTGTACCAGAACGCAACTGCCCCTGCTCCGGTTCCGTTGGCCGATGGATCAGGGCTCTGCCTGAACACGGATAAGGCCACTGCTCTGCCCGGTTGCGACACTGTATTGACCGCGGGATTTGTCACCTATTCGACGATTGAGAATCTCACGAACAAATACGGGTTTACCTCCTGGCACGACTCGGCGAGAGTGGGAGCGACGCTCTACAATCCGGCCACCGGAACCTTCTATAGTTACGATGATCCCGCGGCCGTAGCAGCGAAGACGGCTTACATCAAGAAGAAGAAGCTTGGCGGCGCCTATGTGTGGGCGCTGAACGACGACGATGCCAACGGGTCTCTGACCAAGGCGATCGCGGCAGGGCTCAAGTAAATCAGAAGCACGAATGAACGGATGCGGCAGGCTGGCCAGAAGAGAGCCAGCTTTTCCCGTTTCCCCCCGTTTGTGCCAGCCGCGGTCGCGACATCCTCTTCCCACATTCCGCTATATAGCTCATTCGTTGACGGTACCCAGCGGAGGCTCCAGCGTGACGGCAACATCTCCAGCTCCGGCCATCGGGGCGGGTTTTCAATGTCATCGCGGTTGCCAAATAATAATATCCGCGCCTCGGGAAAAATATTCTATTGCAAGTTCTGCTATATAGCTCTATACTCCGGCGGTTCGTACTTTACGACGTCTGGAGGCACTTGCCATGTCAAACCATTTCCCGCCGCGCTTGCTGCGAATGGCCCTGCTCACTCTGTTGGCCCTCGTTGCAAGCATCTCTCCCTCATTCGCACAAAACACCGGTCAAGGCAAGATTGTCGGAGGATACTTCGAGGAGTGGAGTATCTATTACGCTGGTTACAATATTGCGAACCTGCAACAGAATGGTGTGGCCAATAAACTGACGCACCTCATCTACGCCTTCGGCAATGTGACGACGAGTCCCGCGCCAGCATGCGCCTTTGCCGATACCTGGGCTGACTATCAATCTCCATACCTGCCGAGCGTGAACGGTACGGCCTACCCGGGGCCGCTTTATGGAAATTTTGCGGCCATCCAACAACTCAAGGCGCTTCACCCCAACCTGAAAGTGCTGATGTCTCTGGGAGGAGCGTCTGCCAGCAATACTGCGGCCTTCGTCAGCGCCGCCAGCACCGCGGCCGGACGCCAGGCGCTCGCGGCATCCTGCATCGACCTGTTCATCAACGGCAACATCGCCTCAGGCATCACTGCGCCCGGCTTGTTTGACGGCTTCAATATCGACTGGGAATTCCCCACCGCGACCGACACGCAGAACTTTACGGCCCTGCTGCAAGAGTTCCGCAGCCAACTGAACGCCTTGAGCAAAACCACGGGCAAGCAATATACGTTGTCGTTCGATGGACCCGCGGGCTCGCAGAACTACGTCAACATCGATCTTCGCAAAGCCGCCGAGCAGGTCGATTTCATTACCATCGATGGCTACAACTATTCCGGCTCATGGGTGACGCAAACCAATGACGCATCGCCGCTATTTGATTCCCGCCAGGATCCGCTGTTTGGCCAGGATCTCGACATTAACGACACTGTAGATGCATATCTCAAGGCTGGGGTGCCCCCGCACAAATACACCATGGGTATGCCTCTTTATGGCGCTGGCTGGACGGGCGCTCCCAACGTGAACCATGGCCTGTACCAAAACTCAACGGGCCCCTCCCCGGTCCTGTGGGCGAACGGAACAGGCTTGTGTCCGGACCTGAGCGGAAATACGGCGGGCTGCGACACCCTGCTGACTCCGGGGCTTCTCACCTATTCGACGCTCTCCACGCTCACATCGAATGGCTACAGAAATTACTTCGATCCGCGGCGAGTTGCTGTATCGCTTTTCGACTCAACCAG
Source organism: Candidatus Acidiferrales bacterium (assembly GCA_050015335.1). GTDB lineage: Bacteria > Acidobacteriota > Terriglobia > Acidiferrales > UBA7541 > Palsa-295. Next base: position 785 of record JBEKBP010000092.1, on the reverse strand, counting down.
CGGGACGTTCTACACATACGACGATCCCTTCAGTGTGTTTCTGAAGACGATCTATATCAACCTGAAGGTTCCGGGAGGTCTGGGAGGTGCCTACGTGTGGGCGCTGAAAGACGATGATGCGAATGGAACCATGGTAAAAACCTTGGCTGCGGGGCTAGGCCACTAATTCGCAGGACCCTCGGCTAGATGAAGAACTCGGGCAAGCTGGCCGAAAAGCCAGCTTGCCTTAGCTTTTTGCGGATGGATTATTTGCCGGGCGCTTCGGGAACCGCGCCGACCAGGTCGCGCAAAGGCTTGATCACCGTGAAGCGAACCAGCGCCTGCGGTTTCTCGGCTTCGTCCAAGAGAGCCAGTTGCTGAGCCTTCCAACCGCTAGCCGCGGGCAGACCGGATGAAAGATGAGACACGGCCTCAAGACCTATCGTGCCTAATACGGTAAGTTCCTGAACTCGCGGTTCCGCTCGCGCTAGGATGGGCGAGGCAGCCATCAAGCGCAGGATTCCAGGTTCCGCGGCGATCCACGCTTTGAAGTGGGAGGCAAGTTCGGCTTGTGTCTGCGATCGAGTTCCGGGATCCTGCAGATAGGCGTTCACGAGTAGCTCGAAATTGTGGCGCGAAGGCGGATCGGGAGGAAGAGCGTCTATGAATTGATTGAGTGGCGTTAGTTGATTCGGGTGCTGCAGGTGTGCGCGCTGGTTGAAACTGACAGGCTCGAGCACGGATGCGAGGATAACGAGCGGATCGATCTTTTCGGTTCCCGCGAGCATGCGCAGACTCACTGCTTC
>JBEKBP010000091.1:0-10851 GCA_050015335.1 Candidatus Acidiferrales bacterium | reverse complement strand
TTTCTCGAGTTCCCGCTGTTGTAGCCCGCCGGATCATGCTTCTCGTACCCGACGTGCTCGGTCAGCTCCGCATTCATCGCTCGCTCCAAAAGAGCCTTGGTGAGCTGCTTCAGCAGGCCGTTACAGCAGAAAAATGGTCTTGACCTTGGGGTCCACCATAGTTGGCGCACAATAAATGGTCATCCCCCTTTCTTCTGAATGTAACCACCCGTCGCGCTTTAATCATCTTGAATTAAATTCGAGCTGACTCATGGGAAAGCAAAGGCCTCTGGTCTGGGGTACAAACGATATAGGGGCAATGCATCATAGGGCTGCGGGACTTGCGGCTCCGCTTGCACTTCTACGCAGTTCCATTACCTTGATAGCAAGCTAAAACCGCTTTCTCCTGGGTGGGCCATCGATACGCAACCATTCCTCCGCAGGGAGGGCGCTTCGCCAATAATCCCGATGAGCAACATGAACATGCAGCGCCGCACGGGAACACTGAGGTCTCTCTCTGGCTGCCGCCCGCATTCGATCCTCGAGTACGAGGCCTGCCACGGTAGTCTTGGGCAGAACCCGCGGGTGCGGTGTTTCTCATGGGACCGGGGACTTGGCATCAGCCACACGCGATTTCAGAACCTGCTCCGGAAATTTGCAGCAGACCCGAGTGAAATGTGGCGGCTACAGATAGCCCGCCGTGATCCGACATCCGCGCAGCTCAGCCGCGTCCGGAAAAACACCAACGAGATGAGAGAGCGTGGAGAATTGCGGTTGTCGCGACAGTCGAGATGCAGCAAGAACTTCTGGAACTCCCCCAACCGACCAGCCCGTGCAGCAGCTCAGCCCCAAAGGAACAAGCATTACCCAGGGGTCTTATATTATGGCCGTGTCACTGTGGAGGTTTGGCTCGCGCACGAGGCTCCGAGATGTCAATTACATCACTTTGTCAGGTGACGGTAATCACAGCCTGCTGCTGGCATATGCGCGTTATTTGGGACTGTCACAAAGAGGCTTCCTATGAAAACCATGGAACCCCAGACACGAATTCAGCTCCAGAACATTCTTTTCACTACCGATTTTTCGCCTGCCGCGGCGGCAGCCCTGCCCTATGCAGGAGAACTTGCAAAGCACTATAGAGCAAAGCTTTACGCTCTCCATGTACGCACACCAGTCATCAACCCCATGACGCCGCCGGCGGGCTGGCCCGCACTCGAAAGAGCAGCCGAGGAAGAAGAACGCCAATGGCGAGAAGCCCTGCGCAATGCGATTCCAGGAATCGAACCGACGGTTCTGATTGAGGACGGCGACTTTTCGGCGAACGTGAAATCGGTCGGCGGCGAAAAAAACATCGATCTGATCGTGATGGGCACGCGCGGCCTCACGGGAGTTGCCAAATTCCTGCTGGGATCATCGGCAGAAGAAGTCTTTCGTGACGCCACCTGCCCAGTGCTCACAATCGGGCCTTATGCGCCCGCCGAGCCGGGACACGGCGGCGAAATAACCCGGATGCTCTACGCCACAAACTTCCAGGAAGGCCCGCTCCCCGCCGCTAGGTATGCGTTATCGCTGGCGCAGGAGTATCAAGCGCACATGACGTTGCTTCACGTGATCGAAGAGCCAAAAGTGGGCGACTTGGTAGTTCCCCAGGATTTAATTGAGGCTTCCAAGCGCCACTTGGCAAGAATCGTCCCGCCGGAGGCGGAACTCTGGTGCGTACCCGATTTTGTAGTGGAGCGTGGCGACGTTGCGGGGAAAATCCTGGAAGTTGCCAAGATTCGCCGGGCAGACCTGATCGTGCTGGGAGTTCACCAAGGTTTTCCTGGCGCGGCGTCGCATCTGCCGATTTCGACCGCACACAAGGTTGTCTCCCACGCGACTTGCCCTGTGCTGACGGTCCGCGAGGGCGGGACGGCCGCTCAGCAAATACAAGGGTGAACGAGCCGGCAAATGACAATGACCCAAGATCGAGCGATTCTCGATGGAAATGAAGCTGTAGCGTCGGTAGCCTACCGTCTCAACGAGGTGATTGCGATATTTCCCATCACTCCTTCGTCTCCCATGGGGGAATGGGCGGATCAGTGGAAGGAGGAGGGCCGGAAGAACATCTGGGGCGTTATTCCCACGGTCATCGAAATGCAAAGCGAGGGAGGTGCGGCCGGTGCACTCCACGGAGCGCTTCAAGCGGGGGCCCTGGGTACGACTTTTACCGCGTCCCAGGGCCTCCTGCTGATGATTCCGAACATGTACAAGATTGCCGGTGAACTGACTCCGGCCGTGATTCACGTGGCGGCGCGCACCGTGGCTACTCACGCACTATCGATTTTTGGCGATCACAGCGACGTGATGGCCACGCGCCCCACTGGGTTTGCGTTGTTGTCTTCCAATTCAGTGCAGGAAGCATCCGATTTTGCGCTAATCGCCCAGGCGGCGACACTCGAATCGCGCATCCCGTTCCTTCATTTTTTCGATGGCTTCCGCACCTCTCACGAAATCAACAAAATCATTCCGCTCCAGGATGACGACTTGCGGGCTCTGATCGATGATGCCCTCGTTCGCAGCCACCGGGGACGAGCCCTTTCGCCGGACCACCCCGTCCTGCGCGGCACGGCGCAGAACCCGGACGTCTTCTTTCAGGCGCGCGAGGCGGGCAATTCTTTCTACCGTGCCTGTCCCACCATCGTGCAGAACGTGATGGATCGTTTCGCCAAGCGCACAGGTCGCAGCTATCACCTGTTCGACTATTTAGGTGCTGCCGAGCCCGAGCGCGTAATCATGCTAATGGGATCGGGCGCCGGCGCCGTGGAAGAAACCGTCGAATCTCTTCTGCAGAACGGGGAAAAGGTCGGCCTTCTCAAGGTTCGGCTCTACCGCCCCTTTGATTCAGACGCCTTCCTCTCGTCTCTCCCGGAAAGCACACGCGCGATCGCTGTTCTGGATCGAACGAAGGAACCCGGCAGCATCGGCGAACCCCTGTATGCCGACACTCTCACGGCTTTGTTTGAATCAAGCGGCCGAACAGCGCAGGGCCTTCCCCGACTCATCGGCGGACGGTACGGCCTTTCCTCGAAGGAATTTACGCCCGCCATGGCGAAGGCCGTTTTCGACGAACTCAAGAATGCGACGCCAAAGAATCACTTCACCATCGGCATTCAAGATGATGTGACGCACGCGAGTCTTGCGTATGACCCCAGCTTCTCCACAGAAGATCCCGCGACCGTTCGCGCGCTTTTCTACGGCCTTGGCTCAGACGGCACCGTCGGCGCCAACAAGAATTCCATCAAAATTATCGGCGAGGGCACGGAATATTACGCGCAGGGTTACTTCGTTTACGACTCAAAGAAATCGGGCTCGGTCACCGTGTCCCACCTCCGCTTCGGGCCTCATCCCATTCGCTCTTCTTATCTGATTACTAAAGCCAATTTCGTGGCCTGCCACCAGTTCCAGTTTCTTGAACGCATGGACGTTCTTTCCGCGGCCGAGCCCGGTGGCACATTCCTGCTCAACACGGCAGTTGGTAACCGAGACGCGTGGAACCATCTGCCGCGATCGGTGCAGGAAGCCATCATCGAAAAGCATCTCAGGTTTTTCGTGATTGATGCCTATAAGGTTGCCGGTGAAGCTGGGATGGGCAGCCGCATCAACACGGTCATGCAGACCTGCTTCTTCGCCATCAGCGGCGTCCTGCCACGGGAGCGGGCGATCGAGGCCATCCGGAAATCGATTCGCAAGACCTATGGGAAGCGCGGCGATGCTGTCGTCGAACAGAATTTCGCGGCGGTGGACCACACGCTGTCGAATCTGTTCGAGGTTTCGGTTCCCGCTCATGCAACGAGCAGCTTTGACATCCTGCCGTCCGTGGCGGCTCAAGCGCCGTCATTCATCCGCGACGTGCTGGGCACAATCATCGCCGGGCGCGGAGACGTTTTGCCCGTCAGTGCGTTCCCCGTGGACGGAACTTTTCCAACGGGCACGGCGAAGTGGGAAAAGCGCAACATCGCACAGGAAATTCCGGTTTGGGACAAGGAGCTTTGCATCCAATGCGGCAAATGCGTGCTCGTGTGCCCCCACGCCGTGATCCGTGCGAAGGTATCTGAGTCAAGTGCTTTGACCAATGCCCCGTCGACGTTCAAATCCGCCAAGCCGCGCTGGCGGGGATTGGAAACCTTGCGCTATATGCTTCAGGTCTCGCCCGAAGACTGCACAGGTTGCCACCTCTGCGTGGAAGTCTGTCCGGTAAAAAGCAAGAGCGAGGCGAAGCACAAAGCCATTAATATGGAAGGTCAGGCTCCGCTCCGGGAAGCAGAGCGCGCAAACTGGGAATTCTTCGCCAGACTGCCTGATTTCAATAGGGACGATCTGTCGCACTCGCACGTGAAGGACGTCCAGCTCCTCGAGCCACTTTTCGAATTCTCCGGGGCCTGCGCGGGCTGCGGCGAGACACCTTACATCAAACTGCTGACGCAACTGTTCGGTGACCGATTGATGATCGCGAACGCGACGGGCTGCTCGTCCATTTACGGCGGCAACCTTCCCACAACCCCGTACGCGGCGAACGCGCTGGGCCGCGGACCCGCCTGGTCCAATTCTCTTTTCGAAGACAACGCCGAATTTGGGTTGGGCATGCGGCTCGCAGTAGACAATCGAGCCGAGTATGCGCGCCAGTTGCTCACCCGACTCTCCGGACAAGCGGGCGACAATCTCGTGACCGCCCTGCTCACGGCGGATCAGTCCACCGAGGCGGGGATTGCCGCACAGCGCGAGCGCGTCGCGGAGCTGAAGGTAGCGCTATCCTCGGCGGAATCGCCCGAAGCTTGCGATTTGCTGGCCGTCGCCGAGGCATTGGTGCGCAAGAGCGTCTGGCTGGTCGGCGGCGATGGTTGGGCCTACGACATTGGCGCCGGTGGACTCGACCACGTCCTTGGTTCAGGCATGAACGTCAACGTCCTCGTCCTGGATACCGAAGTGTATTCAAACACAGGCGGACAGATGTCCAAGGCCACGCCGCGGGCCGCCGTTGCAAAATATGCAACCGGCGGCAAGCTGACCGGAAAGAAGGATCTTGCGATGGAGACCATCAGTTATGGCTCGGTATATGTAGCCCGCGTCGCCATGGGCGGAGACGACACGCATACCGTCAAAGCATTTCTCGAAGCCGAGGCCTATGACGGGCCCTCGTTGATCATCGCCTACAGTCACTGTGTCGCTCACGGCTACGACATGGCTTTCGGCATGGAGCAGCAAAAAGCGGCGGTGCGGTCAGGCTATTGGCCTCTGATTCGCTACAATCCCGCGCTGCGACTAGAAGGCAAAAATCCATTCCAGCTCGACTCCAAAGCGCCCAGCATTCCGCTGAAACAATTTGCTTATCAGGAAGGCCGCTACACCATGCTCACGCGAACACACCCGGAGGCCGCGCGTGATTTGCTCCATGCCGCTCAAGATGATGTCGAGCGGCAGTGGCGCGTCTATTCAAACCGCGCCGCTATGGCCGGACGGGGGGAGACGCCCGGCGTCGCCCCCGCGGAAAAGGAAGAAGACCACGCAGAACAAACCGTAAAACGTGGGGAGGAAGAATGATCGACCTATCAACCCGCTACCTTGGCCTGACGCTCAAATCGCCTCTTGTGGTTTCCTCGAATCCTCTGTGCGAATCGCTCGACAATATCCGGCGGTTCGAGGACAACGGCGTGGGAGCCGTCGTACTCCCTTCACTTTTCGAAGAACAGCTCACTCTCGAGAGCCACACCGTTGACTCCAACCTGTGGAGGGGCACGGAGAGTTTTCCGGAATCGCTCAGTTACTTTCCGGATGTGAATAACTACAACCTGGGACCGGAAACCTATCTCGAACTCGTCCGGCGGGCCAAAGAGAGCGTCTCGATTCCAGTGATCGCTAGCCTGAACGGTATCTCTCCAGGCGGTTGGACCTACTACGGACGCCTCATGGCAGAAGCAGGCGCAGACGCGATCGAATTGAATATCTATCTGGTTGCGACCGATCCGAGAATGTCCGCCACACAGATGGAGAGAGCCTTCTGCGACCTCGTGACTCAGGTAAGAGGAATTGTCCACATTCCCATTGCGGTGAAGCTTTCCCCGTTTTTCACCGCTATGGCTCACATGGGAAAACAATTGGATGCGGCCGGTGCCAACGCTCTAGTCCTGTTCAATCGCTTCTATCAGCCGGATTTCGACATCGATTCGCTCGAAGTCGTTCCCCGTCTTACCTTGAGCCGCTCGGAGGAATTATTGCTGCGGTTACATTGGGTCGCAATTCTCTTCTCGCGTGTGAAGGCCGATCTTGCCGTTACTGGAGGAGTGCATACGGCGCAGGATGTGCTGAAATCAATGATGGCCGGTGCGAATGTGGCGATGATGGCGTCCGCACTGCTTCAAAATGGGATCGGGCACGCCGCATCTGTGCTAAGGGAACTGGTGTGCTGGATGGAAGAGCACGAATACCAGTCCATCGAGCAAATGCGCGGAAGTATGAGCCAGCGCTCTGTTCCCAATCCCGCCGCATTCGAACGCGGCAACTACATGCGCGTCCTTAGCTCCTACGGCTTGCGCGTCCCAATCTAGGCAGGGCAGTGCGGGAGTGCGCTGCGAGCGGAAGGTAGTCTGAAACCTACTGCTGAAAGCCGGTTTCGAGGGCCTCTCCTCATCAGCTATACAGTTACGCAAGAACCTCCTCCGCTCCCGCGGCCGACGCCCGCGACCACCCGCTCTTTCCAAATCGTACCGGGGGCCCGATGACGAGAACCGGTGTAACGGATGGCCTCCAGCTTGCTACGACGACAGCGGCAACCCAGTGCCCGCAGCTTAAGGAACGTCACATCTCGCCCCACATCGTCCGACACGCGACTGCAGTGACCCTGCTGCAGTCGGGTGTCACATTACTGTCATTGCCTTGTAGCTCGGCCACGAAAGCCCTGCGACAACGCACATGTATGTCGAAGCGGATTGGGCCATGAAAGAGCGGGCGCTCAAAAGGCTTCAAGCGCCGAGCGTCAAAACGAGCCGTTTCCAGCCGAAAGATCGGCTCGTTGCCTTTCTGGAAGAACTCTGATTACGCACAGTTGACACAGTTAACAGGTGGGCCATGCCGCCAGGGGTCTGAAAATATACGCGTCAGCAGGCCCCTGACGTCTCACGAGCATTCGGAGCACGAAAAACCATGCATAATTCCAAGCCGTGCCTAATTGGTATTAGCGAAACCTTTCGCTAATACCAAGAAGAAGGAACTCATCGGCAACTACGATAACGCCGGCCAGCAATGGCTTCCAGCGAAACAGCCGAGGAAGGTTCGCGGACACGATTTTCCTACGCCCGATGTGCCGCGTGACTATCCCGATGGCATCTACGACGTCGGGCCAACACCGGGTTGGTAACTGTCGGGACCGACCACGACACGGGAGCGTCTGCGGTGGCGTCCATCCGGGGATGGTGGCGCCAAGAAGGTAAACGGCTCCCTCCGGCGTCCACCAAGATTCTAATTACGGCCGACGGCGGGGGGATGGCTGGCGGTTGCGCTTGCGGAAACGGGAGTTGCAGACCTTCGCGGATGAAACAGCCTGCCCATCTCGGTCTGTCATTTCCCACCTGAAACGAGCGAGTGGAACAAGATCGCGCACCGCCTTTTTCCTTTCTCTCGTCGAATTGGTGTGGCGAACGCTGCGCGATTAGGAAACCGTCGTCAATCTCATTGCCAAGACGACCACTGCGAAAGGACCGGAAGTGACACGCCGATTGGACCGCTGCAAATATCCAACCGGCCGCCAAGTCACCCAGGAAGAAATGAAGAGCATCCATCTTCAACCGAATCGGTTTCATGGCGAATGGAACTATATCATCAGACCAAATCCGCCCCGACATCGTCAAAGGATGAATTTATTTATTTACTCAGCCTAACCGTTGAATCGCATGTCCCGCATACACGACTAGCTCCTGCGCCACAGGTGGGTGACGCCATTAACCGCTGATGCTCTCACCTCAATACGTTCAGCGATAGTTGGCCGCCTGCAGTTCGAACATCCCCGCATACCGGCCGCTGATCCGGATAAGCTCGTCGTGCGAACCCTGTTCGACGATTGTTCCGTTCTCAAGGACGAGAATCCGGTCCGCTTTTCGAACTGTAGAGAAACGGTGGGAAATTAAAAGGGCCATCTTGCCCTTGGTGAGATCACCGAATCGTTCGAACACTTCATGTTCAGATTTCGCATCCAAGGCGGCCGTCGGCTCATCTAGAATGAGCAACTGGGCTTCGCGCAAATAGGCCCTGGCCAGGGCAATTTTCTGCCACTCCCCTCCCGACAGATCAACTGCCTCTTCGAATCGGCAGCCAAGGGGCTGTTCATAACCCTTAGGCAGAGTTCGGATAAATGTCTCTGCCGCGCTCTTATGGGCGGCGGCGCGGATGCGAAACAGCTTGTCTCGCTCTTCGATTTGACCGATAGCGATGTTTTCAGAGACTGTCATCTCGTAGCGTGTGAAGTCCTGAAAGATGACACCGATCTCCTTCCACAAATCTTGCAGGTCGTACTCACGGAGATCTATGCCATCCAGAACAATCTGCCCTCCGCTAGGGTCGTATAAACGTGTAAGCAGTTTTACGATGGTTGTCTTCCCCTGGCCATTTTCTCCAACCAGAGCGATTCTCGACGAAGGTTCTAGGTGAAAGCTGATGTTGTTGAGTACGAGCCTTGAATTTCCTGGGTATGAGAACGAAACATTTCTGAATTCAAAGCCTCCCCGAATCGGTCGCGGAGCAGGCATGGCGCCAGGTTTCGAGAAAATCCTAGGCTGTATGGACAAGAATTTCAGCAAATCCGTCATGAACATTGCTTGGTCAGCAATTACGGAAAAAGTTGAAAAGAACGCTTGGATGTTCGCGCTGGCCCCGGCGATAGCTCCAGCCAAAAGGGTCATGGTTCCGAGAGTCAGTGTGCCTGTGACCGTCCGATAGATGACGAATGCATAGGTACCGTAGTACCCCACCGTGCCCAGAAGCGTTAGAAATGATCCGCACAGCAGCTTCCGTTTTGCCAGTCCAACGGTCTGGCGATGAAGCTCGTCCGCAAGTGCTGTGTAGCGACTCACGAGGTACGACCCCAGTCCGAATAGTTTTAACTCTTTCGCGCTTTCCTTGCTTCCGCCCAGCATCCTCAAATAGTCCATCTGGCGCCGAGCGGTAGTCTGGCGAAAACAGAGTGAGTACCCAAGGAATGCGAAGTGGGTCTCGCCGAGGAAAGCAGGAACGACGCAGATGATGAGAGCAAAAAGAAGCCATGGGGAAAAGAGAAAAATGCTAGCCGCTAAGCTAGCGGCCGTGATGCCCTCCTGGAACAGGCGACCGGCCGACTGAATCATTATCAAACGGTCCGTGCCTTGCACTCTGGCACGCTCCATCATGTCGTAAAAGAGCGGGTCCTCGTAGGAGGTCAGGTCAAGACGCGAAGCATGCTTCACAATTCGGGTGCTGATGTGGATAGTGAATTTGTCGGCCAGCACGCTGTCGCAGAAATCGAGGGCACGAACCAGAATTGTTCCCACACTCGCAAGAACAAATTCCAGTACAACCAACCACCAAAAATCCGCAGGGAGCGCCTTATGGTGTGACAGGAAGGCATAGATTGCATCGATGATGAGCTTTGTTACCGCCAACATAGCGAGCGGGATTGCAGAGGCGACCAATCTCGCCGAGAGGCTTGCCATCACGACTTTCGGAGCCGATTCCCACACCATTCGAGTGATCGGAGGAGTGTTGCTGCGTAGCGCCTTCAGTCGTTCACGCCACTTGGGACTCGGCTCTTTGGTGCCTTGGCCAATCGCTGTGTCCACGGAATTCATGGTATGTGGGGTCCCGTCGCGCCCAGAAGGTCCTTTTCAGTTAGCGATCTGGCAATGGAGGTATGTAATAGGTTGAACATCGATGGGTATTGGGAGAAGACCAAGCTTAGAAAAATGCTGTTAAATAAGCGCGAATACATCTTTAGGTGGCTGGTCAGGTCTTCCGTGACGTGATAGTTCGTACCTTCCTTTTCCCGGGCGGATTCTGCACAGCCGGCCGCTTCGTTCGCGACGCTGGCGAGTGTTTTGGGTCACTCCGTTTCTTCGATCCCTGTTTCTTAGTAATAGCCCATGATTTCATCCTGCGCGAAACAATACAGTCCTATTGGGGACATACTTCGCTTTGCGGAGTGAGCACGTTCCCTGATTCGCCTGGATTTACTCGTCTTCAGGCTTGTCTACAGCCGCGGCTGTTACTCCTGATCCTGCCTCAGCAGGCTCAGACCCACTCCATTCCTCGAGTCGATTGGCGATGGAATATCCCCAAGTGGCCGTGCAATTCACCTTCCGAATTGTATCAAGCATTGTATCGAGCGCAGGGGGCGCAGGCATCTGCTCTCTCCCTACTGCCTTCTTGTCGCAGGAGATCACCCTAATATATGCAGGAAGCCGTTATCTGTTCTGTTCCTAACAAGATTGCATTTTGTTTGACGGAACGAGATGGTGAAAGACAAAGACATGCCAAGGGCCCGGTAAGCGGAGTACTGGAGCGATCAGGGAAAATGGGGAGCTGGCAACGCTGACTCCGTATTTCCCGAAAGCTATCCGCACGTAGTAAATTTTCTTCCCGGGGAATCGGGGCGGCGTAAGCCCGTGGACTGGCAAACGTTCGCGGCCGATTGATCCGCGGCTTGCCTTCGCTGGTTTTTTTTAGCAGTCGCAGAGGGCACCCGTTACGACCTCTTGTAAGGGTGGTGGTCTCATGACACGATCCGCCCAGAATGTTTTTGCGGCCGAACCACCGCGGCAAGGACGGCAAAAATCACACGTACTGGTCGCTGGTGGAAACGGTGCGCACGCC
>JBEKBP010000090.1:0-11062 GCA_050015335.1 Candidatus Acidiferrales bacterium | reverse complement strand
GGTTGCCGTGAAGCTTCTCCAGTCGGTTTCCAGGGAGGGTGAGGTCGCCCAAGCTGGTGGCTGAATCCAGCTGCTGCAACCGTCGGAGGGCTTGTTTGGCAATGCTTCGAAGCGCCTTTGACAGACGCAGCTCCCTAAATAAAGCTTCTGTCTCCTTCGAACGAAAGGATCGAATCACACTGGGATTATATAACGCTAAACGGCAAGCGGTAAGCAACAGCACAAATGAGACGGTTCCTCTCGGTTGCTTTTCCGACAACTCGACCAGGTGACCGGGGGGAGAACTCTCCTCTCACCCTCGCTTGCTACCAAGGGGTAGGGGATTGGTTTACCCGACCGCCGTCCGAGGTCGCGAGGGGCAAAATGAAGATAGTTGGGTTCGTTTCGTAATTTTACCTTTTCTCAACCCCCTCCCCGGGTGGACTCCACATCGACTGCCGCCGGTGGAGCAACAACCGCGCCGGACCGGCCGCTTGGAGTCTTTGGATTTCGACGAAGATCATTCCAGCGGTTCTGGGTCGTCGTAGTCGCCGCGCTTTATCGCCTCGACGAGTTCCGCATCTTCGGGCGTCTCGATGAAGCGAGGATGGTCGGTTGAGTCGGTTCCGTAATGTTCATGTGACCGAAGGCTGTCCTTCCGCTCTTCAGCAGGGATAGGGCCCATGGCTTTTTCGATCGCCCTGGTGAGGGTTTGTGCGCCAGGGTTTTTGAGATAATTCTCGGATGCCGGCGGATGGATTGTGACGTTTTCGGCCGGTACGTTGGTAGGAGCCGGCCCTTGCTTGGCGCCGGCTTTGTCATCCTGAGTCGTTGTTGCGGGCGCATCTGGCGCAACGCTTGAGTCGATGGCCTCCCCGGCTGCTCCAGAGATCAGATCTGCAGGAGGTTCGCTGCCTTCTGCGGTGGCCTCGTCTGTCTGGCTGATCGTATCGTCTGATTCCGGATCAGTGGTTTCGAATTCGTTCGTTTCCGCCTGGCGTTTCTGTTGGAGGGACTCGAGTCGCTCGATATCTTTCTCCAGCTGCCGCCGGATGTTCGCTTCATACCTTGATATTCGATCCGTTGAGCGTAATTCAAACACCCAGCGTTCGCCGAAGATTTTTTGTTCGTGCTCAAGGAGCCGAGCCAGGCGAAGGGAGTGCACGGCAATTTTTTCAAGGTAGAGGTATTCCAAATCTCCTACCGGCGAATAATGGTTTCGATACGAACCGAATATCCGGTTGTAATCTGCCCCATCTCGAGCAACAAGCTCATTGGTGGGGAAAAGCCGCAAGGCAAAAATGCCATGCTTATAACTATTTTGCGATGCCCGGCGCTTGCCGGCCGCGGTGCGTGGGCCGGTGGAACCCTGTGCGTTCTTGCGGTTGGCCGCAAGCTTTTCGGGGGACACTGGTTTTTTCTTCTGATCGTCGTCCATAAAAAACCTCTTTGAATAGGCGCATGCCGTCCGGTTCGTCGTTGGCTGCCAGGCGGCATTAGCCAGATATTTGCGGGAGCCGAATCACGGGAAGCTTCCAAATTAGATTCCAAACTCTACCGAGGGCTTAAACTCAACCACCGCATATAAAGGAACTCGATAGTCCAAAAATTTGCCAACATGTGCGATCCGTCGTTCACGCCGTCACGGCGCCTCCGGTTGTTCCGCTCTAAAAGGAGGCCCGCCCGGTAGGCCGGCGCCCTCGCTTTCCTCCTCCTGTCCGCTCCTAATGATCAATAGCTTCGGACCCCGATGTGGATCCTGGACCGGGCCATCGCGACAAAGAGTGCCCGCGGCCATTTCAGTTCGTATCTCGGCTTGGGCCGTTCTCGCTGGATACATCTCACTTTGCCTTCAATTTTTCGATCCTGCTTTGCGCCGACTCGAAAACGAAATCGTTCAGAAATTCCAACTCTTCTTGTCTGGTCCGCCCCGGAAGGCCGTCCAACGAATCCTCATCAACAAGTGCAAATTCGTCTGCCCAGCCGTTGTGAGACGGGCCTACGAACGCCAGCCCTACCGGCAGGCGCACCAACTCCCTCAGTGGAACTGTTGTTCGTGCCGGATGAACATTGGTGGCTGATGAGCGATCCTCTTGATAGGATTCGGCAATGGCCTTCAGCGCATCGTCTTTCGTGACAGTCGGGCCAGCCAGAAGACCCCAACCACGCCCATGACGGAACGTCAATATGAGAAATGCTTCCCGTACAGTCAAGCCCTTTCGGGTCCTGCCAAGCCTAAGTATGTCCACCGCTTGACTCCACACCTGGTTCTTACCCGCTACGATTTCCTCTCGGAATTCTTGTAACTCTTCACCTGTCATAAATTCTCCTATATCTAGCCGGCGACGATCGTGTCATTCGACCAGCCTTGAAGTCCGACTACCCGCCAGGGATGTTAATCTCCTGGGAGTGTTAGCCAGCCTTATAATACTGAGGTCGCGCAAAAACAATTCGGGCGATTTACCGTTCGGATCCAAGATTTCTTGATTTAATCCGCTCGCGCATCATTAATACTTCGGCACTTGCGAGAATTGGCCCACCTCTGCTTTCCAAAACTGACCCAGACAGATTGAACGGAAGTTTAGCGGACCCGCGCATGGGAGGTGATCATGCATCACCATGCCAGAGACGCGAAAGAGACCGTGTGCAATCTGCCGCCGGTGGTTCCGGCCGAACGCGCGAGTAGGAAACCGGCAACATGTATGCGGGAAGCCGGAATGCCAGGCGTCGCGCCGGCAGAAGACCCAGGCCAGTTGGCGCCGCCGGAACCCGGGCTACGCCATCGCCTACCGAATCGATCAGCGGGCGACACAAACCCAACCTTCGCCTGAAGTGATGCGGTTACCCGCGCCGTTGAACCAACTACCCTGGGAGTTCGCGAAAGACCAGTTCGGCGCACAACGTGCTGATTTCATTGGTGTTATGGGGGCACTACTGGTCCGGACCGCGAAAGACGAGTTCCGGGCGTATCTGATTGATCCCACGAGACTTTCCAGCACACTTCCCCCGCCATCGCAAAAGACCAGTTCCAGCTTCGGCGATACTGAACCCGCAGGCGACGATGCAACTGGAATTTCACCAACTCGACCGGCGATGGGAACATCTGCGAGCCCGCCAACCGCAGCGGGAACGGCGATTGATGGCGTCGTTGGCTGAGTCAGGCCAGCAGACGCCCATCGTAGTGGTCCTCGCCCCAGATCAGCAGGATCGTTACCTGGTGATCGATGGCCACAAGCGCGTCGCGGTGCTGCAGCAACTGGGCCGGGACACGATTAAAGCCACGGTTTGGGCCCTGAGGGAAGCCGAGGCTCTGCTGCTGTACCGGACGCTGCGCAGCGGTCCACAGGAAAGCGCGCTGGAACAGGGCTGGCTGTTGTCGGAGATGGAGCAACGTTTTGGGTACTCGCTGCAGGAGTTGGCGCGCCGCTTCGACCGCAGCGTCAGTTGGGTGTCGCGGCGATTGGCGTTGGTCGAGTTGTTGCCGGAAACCATCCAGCAGCAAGTGCGTGAAGCAACGCTCGGCGCGCAACTGGCGATGAAGTATCTGGTGCCGGTGGCGCGCGTCAACGTGGAAGACTGCGCGCGGATGGCGGCCGTTTTCGTCCAGCACCGTTGCGACACGCGGCAAGCCGGACAACTCTATGCCGCCTGGCGAGACGGCTCGCGCGTGGTCCGCGAGCGCATCCTGGCTGAGCCGGAACTGTTTTTGAAAACACAGCGGCAGCCGCCGGCCACCCGGCCGGTCGCGGCCGGACTGGAGCGTGACCTGGAGATGGCAGTCGCCATTCTACGTCGCGCCAGCCGGCGGCTCGTCGAAGCCCTGCCGGAGATGGATGGTCTGCGACAGGAACAGGCGCAACGGCAGATCGAAAACGCGCGCCGGGAACTAGATCGGATGGCGGCACGAATCGGAAAGGAACAGGAGGGCCATCATGTTGAGCCAGGCACAACGAACCGCGATTCTGGAACTGAGCACGAGGGGAGTGAGCAAACGCGAGATCGCACGCGTGTTGCAACTGTCGCGCCTGACCGTGCGCAAAGTTCTGCGCTCGAACTCTATCCAGGTCCCGCCAATCCAACGGGCGGAGAAAGCCGAACCCTACCGGCAACAGATCCTGGACCTTTGGATCGGCTGCAAGGGGAATCTCGTGCGGGTCCATGAAGAGCTGACCGCCGGCGGCGTGACGTTGTCGTATCCGGCGCTGACCGCATTCTGCCGCAGGCAAGGCATCGGAGTAACTCAGACCGTGCCCGCGGGTCAGTATCATTTCGAACCGGGTGTGGAGATGCAGCACGACACGTCGCCGCACGCCGTCGAGGTGGGTGGCAGGAGGTACCAGGCGCAGACCGCCTCGGCGGTGTTGTGCTACTCGCGCATGTTGTTCTTCCAGCTCAACCCTACGTTCCAGAGGTTCGATTGCAAAGTGTTCCTCACCGACGCGTTGCGCTACATGGGTGGTGCTGTCGAACGCGTGATGATTGACAACACGCATGTGGTGGTATTGCGCGGAACGGGTCGTGCAATGATCCCCGTGCCCGAAATGGAGGCGTTCGCGGAACGCTTCGGATTCCGCTTTGTGGCGCACGAGCGCGGCGACGCCAACCGTTCGGCGCGCGTGGAACGTCCGTTTTCCTTCGTCGAAAACAATTTTCTAGCGGGCCGCAGGTTCGCCAGTTGGGAGGATCTGAATCAACAAGCGCGCCAATGGTGCGACCGCGTCAACTCGACCTACAAGAAACACATCCGTGCCGTGCCGCGCGAGCTATTCGCGGTCGAACGCATGCATTTGAAACCGTTGCCCGCGTGGATTCCCGAAGTGTATCGGCTCCATCAGCGCATGGTGGACGTGGAAGGATACGTCGCGGTGAACTCTATGCGCTACTCGGTTCCGGTCTCCTGGATCGGGCGGCGCGTGGAAGTGCGCGAGACCCGGGACAAGATCGAGATCGAACTCGACGCGCGCCACATCGTTACCCATGTCCGCGCCGTGACTCCACCATTCCTACGGATCACCCTCGCCGAACATCGGCCGCCGCGCGGGGAAGGCGTCAAGCGCAGCGATCGGCACCCCGAAGAACAAGCGATCTTACAGGCCGCGCCGGAGATCGCACCCTATGTGGCAGCGCTGAAGCAAAAGGGCCGCAAAGTGGTGGCTCTTGCCCTGCGGCAACTGTTGCGCTTACTGAAGGAATATCCGCACGAGCCCTTCCTGGCTGCAGTTCGGGAAGCCGCTCAGTATGGACTCTACGATCTCGACCGCCTGGAGCGGATGATTCTGCGTCGCGTGGCGCAAGACTATTTTCTGTTGCTGGGTACCGACTCCGAACCCCATGACTGAAGAACTGGAACAACTGCTGAAGAATCTCAAGCTGCGGCGCATGCTGAGCGTTTATGACGAACAGTTGCGCGCTGCCGAGAAAGCGCAAGTGTCTTACTCGGAGTTCGTCGCCGGACTATTGCGCTCCCAGTGGCACGACCGGCAGGAAAGCGCGCTAGAGTGGCGCATCCGTAGAGCCAATCTGCCGGAACGCTGGTCGCTGGAATCATTTCCCTGGTCGCGCCAGCCCGGCGTGAACCGCAAGCAGATACGAGCCTTTGCCGAACTCGACTTCGTTGCCAAACACGAGAACCTGGTGTTGGTGGGCCCGACGGGCGTAGGCAAAACGGGACTTGCTTGCGGTCTCCTGTTGAAAGCTTTGCAGAATGGCCACCGCTGCCAGTTCATCCGCGCCCAGGATCTGTTCGACGAAATGTACGCATCGCTGGCCGACCGCTCCACGCGCCAGTTACTGAATCGACTGGCTCGCTTGGACGTCTTGTTGATCGACGAATTCGGATATCTAAATCTCAAACCCGAACAATCGAACACTTTTTTCAAGCTGATGGAGGAGCGCTATCATCGCCACGCTACGATCATCACCACGAATTTGATCTATGACGAATGGCAGAATTTTCTCGGCAACAAATCCATGGTGGAGGCGCTGCTGAGCCGCGTACGCCATTACTGCCACACCGTCACCATCAGCGGCCCGTCGCTGCGCGAACCTCAAAGCTGAACTTATGGAGCAACGCGATTATGTCCGCAGGCTTCTGGAGGCCTACCGTACGACACCGGGCACCTGCGGTTCCGTCCGTCGTCCGGACCGTCTGCTCGCGGCCCAACTGCACCAACGCGGCGTGCCGCTCGAGGCGGTTGAGAACGCCCTGACTCTGGCCGCCGCGCGTCGTCTGGCGCGCCCCGCCGATGCCCCATCTCTCGGGATCATTCGCTCGCTGGCCTACTTCTCGCCCGTGATTGAAGAGGTTCTCAGCCTTCAGGTTAGTCCAGAGTACTTCCGCTATCTGCGCCATCGCATCGCATCAGCCCCGTAGCTTCATTCTGACTGAAAGCACTCACGCCTGCGGCGTGGATGATGTTGTTCCTTCCCCCCCACCTTCAACCACCCGCGCGCCTACGGCGCGGATGATGATGCCCTCTCGCTCTCGATCCTGTACTTAGTATGGGTCACTTTAGCCGATTGCTACTGGGCCACTTCTGATGAGCGCCGAAGCAGATTGCTAGGCGACGATGCCGAAGCGATCCTCATTACGTTGTGTGCCTCGTGTCATCAGCGAGTCCGTCTGCGAACGTTCGGGTAAGGGACCGGCGCAGCTCGCGGCCGTGGCGTCGATCACCACACTTTCGGCCCATTCATTCAATGCTGTTTGTGTTTCCCTCTTGCCTCCTTGACATCTTCCGCCCTGATGATAGGCTTCGGAAAGTCAATGCCTAGACGTCAAAAGCACAGCGCATCGAAGCCCAATGCGGCCGTCGAGTATAACTTTACGGTGTTCTTCGAACCTGCCGTGGAAGGGGGCTATGTCGTTACTTGTCCCGCTTTGCCTGGTCTCGTCACCGAAGGCGATACCTTGGCAGAGGCGAGGCGGATGGCGCAGGATGCTATTCGCGCATATCTAGAAAGCCTTCGGAAAGATGGCGAGCCCATCCCGAGCGATCCGAGACTCAGTTCGCAACCGGTGAAAGAGAAGATCAAAGTCGCGATCCCCGCATGAGCAGGCGCCTTCCCGCAGTGAAGCCCAGAGAAGTCCTGCGGGCTCTGAATAGAGCGGGTTTCTTCGTTCACCACACTTCGGGAAGCCACTACGTTCTCAAGCACCCAGACAAGCCGCATCTCCGCGTCACCCTTCCCTACCACAACAAGGATCTCAAGCGCAAAACCCTCTCATCGATCGTTGAACAAGCGGGCCTTACAACCGAACAATTTATGGAATTGCTGTAGAGGTACCAGGACCGGGAAGCTTTTTGGGTATAGATCCAGGCCATGTGCGATGAGATCTTGGCTTGGGAAAAGGCAAAGGAGCGGGAGAAAGACATGCGGTTCGTCGATTTGGGGCGATACCCATTCTCCTATCACGTTTGGAGAGTTTCTAGCTCCGTTCACACCATTTGCGAATCCGCGAAAATCGTCAGTTTATGAAGAAGTGTCGATCAAAGGCGCGAGCTGCGTAATTCGTCATCTCTGTCGCCGCGCAGGGAACTCGGATCGCCGCGAAAACATCGCGTTAGCCGGAGCCGGTTTGTGCAGACAGTCTGCACTAACGCTCACCTGATGCGCCCGAGCAGGCCATCGCTCGCTACGGTAACACAGTAGTACTAGCTTCTGGGACGCGCCCCCGTGTAGGTATATGCCTCGGAGCAGGAATAGACCAGGTGCGTTGGTCAAAACTCCTTTCTGTGAGGTAGTTCTACCGGTGAAGATGCGCAGGCCACGGGGAAGCTCCAATGCCGCCGCGCGAAAAAAGCCTTCGAGGCCAGCATTAACCATCCTGATGGCCGCGCCCCTGGGCATCGGCCGTCGGCTCAGTGTCCCTGTTGTGAGCGTGAACGCCCCTCCGTCCGCGAGCACCTCGGTGCCGAAGCGGACCAGATTAACCGGCCCATGAGTTTGTTGGTGAGGCCGACGGCGAAGTCGGCGTCCGAGAGAGCCGAGCAGGGGACGGAAGGGCGCTTGGCCCGCAGCACCGACCACGGCGTCGACCCGACCAACCCTCGCGTAGACGCGCCTGATCGAGTCTGGATCCGCCAGATTTTACCGCAAGTGCCGAGCGGCCGTGGCTGGCGCGGAGGACCTGGTGCCGTGCCTCAAGTGCCTGCACAACGGCGGCGCCAATCGTGCCCGTTGCACCGATGACCAGATCTTCACGGGTCCATTCCTCCCCCTTGCTTTAGCGACTCTTCAATACGATTTCTAGCTAATCCGTGATAAGCGAGATCAATGCCGACAAATTTTCTCTGTAGCCGTAAAGCCGCTACGCCGGTAGTGCCTGATCCGCAGAATGGATCAAGGACGATGTCGCCTATCCGGCTCGCTGCTTGGATGCAGCGCGTTGGAAGCTCTTCTGGGAAGGTCCCCCAATGCGCCCCGGTGAACGGTTGAAGGGCAAACGTCCAAACGTTACGGATGTTTCGCTTCGGGGAGAAATATTCAGAAGGACACTTGCCCATTGTCCGGTCGTACTTGATGTCGTTGCGACAAATGATTCCGTGTGTCTTGCCCGGCTTCGAGAACGTTGCGGTTTTCCCAGATGAAGGTTCCGACGCTGCCTCAGCGTCCCAAAAGTAGCGACCCGACTTCGTCAGCATGAGTATTTTCTCGTACGAACGTGTCGGTCGATTCTTCACGCTCTCCGGCATTGGGTTCTCCTTTTCAAAAATGATGACCGAACGAACGATCCATCCGTCTTCCTGCGCGGCAACCGCGACGCGTTCAGGAATGAGACATAAATTCCCTGTGGGAATCCCGGATTTGAACTTCTTGCCGTTCGGTGTACAGGACCCACGCTTGTTTGTCTCAAAGGATCGTATGCCACCGGTAACTTTTGTATCGCTGGCATAAGTGTCGCCAATCGTGTAGAAGAGAACGCCGTCGTCACGAAGTACACGTCGGCATTCTTGCAAAATCGCGATAGTCCTCACGATATATTCGATGACGCTACTCTCCTGACCAAAAGGCGCGTCAGTCGAGCCTTGGTAGACCCGCAATCCGAAATATGGTGGAGACGTAACAATCACCTGAACGCTTTTCGCAGCCAAGGGAATTTGACCGGCATCGGCGCGAATCAGAACGTATCCTTCAGATGGGGTGCCAATGAACTTTCGCTCCGGCTTGATCTTTCGGTATCGATATGACTCGTTGACCAAACCGACCGTCGTAAGCTCTTCGACGTTCGTGGACGTTATCTCGGAAATATGCTTCTCGAAAACTAATTTGGGAATTGATGCGATTGCCTGCCAGCGGAACGACTGTTTTTTGGATATCCCGAGGTCTTCCAGTTTCGGAATCGAAGTTCCATCGTGGAACTTCGGTCTATGGTCACCCTTCCCGGTCTCGCGCCGACCGGTCTCCTTCATCTCGTCAAGAATCTCGCCAGCACGCCGCTCTGCCCGAATCTTAATTTCGGCGCATCGATTTTGCATTGCCAGCCCGTCTTTCGACTGCTTGTGGTAGATACGAAGAGCCTCAGCCTTATCACGGATTCGTCTGATTTCATCAATGCTCGCAGCTTTTTCGATTGCAGCACGGGCGGCATCGAAGTAAGCCAACTTGATCGGAACTATGCTTAATGCTGTGTTCATGCGTTTGATTCCACCGCAGGCACAACCCGTTCAATGCTCGCTATCAAGATGTCATCGGTTCCGCCGCCCGTAGATTTTTTCAACCAGCCACCCGGCGATGCCCCTGCGAGTCTAGGTATTTTACGAGCCAATGCGCTCGATATAGTTGTTTCTCAATTGCGGTTTCGCACTGTGTCGGTCGCTCGGGCTATTGTCGCTGCAGAAGTGTCGGATTCACGGCAGTTCTGACCGGGAGACCGAGGCGTAAATTTATCTAAGCGAGGAGGAGGCGCTGTGCAGGCCTCGGTGGCACGGATTACAAAGTGTGATTAGGTTCTCTTCTGCGTCGTCCCCAAGCCGGCTGCGCGATCGAAGGTGGTGGACCTCGAGATTCTGCAGGGAACCGCATCGCTGGCAGCGCCAACCGTCGCGCTGTAACACCTTCTGGCGAAGCGCTGAGTACGATTCCGGTTCGAGTCGCAACCGCGGCCGTTTTTGCCGCACACGGATTGGAAGATTCTCCTCTCTCCTTCCGAGGATTTCCTGGCCCCGCTGTTCAGGGATGCTGATCGTTGTGAAGTATTGCTCCAGTCGCAGCGGGTTTGTGCAACCAGTTTGCACAAACGACTAACTGATACGCCCGAGGACACCATCGCTCGCTACGAATCGGGCTAGTGAAGATCGGCTTGGTCGTGGTGTCATCTTCTTTCGCTTTATATTCGCCTATAGTACGCGATCGCTCCGCTTGAGTCAAGACTCATCTCTGCCGGTCCGGTTGTCGTCTCTGCCGGCTATCCCTTCATTTCCTCGCATTATTCAGTGGGGGTCCGAGCGGGCGTCATGCCTTGGCGAAGTTTCGAACTCCTGTTTCACTTTCCAAAGAGAAAGCGAACGGGGAGCTAGTGTCAAGAAGATTTGGGCTCCGATTTGTGCTTACCTGGTCCCTCCTTGGTCCTTCGGTTGCCCAGCCACGCGCTGCACGTACTTCGAACCCTGCTTCTTGTACGCTTCCAGACCACCTATGACAAAAAGCTCGCAAATTTGAGATAACGTCCGACCTTCTCGTTTTGCTATCTCAAGCAGTTCTTTCTTTAGGCTAGCGGAAAGCCTGAAGCCAATCTGTTGGTTCTTCATTCGCATTGTGGAAGTGATTCTAATGCCTGAAGAACGTCTGTATCAATGGAAAGCCGCTTGACACTCGTAGGTGTAAATGTTAAACCTTGTATAGCCTTGTTAAACATATTGAGGGAGGTACAAGTGACAGCTCCTAAAATGAACGCGAAACCGAAGGGTTCGGCATCGTTGGTTCGGCAGAATTTTAGGATCGCAAGATCCTTATGGGCCGACCAGCTCAACTTCCCGAAGCTTTCGCAACTGAAAATGCTGTCTCGGGCTTCTGGCTTAGCGCTCGCGGCAGGAGATCTTATTTTGCTGGATGGGAAATGGTATGTAACTTCCGCTGGTCT
>JBEKBP010000089.1:0-12059 GCA_050015335.1 Candidatus Acidiferrales bacterium | reverse complement strand
AGATATTTGTGGAGCATGCGGCGCTGGGACCCGAGTTCGCGTGGCTGGTGCGAATCGGCGTTCCGCTTGCCGCCATTCTTATTCCCCTGGGGTTCTTTCTCTCGGTAGCGTTCACGCCGGATGATCCGAATAAATGGATTTGGTCGTTGTATGCGGGAGCCCTGGTGCTGGCGATCACCGTGGTCGTGCTGGGAGTCGGTTTGATTCGGGCCTAAAGCAAGGCTGGAAAGTGCCGCTGCGTCAATGGGTTGCCGTCGCGACGATCATCATTGATCGCCCCGCACTGAACTGTACGAACTCAGATGGGCACCCAGCGTCCCGCGCTCGATTGAGTGCACCTTGGCGGCAGCCGTTTCCCCCACCGGCGGATTCGGGAGCCCGCAGAAGTCCCCGAACCAGCAACCTGCGCCCACAGGTCAAGTCCCGGCGTGTGAGTGCTCCTGGAAGCTTTGAAGCGGTGCTTGCTTGCGACGGTGGGTGGGGAATCGGCACCGTTATTCTTAACCGCAGGATTCCTACCGGACGGCGTCGGACCCCGTGATCGGGTAGCGGCTGAACAGATGAAATTTCTGGCTTCATGAAGCCCTTTAAGTCGTTGTGCGTGGTCCATCCCGGAGGCCTGGAAGCTGGCGCGCCTACAGGCCAGTGTAGTCAGGCCAGGAGAGGGGGTGGGTGTCTAGCTAGGACCAAATCGGCGTTCAAGATTCTTTGGTGCCCTCCCCCCTTACAGGTTGCCTCACCTATTACATACAAACGACTCGAATGCCTGCTCGAATCGAGCTGCCCTGATCTCTGGGTTTGGAAGGATTCCGGCACGCGCTCTAACCCAGGTCGCGTCGGTGGCAATTCAATCAGCGAGGAATCAACCACGTCATCCCGAAGAAGACCGCAGCGGCAAACAACAGCAGCACTAGGAGTCCAACCATGGCATCCCCCGCGTAGTGATAATCCATTTAGCACGACACGAACGCGGTTGGCAATACCATGAGCCTGTTGAAATCGGGCACGTAAACATTCATGTAACATTTATCTTGTATCTTGCTGACATGCTTTTGTGGTTAATTGAGAGCCGAATGAGCGGATGCTAATGATCGAAGAACCGTCAAAGCCAATTCACCTGACGAAGCCAAGCCCTGAAGCTTCCCCCAAACGCCCTACCCCGATAGAAGCTCAGAAAGAAAATGCAGAAGTTGAAGATGAATTCGAGGTTCGCCGCAGGTTGTTCTTCGGAATTGTGGTTCTACGGAGCATGGAATCGGGAAGTCCCTAAAAGGAGGCGTTTTCCCATGAAATATAAGTTGGTTTTCTCACTCTTGCTGGTTACGCTCGTCACCTTTTCGACCATCGGGAACAATACACTACTGAAATTCAAAGGCGGTATCGGTGTCGATCCGATCTCCAATGTCGTCGTAAGCACGGCAGTCCCGCCAGTCACGACGGCAACCCCAAACATCGTTCGGGGCATTTCTCCCCCTGGCCAACCCTGGAGGATCGCCGACCTCTATGCCGATGTGAGCATAGACGGTCACATCCGGGTTCATGGCCGTGGCCTGCTTTTGGCCGGGGGCAATGGCATCGGGACGAACGCGGGGCAGAGCGTCTTCGCCACACTCTTCTGTGGTCCCGCCGCCACCGCCACAGCCAGCAGCACGACCTCGACCGGGGTAGCTCTCGAATCCGACGGAGACTTCACGATCGACGACGTGCTCTTACCGACGCCGTCGAATCCATGCGAGACGCCCGTGCTCCTTATCCGGACCACAGGGGGAGCTAATGCGTGGTTCGCTGCAGGGATCGAGGATTAAACCGGACCGAATCGCCGAGGCGGCTGGGGCAGATTCATATTTCATTTGAGGAGGGACTGATCGTCTGTCAGCACGGTCCCTCCTCCTTATAGGGGGGGGCGGCTGGACCGACGCGGAGCGGATGAGATCGTCATCCGCATGAGCCATGCACCGCACGCCAGAATTTCCAATTTGGGAGATTGAAATCCGCAGGAACTCGCTACTTCGCTTTCTTTGCCTTCGCCGCCCTGATCTTCGCCCATCGTGCCCTTGCCGACCGGGCTATTTTCGCTCGAACAGCAGCGGACATGGTTCTCCTAGGGGCGCTCGTTCCATTCGGACTACTGATGTGCACTGGTGACCCTGCCGCCGTGCTACCACCGTTCAAAGCGGCGATGGCACCCTGAACTGCGGTCAACTGTCTTTGCAATCTCCCTTCTTCACTGTGCAATGCTTCTACGATGTTCATGAAACCTTCTCGGAGTATTAGACACCGGACTCCCTTACGGTACAAGACGGTGGCTGCCTCGATACGTGGTGTCACCGTGATCTGGACGTACTACAATTGTGGGCTCACCAAAACCAATTGTGTGTAAGAAGGTGGGCTTACCACCTCGCAGGATTGACGATGAAAGCGTTTCTGAGAAATACCGAGGTCATAGACTGGACACACCCCACAGTGTCGTCCAAAGCGAAGGGGCTTTCAGTCGGTACAAGAGACGTTCAAGAAATTGCCCGCCGATGTTTCGAGTGGGTACGAGACAATATCCAACACAGTTCCGACTTCAAACGAAATCCCGTCACTTGTACCGCCTCGGAGGTTCTGGCAGCGGGAACTGGCTACTGCTATGCAAAGAGCCACCTTCTAGCCGCCTTCCTTAGAGCGAATGGAATTCCTGCCGGGTTTTGTTATCAACGGCTGAGTATTGGTGACACTGGCGCACCCTATTCTCTGCACGGCCTCAACGCCGTTTACCTGGCGCAGACAGGGTGGTATCGAATCGACTCCCGTGGGAACAAACCGGGAGTTGATGCGCAGTTTTCACCACCCGTGGAGCGATTAGCGTTTAAGCTCAACTCTCCTGAAGAACGTATGTTCCCAGATATTCTGCCAGACCCGTTGCCGATAGTTGTGACCGCTTTGCGTTCGCATTCAACTTGGGATGCGCTATACAAGAACCTGCCTGACTGGAGCCAAACGTCGCTACCCAAGTCGGCAATTAAACCATGATTCTCAAGGACGCCGAAGCCCTCGCTCAGCAGTTGGCTCAGCAGTTGATGTCCGAACACGGTCTGTCCCATTGGCACTTTGAGTTCGATCGGGCCGTGCGTCGGTTCGGCTTCTGCATGTACCGCATTCGCACGATCACTCTGAGCAAGAAATTTACCCTGTTGAACTCCGAGCCAGAAGTAAGGAACACGATACTGCACGAGATTGCCCACGCACTCGTGGGGCCGAATCACGGTCATGGCAAAGTGTGGCGAGCCAAAGCGAAGGAATTGGGCTGCAATGGCTCTCGCTGCTGTGATCGCTCGGTTGTCGCTGCGTCAACAAAATGGATAGCGGAATGTCCGGGTTTGCAGACGTGTGGTCAGAAGACATAGGCGGAGAATCGCTTCCTGCGGCCAGTGCAGCGGTGGGTCGTTCAATCCTCGATACCAACTGCATTGGAGAATAGGCCCGTCATAACAGCAGGTTCAGCTTTCGAGTGCTAGGTCTTTTCTTGACCGACGACAATGAATATCAACGCTCTAGCGCAGTTGCATTCCCCCCGATTATCTAATCTCGATAGTGAATTCATGGACCCCGCAATCGCCTTCGTCACAGAAAGCCGATACCCAAGTGCGGTACCAGCCGGGGCGTGGCGGCGTCACGACCTCTGCTTCTATATATTCTCCCGGCTCGCCAACCGATAGATGGATTCCATCCGCTCGAAGGAACTTGCACCCTGCTTTTCCCTTTCTTACATTGCTCTCGGATTTCGCAAGGTCAGACCCGAATCGTATTTGTCTCAATTCAAAAGACGGATCGAAATTCCAAAACGCCCTAGTATTTCTCGCTATTGGTTTGCCATACCAGTATCCGACGTTTTCTAAATGAACTTTGAGAGTCACGGGCCTTCCAGGGAGAAAAGCAATGCCTTCCTTGTTTCCAACGAGATAAATTCGAAGCCTAGGCTTAGCGCTGAATCGCAGCATTAAGAAAGAGAGATACCCAATGAAGGTTGTCGTAACAACCGAGAAAACGAGCGAAGCGATGCCAATCGAGAGATTCCAATCCGTTTTTGGAACACTCGCTTCGAGGCTCACAATTCACCCGTTCACTTCGAGACGACTCGTCTTGTTGCTTAACGTTATCTGTTAACAAAGAAGATCAGATCGCTCAAGGTGGTTGATGGAGAGTCAGGTAGGGCCACCTCTTTTCGTCAAATGACTCCATCTCGCTTTGCCAGCCTCTCTGCAACTCTCAATCCCGACTGCAACGCCCCCTCCATATAGCCGATGAACGCATAGCAGGTGTGTTCGCCAGCAAAATGTAGTCGGCCCCGCCCCTCAGATAGAAAGCGACCGCACTTCAGTATTTCGTCGGGCCGAGGGAAAGCATAGGATGCCTTGACCCATTCATTTGCTGGCCAGTCTTCGAATCTATCTTTAACGACGCTTCGTCTGACGCCCATGTAGAATCTTCCGAGTTCGTACAGATACTTTCTTCGTCGCTCCTTTGGCGTCCATTCCCTGCATTTCTCTGCGTCTTCGCCTCCTGAAAACGCAGCCAATGCACTTGCATCTGCTATCGCTGATTGATTGGCAGTGCTTTCCCAAGTCAGATTGATCGGGCCGTCTGAACTGAACTCTGGTCCCAGATTGTCGTCCACCCAGAACTGCCTTTTCAGTCCCATTAGAAACTTGATGTTCTTTCCCATCTGGGGATTCAGGAAGGGGGGCAATCCCGGAGAGAACTGAATGGATGACCACCGGCTGGGCGGTACCGCCAGAATCACGTCGTCGGCCTCAATTGTGCGACCGTTGTTAAGGCCGATCTCAACCGATTCTTGGTCGCCGCTATCGTTTTGACTTCGCAGCCACGCCTTAAACTCTTGGGCTTCAAATTCGCCAGAAGCTTTTCTGCGAGTGTGACGTTCCCTCCGGCACAGCGGTGCGTCTCGGTATCATCCCAATATTTGTCGCATCCTCCGCCCTTGACCATTGCCAAAACGCCGAGGTAGCTCTGGAGATTGGTTGGAACTCCGTTATCGCCTTCCAAAAGCTCATCAACAGCCAGCATACATAAGAGAGACACAGGCAAAGAGCGAATCCTCTCTGCCAGCGACAAGCGGTCAAGTGCCTTTGCATTTGGTGCCGTCCAAGGTTCGAACGCATTCGGAATCTTTTTTGCTTCCGAGTCCAAAATGGCGAAGGCTTTTTGCATCTCCTTTAGCAATGCCCCAGACTGTTGATCGTTGAGAAGCTGTCCCTTGAGGACGATAGGGCCGTCAGCTTCCTGACTGGGGAGTTCCCAGAAAGGCAGTTGAAACTTCGAAGCATACGAGCGCCAAGCAGGATGATTTGTGCCTATAAGCTCGCCGCCGGACTCAACGACCTTGTCCCCGATCCACTTCCGGAGGCTTTTAACACGACCGCCGATATGGTTTCTCTGTGCCTCCAAGACGGTCACTTTATAACCCACAGTCGTTAGTTCATGCGCCGCCGAGAGCCCCGCCAATCCTGCACCAATGACCACGACGTGACCGGGTTTTTCCTTGGGTTGCTTGAGATCGAAGCGATCCGTCAGAGAAATATGCTTTGCTTGGGGAACTTGTGGAGGAGGAATTTCAGCGGGCTGCTGGACTACCTCCGCAAACAATCCCAGTGGTTTGCCATAAGCGACAGGCTTTTTCTCTACGGGAGCGTGCCGTGCTCGGAGGGCCGTGTAGAGTGTCGGCATCTGTTACTCCTTTGCGAACGATACGATAACTTAACTGCCAGCCGTGGGATTGAAAACCCTACCACCATCTGCACTCTGATCCAAGTCGGAAATATTCGTGCTACGCATCCCAAGCAATGAAAGCGTCTGAACGGCCACCTCCGGTTTCGGCGTTACTCGGGCACTTGCGTCAAGTGGCAAGTTAATTGTGTGCATTGGGGGCAAAATTGACGATAATCCTCTGGCAGAGGGAACGCCGCGATGCAGAGAAGTTTCAGAGACCGGGAATGGCTCAGGGTTGGTGGTTTCACGACCGCTGGAGTTAGCCTACTTGTCGTCATTCAGAATCATTGGTTTCGCTTTGGGATTATGACTCTAATTGTCTGCGCAGTTTTATTGAGAGTCTATTGGCCAGTGCGGAAATCACTATGGTTTTGGATTGTCTTCTTTAGCTTTCTCGCGGCGCATTGCCTAGGTGTTGGCCATCTATGGGCTACTTACAGCGGATCATTAATTTTACCTCTCTCGCTATTGGCTGCCGGGGAACTGATAGTGATGGCGCTTCTGTTGAGGGTTACCGGCCTGGATCGAGACTGTAGGGCCGCATAACCGGACATTTGAAGTAACGCTTTATTTCTCCGGTAACGGCGTTAACCAGGCGCCATGCCCATCTGCGATATACTTCTTGAAAGTGCATGCCGTCGAGAGGCCCGTGCAGGCACCAAGACATGAAAAGGAGAGGGAATCAATCATGGCAACAAATACGATCCGGCTTCATCGGGTGCTTCGTGCAATTCCCGAGAAAGTTTATCGTGCATTTCTTGATGCGGACGCAAAAGCGAAATGGCTTCCGCCGAACGGTTTCACGGGCAGAGTTCACCACATGGATGCGAGGCTCGGCGGTACCTACAAAATGTCATTTACAAATTTCACCACCGGGACTATCCACTCCTTTGGTGGTGAATACCTGGAATTGGTGCCGTATGAACACATTCGCTATACGGACAAATTCGACGACCCGAACATGCCGGGGGAAATTCAGGTGACGATCACCTTGAAGAAAATTTCGTGCGGAACCGAGTTGAACATAGTGCAAGAAGGAGTGCCTGCTGTCATTCCGCCCGAGGCATGCTACCTCGGCTGGCAAGAATCGCTCATTCTTCTGGCCAAGCTCGTCGAGGCAGAAATCCCCAACTAAGAGGGTTGGCGCGAAAATTCCCCAAACATAAAGGGCCTAGTACTCCATTTTTCCGGTAAGCGCGTTGCTCAGGACTTTGCCCGATTCCAATCCACTTTCAGAAGTGTAAAGCTTTTTTCGCTTTGCGTAACGTTGCGAAGCCTGAGACACTTTTCGCACTGATGCCCGGTTGAAGGGGCCGAAATATTTTTGCCCGGCGGGAATAATGCTTGGAGAGAACCTCTTATGGTAAACACAATAGTTGACGGGACGTTTCGGCAAACCAATTTGAACAACGAATCGTCCGAATATTTGGCCAAGCGCGAAGAGCTTCGCCTCGCTGAAATAGAGCTCATGCGCCATAGAGAAAGGGTGGCTGAGCTGCGACGCCATCTTCCTCAGGGCACCCCTATTCAGGACTACCAGTTTGAAGAGGGGCCACGCGACCTTGACGCTGGTGACGGGCCTGCGCGCAGCATCCGGCTGAGCACCCTTTTCACCGCGCCCACCCGCTCCCTCGTTATCTATCACTTTATGTTCGGTAAGAAGCAGAGTAAAGCTTGTCCGATGTGCACCGCCTGGCTCGACAGTGCTAATGGGGTGGCCCACCACCTCGCGCAGAATCTCGACTTCGCTGTTGTTGCCGCCGCCGACGTTCCAACCCTGCGTGCATTTGCGCGGACTCGCGGGTGGGATAAATTGCGCCTTGTCGGCGCCGGTGAAAGTTCATTCAAATACGATTTGGGAAGCGAGAATCGCGAGGGAGCGCAAGATTCGACACTTTCCGTCTTCACTCGCGATGCTGACGGAACGGTGCGCCATTTCTACACCTCTCATCCGCGCATGGCCCCCGAGATTCTGGAGCGTGGTATCGACCTGCTTGCCCCCTTCTGGCACTTCATGGATCTCACACCACAGGGCCGCGGCAACTGGTACGCCAGCCTCAACTATGGAACGAAAGTCCAAACTGACGGCGCGTAGGTCAACACGGATGACATGTGTCTACTGTTTTCCCGGCTAAGTCTTGGTACCTCGCAAACCGGCCATTTCAATCGTCACTTCAAATAGACGGCAAGGGCGTTTTTCAGGGGTTTGGCTTGCAAAGCGCAATGGCTTGCGGGTATTGTGCTGGCACGAGCGCCAGTCTTATCGGGGGGAGGGTTGACCCAGCGGTGCATCGGGCGAGGGACTTATGCCAGAACGAGCGGAGGTCCCAGAGATCTCTCTTCCGAGGGGATTTGGTGACAGATCGACGGAGGAAATTTATGATGCCCAGGAGTGTTTGGCTCCTGTTGGTTGTGTCCCTGATGTTGGTAAGCTGCGGATCAGGCTACAGCAGCAGCAACAACAATGCCAGCGGCGAAGGTGGAAGTGCCGGTGGGGGTAACTCTGGGGGTAACTCCGCTCAGGACGTGGACGGCGTCTTCTCGGCTGTGGCGTCAAACGGGTATACGTTCACGACAATCATTCTTCCCAACGAGAAATTGTATGGAATCTACGGCACGATCAGCGGGAATCAGCTCCTTCTCGACGGTCTGATTACAGGCCAAGGAACGACGAACGGCACTAGCTACAACGCCAGCGTGACCGATTTCTCGTTTACAGGCACAGTAAGTAGCGGCACCTTCAGTGCTTCTGGCTTTTCCGGGGCTAGCATGGACGGTTCTCTTGCCGAGAGCGGAAACGTGACAACGTTCACTGCGGCATCGGACCTCGGCTCAGTCTGGGACTACGGTACGACTTTTCAAACACCCGCCTCACCCTCTGCAATATCCGGGAGTTGGACGGGTACGTTGCTGGACGGAATGACGACGACAGTAACCATCAGTTCTAACGGAAGCCTAACTGGTTCCAGCTCAGGGTGCCTCTTCACGGGAACAGTCGTGCCAGATAGCTCCAAAGATAACTTCTACGACGTATCGCTGACCTTTGGTGGCAGTCCGTGCTCGTTTTCAAATCAAACAGCAAATGGCATAGCAGTTGAGTACTTACTTTCGGATGGCGTAACCAATCAGTTTTTGGCTGCGGTTACGATTGGCAATTCCGGAGGCACCGTGTTCGCTGCCGAGAGGTGATAGGCTCGTGGTCACAAATGCCGTGGTAACCACTGGCCGCGTGCACGCATAATCAGCATTGTCGAGAAACATCCGAATTGGAGCACCGAAAGGATTTGTCGTGCCCTTGACGAGCAGGACGTGCGCTTGCTCTGGCCGCCCCGAAGACTCCCGGTCGATGCCCGCTATTGGGTAGAAATTGCCAAAGAGCCAAAATTGAAAATGCTCTTGTGCCGTATCAGGAGCGCTGTGCGCCAAGATTCTGATGCCAGAATGTGGTCCCAGATTATGCGGGAGCATGAACGCCTGCGCCGGAAATCAAGCTAAGCGAGAATTCTCGAAGCGAAGACTCTGGGAGGTATCGGCCTTGGCAAGCATGCCGCTTCCGCTTGTGGATTCTTTTTGGCCAGTTACAAGAACCACAGCGCTCCGGAACCGGACGGATCGCCGAATCCAGACGACCGGCCTCCCAGGGATGTGTCCCGCCAGGGCGGCGACGCCTGCTACTTCGCGTCGCCGATACTTGACCACGAAGCTGCCCCCCCTGCACGCGCATACAGAAAAGTCACGCCAATTGGAGCACACTCTCTGGCCAGCTGATCTGCACTTCTAGAAAACTAAAAATGGCTCGGTAGGAATTTCTGCGTGATCAGTATTATTCTGGGTGGGAACACTTCATACTTCGGCTCTTGTCGGCGGATCGCTGCCCGCCTCCAGCGGTGGCATCCTCTCCGCCGCTGAATTCTCACCGGCGAGCCCACAGTCCACGCTCGATTTTCCCGTCTTAAGCGTTGCGTCCCTGCCCCAGGTCGCCGAGCCGTTGACCCCGGGGTTGCAATTTCCTGCAAGCGATACTAAGTTCAACACCGCAACAGCGCAGCCGAAGCGACGACGGAAAGGACGAAAGTCCATGAGTCGTCGAAGCGGTCAGAACGGAACGGTCGTCAGTCAAGCAGGGTGGTATCGAGTGAGGTGGCGACAGGATGTAGAAGGTCAGGAACAGCGTCAGCAAATGAGCGAGAAAATCATGCCGGTCGTGTTCGACAAGAAAGGCAATCCGAAACCACCGTCGCCTGAAGTCCGACGAATGGCTCGGGCAATTGTCGAACGCTCCGGTGCGAATAGCAAAGAGCACTTCGACCACGTCGTACTCGGCGCTGAAACTTTCAGAGAACGTGCGGAAGCGTGGCTCCGTGAAGTTCAGTGTCGCCGTTACGGCAAATACAAAGCGTCAACAATCCCGACGATTGAGGGTGCGCTTCGCAAGCATATCTATCCTGTCCTCGGCCACTTGCCTTTGGCACAGGTGAACAACAAGAGTTGCAAGCCGTTGGTCGAGGCAATGTTCAACGCAGAGTTGAGCATTTGTTCGGTAAACAACTACATGCGGCTCGTCCTGCAACTCGTCCGTTCCGTCAAAGACCCAGAAACGGGCGAGCCAGTCCACCGTCTGAAATGGAATCGTGAATACCTCGGACTTCCCAAGATAGCCAAGGACGAGCAACACGTTCCGGCTGCGATGGCGGCGCAGGTCGACAAACTGGTGTCGGAAAGCGAGGGCGATGAACAGGCATTGTATGTGATATCCGCAGCAACCGGAATGCGGATTGCAGAAATCCTCGGTCTCGAAGTACGGCACATCGTCAACAATGGCCGCACTCTCGTGGTCGAGCAATCCGTTGATCGCTTCGGTCGTCTTTCGGGGCTCAAGACACGGGCGGCAAAGCGCAACGTCGATGTGAATAAAGCTGCCGGAGATTACCTATTTGCTTTCATCGACGGCAAAAGCGGTTTGCTGTTGAAAACGAAGAAAGGGACTCCGCTTCGTGCGGGGAATCTACGCGGTCGTTGGCTGGATGAGCGGCTCGATGGCTACGGCTTTCACAGCTTCCGCCGATTCCGTATCACGCATTTGGAGGCGATGCGGGCGCACGGACACCTGACCAAAGTATGGGCAGGACATTCTCTTGGAAACGACATTACGTCGGAATACGCCAAGTCGCTCAAAGAGAATTTGCCCTTGCGGCTCGAAGAAGCAGAGAGAGTTGGCACTGGATTTGCTGTACCTGCTCCAAAGTGCTCCAAGATTTCTGGGGCACAAGCAGTTGCGGTGGGTCCAAAGTGCTCCAAGATTTCTGGGGCACAAGCAGTTGCGGTGGGAGCGTAAGTGATGGAAAATGATTGGAGTAGCTGGCTGTGGGCGTGTAGCTCAGCTGGGAGAGCACCTGCTTTGCAAGACGCAGGGCCAATCACACAAGTGCCGCATCTGGTGTCGCTTACGCGGAAAACGCACGGTGCAATCAATCTCTTAAACTGGACTGTAAGTGGACGGAAAGCCAGCGTAGATTCCAGCTACTTACTTTCTGGGGGCTTCTGCTCGACGATCTTCTTTAACCTGTAGGACGTGCTTCTTCCTCCGGCCTCTTCTTGTTCAATGACCCCCAAGGCGATCAGCTCTTCGATGTCTCGAAGGGCAGTACGGGAGGAAGCTTTCGTCATTTTCATCCATTTGTCTCTCGTCAGCTTTCCTTCCAATCCTCTGAATAGTTTGTTCAGGACTTTTGTCTGCCGATCATTCAGGGAGACCTTCCGTTGCTTCAACTTTTTCCAGAACAGTTCCTTTTCCAGAGCGCTGCTTGTGATTTGATTCGATTGTTCAATGGCTCTACCCAGGCATTCGAGAAAC
Source organism: Candidatus Acidiferrales bacterium (assembly GCA_050015335.1). Classification (GTDB taxonomy): domain Bacteria; phylum Acidobacteriota; class Terriglobia; order Acidiferrales; family UBA7541; genus Palsa-295. The sequence goes on along the minus strand of JBEKBP010000089.1, from coordinate 433 downwards.
CACGTTAGCCATTCTGTGATATCCAGCGATCCAGCCTGAGTCTTCTCCAGAACCTCGTAATAGCCCTTCCGTTCTTCGAGAATTTGGGACGACATACTGTAGAAGCGCTGAGCACTGCCGTCCGATCTGGCCAAACACATTTCGGCGATTGCTCTTCCGATTCTGCCGTTGCCATCTTCAAAGGGATGAATCGTAACGAACCACAAATGCGCGATTGCGGCCTTCAAGAGCGGATCTTCCTGTTCGTTTCCCTCTAACCACGCAAAAAACATTCTCATCTCGTTATCGACGCGATCAGCCATAGGTGCTTCGTAATGAATCTTGTGGCGAGCGACCGGCCCAGACACGACTTGCATTGGCCCGTGGCTGTCATCACGCCACGCGCCAACTCGAAGTTTATCGAGTGTCGTGCGGACGCTCGGAAAAAGATGGG
>JBEKBP010000088.1:0-11167 GCA_050015335.1 Candidatus Acidiferrales bacterium | reverse complement strand
GCGCTCTGGAGTTGCTCATGCAGGCGCACTAGATCAGCCGTTGTGAAGGAAGCTTTGAACGACCCTATGAATGCCCCCGCCTGCACGGTAACCGTCGAATCGAGCCAAACTGTGTCACTTTCCGCCACCTTGGAACGGGTTTCGAATTCGACGATCCTTATCTCAACCCTGTCACCTTCCGCAACGACCCTGTCACCTTCCGCAAAGAACGTGAATTGTTTTGCCATGATCCGTTCCTCCCTTTTCAGACCACAATCTGAGATCAACGTTACGTTCCACATTCGCTGTCACATCTGTTTCGGCCCCATAGAACTAAGACCCGATTACCTTCGTTTATGTTGACTCGGCGGAGGCCCACAATATTCCACTGAAGGTCGACATGGCCCAGGTACCAGACATAGGGCGAGGTCAGAAATAGACGGGATCGCCTGCAGGCTAGTCGAGAACAGCTTCGAGCACACTGAGGGGAGACAGCGTTGGGATGATCCTCGTCATCTTGAGTCCAGCGGCACATTCCAGTCGTGAATCACGCTGCTTAACAAGTAGGCGTCAGCACCCGGCGGCACAAAATCGAGAAAGCTTCCGGGAACCAAGGCGCATCGCTCGCGGCATGGATCGGAGAGGAGAGGGTCTCTTGAGCAGCAGCAACTACAGGGGGCATATCAAATAACGTCCCCTACATAGAGGGATACATATGCAAGATACTTGTGAGAAGCCTACCGCATCCACCTCCTCCCACATCTACGAGTGATCGCGTCGCCGAAAAGTCATAGGACAGGAGCACAACGTCCTGCCCCAGATAGTCGAACATCTCGGCCCCAAACATTAACGGAAAACCGGCCATGCCCGTCTTGACGCTCTCCAGCAAGTGAGTCCACGCCGCGTAGTGAGTTTCGCCGAGGGTGATGACCATCGCGCGCAAGGATCCGGGAACGTTGGACAGTAAGGGCATGCCTAATGCCGCAACAGCGAACTTGTCCACTCCCGCCGTCCGAAAGGCTCCCACAGCACAAAGTGCTCGCATCAGCCTGTAGACCGCGTTCTTGTCCGCCCGAGTTGCAAGGGCTATCTCTGAAGCCGATTTGGGCCCCTCTTTCAAGAAGTCTGCGATACCTAGCTTGGCCGCTACATAAATTGCCTGAGAAATCCAATACCCGCAGGCCAACTGGAATAACAAAGGGCGCTCCGCAACGGAGCCAACAGACGCTAAAGCTGGAAGCGCGAGTACCGAATCGACACGCCTGCATGTTTGTGTAACGAGGGCAGACAATCCTTCGCGAAAAACACGCTTGAACTGCTCCCATCGTTCGTTCGGCAGACTGGATCGAAGGACTCGCAGAAGCGGTATGACTCGCAACGCGCTGTCTGTCACCATCACAATAGCGCCACGTCAGATTGCTTCATAAATGAATCCCTTTGGGTCCCTGAATAGTTGCGTTGCCAGCGAGTGGCGAGAACCAATACTGCCTACGATGAATTGGGCCTAGCCGTGAGCCAAGGCGCTCACTGTGGTGACTGATGCGATGTTGTTTTTATTCCCTAGTCGGGATCGGCTCTATGTGATTTACACTCAATGCATGGAGCGAGGCGTGATTCGGCCTGGCGCTAGCTAGGGTAGTGTCTGGCCGCTTGTTACGGAACTAGTGCGGCCGAGGCGCTGCATACCAAACGTAGTAGGTCAGGATTCCCATGAATATTACCAGCCACCACAAAGTCAGCTCGATGCGCATCCAGAGCTTCCATCGAGTGAAACGCCAGGACTGCGGAAGAATATTGGTGCCAGCGACCAGCAGGATATAGAGGCCTAGAATTTCCGCTATGGTCCCGAGAGCGGCATGTAGTGTGACGATCGCATAGTATCGTTTCCCTAAGTGGGCCTGAAGCCGGGGCACGATCCTTCCACCAAAGGGCGGCCCGATGACCACGGCGATCATTACCAGATTTAAGAGAACAACAGTCGTCTGACAAATTCCATGCGCAACGTAACATTTAGCACGGGCCAATAAAGCGCCTGCTATTAAGCCCACACCCATGGCAAGCTGAATTACAAAATTCAGATCTGGGGCGAAACCCGCCCAAGTACCCAGAAACCCGTTCATGTGTGAATTCAGCATGATCCAGCACTTTTCTAGTAGCCTGGGAATTCCTCTGCGCGGATATCGTCGTCAGAGACCCCCGCAGCGTTAAGCGTAAGACGCATACTGGTGATCCCGCCGGCCGGGCCGGCGAGATAAAAGACGGGCACCCTCAGATCGGGCAGCCATTTCTTCAACATCTTTTCAGTGAAGTAGCCCTGTTCACCTCGCCAGTCAGCTGTTGCTTCCGAAGGATGAGTGATCGTCGTAATCAGCTTGTAACAAGGATTAGACTGCTCGAGGTCTCGCAACTTTTCCAGGAAGGCGACTTCCTGAGGACGCCGGTTTGCATAAAACAGGAAGATTTGATGCGGACTTCGCATTCTTGCTGCGTGCCAAAGCATGCTGCGGAAGGGCGTGATGCCTATGCCACCGGCAAGAAGCACGGCTGGCCGCGCGGTGTCTCTATGTAGACTGAAATTTCCAAAAGGACCCTGAAATAAAACCGCGCTGCCAATCGGTAGAGCATGAATAGCCCTCTTGAATCCGGTGTCCCGATTTCGCATTGCGACCATCAAGTCCTTCTCATGAGGTGCATTGGCGATCGAGAGGCTGCGGGTACTACCTTGGAGGTCAGTCTTGGCATTATCCAGCAGAGTTAAGTTGACAAATTGGCCTGCTCTGAACTCAAAGCCGTGCGGCTTGTCGAAATAAAAGGCCGTCGTTCCCTCACACAAACACTTTCGCGCTTTCAATATGGTTTTGCATGGTGCCATCGGAGGATCTCCTTGGGTGATTGGTTCTGGCTCTACCACTTGTAGACCCCAAGCCCATGGCGTTTATTCCCTTCAGAATGCTTCTGGCATCGAGCTGCGTCATAGAAAGCTGTTGCTTTCACTTTGTGTTTTCTCTGTTCGTAATTAGGGCCTCAAGGCTGGTTTGGAAGCTTTGGCAGGACTAAAGAGCAGATCGGGTGGAAGGAAACGTGCCGATGGGCGCGCGTAAACGCCGCGCCCCATCGAACACGACCTGTGGTCTACTTATCTTCGACGATGATCGTGCCGGTCATTCTAGGGTGAACGGTGCAGAAATACTCGTACTTTCCGGCCGTCTTGAATTCGTACGTAAACCCCTCGTCGGTGTCAAGCGGCTGCGAGCCGAATGTGCTGTTTACTTCGGCGACCTTATGCGGCTCCTCGTCCTTGTTGACCCACGTTACCTTTGAGCCAACTGGTATCGTGAGATTTCGAGGTGCGAACATGAAGTCCTTGATGTTGATCGTGTACGACTGCGCATCGCTCGCGCGAGGAGCCGGCTTTGCCGTGCCGGCTCCCGACGCGACCAGGGCTAGGGAAACTGCGAACGCGAGAACGAGAAGTGTATAAGCGGGTTTCATTGTTGGCTCCCCATAGGGTGCATCATCGGCGACCCCATCTCAGCGAGAGTTGAATCGGTGACCGCGAGCGCCTGCTGGCCGCTGAAGAAATTCACATCCGTGATGCCGAGCAGAGTACGCAACTGACCGGCTGGAACCGCTATCGGACCAGGTGACGCTCCAGGTGTACCTGGCGCGGGCTGCGGGAAAGCAGTCGACAATGCCGTGTGAAAGGTGATGTTGCCTTCTACCTTCCGCATGGTCTGATGAATGTGGCCGTTGAGGACCGTGACCGACCCGAAACGCTTGAGATAAGAAAGGGCCTGGGCGCTGTCGTCGGTACCCCAACCCCAGTCGGGATAAACGGACCACAGTGGAATGTGGGCGAACACGACAACTGGAGTGCTGCTTGAGACGTTTTTGAGATCCTTCTCGAGCCATTCGAGCTGTTCCGGACCAAGGTAGCCAAGGCCGCCAGCTTTGAGGTTCAACACATTGACAAGCCCGACGAAATGGGCGCCGTTTAAATCGACGCTGTACCAGCCATCGCCCATCGAGCTCATTCCGTGGCGTTCGCGATAGAGTTTGCCCGTACCGTCAAGAACATCGTGCTCACCGGGAACATAGAAAATCTGGTCCGTCTTCAGGCCCTTCAATAGCTGCGCTGCGGTATCGAATTCTTCGGGTTTTGAAAGCTGCGTAATGTCACCAGTGTGCAAAATGAAGGATGGTGGGGTGGGGAGTGCGTTGATCTTGTCGATGGCCGCCTGGAGCGTGGCCGAAACGTCTGGGTTGGCCGATTTGTTGAAACCGATGTGGCTGTCGCTGATCTGGACGAAACTGAAGTCCGCGTTTGCAAGTGCTTTAGTTGCGGCGCCCAAATCGCTTAGGGCGTACGACTTCAGAACCCCTCCGCTCAAAACGCAGAGGGCTCCGGTCCCGGCCCAAGCCATGCATTCAAGAAATCCCCGACGGTCAATCCCATCGTGGTTATGGTCGTGAATAATTCTCCTCGACATCGGCTTCCTCCTATAAGTCACGCTCCCGGTGAAGGGTCTTGTGTAATCGGCGTGCACCTCTCCAGACTCCCGAGGGACCAAGTTATTCCATGGAAAGAAATAGCAACGGGGCCGGGAATAAAATAGCTCCCAGGGAGTCCTATATTGTGGGAGTCTAAATTGGCAGAGTTGATGGGAGTGCGAGGCGAATATGCCTGAGCGATTCGAACAGGTGGTGTTGCCGCATCTCGATGCGGCATACAACCTGGCGCGCTGGCTGATACGCAGCCCGGCGGATGCCGAAGACGTGGTGCAGGAGGCGTGTCTCCGAGCCCTACGGTTCTTCGATGGTTATCGCGGGGGAGATAGCCGCGCGTGGCTCCTCAAGATCGTGCGCAACACCTGCTATTCTTGGGTCAGAAAGAATCGCCCGACCGAACTCTCCGACGAGTTTGATGAAACGGTGCATAGCGGCGAAGCGGTGGGAACGGACGCCGAAGCAAAGCTCGTCTCGCGAGCGAATAGCGAGCAGGTGAGGAAGGCGCTTGAGACCCTGCCAGCCGGATTTCGCGAAGTTCTGGTGCTGCGTGAGATCGAGGAGCTTTCTTACAAGGAAATCTCCGACGTGACTGGCGTCCCGATGGGAACGGTGATGTCAAGCCTTTCCCGCGCACGCCAGCGATTGCGCGAGGAGCTTCGGGCTGCCACGGGGAAAGGAGTCTGACATGAACTGCACACTCGACCGGCATTTGCTGGAAGGATATCTCGATGGCGAACTCAGCTTCGAGCGCACGCTCGAAGTTGAGGCGCATCTGGCTTCGTGCCGCGACTGCGATTGTGAAGTACAGAGCTGGAAGGATGTGCGAGGGGCGCTACAACGCTCGGATCTGTACTACCGCGCCCCGGCGAGCCTGGAAGAGAAAATCCAGCGCCTCGCTCCACGAGACAAGCTCAGCGGACGGGTTCCTTGGTTTTCCCGGTGGATCTGGGCGGGAGGTGGAGCTGCATTTGCGACGGCCGCACTGCTGATTACCTTCATGATATCGCGTCCCGCAGCTCCTTCCCCGGAGAGGGAAATTGTAACGAGCCATATTCGCTCGCTGATGTCAAACCACCTGATGGATGTTATCTCAACCGATCAGCACACGGTAAAACCCTGGTTCGATGGAAAGATTGATTTTGCGCCGCCCGTGCGGGACCTCGCGAGAGAAGGTTATCCACTGGTTGGTGGACGGCTTGATTACCTGGAGAATCGCACGGTTGCGGTGATGGTGTACCACCGGGCGCTGCATACGATTAATCTCTATGTCTGGCCTGCGGCCGACAATCGTGTTTCCTCGCTTCGTGAGCAGACGGTCCAGGGATACAACGTGCTTTCCTGGAAGAAGGATGGCTTCGAGTTTCGGGCCGTTTCAGATTTGAATACCAAAGAACTTGGCGACTTCGCGGAGCTTATCACGCCATAGGGCCTGGGACCCGGCCAGCTCGGGCATACTCCCTCCGCCGTGAGTGCGTAGTCGCCCCCCAAATGATCGACAGCATGGCCCAGCAGTCGGCATAACCTCGCGCATGTTCAATACACGATCAACGGAATGCAGGACATTCTAACTCGGTGATGCGGCGATAGTAGGCGTATGCAGGTAACGCGATCGGGGCCGCGCGCGTGTGGGCTGAAAATGGATTGGACTAAACCGCTGCAACGTGCGCAGGCGACGGGTTTTTCTTGGCGAGTGGGAGTCGATGTAGGGAACAGGCCATAGATGTATGGTAATGATAGAAACGAGTATAGCCTACACCTTTCTCACAAGCTTTCCCTGCCTTTACAAAGTCTTGACGGTTCCCCTATTTCAGCTTTACGTACATAGTATCAATGCGCGTCATGAACGTTGAGTGTTTTATGGGCTAATATCGTAACCGCGAAATAAGAATATTCCCGCGTTTTCTGTGAAGCGGTGGCGATCGTTTGATGACGAGGATTTGATGCGCAGTGTATTGCAAGGTTTGCTAAAATCGGCTGGATCGCAGGGGATAGCTTTCGGATCGTAGGTCAGGAGGTGTCGTGTGTCTCAGCCTGGCCCCGGACTTTCCGTCCAACCGGACGTTGGCGGCGACAACTACCGGCTGCTTTTTGACTGGAACCCGCAACCCATGTGGGTCTGGGACGACGAATCTTTGCGTTTTTTAGCTGCCAACGAAGCTGCTGTCCGTCGTTACGGCTACTCCCAAGATGAATTTCTGGCGGTGAACATCGAGGGCGTCCGACCCGCTACGGAAGCCCAGAGTCTGTCGAAGTTTCTGTCGAAATCGTTGACAGATATTGGCCACGCAGCGGTGTGCAAGTTCCAAAGGAAAGATGGGACACCAATCGATGTTGAGATCCACAGCCAACCGATTAATTGGGCGAGCAAGCCTGCACACCTAGTCGTAATGAACGACATCACCGACCGCGAGCGGACAGAGCATGCTTTGCGCGATAGTGAGGAGCGAGTCCGGCTGATACTAGCTTCCGCTGCTGAGGCCATCTTTGGATGCGACAGCGTGGGCACCTGCATCTTCTGCAATCACTCCGCGGCTCTGGTACTTGGATACAACGATCCTGCCGAACTGGTGGGAAAAAACATGCACCAGACCGAGCACCATACTCGGGCCGACGGTACGCCGTATCCCCTCGAAGAGTGCCCTATTTACTTGGGGCTCCAAAAAGCCGTTGGTGTCCATCGAGACGACGAGATTTTCTGGAGAAGGGATGGCAGTAGCTTTCCCGTAGAGTATTGGTCTCATTTGATGATGCAGGGCGGTAGAACTCTCTGCGTCGTAGCCTTCATGGATATCACCGCGCGTAAACAGGCGGAAGAGGCACTGCGGAAGAGCGAGGAGCTTAAGACCCGCCTTATCGCGAGCAGCCACGATTGTATCAAGGTGCTCGACATCGAGGGCCGGCTATTATCGATGAATGAAGGTGGCATGGAGGCTCTGGAAATCTGTGACGTGGGCCCATTAGTGAACAGTTCTTGGATCGATTTCTGGGAGGGTGACGATCGCGAAGCAGCGCGAGATGCCGTGGAGGTTGCCAGCACGGGCGGTACCGGTCATTTCGTAGGATATTTCGCTACAAGAGTTACAAAGCAACCCAAGTGGTGGGACGTTGTTGTCAGTCCCATTCGTGGTCCGAAAGGCGAACCGGAACAACTAGTGGCCGTCTCACGCGACATAACGGAACATAGGCAGAACGAAGAAGCTTTACGTGAAGCCAATAGACAGGTCACGCGCAGCGAGGAGCGGTGGCGGGCCGTGTTTGAGAATTCGGCGATCGGCGTCGCGCTTACAGACCTCAACGGCCGCTTTCTAGCCGTGAATCGTGCCTACGAGAAAATGTTGGGTTACACCGAGGAGGAACTCCGCAAGCTTACTTTTCTAGAGATTACCGCAGAGGATCATCGCGGATTTAACTGGGAACTGGTCAACGATCTATTGGAAGGAAAACGACAACAATTCCAGATCGAGAAGCAGTATCGATGCAAAGATGGCAGCTTAAGGTGGGTAAGCAACAACGTTTCTCTCGTGCCGGGCACTGAACGCATGCCGCGATTCATAATGGCTCTCTCCGAAGACGTAACGGAGCGGAAACAGGCGGAGGCGGCGCTCCGTAAGAGTGAAGAGCGGAGCGGCAGCCTACTTCGGATCAATAATGCCATTATTACGAACCTAACCCAGCGGGCCCTCCTACACTCTATTTCCGAAGCCTTACGTAGTCTTATCTCCTTCGACCGCTGCGCTATTACACTCTATAAGCCGGAGAGAGATGCCTTCCACTTCCTGGCCGTCGAGGGAGACATGCACTCGGACTATTTCCGAGCAGGATTGGAGGTTAGTCGCAACGAGACCTGTGCCGGCTGGGTGTTCGACCGTCAGCGGCCTCTCGTGCGCCGCGATCTTGAACAAGAAGCGCAGTATGCTAATGAGCGCCGCCTCGTCACAGAGGGCATCCGGTCGATGTGCGTCTTTCCCCTGGTTGTGCAGGGAAGGTGTATCGGCACACTCAGCTTGGTAAGCCGGGAAAGGGATCGGTATTCGGGTGAGGACGCCGCGTTCTTGCAGGAAGTAGCCAACCAAGTTGCACTGGCCATCGAGAATCTAAAGTCCTATGGAGAGATCTCGGAATTGAAGGCCAGATTGGAGAAGGAAAACGTTTATCTGCGGGAGGAACTGCGCAAGGAGCATAACTTCGAGGAAATCGTTGGCGATAGCCCCGCGCTCCTGGCGACGCTCCGAAAGGTTGAACAGGTCGCTCCGACCGACTCTACCGTGCTTATCTACGGAGAGACGGGAACCGGGAAAGAACTGGTTGCACGAGCGATCCATAACCGCAGCGTCCGTAAGGACCGCCCCCTGGTAAAGGTGAACTGCAGTGCCATCTCCGCGGGATTGGTCGAGAGCGAACTCTTCGGCCACGTCAAAGGAGCTTTCACTGGCGCCATTGACCGGCGTATTGGTCGCTTTGAGCTAGCCGACGGCGGCACCATTTTTCTCGACGAAATCGGAGAGCTACCGTTGGAGACTCAGGTTAAGTTGTTGCGCGTTTTGCAAGAGCGTGAGTTCGAGCCGGTTGGTAGTAGTCGGCCATTGCGCGTAGACGTAAGAGTTATCGCTGCAACAAACCGAGACCTGCAGGAGTCGATTCAGAGCGGGCGCTTCCGTGCCGACCTTTTCTACCGCCTGAACGTCTTCCCGATGGAGGTGCCGCCGCTGCGCGAGCGGCGCTCCGATATCCCTAAACTTACAAAGTTCTTCTTGTCAAATTATTCAAAAAAACTTGGCAAAACCATCGAGGGAATCTCGCAAGCTACCATGGACCGAATCTTGGGCTACTCGTGGCCGGGAAACATTCGGGAACTGCAGAACATAATTGAACGGGCGGTGGTTTTGTCCCAGGGCCACATTCTTGAGCTGCAACAAGAACTCGCGCTGAGCCCCTTTCCTCGAAGCGATCAAGGGACGGCCGACAAACCTACCGAAGTGGCTCATGAAGCTCGTTTGCCTGCTTTACAACTCCCCACCCTCAAAGAGGTCGAGCGACGGCATATCGTGGCCGCCCTCAAACTGACCTCGGGAGTGATCGAGGGACCGAAAGGTGCCGCGAAAATCCTCAATTTGCATCCAAATACCCTCCGCCATCGAATGGAGAAATTCGGCATTAAGCGCTCCGCCCACGACCCATCGTAGCCGCCACCAATAGATTCAGTTCGCAACCCACCAAATCCGGTGGTGCCCTGTAGACAAATCTCTCTCCGCCTTCCCAAGTGCTTTAGGCCTCGGCACATAGACGGAATGCTATCTAGTTTTCTTAGTGGTACGCCGCTTGCCTTAGGTCACCGTGGTTCTCGGAGATCGTTGCGCATGATGCGTATTTCGGTCGTTCAATCTTCAAGCCAGGCCATTACTCTCCGTGTCGAGGGCGAAGTCAAAGGCCGTTGGGTCGAGGAACTCCGCCGAATGTGTGAGGAGCTTTTGTTCCGACGAACTCAGCTGGTCCTCGACCTGGCTGGGGTCTCTCTCGTCGACGTGGATGGGATTGCTCTCTTTCAGGCCCTCATGGGCCGCCACGTCGTTGTCACCAATCCCTCTCTGTTCATTGCCGAGCAACTTGAAGGCTCCAAGAATACGTCCACGGGAAATTGAAGAGGATCACCATGTTTCATGCGGGTCTCGAGGGAGAAGTGCTTTGCCACCTAGAGTTAGACACATTTACTTATCGGTTTTCGGTAACGCCCGCAGACCATAAAGGGTTGCAGCGGGTTATCGAGGGTACTGGATATAAGAAGCACTCCGAGGCCAAGAAAGCCTGGGCGGTAACGCAGCAGGAGAGAACGGCTTGATTCTGTTCAGGAGAAAGTGAATGGCAGAGCAATACGCTGCAGGAACCGTTGAAGACACTCTCCTGCCGCATCTCGATGCGGCATACAATCTGGCGCGCTGGCTGACACGCAGCCCAGCGGATGCCGAAGACGTAGCGCAGGAGGCGTGTCTGCGGGCGCTGCGATTCTTCAATGGATTTCGCGGGGGAGATAGCCGTGCTTGGCTCCTCAAGATCGTGCGCAATACCTACTATTCGTGGGTAGAGAAGAATCGCCAAGCCGAATTCTCCGACGAATTTGATGAAACGGTTCATAGCGGCGAAAGCCCCTGGGCAGACGCCGAAGCGGAACTTGTTTCCCGGGCGGAAAGCGGACGCGTAAGGGCAGCTCTGGGGACTCTACCGGTCGCATTTCGCGAGGTTCTGGTGCTGCGCGAGATCGAAGGGCTCTCCTACAAGGAAATTTCGGACGTGACAGGCGCCCCGATGGGAACGGTGATGTCAAGCCTTTCCCGCGCACGCCAGCGATTGCGCGAGGAGCTTCGGGCCCCCGCAGGAAGCGGAATTTGACATCGTATTTCCCAGCTTCGTGAACGGTGCGGGGATACAAACGTGCTCTCGCGAAAGAGGAACGGATTCCAGTTGTGCGGCGGTTCAGATCTGAATGCCGACGACTCTGCGCTTTCGTACGGCTTATCACACCGTAGGGCCCCGCAGCTTATCCATTGGCTCCTGTCCTTGAGGCCTCGTCAGCAGAATCTATGGGCTGATTCTGGTTCTGGGAGCCGGCCGAGCGTGTGATATAGGGCTATTTCCATGGCATCGAAGGTACGGAATCCGTAAGATCGTCTGGTCACCACTCGAA
>JBEKBP010000087.1:0-11172 GCA_050015335.1 Candidatus Acidiferrales bacterium | reverse complement strand
AGCATCGCTGAAGTCGCCCAGTGAGTCGTCCACCATCTCGCTCTCTGCGGTGAGGGCGATTTCTTCCCAGCTCCAGCTCACCCGGAAACGTGCGTCGGAACTCCGCCGCGTGCTTGGCGCAGAGCGGGCCCCCCCGTCTCCGACAGGTTTTTTCCGCCCCGACGCAGTCGCGAGCCAGTTTTGCCTATTGCTTTTCCGCACGCGCAAAACCGGTTTGCGTCGCGGTCCGCCTCCTCGCCTGTCGAAGTCCCCTTCCCCTTTTCCAATTCCGCGACCGCCAGCTCGATCAAATCCATCTCGGATGCGGGGAGCCATTCCCCGGATCGATTCGACCAATAGTGAAGGGCGTCCCCGGGGCGGAGGCGGAACTCGCCGACGAGCGGATCGACACAACGCAGATCCCACGAGTCCCCATCGGGACGCACTTTCGCGATGAAAGTGGCTACAGCGCCGTTGATTGTGATCAGCATGGCTAAGATCGCGTCCCATGTGGAATTCTTCTCTACTTTGAACCGCGAAGACGGATTTCTCTTTTCATTTGTTTTGTGGATTGTCTGCTGTACTCACCGGAGGGTGTTCAGCAAGATGCCGACACGGTGGGTACGGGTCAGTTTGGAAAAGCACGGCCACGGTGGAAGGAGATTATTTCCGGATACAATCAGCGGTCAGCGGCCTGATTTGCAGGGCGGTCCGAATTTACTTTCCCATTTGCCGTTTCGCGTTTTCAATGAACAGATCGCAGAAAGGTCGCCGTAACCCTTCCCGGGTCACCGGGCCTGCGCCTGTGAATTCCATGTACGTCCGCGAGACAGGATCGAATTTGGGCCACTGCGGAAGCTTGCCTCCGCTGGGATCACCAGTTTTAGCGAAGTTGGTCCAGTATTGCTGCATGGCATCGGAAACGGACTGGTCGACGGCGTCATAGTGTGGTGCCGGAGTTGGTGTCCTCGACCCGAATGTATCGAACACATATTCCAGGTCCGAGTTATGGGTTGCACCCACGCTCTCACGGCCTGGAGGCGTCCGGTCGAACTGAAACTCAAATGCGGCGTTTCCCGCCGCTGCGTGCCACATCAATTGCAATACTGCCGAACACCGGAAGGAAGTATCGGTGGCCCATTGATCGGCGGGCATGCCATACAGCGGATCGGCAGCGCCCACATAAATCGCGAGCGCCTGCTTCGCAATCGGTCCATAGGTGTCTTCGACAGCCTTCGTCAGATCGGACGGAGGAGTTGTCCCCGGAATCCTCTCCCGTGAATTGTTGCCAAGGAGAAGATCGACGGGGTGCTCTTGGCCCGCCGCAAACACGTCCGCCGGGCGTCTGGGAAACACGTAGCCGTCTATGGTGATGCCCAAGTTCGGAGGCGGTGACTGGAGGTAGTCTGGTTCCTTCTTCAGAATCCCGGCTGCTGGAACCGCACGCATTCCTTTCAGTGAAGCGTCGCCAATATTCCACTGTTGGGCAAACGATTCACCCTGTTTCTCCGCTTGCACCAGCGTCAAGGGATCGCCGACGAGGATCACGGCCCCGCTTTCGCCGATGACGTGGCGGAACAGTCCTTTCGATAGCGGTGATGTCATCAGCACGCTCACATCCAGCGAACCGGCGGACTCGCCGAATATGGTTACATTCGCCGGATCGCCGCCAAATCGGGCAATGTTCTGACGAACCCACCGAAGCGCGGCGATCTGGTCCAGAATCCCCTGATTCCCCGACGCGTGATGTGGCGACTCACGCGTGAGCTCCGGATGCGCAAAGAAACCGAATAGGCCGAGCCTGTAGTTGATGGTCACTACCACCACGCCGTGCCGCGCTAGATTCTGACCGTTGTTCACACCCTGCCCGCTGGCACCTCCGAAGTTTCCGCCGCCTGGAATCCAGACCATAACGGGTTTCCGCGACCTGCTAGGCCACTCCGGGGACCAAATGTTCAGGAAGAGACAGTCTTCCCTGCTGACTTCCTTCGCGTCGCTAATAAAATAAGGATTCTGCGCACAGGGCGCGCCGAACTTCGTCGCATCCCGTACGCCGCCCCACGGGTTCACCGGCATCGGCTCACGCCAGCGCAAATCGCCCACTGGAGGCGCTGCGAATGGAATGCCCTTAAACACCGCGCCGCTGTTGGGTAGCACCGCCCCACGAATGCGACCGCCAGTGACCGCGACGACAGGGCCAGAATCTGCAGCACTCGCCGGGATCGCAGCGAGAACGATAAACAGTGCTAAGTTTCGGAGAATAGGCTGATCCAGCACGAGGTCAATTTAACAGAAATCCCACCGTCTGTAGTAGCGTGGTTGCAGACGGGTCGCCGGAGCTATTCTGAGCTAAGGTCAATGGGGGATCATGAATACTGCAACCAAAACTGCGGCGGCCACCGCCTTGGAGCGAAGATAAAGAATGCGCATATCTGGGTCTCTCTCTGAGATTTCCTCTAGCTTCATGTGGAGAAACCTATAAATGAGTTAAGAGGGTTTTTATTGACCTGTACGATGGGCCCCTGTGTTGGTTCAGCCTGAAATGGAAAGAGGGCGCTATCCGTTAGTGAGTATTCCACCCTTCGGGCGGGGATTTTCAAGGCATCGATACGACCACCAGGCTATCCCTCAGCATGGTTGCGTCCCCGCAGAGCCCACCTCCGTTTCGCCCAGTTAGCTCCACCACGTCCAAGACGTGAAAGATCAAAGCAAAACCGGAGAGAATCTTCATTAATCCGATGGGTGGCCGCCGATCACGCATCTTTCACATTTCAATAGAGGGTAAGCCCGCCTTTCAGGGCTTATCCTCCTCCTTTGGGAAGACAATCGGCGGCGTGATGCCATTCAATTCCGGATTTGGACCGGGTATCCAGTTGGTGTTTTGCGCCTCAATAATCAGCCACCCTGCATCTTTCTTTTCGGCGATCATCGTGAACAGGCCGAAGCGCGGTTTTCGCGGTGTCAGGTCCTCATTCTTATCACCCTGGATTTTCCAGCTCCAGTGAATGACGGCCAGATCGGGTCGCAGGAAACGAACGACCGTCTCAAGGGGCACGAGCGTTGACTCCTTAAAGCGGCCGGAAAGCAGCCGGGAGTGATACAGCTCAAAATCCGTCCTCCCGTGAAGCCAATTGGCGCCGACATTGACGAAGTCCACATCTTCAGACATGATCTTCGCCAATTCATGCCCACTGTGCTTTGCCCAAGCCGCCGCAAACTGCTGGGGAATGTTGCGGACCGCGGCTTCGTCGCTCCGACTCTGGGCGTGAGCGGCGCATGCGACAACAAGAAATGCAAAGAGCAGGTTACGGAGCAGTCGCATCAATCTCCTCCTCCGCCATAAGGGACGCTGCTGCAGCCTACACTCAGGGCTCGAGAATATAAAGTCGATTCGCAATGACAAAGCTCTTGTCATGGATTGTGATCGTTATTCCCGTGTTGTCGATTATTACCGGCCAATATTCTGAATCACATTTCTAAAAAAGGTTAGGTGGGAACTGCTATTCTTTTCCAGTTGGGTTTTTCTTTCAGGAGGAATGAGCTCCGCTTCCGGCTAAGATCTTGAATGGTCAAGTGAGTCGGAAAGTGCAAAAAAAGAATCGTAGCTCATTGGAGATCTTCCCTTGTGCACGATGTGGTGGTCACCGCACGAGACGTCAATCCTAAAGAGACACACGAAGGCGGGCAGAGATTGACCGGTTATGTCGGCAATGCGGAAGTAATCCGTTTCATCCGTCACGCGGCCTGCTGGCGGCGATTCTTTCGCTGTTCCCTCGCCGCCTCCAATTTCCGGTCCCGCCCGGTGAGCCGCAAACCGCGGTCGCATTTGCCTCGCAGGAACAGGATGGTTCTCCTCTCGACTTTTCGAAAGCCCCCTAGCCTGCCTCCGGCGGCGCGCGAGAACCCGCCATAATCGTTCAGTTCATGAGGAAAGTGTCACCGATCACGTGAGCGAGTTGAGCGAGTACAGACTATTGTCAGAAATATGTACTAGCGTTACAATCACGCGCTTTATGACAAGGGACATAACTGCACGCCGTGCATTTCTGAAGTTTCTGGCCGCAAGTCCGTACGTCGCGTCTTTGGGTGGAGTCACCGCCTTTCTCCGTCAGGGCGGCCTTGCCGAGGGAGCGCAGCAGGCATCCGATGTCATCAGCAGCGCCGCCGAGGCCCTCAATGTGTTCGATTTTGAGGCGCCCGCGCATCGCAATGTGCAGCCGGGCCATTGGGCGTACATGGCAAGCGGTGTCGATGACGACGGTACGCTCCGGGCCAATCGCGAAGCGTTCGAGCAGGTGGAACTCCGACCGCGTCGCCTGCGCGATGCCAGCAAAGTCGATATGCGCGTCGAACTTTTCGGCACCACCTACGACAGCCCGATTTTCCTCTGTCCGACCAGTGGCGAGAGATCATTTCATCCCGACGGCGAGTTGGCTGTCGCTCGAGCTGCCAGGGCGCGTGGCACCCTGCAGGTTCTTTCGATGGCGACGTCGATCGTCATAGAAGACGTCAATGCAGCCCTGGGTCGGCCGGTCTGGTATCAGCTCTATGCACCGAATCCCTGGGAGGCGTGTGAGAAACTGCTGCGACGTGTGGAAGCCTCGGGATCGAGCGTGATCGCCCTGACCGTCGATGCCTCGTCGGGGCGCAACCTCGAAACATACTTGCGCACCCGCCCGAAGGATTTAAATCGTTGCACTCCTTGCCACCAGGTGAAGGGCACCGCCGTACTGGCCAGGGACCGCCCGATGCACGATGGCCTTGGTATGGGCGGCGTCCTCACCGCCTTGGACTGGGGCTTCGTAGACCAAATTCGAAAATTCTGGAAGGGGAAGTTCATCATTAAGGGATTGGACACGCGGGAAGACGCACGGCTATGCTTGGAACACGGCGTCGACGGCATCCTTGTTTCGAACCACGGAGGGCGGTCCACGGAAACTTTGCGTGCAACTGTCGAGGCACTTCCGGAGGTTGTCGCGGAGGTGCAGGGGCGCATCCCCGTGTTCGTTGACGGTGGTATTCGTCGCGGCACCGATGCCTTCAAAGCATTGGCACTGGGGGCCACGGCAGTCGGAATCGGACGCCCTCTGCTGTGGGGATTGGGAGCGTTCGGGCAGGTGGGCGTCGATCGTGTGCTCGAAATTCTTCAGGGCGAACTGAAGCTCGCGATGGGCAATTGCGGCACGCGGACACTGGCGGACATCACGCGCGATTATGTCGCGACACCTCACTGGAAGAGCTAAAAAAGAAGCGCTAAGATTGATCGGCCAAACTAGGAAGCCACAACGAAATCTCAGTCATCCGGCCTCGGGAGGGTGGGGGATGCGACACGCTCAATATCGATCTCGCTTCACTTGCCGAATTGGAACGATCGCTGCGCTGTGTATGTTCGGCCTGTCTAGTCACGCTCAAACGCCGTCTCAGGCCCTCTCTGTAAGACGGTTGAGCGACAACGTGTACTGGACACAGGGCGGGGTGGGGGGGAATACGGGTTTTATTATTGATCAAGAGGGCGTGGTTGTAGTTGACGCCAAGACCACCGCGGACTCTGCGAAAGATGTTTTGGCTGAAATCGCTAAGCTCACATCGAAACCGGTGACCCACGTGATCCTCACCCATAGCGATGGCGACCACGTGAACGGGCTGGCGGCTTTCCCGATGGGCTTAACGATCATCGCTCAAGAGAATTGCAAGAAAGAGATGGAGAACTCCGTGAATTCTGGGAAGGCCGCCCTGCAAGGGCACCTGCCCACACAAACCGTGGACAAGACGCAGTCGCTCAGCATCGGTGGGGTGCGCATCGATCTGCTCCACTGGGCTCCTGCACACACCAGTGGCGATCTCGTCGTATATCTACCTCAACAGAAGATCGTGTTTACCGGGGACATCATCGATTGGGCCAATCCCGGCTACCCGGTCATTCATTTGGAGAAAAACGGCACTTCGGAAGGTTGGATTGAGACCGTAAAGGGAATTCTTGCCCTGGATGCCGACACGTTTGTTCCCGGACACGGAGATTTACAGACGAAGGCCGACTTGCAGAAGCGGTTGGCGAATGTCGAAGAGAGGCGCGCTAAGATCAAAGAGCTCGTTGCACAAGGCAAATCATTGGATGAAATCAAGCAAGCTCTCGGCCAGGTCGATGCCCACGCGGGGCCCGGCGGGGGTCATCCAACTTTCACCGATACCACCTATACGGAACTGCTAAAGAATTAAGCGGTCTTCATTGCAACGGAGGGCTCGGCAAGGCGCCTGCCCCTCGGGCGGGGCCCTGCGTACAAATCGGGATCAAGTGGCAACCGCAGCGTCTTTGTCGGCTGGCAGGAAAGGGGACGATTCCCGCAACGGACCGATGAAATTGATGACGGAACACAATATAAGTCCGACCGATGCGTGATTCGCCCGCTGACTCAGCGGTTCAGGCTATCGAGAAACTCATACCGCTCCCGATGCTTCTCGGGTCCCGCGCGACTTTCGACATCGATATCCATAACCGGAATGCTCTTGTCGCTGTTGGCCGCCGGCCATTTCGGTAAGTTCGGTCCATTCGGATTGCCGGTCCTAATGAAGTTCGCGAAGTATTCTTCCATCGTCCGGGAGACTTTGTAATCGTCGTCGGTCCACGCATAGACCTTATTGGTGGCGAGATTGCCCAGCGCGTATTCGATTTCGGCCGAATGCACGGCGCCGCGCTCTGCCAGAGTCGTCATTGCTCCGAAGCCGAGTCCGCGGACCACGCCCACCAATATCGCCACTAGGTTTCCCATCTCGAATCGCATGGGGGGTCGCGGATGCGAGTAGTAATAACGGAACACGGGCTTGCCTCCCGTCTTTTCGCAGAGATTCGACCAGACCCACGTGCTGTATGCGATGAAGCGATCGCTCGCAAGGGCCGTGGCATTTTCTGCCACCTGACCGGACGTGGTGGCGCCGTAGGCCTTTAGCGCTTCTTCCGCGTGATCCGGATAGAGTTTGCGGATGGCTCTGGCGTAATTTTCGGGCGTGGGTTCGACGTTCCCGAGCACCCTCCGCGCGGGGTTTTCGTCCGAATTCCAGCCCACCAAAAGCGGAACATGCGCCTGTTTGCCCTGGGAGTAGATTTGCCGCGGGGACCGCGTGAAGAAGTAGCCGTCAATAGCCGCGGGGAACGCGGTCGCGTTACGTTTCCCGGTCCCTTTGAAAAGCTGCTCCACCGTCATGGCTCTGAGCGCTGCGAGCGAATGGGCACCCACCGCAGCGGCGAAGTTGACGCCTACCCGCTCTGCATCTGCCTGCGGCACTGGGGTGAACAGGCTGCGCCCCGCGTCCAGGTACGACCCGCTTTCTCCGATGACTCCCTCCATCAGATCCTCCGAGAGTGGAGAAGCCATTTGGGCGCTGACCGAGGCGGAACCGACCGACTCGCCGCCGATCGTGATTCGACTCGGGTCGCCGCCAAATGCTGCGATGTTCCGTTTCACCCAGAGCAGGGCGGCGCGCTGGTCGAGCAGTCCGTAGTTGCCGGAAGCATGATGCGGCGATTCCTTCGTGAGTTCCGGATATGAAAAGAATCCAAAGATATCGAGCCGGTAATTAAGGGTCACGGTGACGATGCCTTTGGCGGCGAGGCTCTCGCCGTCGTACCGAGGCTCCGAACCGTCGCCGGCAACGAACCCGCCGCCGAAGAAGTACACCAGCACTGGCAGCCTGGCGGTGCTCGATTTCGCGGATGTCCAGATATTGAGGTAGAGACAATCTTCGCCCATGCCATTTGAGCGGAAGTTCATATCGCCAAATACCTGCTGCTGCGCGCAGCGGGGCCCGAACTGGTCGGCTTTTCGCACGCCGGGCCAGTCCTTGGGAGGCTGGGGTTCCTTCCAGCGCAGATCGCCCACCGGGGCCAGCGCGAACGGAACTCCCTTGAACACGCGGATACCGGTCGCGGGATTCACCGTCCCTTCGAGAACGCCATTGGCCGTCTTCACGGTATCGGCGGCGTGGGCCGCCACGGAGAGAATCAGGATAGCGAGAACTGTCCTCATTCCGGTCGCCTAGATTTCTTGCTCACGTCGGTTTCCTTTCCCCATTGTGACGGCTTTGACCGCGCGTCTCAACCCAAAATCCATTTTATGAAAATGATTTGATGTTTCTTTCCCCTGGAGGCGAGTTCATGGCTATAACCGCCATAACGAAGGAGGGCCGCACGCGAAGCGTGAATGTGGCAGAACGCTTGAGCAAGCATATTTCATTCGCTAAGGGTGGCGAAGAAGTAGTGATCCGAGACCGCCATCTCCCGGTGGCGAAACTGGTTCCGTTTTCGGCGGAGGGTGCCGACGACCAGGAACTCATGTTGGTGGCGGCCGGTAAGTTGCGCCTGCCCAGCGTCCGGCTTGACGTAAAGGAGCTTTTTGAAGATTCCGACGGGAAGGTTACAGGGAACAGGGCGATTCAAGCCGTTCTCGCCGACAGACGAAGGCAACCTGTGAAAAAAGCAACGGCGTTCTGGGACGCCAGCGCGGGTCCCCTGATGCATGTATGAAGCAGCGAGTCGCTATGCTCAATCCTGCTTGACGAGATTCGCCCCGGTGGTGACGGTGGGGAAGCCTGGTAGATCAGGTTTTCTTCTGCATCAACCCCCAGCGAACTTTGCGCTTGAACAGGTGTGAAGCTCGAGATTCCGCAGGGGAGCCGCATCGCTGGCAGCGGCAACCGTCGCGCTGTAAAACTGTCTGCCGGGTGCCGCACACCATTCAGGTTCGAGTCGCAACCATGGCCGTCTTTGCCCAACACGAATTGCAAGATTTTCCTGCCTGCTTCCAAGGATTTCCTGGCCCCGCAGTTCAGGGACGCTGACAGTCGTGACGTGACGTATTGGCGCAGTCGGAGTCGGGTCTGTGGAACCTGACTGCACAAATGACTACGGCTCGAGGACAGCATCAGTGTCACAGACAGGCGCTTTTGCGATAACCTTGCTGTGGCCGGGGTACCGAGCGCATGTCAGCATCACCATAGTCTGATGGTGAAAACTTCTTGGAAAGCTTGCGCTTGTAAAGATAGGCTCATTCCCAGGCGCGGGTCACCTTCCAACGGTGGTCTCTTTCTGGCGTGAGCAGGGGGGAAGGATTGGAGACTAACCGCGCGGTTCACCGGAAACAGCAAGGGAAGCCTTTTGATGTCTAACCGCCCCGTTCTGGCAACTCGCCTTCTGAATCGCATGCCCTTCTTCCAAGGGTTACGGCCCTTTCAGTGGTTGCAGCTATCGAAGAATCTCATGGCCGGATGTACGCTTGCGGCGATGAACATTCCGCAGTCGCTTGGCTACACGAAAATTGCCGGAACCCCCGTCATCACGGGCCTCTACACGCTCCTGCTTCCCCTCGTCGCGTTTTCCGCTTTTGGTTCTTCGCGCTATCTCGTGGTGGCCGCTGATTCTGCTACTGCGGCCATACTCGCGGGCAGCCTTGCTAACTTGGCTCCCATCGCCAGCACCCGGTACATCGCTCTTGCGGCTTCGGTAGCCTTGCTAACCGGCGTTTTCCTTCTGGTCGCGCGAACGCTCAAGCTTGGATTCCTGGCGGATTTCCTTTCTCAAACGGTTCTTCTCGGTTTTCTCACTGGTGTCGGTTTTCAAGTCGGCATCGCCGTCCTCGGTGAGATGCTCGGCATGAACATCCACAGCCAACACACCGTCAGTCAATTTCTCGAAGTGGTTCGCTTGCTACCGCGCCTTCATCCCCTCACGACGGAGATTTCATTCGCGGTCGTAGCCTGTATCCTCCTCTCCCACCGCTTTGCGCCTAGACTGCCCGGCCCTCTGTTTGCCGTTGCCGGGGCAATCGCAGCAAGCGCCATGTTTCACTTAGAACGGTCGGGTGTCGCCATTCTCGGCCCGGTGCCGGGCGGCTTGCCCCACTTGGGCTTGCCTGATCTGAGCTGGAGAGATCTGGAGACGCTGCTTCCTGTGGCCGGTTCCTGTTTTGTCATGATCGTTACGCAGAGCGCCGCGACATCGCGCGTATACGCCAGTCGCCATCATCAGCAACTCGACGAGAACGCTGATCTGGTCGGTCTCTCTGCTGCCAACATCGCCGCAGCTTTCAGCGGTACTTTCGTTGTGAATGGCAGCCCCACGCAGACCGCCATGGTCGAAAGTTCCGGCGGCACGAACCAGATGGCTCAACTGACCACCGCCGGCGTCGTGGCTCTGGTGCTTCTCTACCTCACCGGTCCCCTGCGGTTTCTTCCACAGTGTGTTCTTGGAGCGGTCGTATTTACCATCGCCGTGCGGCTGATCGACCTGCGGGGACTAAGCGCCGTCCGTCGCGAGAGCCCCGGTGAATTCGCGCTGGCGGTGACAACCGCAATCGTCGTTGTTTTGGCCGGCGTGGAACAGGGCATTCTCCTTGCCATGTCCTTGTCGCTATTCCGCATTGTCCATCACAGTTATCGTCCACACACTGCGGTGCTTGAACAGACTCCTGACGGAATGTGGCAGTTACACCCTGTGGTTCCAGGCGCTCTCACCGAACCCGGCCTCGTCATCTATCGGTTTGGTGCACCACTGTTTTACGCCAACGCCAATCGCTTTTCCGAGGAAGTTCAGATGTTGGCAACTTCGGCTCCCTCGCTGTTGCACTGGTTGATTGTTGATGCCGGGGCCATCACGCATGTGGACTTCACTGCTGCTCGCGCAGTGCGCGAAGTCCGGGAGAGCCTTTCCGCTCAAGGCACGGGACTCGTCTTTGCTCACGTACAGTCGGACCTCAAGCCCGATCTTGACCGTCATCACCTTACCGAAGACATTGGCCCCAGCCGCATTTTTGAGAGTTTGCACCAAGCCCTGGCCGCCCTCCGGGGCCGCGTGCCCGGTGGCTAACCACAGGTGAACGAATCGGGCTCCTGCCAGCCGGACTGCCCCAAGATACTATTCATTTGTGAGGAAGTCTGCTGCGCGGCATCAATTGGAAGGTCCTTTAACCGCGTCAGAAAGCCGTCCATCCTACCGAGAGCGATTCGCCGGTGGCGGTGGGCCATCAAGAGGCCGTTGCCAACTTCATAGAACCACAGGAGGGGAGGGGGCAGGGCGTGCCGGCCGCTTCTGCCGATCCTAGCGGGAATTTCTCACAATAAATAGAAAAAGGCTGTCGCTTCATGGCATAACTCTTTTGTTCAGGAAGAAATTCTGCCAAGGAGGAGCAACAGCCTTATGAGCTC
>JBEKBP010000086.1:0-11278 GCA_050015335.1 Candidatus Acidiferrales bacterium | reverse complement strand
CGGCACGCCCACTACGGCTCGTCGCTCGCTGGCTAAGTTCCATACGTTCCGCGTCGGTCAGTACGATCGTGTTCTCCATGAACACCATCATACTACCGTTTTATATGTTACAGTCCACTAGTACGCATACGCCTTGAGGAACACGAAAACCACCACGCCTGTGATCGAAACGTAGAGCCAAATGGGGAACGTCAAGCGTGCGATTCGGCGGTGCATCGCGAACCGCCCAGTCAACGAGAAAAAGAAGGTCGTGAGCACCATTGGCAGCGCGACGACGGAAAGGATTACGTGGCTGGCCAAAATGGATAGGTACAGCGTGCGCACGGGGCCGTGGCCTGGGAAAACCGTGTCGCCGTGCAGTGCGTGGTTCACGATGTAGCTGATGAGAAAAACGGAAGACAACGCGAAAGCCGACAGCATGCTCGCGCGATGCGCTCCCCTGTTGTGAAGTTTGATGAAATACAATCCCACGCAGAGAGCAATTGCACACAATCCGTTCAAAAGCGCGTTGAGGGCCGGCAAAAACATCCAGCGCCCGGCGAAATCAGGCGAAGGGCGATGCACGTAGAGCAGCCACAGCAGAAATGAAGCAGCGAGGCCGCTCACCACTATGATCACTCCAAGCACCGGGCGCGGACTAATTTCAGCCTGTTCCATCGTCGTAATTAAATCACAAATTCCATCCGGAAGTCATAGAAAGCCCGCCACGAGAGCGGCGACACGACTACAAGTCTGAGGCGTGGCGCAAAATCAGCGCGGTCGGGTATGTGATTTTGCGTTTCGAATCTCAAGCCTCCGCTCAGCGTTACATTGCGTCGCCAGCGCCAATCGTCTTGAATGTATTAAACCCGCGTCGAACAGATTCGAAGACTCCGCCCGGAATCCCCGTCGTGAGTGTGCATTGAATCGGCTGGTTCGCTTCATACGTGGCCGGGGAGGCAAAAGTGAATGTACCGTTGAAATTGCTTGTCGCATTGTTTGTCTCTTGGAGATCGCGCAGCCGGGCGCCAAATTTCAAAACTTGTTTCCCGAATGCGATGGACGTGTAGTTCTGCAGTTCATAATGATTTTGATGATCGATGATCGTTCCCAGGTTACTGCTGCCCCCTTTGAAATGAAAACGGTACGATCACAGCGGGCGCCGTGCTCTGCGACACCTGATCGCTGCCGTCGCGGAGGTATTGAAAACGCGTCTCGAAGTGGGTCACCCCGCGCTATCTGGACATGAACCGCCTCAGTGAAGCGAGCGAGGCTGCATGAGTTCCACACCAAAACCTTCAACTTCCCTTTTGAGGGAAATGAAAAACCACCAGGCCTATGCCTCAACAATTGTGCGAAAAAATCTGGACACTACCCGCAGCGAGTATTCCACCTAATCACTTCGTCATCGAAGAGGATATAACTGTAGCCAGGGTGGTCAGAAAAGGCTCCAGAAGGCTTCGAACCAGCAGGATGCGTCCACAAGTCATGCCCCATCGGTCAAGCGTTGCTAAGGGAATTCCGACGTGAATTCAATGCGGCGCTAAGATGCCCTTCGAGTAAACTCGATTGAAAGGCACGACCTGAAGTAGCCTAGCCCGGCGTGCCCGTCCCCGCCAGCCGCAGATGCAGGTAATCTCCTCCGAGGCTGGTGCAGTGGCGACTTTACGTTGCAGGCTGATTCTTTGCTGGCATTTTGGACATTCCAGAACGGGTTGGTAGTCTTTGTTCATGCCCGCCACCTATTGAGGGTGATCCGAATACGTTTCGACGCTCACGTTGTATTAGCGGATTAAGGCAAAGAGCCAAAAGCGGGGCGACGCGGCCCGTGCACGCGGTTAGAGTGCGAGTGTCTGCGGCAGATGGGAAAGGGGCTAGATTAAAAAGTCCCCTGCTTTTGGGCGTGAATTCACGAGGCACAAAGGAGCCACGCACGATGGAGGTAGAGCGATGACACTCCACCTGCTTGAAAAAGGCTGTGGGCGGTGCATGAATCGCCCATCCGCATGATCCATACACCGCACGCCAGAATCCAGGTGGGAATTTGAAATCCACAGGAACTCGCTACTTCGCCTTCTTTGCCTTCTGAGCCCTGATTCTCGCCCATCGTGCTCTCGCCGACCGGGCTATTTTTGCTCGAACGGCGGCGGACATAGTCCTCCTAGGGGCGCTCGTTCCATTCGGACTACTGGTGTGACCCCGCGATACAACCGCCGTGCCGCCACCGTTCAGGGCGGCGATGGCACTGTTAACGGCGGTCAACTGTCGCTGTAACTTCACTTCTTCGTTGTGCAATGCTTCCACGATGTTCATGAAGCCTCCTCGCAGTATTAGACACTGGCGGGTTCGGAAGTACAAGCACTCGGTGGCCATCCCCGAGCTTCTCTGGGTGCTATATTTTCTGCAGTCCTGTCTTAAAGGTGCCCTAGGCTTTGGACGGCCTCTTGACGCCCATATTTAGACCGCTCTTGCACCGCATGGCCCGGGCGTTCGCCAGTTACAGGGAATCAGTGCTTCCGCCAACTTGATTTGGCCCCTTTCGATCGTCTCATTTGGCCCCACCCTACTGGTTAATCTGAGTTGATACCCGCCGCCGGGCCTGTGGGAACCGTGAAAAAGCCGAGCGTCGTTTGCGAGGCTCTTTTCAAGCCGCTGTGGGAATCCGCGTTCTTTGCGGATTTCCATCAGGGGCGCCAGTTTCCACAGGCTTTTCGCACACGCGGGCAGATCTTCACCACTCACGGTGCGGCAGTCGAGTAAGCGCTCGCGTTGTTCAGTAGTTCTATTTCTGACTGATCTAAGAGAAGCCTTGTCGATTCGATCAAATCTTGCAGTTGTCCTAAACTCGTGGCGCTCGCAATGGGAGCCGTGATGCTGGGTTGGGCTATCAACCAAGCGAGAGCAACGGCCGCTGGAGTTGTATTGTTTCGCTTTGCGACTTGGTCCAACGCCGCGAGAATCCGAGAGCCCCGCTCATTCAGATATTTGCCCACGAATTGGCGTCGGGCACCCTTGGAGAAATCACTAGCAGACCGATATTTGCCCGTGAGGAATCCACTGGCCAAAGAAAAGTAGCTGATTACGCCCAAACCATTTTCCTGGCAGAGTGTTGCTAGCTTGCCTTCGTAATTCGCACGATCAAAGAGATTGTACTCAGGCTGCAAACATTCGTAGCGCGGAAGTCCTTTTTTCTTGCTGACCTGCAATGATTGGTCGAGACGTTCTGCTTTGTAATTTGATGCGCCAATCGCTCTAATTTTCCCCTGTTTAATCAATCGAGCAAAGGCGTCCAACGTTTCTTCCAAAGGCACTTCTGCATCATCTGTGTGCGATTGATATAGATCAATGTAATCGGTCTGCAGCCGTCTCAGTGAGTCCTCTGCGGCGCTAAGGATGTGGGTTCTTGAGAGCCCTTTCTTGCCTGAGCCCATTTCCATTCCGACCTTCGTGGCAATAATAACCTTCCCCCGGTCTCCACTTCGTTTCAGCCACTTGCCTAGGATGGTCTCGGATTCACCGCCCTTATTGCCCGGAGCCCATTTCGAATACACGTCCGCCGTGTCGATGAGATTAAACCCGGCTGAGACAAACGCATCGAGCAACTTGAATGCACCCTGCTCATCCACAGTCCATCCGAACACATTGCCCCCAAAAGCTAGAGGAGCAACTTCCAATCCAGAATTCCCAAGCTTACGATTTTTCATCTTCGTTTCCTCTGAGGCAACTGTTCCAAATTATATTCGAAAAGGGCCTGGAATTCTCAGCCTGCGGATCGTAATTTATGGTCGATGTGCTCTGGTGTTCCGTAAATGTCGCGTACTTGGTATGGTTGACGATTTCGGTTTGCACCATCGAACACTGGAAGATATGCAAGCTTCGTATCCGGAAGGAAGCGGAAGATTCCGAGGTCGAATTAGGTAAAACCAAAATCATCTTGACTGTCACCGGCCTTCTCATGGAAGGAGTTAGTGAACGCTCTCGTGCTAGAGTCCAGTAAGCGTCCAAGCCCGGCTACGGGGATTTGAAAGGAGGAGTGCTTGATAAGAGGACTCGCATTGTTCGACTTAACCGGGCGGGTCTGTCGTGACTGGTGGTAATGGAGGAATTGGTCGAGGCATCGCGCTCGGATTGGCCGAAGCTGGGGCAGCCGTCGCAGTCTCTGGACGAAACGACGAAAAGAACCAGCGGGTGCTTTCCGAATTGAAAGCAATCGGTGTTCCTTCAATTGCTGTGAAGGTTGATGTGACCGATCGCGCTGGACTGGAGCCCGCGCTTAACAGGGTCGAGAGCGATCTCGGTGGCATAGGAATCCTAGTAAACAATGCTGGGAACGTATCGTTGAGCGGTGGTGTGTTGCAGGAAAAGTCCGAAGATTGGGACAGCGTCATCGAGACGCAACTCAATGCCGTTTTCCTTCTTTCGAAGCTTGCTGCCAGGTCGATGCTCAGTCGCAAATTCGGGAAGATCATAAACATTGCCAGTATGTACTCATTCTTTGGATCTGGGCTCATACCCTCTTACAGCGCAGCGAAAGGAGCGATCGTTCAGCTGACCAAGTCAATGGCCATCGAGCTCGCACCGCACAACATTCAAGTCAATGCGATCGCGCCAGGGTGGATCGAAACCGACATGACGGCACCTGTACGCACAATGCCCATGAATGACGAGATTCTTGCGCGGACCCCCGCTGGTCGATGGGGTCAACCGGAGGAAATTGCCGGAACCGCCGTGTACTTAGCCTCCCAGGCTTCGGACTTCGTTACTGGAACTATGATGATTCGCGTCGATGGCGGTTATGCGATTCGATGACAGCCCAAACGTAACTTGGGCTGGAGCCCAGGTTGAAAGTCTAATCTTCCGTGAATGCTCGATCCGCTTCTTGGACAGATACCGGACCTGACGCAGCGGTATTGTGAAGAAACTCGTTCCGCAGATTTCTCCACGAAAGGAGCCGTCGCAAAATTGGCGGTGGCGCTGGACCCAATCCATGATGGTGGCCGTTTGCATGTGGCGTCCTTATGGTCGCTAGAGTCACATCCAAGCGCACCGAAACTTCGCAACATCTGTAACACGTGAACGAGGCAGTCTGTAACGCCCCGGGACTATACGTTCGACATGCCCGGTTAGCCGGATTATCGGACAAATGCCGGTCTAGTACTCCATGCGGGCAACCCCGTTGCTGGCACCAACCTGAAATCCCTTTTGCGACTCGCCAGTTTCAGTCTTGATTTCGTCGATTCTCGGAATGCGGAAAATCGTGCGCCTTGGCTGACTAGGTCGGTCGCCAGACCACACGTGGCGGTGGTCCAGAAAGCCCGGAGCGGTCCCGCAACACCCAAAAAGCAAAAGAGAGCCCACCTATGGCGGTTGCCAGCTATATGGCCGGATCTTCTCCGAATCTCATACTGACGTGTTCACTGCGACAGGCCCCTAGCAGAACGTACAAAGGTCATGCCACGCCGTCTGAGCGTTCCTGCGACACTTAAGGGGGGGGGGCCTAGGGACGGGGTCCTAGACGGCAACGTTCGGCACCCGCAGCCTGTTCCGACTTGTTACCTTTCTACCCTCGGTGGAAAGGCACTTTCGACTGTTAGGAAGGACGTAAGAACTTCTCGCTTCTGCCGAACTCCGCAGGGACCTGGTGGCTCCCTACCTTAGGCGGAATGTGCCGCCGCGGTTGCCCCGGCAGCCGCCGTGCGGACCATGTAGTGCTGTTCCGGAACAGAGAACCCTGCCGTCGTAAACGAATCCTTAATCAGCATGTTGGTATCGAAATACACCTGCCAGTAGTCCTTGTTGTTGCAGAACGGATGTACCGCCAACACCGGACCGGCCAGGTTGAACGTCTCGATCTCGACGCTGGGTGCTGGATCGGCCAATACGTTCGGGATTTTCTTAAGCCCAGCCTTGAGGATAGCAATCGCCTGGTGCGGATCTGCTGCGTGGGACAGTTGTGCCGTCAAATCGACGCGACGAAAAGCATTGGTCGAGAAGTTCTGGATAACGTCGCCGAAGATCTTACCGTTGCCGACGATATTCCGGATATTGTCGAGGGTGTTGATCGAGGTCACGAACAGCCCAACCTCTTCCACCGTGCCCATAACTCCGCCAGCCACCACGAAGTCTCCCACCTTGAATGGCTGCAGAACAATGAGGAACACCCCTGCGGCGAAATTGCCCAGCAATCCGCTCCACGCCATACCGATGGCTACGCCAGCAGCGGCGAGTAGGGCGGCGAAGCTCGTAGTCTCGACCCCGAAGAAGCCTAGGATCGCAACCACCAGCACGATGTTCAGGATAGCCGCGACAGTGTTATGGATGTAGCGGATCAGGGTCGGATCGATCTTTTGTCGTGTCAGAGTGCGGCCGATCAGACGGGTGGAAAATCCGATAAGCCAGCGGCCCACGATCCACAGCGCAATCGCTTCCAGAATCTTGATGCCGAGCGCAATCAGCAGTCCATATCCCTGCTGTGCCAGGTGACCCATGTTAGTTGTGTCCACTTTCCCCTCTCTTTCTGGAGAGCGACTTTAACACAATGCCCACAATTTTGCCTTTGGTCGTGCAAATATCCAACGCCGTGTGGTTGCCCTTGCGATGACGCCATCCCAATGTGAGAGCGTCATCGGGCCAGATAAACTTGACCCACCAGGGTTGCTATAAGGATGGACAGAAACAGCAACAGCGTGGCTACCACCAGCGTCCGCGCTTGGCTCCGTTGCAGCGTGATTCGTCCGGTGGCGAATGCTTTGGTTCTCATCGCCACCATTCCGTGGAGGGCGTCTGGCGCGCCCCGCCGATGCCCCATCTCTCGAGACCATTCGGTCGCTGGCGTACTTCTCGCCCGTGATTGAAGAGGCTCTCAGCCTTCAGGTTAGTCCAGAGTGCTTCCGCTATCTGCGCCATCGCATCAGCCCCGTGGCTTCATTCTGACTGAAAGCACTCACGCCTGCGGCGTGGATGATGTTGTTTCTTCCCCCCCTTCAACCACCTCCGCGCCTACGGCGCGGATGATGACGCCTCACGCTCTCGATCCTGTACCTAGTATGGGTCACTTTAGCCGATTGCTACTGGGCCACTCCTGATGAGCGCCGAAGATTCAAGTGCGGTGAACCGTCGTCAGCGTGACCGCCTCTATCGCGGCACGGGGTGTCTAGGACGATCTGTCTCTCGATGCGCCGAAGGAATGAAGGAATAGCCCATAACTCTGCATAAATCGCCGGGTGTTTAAGGCAGTCCGGCTGCGAGCTCTTCCTCCGACGCGAATCTCTGGTAAACGCCCGTGACCATTCACCTTCCGCCGAACCAATAGCGTTACTTTTGGAACCTCCGCCACGCCCGCTCCTCTTTTGGAAATAATACAGAGCGGATGGAAAAGTCAGCTCGGCGAACTGAAAAAGTGTGACAAGGAGTGTGACAAGGCTTCTAAGTCACGTAGTTTCTGAGGTTGGCTGGGAGGACTGGATTCTGACCCGCCCTTAGCAGAAAGTCAAAGAAAACCGCTAAAACAAAGCACCGCTTCCACTTCCGCACAATGCTCGCTGTAACGCTGAGTCAATCCTAGAGCATCTCGGACACCAAAATGAAGGTCTATCTGGTAACAGTGGTAACAGTAAAACTTTCATCCCTAACCCTGCAGAATCTCGGTGCAGAACCAGAACTGAGACGGCATTCTATGTTGAAGGAACATCCGACCATTTGACCGAATGGAATTCGCCGCCCCCCCTCCCAAAAAAAATCCTGGCGACCGTTATAGGCACGGAGCGATACCCCGTTCGCCAGCCCCCCAAACGCCATTTGCGGGAAGTGGACTTTGTGTTCGACGGGAACAAGATTCGTGGACTTGAGCAGAACCCCGACACGAAATCCCGTTGGGCAGAAATGGCACGGTCTGGCAAAAAGGTGGTGCAATTTCTCAGCAAGGGTCGTTACGTGGCGAACGTCGTCGATGGGAAGGTGACCGTACGGAAAGACGAGCGGAGGCAAATCACTGAGGCAAGCATAATAGCTCTTGGCTAAGAATCCTCACCGGACACGCTTCCCGAACTTGCCATTTCTGCTCTCGCTCAGTTGCCTGTTTGCCACGCAAGACAGGACAGTCCATTCGCACCGATTTTTGCTAGAATGCCGCCCATGATTTCACTCGTAGTCGTGATGCCACAGGACGGTCAGCCGCTCAAGCACAGAAGGTTCTCTTTCTCTCTTCCAGCAACGGATTCAACCAGGGGGTAATCACCATGGCAGGACATTCGCAAGCCATCGGCCCCAGCGAGCAATCGCTTGTCATTCGCCGAGCTACTCCAGCGGACGCCGAGGTGTGCGGAAGAATCTGTTTCGAGGCTTTCAGCATGCTCGCCAATCACCACAATTTCCGTCAGGACTTCCCGTCCTCGGAGGTTCCCATTGGCATCCTCTCCATGATGTTCTCGCATCCGGCGTTTTTCTGTGTGGTGGCTGAACGGGACGGGAAAGTCATTGGAAGCAACTGCTTGGATGAAAGAACTCCGATTGCCGGTGTTGGGCCAATCACGATTGACGCGGCAACGCAGAATCGGACGGTAGGCCGTCAACTGATGCAGGCTGTCATGGCCCGCGCAGCCGAGCGCAAATTTGCGGGAATCCGGCTGGTGCAGGCGGCATACCACAATCGTTCGCTCTCCTTATATGCGAAGCTCGGTTTCGTCGTGCGTGAGCCGCTTTCCTGTATGCAGGGACCACCGATTCAGAAAACTCTGTCGGGTTATCGGGTTCGGCCCGCGCATGCGGGCGACCTCGCGGTCTGCAACAACCTGTGCCTCCGAATCCACGGCCACGACCGTGGTGGAGAACTGAACGACGCAATCAAACAAGGCACGGCCGTCGTCGCCGAATCGCAGGGCCGCGTCACTGCTTATGCTTCTTCGGTAGCCTTTTTCGGGCACGCCGTTGGTGAAACGAACGAAGATTTGAAGGCATTGATTGCCACAGCCACGGCGTTTCAGGGGTCGGGGATTCTTGTTCCCGCTCGCAACGCCGGACTTTTCCGCTGGTGCCTTGAGAACGGACTTCGGGTTGTCCAGCCAATGACGTTGATGACGATGGGACTTTACAACGAACCCGCCGGTGCCTATTTGCCTTCCGTTCTGTTCTGATTCGAGTCCCGGGCGATTTGAGGCGGTTTAGCCTCCCACTGCCTGCGTTGCCTCTTGTGCCAGTGCCGCGACGAAATCCAGAAACCTCCCGCTGCGAAGTGCGGAAATCCATGCGCGATTCGTCGGGCGTACCCAGGACACTTGAAGTCGTGGCCGTCGTGAAAGGCGTGGCGCGGGCTCAACGGGCCGTGGACGACTTTACAAAGCGCCTGACCGAAGAGGAAAAGAAATCAGGAGTCTTCCTTGCTGGGAATATGCGTCGCGTCGGATCGGTCGAGAATGAACCGAATATGGAGGAAGGCGATCAAGGCCACAGGAAAGTCTGCTTAATTGCCGAACCCTGCGTTATACTCGACGCCGTTCTGAAGGCAAACGCTGGAGGAAAAAGTATGTTTCACCTAATCTGGTACATTCTTATTGGGCTAATCTCGGGGGTCATCGCGAAATCGGTGATGCACGTGCACATAACGATCTTCTGGACAATCGTGCTCGGCATCATCGGATCGATCCTCGGCGGCGGCGTTACCCACATGTTTTCTCGCCCGAAAAACGAACGATATCATCCCGCTGGGCTCATTTTCTCCACACTGGGCGCGATCCTGGTTCTCTACATTTGCTTTAAGCTGAAGATTCATTTTCCCCAGGTCGATCCGTTCTAGCTCGTCAACGGCCCGCCTTAAAGCCAGTCATCACAACGACCACCTACCACGTTCCTGAGTTTTGACCGTCCAGCCCGCCGAGAAGGTGAAAGAAACTGCACCCGGACTGGGGGGGAATCGATGACCGCAACGCTAAACTATCCCGGCGTGAGCTGCCATCCCTTGAACGTGTACACAGTGGTCAGTCTGTGCCCTGCCTCTACCAACTCTGCAAGCTTGTCTGCGGCGTCTTCGACTTGACGAAGTACTTCTTTCGGGTCTTGCTCGGCGCGAGTTATTACAACGGAAACCGTGCGGTCCTTGGACCCGAACTGGTCATGGGCATACGCAAAATGACACATGACTTGGTCGTCGTAGAAGCCTCCAGAAAACTTGGTTCGCGGATCGGGACCTGCGAACAGCGTCACGTGAAAGCGCATTCCATCGGACCGATTGACGAGCGGAGTCCTCTCCGTGAGTCGTGCGAATGTCTGGCACTGCATGGAGTTTCTTTGCAACGGAGTACTCCCGTCGCGGGGGCGATATCTGTGAACACCGTATCAGAAAGAGGCACGGAGCGCGAGAAATTCAGTAAGCACAGGCCTTGACAGTCTCCCAAGCGCCATTTGCGGGAAGTGGACTTCGTGTTCGACGAGAACAACATTCGTGGGCTGGAACAGAACCCCGATACGAAATCCCGTTGGGCACAAATGGCACGGGCTGGCAGGGAGGTCATGCAATTCCTCAGCCAGGGACGCTGCGTGGCGAACGCGGTGGATGGGAAGGTGACCGTGTACGGAAAGCGGGGGGATTAGCCACTGAGCCCGTCTTCGGGGTTGGTGTGAAACCTTCGAACCGACGCCAATGGAAGTTTAGGGCGACATTCAAGTCTACGGCGGTGGGGCTTGGATCACGCCAAAGGGTCCAAAGGTGTACCGCAATCGGGGCAGCGGTTCAGAGGTCCGGGTGTAACAACCGGCACGGAGCACAGGCAAGAGAATTATTCCGAGCAAGGGACGCAGGACGCAGGCGACAACCTCAGCCATTGAGCGTCCCAGTACCTCATATGGAC
Organism: Candidatus Acidiferrales bacterium; assembly: GCA_050015335.1. Lineage (GTDB taxonomy): Bacteria > Acidobacteriota > Terriglobia > Acidiferrales > UBA7541 > Palsa-295. Next base: position 458 of record JBEKBP010000086.1, on the reverse strand, counting down.
GGTAACCGCGTTTACCAGGAGCCGACAGCCATGAAGTCGAAGCAACCAAGTCGTGATGCTGAGTGCGATAATCAATCCAATCGCAACTGGGTTCTCAGATTCAAGCTGCTGGAAGGGCTAATGGGCAACCAAGGGAGTTTGCTGAAAAAGACCTCCAATGCGATTGGAGGTGTCTTTCTATCGCTGCTTCTAGGAATTGTAGGGGGCAGTGTTTGTGGGGCTGCGATTCTAGTCTTCGGTGGACTAATAGGAAGAAGTGGGTCAACGGGCGAAGAATATTTAGGGTTTTGGGACGTTGCCACCATTTGGCTGGGTCTGATCTATGGGGGCTTTTTCTATGGTGGACCCCAAGGTCAAGACCATTTTTCTGCTGTAATAAGTTAATTTCGGACGAGGTCGGGTTTGTTTTTTGGGTTCTCCTGTTCCCCTGATAAGATACATCCGTCGCCGTCGTGGCT
>JBEKBP010000085.1:0-12727 GCA_050015335.1 Candidatus Acidiferrales bacterium | reverse complement strand
GCTAAGTCGTTGAAAACCGTGCCGGTCCAAAAGGGTCGTCACCGCAGAGGTTGTAAGTTGTTGAAACGGCGGTGCCGATTCTTGAGCCCATTGCTGGTCAGGAGACTAAAGTCTGTGGACCACCGCGCAGCGTTGATTGGCAAATTGCCCAAGAGGTCTACCAGACCCTCGGCTCTGGCTTCTCCGAAGACGTTTACGACCGCGCCATGCAGGTCGGCCTGCGTCTTGCGGGCGTCAAGTACGAAAGCCAGAAGGTCGTCGAACTCAAATACCTCGATCACTGCGTGGGCGAGGGTTACCCGTATCTGCTCGTGCACATTGAAGTGCAGAAGGTGGTGGTCGAATTGAAGGCTGTCAGTAGTGAGTTGGGCGAGTGCGAGGAGAAGCAGTTCCGGAATTACATGAAAATCCTCGGCGTCGAGCACGGATTGCTCATCAACTTCCAGACGCCGGAACGAAAGCAAGGAAAGACGCAGCTTGAAATACGCGACGTGGCGTCCGAATGACTCTGCCGTCTAACTTTGGCTTGCACTAGCTGGACATGGCTGTGAGGAAGAAGTTCGTCATCGGGCAGGTCAGCAATTGGGCCACTACGTATCCCGTCATTTTAGCGAGGCTCGGTAATCTTCACCTAAGGTGAGTTTGGTGGATTCGTGGAAGCTGCCCTTCTCGATTTGGAAAAGGAACTTCGTAGACACCCAACTTGACGATGATTCAAATCACGACACGATAGTAAGGAAGAAAGTCCGCGACGGTACTTTCTCTCTTTCCGGAAGGCAATCGTTCAAAAGAAAATCTTCAAGCCGAGGAATATCGTTCGGCCGGCGCTCGATTGGACGTGCGGGTCCGCAAACCCGGTGCCTTCAGCGAACAACCCGGCATCGTCGATGAACGGGTCAATAGACGAGTAGTTCGGATGATTGAGAGCATTCAGGAAGTCAACGTGGAACTGGACCTTCAGATTCTCTGAGATATTGGTAGTCTTGAACAAGGAAGCGTTAAGAAGATTGGTGTGATAGTCGCGCAGCGTATTTCGCCCAACAGTGCCAAAGGGGGTGCCAAAAACCACAGCTGCCGTAGCAGTATTGGCGATGAAATGCACCTGGTCTTGAGGCACGACACTGGCTGGGTGCTGGGGGTCGGGCACAGTGTTCCGCATGGCATCCGTTCTTGTTCCTGTAAATCCCTGATTAAACTGATTCAGACTGATTAACGTAGTTGGGTTGATGGTAGAGCTTCCACAAAGGTTCCCCTTGTCGTCGACAGCGCAAATATCATTTGCAAAGATTCCCACGGACTGTACGGGAGCAGAGGGAGACCCTAGGAAGGGGCGCAGGGCGCCATCTGCTCCAGCAAAAGCGGCGTTGAACTGCGAATCGTATGGATTGGCAGCGTTGGGGATTCCTCCGCACGCACCACCAGCACTGGCACAATTGAGTCCAGACTGCGCCGCAGTATAAGGTTGGCCGGAAGCCAGAGTGTACAGCGTGGAAACCTGCCATCCGCCCAGCACCCGCTCCAGAAACCCGTGCTGCTTGCGGTAAAAAGGCAGCTCTTCAAATACGCTCAGCACGAAGTTCTGCGGAAAATCGAGTCCTGATAGGCCATGCTCCTGAGTTGTGAAATTGACCTGACTCTGAGAGAACCCGAACGTTCCTCCCGCTGCTAACGTCGCGGCAATCTCACTTGTGTTGTCCGTTGTCTTGCTGAATGTATATGCGGCCTTGAGAGTTAGTTGGTTCCACAAATGGGTAGATCTCAGCTCGGTTTGGAGACCATGGTAGTCGGAGTAGCCCGTGTTTGTGCGCTCCCGCACGACCGCCCCGCGGTCACAGTATATTCGGCCGGTTGTTTGAGAGACGGCAGCTTGTGATGCTGGGCATGGAGTCAATCCAGCAGGCACCAAGTTCGGGTATCGGTTGACAAGACCTAGAATGTACGGATTTCCGTTGATGCTCTGAAACAGATTTTGCCCGTGATTGCCAACATAACGTGCCTCGAAGACGGCATTTTGGACAATCTGTTGCTGGATTCCGAAGGACCATTCATGGACACGGTCCGGGCCGAAGTTCGGTGCAATCGTATTTTCCGAAAATGTGCGCGGATCAAATATCCCTGTCTGCAGGCGGGGTGCGAGCAAAGCCCTGATGTTTGGTCCAGTAGGAACCGCAGGCAAGGGATTTGCTAAGGCATCCACGCCGGTCAAAGTAGTAAGCAAGACGCTCGGAGCGCCCGACGCAAGTTTGAGATAAATATTGTAATAAGGCGGGTCATATGCGAGCCGGTATCCTCCCCGAATCACCGTCTTCCCTCCGCCCGAACTTAACGGGCCTTTGTCCGGTGACCACGCGAACCCAACATTTGGATCCCAACTGTTCTTCGGCGCAGGAAGTTCTGGGAAAGTTGTCACATCCAAGGGAAGATTTGGATTCCAGAGGGGCATCCCGCCCGTCTGTGACTCGGTCGTTAGTTTGTGAAGGAGATTCGCGGGCTGTCCATAATAAGACCAAGTCAAGTCAAGGTTGAGAGTAAGGTTTTGTGCGAGTTTGAAATCGTCACCAAAATACGGAAACGTATCCTTCTCTCGAAAATCCAAGTACGGGTTCCCGGAAGCGATCTGGATCCGGTTGGGCTTATTAGCAGCTAGCGCTCCATAGTCATCGAATCGAAATGCTCCGTTGTAGTTCGAAAATACGATGTTCGCCGACTGCAGATAAGTGAAATCAAAACCTGCCTTCAAAGAGTGTCGTCCTGCAAGATGAACCCAGTTATCTTGAATCTGATAGGTGTTAGCAATGCGACCTTGTGGAAAAAACAAGGGCACTCCCCAACTGAGCAGAGATGGATCGTTGAACGTGATGGACGTTAGCGCGTTCCCAAGCTGATCGGACTGGGGAACCGTGTTGCCAATCGAATTACCGCCACTTTGGGCGTTGAGCCTCCCATAGGAAGCACGGAATTCGTTTACCGTATGAGTGCTGATAAATCTTCTCCAGCTGAAAGCATAGTCCTGGGAAAACGCCAAAGTGTCGGCCGGATATCCGGCTGCCGCGTTACCAGCGCTGTTGGAAACAATCGTCTTGCCGTAAATATACCGGCCATAGAAGTGATTCTTCTCCGTTTGATAATCGAGCTTTACGATGAAATTGTGTTGGCGGGAGTCTGCGGGCAGTGTCCTTTGTATTCCTGCCATTTCGACGCCCTTGCAGTCCACGAAGTCCACTGGCATTAACGCCCCCTGAGGTGTGGGGTTCCCGGCCTTCACGGCATAGGGGCCGTAGGTTTCAAGGGCCTTCACAGCGGTGCTTCCCGTAAAGCAGCCCGCCAAGGTAGCAATGCCTGCTGGCGTCGGCGTTAATTGTCCAGTGCCAAACACGCCAGCCTGGTTGAGGATTTCCGAGTTTACTCCACCGAAAAAGAACAACTTATTCTTGATGGCGGCTCCCCCAAGCGTCGCGCCCCCAAACGCGTTATTGGAAGACGGCGGCTGCGTCAGCCCGCCGAAAGTCTTCTGGTTTGTTGATAGCGCGTTGAGTCTCCAACTTCCTTCCGTTCCATACAAGGAGCCGTGGAAACTGTTTGTCCCCGATTTGGTCAGGATGTTAACGACAGAACCGGAATTCCGTCCATACTCCGCGCCAAAGTTACTTGTTGTGATCTGATATTCCTCAACGAATTCGGGATCCGACATCGCCAAGCTGGGTCCCGTCGCCGAATTATCATTATTGTTCTGTCCGTCGATCTGCTGGTCGTTGCTTCTTCCACGCAAGCCATTGACCGCGAATTGCGCTCCATTGGAGCTAGACACTCCCAGGTCGCGGCTGTTTACCACTCCGGGTACGGACAGTGCTAGGTTATCCAGCCCATTATTTTCAAGGATGCCGGAGAACGATGTCAGCGTTTCCCTTCCAAAAGAACTAGAAACCTGCGCTTCGGTACTCTCGATAAGACCTGTCGTCCAGGGCACTTCCACTGTCGTCGTGACCCCACCGACCTCCAGTTGCAAGGCACCGAGCCCCTGGTCCGATCCAGCACTGACGAGAACATGCGCGACAAGCAATGTCTTGAATCCACTGGTGAGAATCTCCACCCGGTAACTTCCGATAGGCAGCAGACTCGATCGAAAGAAGCCATCCGAGTTAGAAACTGTTCTGAACTCTTGGTTTGTCCCTTCGTTTGTTACTCTTACTTCTGCGTCGGCGACTATTGACTTCTGAGAGTCCACGACTGTCCCCGATATGGAGCCTTTGCTGACTTGAGCCACGCAGAGCTCGGCCCTCAACGCCCAAAACAGAAAAACCAACGCAGTTCCGAACGCCAGACTCCTGCTTGCTTTATGTATTCCATTGTTCCATCGCACTTTAAACCTGCGAACAGTTTGCTGCATCGTTAAAACCTAAGTGGCTACCGCGGCAGGCCAATGCGCCGAACAAGATTCTGAAAGCGGGGATCGGAATGCAAACCGTCGTAGGCTGGATTCACCTGTAGTCTGACCAATTCGGCAGTGTGCTCCCGGTATGCCGAGTTAAGGTACTGCATCGCCATGTCGGAGTTGCCCATGGCGGCATAGATTTCCGCAAAGGCGAAGGGAGAAACGGGTCCTTGTCCTGAGCGTTTCTTCAGGTCAAACAATCTTGCTTCTAGCCAGCCACGATAGCCGCCATTGGCGTAAGCCCGGGCAAGACGTTCAGCGCAAGGAATACAACCTCCTAGACGCAATTGTTGATCGGTTTCTTCCACCTCTCGCGCAAATTCTTTTCTTGCTTTGGCAACCAGAGCTCTTTCCTGATGAATTCTGGCCGGATCCTTCGCAAAGGTCTTGTCAACTTCTTGTAAAAAAAGATCAAAGCGCCGGCTAAACCCCAAGACTCGCTGCACGATCGTGTCCTGGCTCAACGGATCAAGCTCTTCGGCGCGGTGAGCCTCTGCAATACTTTCGTCGAAACGCCCGGTGTATGAGAGAAATAGGGAGTACACATGATGGAGCTCTGCATACTGCGGGTCAGACTCTAGCCCGCGATGGATTTCCCGTTCCGCTCCCGTCCAGTTCCAATCGTAAAGCATCAGCTTTGTGGCTAAGGCACAATGGGCTTCCGCCAAAGACTCATCCAGGAAGAGAGCTTTTCGTGAAGCTTCTTCCGAAAGCTTCCAACCATCAGCCGGCGGGATAATTCCATATCCAGCCTGGAGGCCGTAGTAATCGGCCATGCCAGCCAAGGCAAGCGCGTAGTTTGGGTCGTATTGTAGGGCCAGCCGAAACTTTTCGGCGCTCTTCGTTAAATCATTTCGCTGAGCGCCATGGGTGTTGCTGCGGAACCAATAGCCCCGTCCCTGAATATAGGCGTCATAGGCTCGGGGATCGACCTGATGAGGCTGGGAACGCTTGGAAAGCTCGGACGGTGCAATATTGGCCTGTACTCGTGTGGCAATAGCGGAGGCAATGTTGTTTTGCAAGAACAGAATGTCGCGCATCTCCCCCTGGTAGTCCTCGGCCCAAATATGCCGGTCAGTGGCGGCATCAATCAGCTGGGCCGTGATGCGCACCTTATCGCCCGAGCGTAAGACGCTGCCTTCAACCAAGGCGTCAACTTTGAGATCTCGTTCGATGTCAGAAACTCGCGCGTTTGCGTTCTTGTACCGCATGACCGACGCAGAGGAAACCACCCGCAGCGAACTGGTCTTCGCCAGTTGGGTAATCAGCTCGTCGGTCAGGCTATCGCTGAAATAGTCCTGTGCGGGATCCCCAGAAAGGTTACGCAGCGGCAGAACTGCAATCGACTTAACGTTGATTGGGGAGCGGCCGAAAAGCCTGCCCCTCTCACTGAAAGCGAGTAGGCTCGCCGTCAGGAGGCAAATCGCGGTGATGGCAAGGGCGGCAGGACGTAGTTTCCACCACTGGGTTCTTGAAGTTTCCGGTTCCTGGTGAGGGGGAATCGAGTTTTCAACCTCTAGGGAGGGAAGATGTCCGTTGAATGCGGGTGCAATGAAGCGGTAGCCGTTCGGCAGCGTCTCAATGAACCGGGGACTATTCGCAGAATCATTCAGGGCTTCGCGAATCTTATTTATCGCCGCATTCAGCCCGTGATCAAAGTCAACGAAGGTGTCCGGAGCCCACAGGGACTTCTTCAGCTCATCGCGGCTGACGGTCGTGCCTGCGTGCTCCAGCAAAATCATCAGAACCTGAAACGGCTTCGGTTGCAGTTTGATTCTGATGCCGCCCTTGCGCAGCTCCTGACCCACTAAGTCGACGTCGTAGGGGCCAAAGTGAACGGTCTTATCGGTGTGATTGACTTGATTCATATGTCAACGTCGGGCAGAGAATAGCATCAGGTGTCGCTTTTTTCAATCGATTCGCCAGAGGACTCAAGCATATAAATATCTTTAAATCAGTGACTTATCTGGTGACCCAAAAATGCTCCATCGTGCATCGGCCCGTGCGCGTGCGCCTCGATTGGGTTACCCAACTCCCATAATCCGGGTTCGGCCAACGTGATTACTCCTGGATATGACCTCGATATTCCACGCTAGATGTCGGGCTCGACTGCTGCACTACTGTTTCTCAGGGGCAAGTCCTTTTGAAATTCAGTTATTCATGCCTTTAAACCATTGTGGAATAAGAACGAAGTTCCGATACATCTGTGGGAGGGCACGTCGGTTGCCGAGCGACGCATTGCCCAAGCCGACCTCAACCAGGTCGGGCAGAACCATAGTACCCGTGCCGCCCTTTGCTCTTTTCGGCATCTAAATCCACCCCCGTAACTATTGTGGAGTCATCAGTTTGGCTGGCGAGCGAGAGATGCGCCGCTGCTCATTGACGCGCGGCGCGTGCGCCTCCATAGTCCGCCACGCCAACTCTGACGGTGGAATTCGGAGGGCTAGATGTCGGGCTCGACTGCTGCACTACTGGGTTGTAATTCTCAAATGAAGAGGACACCATGAACTTCAAGCGGCTCCCCAGGCTTGAGAACCTTGTCGAAGAAGGTACCCTCGTTGATTTGATCAAGACACAAAAGCGCCTTCGCCGGATTCTGCCGCAAGTTCTAGTACTCGCGATGCTAACCGCTAGCCTGACGGTCTTAACGAGACCAGCTATGGCACAACAAGAAGGTATGTTCATACCTACGGGCAGCATGAACAACCCGCGCGGCGGTCCTACCGCGACGTTACTAAACAACGGAAAGGTGCTTGTCACGGGGCCCACAAGCAACGGCAGTTCCCTAGAGCTGTACGATCCTGCGACGGGAACCTTCACCCCAACAGCCAACGTAAACACCGCCGGCGGCTACGGGTCCACCGCGACGTTACTGAACAACGGGACGGTGCTTGTAACGGGAGTACTCAACAACAGCAACGGCACCCGCGCAACAACTGCTGGGTTGTACGATCCAGTAACTAGTACTGTCACCCCGACGGGAAGCATGACCACCACTCGCCTCTATGCATTCACGGCAACATTACTCAACAACGGGAAGGTGCTCGTTACGGGAGGTGTCGGAGGTAACAGCGCACCCTATGACATCCTGGCGAGTGCTGAGTTGTATGACCCCGCAACGGGGCTCTTCACAGCTACAGGCAGCATGAGCGCTGCCCGTGAATATTGCACCGCGACATTGCTGAATAACGGAAAGGTGCTTGTTGCAGGAGGCTACAATGACCAAAACACTGACTTTTATGACCCTGACTCTCTTGCCGGAGCTGAGTTGTATGACCCGGCAACGGGACTCTTCACAGCTACGGGCAGCATGAACAACCCGCGCGGCGGTCATACTGCGACGTTGCTAAGCAACGGGAAGGTACTTGTCGCTGGGGGTTCCGACAGCAACAGCCTCCCGCTTGCTAGTGCTGAGTTATATGATCCCGCAGCGGGGACCTTCGCGGCTACGGGCAGCATGAACACCAACCGCGTCAATCAGTCCGCGACGCTGCTGAACAACGGAACGGTGCTCGTTGCTGGGGGCCTCAGCGGTCTGGTTGGGAACCCCGTGGCGGGGGCTGAGTTGTATGACCCGGCAACGGGGCTCTTCACAACTACGGGCAGCATGAACGCTGCCCGTGAATATTGCACCGCGACATTGCTTAACAACGGAACGGTGCTTGTTGCGGGGGGGGAAGGCGGCAACAACTTTGCTTCCTTGGCTAGTTCTGAGTTGTACATCCCCGTCGGCATCTTCCCCACGAGCCTGTCGTTCCCCGACCCGCCCGCGGGCACGACGAGCGAGTCTGAGACCGTCACACTAACAAATAGCGCCTCCACGGCACTCAGCATCCCGAGCATCGCGATCAGCGGCACGAACGCCTCCGACTTTGCAGAAACTGACAATTGCCTTGGGAGCGTGGCGGCAGGAGCGAGCTGTTCCCTCTTTGTGACCTTCACGCCCGCCGTAACAGGGAGCCGAGCAGGAATCCTGGCCATTGCAAACAATCTCACTGGCGCCCCGCTGACAGTTCCTCTTTCCGGTACGGGGATCGCGGCTACTCGGATTGCCCTTTCAGCGAACAGCTTGAGTTTCACCAGTCAGCCGGTTGGGGTTGTCGCTTCGCAGGCGCTCACGTTTAGCAACGCCGGCAATGCGCCGCTAATCATTTCCCAGCTGGCGATCAGCGGCAGCTCCGACTTTACGGAGTACGATAATTGCGGTGGGAGCATATCCGCAGGCGCAACTTGCACCATCAACGTTGGTTTTGTGCCCAGTGTATCAGGAACGCGGACGGGAACCCTAATTGTTACCGACAACGCGACCAGCCCGCAGAGCCCACAGACGATAGCGCTGTCCGGCATAGGGACTGATTTTTCGTTGGGTGGAATAGGCACCACGACCGCGGCTGTCACGGCAGGCCAGACCGCTACGTACAATCTGCAACTGAGTCCTATGGGAGGATTCACCGGTTCGGTCGCGCTGGCTTGCAGCAGTAGTTCCCAGCTTCTTACACTGCAGCTAGGGAAGTGCGTGGTCACACCGGCGACATTGACTGTAGTGGGGACCTCTCCCGTCTCGTTCCAAGTAAGCATGATTACGCATTCTTCCCTCCCGCCAGGCGCTTTTCGAGGCCCGTGGCCACATTTACCACAAGGATCAATTTCCTTCGAGGCTTTCTTACTTCTGCTTCTGCTGGCAGCCGGCGGCATCGTCACGGGCCGCCGATCAAGACACGCCCATGCCTGGATCGGGGCAGCGATTCTTCTGGCATGCGTGGCAACCCTACTGACCGCATGTGGTGGGGGCGGAAGCGGCAGCACAATGACGTCGGGGACACCGATGTCGGGGACACCGACGGGCACCTATAATTTTACGATTACAGGCACCACTCAAGCAGGGGTAAGCCGATCTGTTTACCTGACGTTGATGGTGCAATAGAGAAGGCTTGGAGGAAAGTTCCAGGCTGCCGCCAGGTTCGCCCTCGTGAGTGCTGGCCTCGACGCCTACTGCAGACTCAGTTCTTCGTTGTTCCTTGCTAACGCTGAGATCGGACAAGTGCAGTACTAGGGGGGGGGCAGGACACTGGCGCTGGGGCGATCGAGCACGAATTTCGATAAACAAGGCTGCACGAGCACGACGTAAATTTCAAATGACGTGGACGTCCATGACTTTTAAGCGGCTCTCCAAGCTTGCGCACCTTGTCGAAGAAGGTACTCTCATTGATTTGTGCACGACACAAAAGCGCCTTCGCCAAGCCGCAGGAGTCGTCTCATTTCATCCTGCCATCTTTTACCGTGGCCGCCATTTGTGGCTGCGTGAGCCATTTCGTGAAGCAAGGTACGCGAGAGGCCCATCGGGGAGTTGGGATGAATGTAAAATGACTCGCCGCCGCCGGTCGCACCGCCCGCCAGTGTACTTGTCCGTGACAAGTACGCTGTAGTGTGGCAGGCGACCTTTCCAAAATCGTCGGTTGTAGCGGTCAAAAAGAGCCTGTGACTTCATCTGGACGTTCCTTCATGCGAAGAATCCAGTCTCCAATCTCTCGGTTTTCTGATTCTATCCCCACTCAGCTTCTCCGACTTGTGCTCATGCGATTTTACAGAACTCCGAGAATCCAACCCCCAATTTTGGCCTTCTCGCGATCCTGCGGTTCAATCTCGGGATGGAAGAACTTTTCGAGGCTGCCATCAGAGTCCGCCCGTTGCATCCATTTGGCGATGGCAAAGGCGTCTTGCTGGTCGGGCGTTCGCCCTGCGGTTGGGAATGTCCTGCTCCAAAGCGCGGGATAAACTTCCGCGACCACGGAGCGATTTGGCGGTACGTCCCAACCGTCGAAGGGCCAGAAATGCACGGGGTCTTCAGCATGTTGCCGGATGTAGCGCAGCCACGGGATACCTGCGTGCGTGGACTTCGCCACCGACCCCTGCACGTCGAAATGGAACACCGATTTGGCTGTACGTGCACGCAATTCGGTCACCCGCCGCCAGCGAGGATTGCCTGAGCGGGCCGCACCGTTTCCGATGCCGCCGTCTCGCACGAAATCGACATAGATGTCTTCATCGGTCGGCCAATGGCGCTGAAAATCGTCAAGAAAAGACGCCCAGTCAAGCGACAATCCGTGCTGCTCGAAGTATTGCAGCGGAAAGGAGAAACCGTGGTCGATGCCGACGAGAGTCGGCTTCCCTTCGGAGAGCCTTTCAACCAGCCACTCAGCAATGCCCCTGCGGGTCCAATATTTGCGTGGACTGGGTGGCGGGAACACTTCCTGCGGGGCGGTCAAGGGGTCGGCCGCGTAAACGCGCAGACCTTTGAGACTAGACTTGGGTGTCTCGGCACCGGAGTAGTCGATGCCGATATAACGTTCGAAGGCGTGGTTCATGCGAGAGCGCCCACGGTGCGGAGGTACCCTACGAAAAAAGCAACTCGCTACTTAGCTTTCTTCGCCTTCGCCGCCCTAATCTTCGCCCATCGTGCCCTCGCCGACCGGGCTATTTTCGCTCGAACCGCTGCGGACATCGTTCTCTTGCCGCTCGTTCCATTCGTGCTGCTCACGTGCCCCGACGACACCGCCGCCACGCTACCACCGTTCAGAGCAGCGATGGCGCTCTTAACCGCCGCCAACTGTCTCTCCAGCTTCGACTCTTCGTTGTGCAATGCTCCTACGATGTTCATAGCACCTCCGCGACAATATTAGACACGGGCGTCTGTCTAAGTACAAGACGGTGGCGACACGTATAATCCCAAATCGTGGACAACCTGGCAGAAATCCGACTCGGCACTTCCTCTTTCACCGCTGCTGGGTGGGAGGGCTCGTTTTACCCGAAGGGCATCAAATCCGCCGATCGCCTGAGCTTTTATGCAGAACGTTTTGACACGGTTGAAATCGACAGCACATTCTATGCCTGTCCTTCTCCCCGCACTGTGGAGGGATGGGCGGGTAAGACTCCAGAGGGCTTCATCTTCTCGTTCAAGGTTCCTCAGATCGTTACCCACGAAAAGGTGCTGGTCGGTTGCGATCCCGAGTTAAAGCAGTTCGTGGAGACGATGGGCATCCTCGGGGAAAAATTGGGACCGCTGGTGCTCCAGTTCCCGTTCTTCAACAGGGCGGAATTCAAATCGCAATCCGATTTCCTGGACCGCCTCATCCCGTTTCTGAAGAAACTCCCGCAGGGTCGCATGTTCGCCGTAGAAATTAGGAACCGGGAATGGCTCGACGCCCAATTCGCCGGAGTGCTGCGGGATTTCCACGTTGCTCTCGTTCTGCAAGACCAGTCTAGGATGCCCCTTCCAAACGAGCTGTCACAAACGTTCGATCCGATCACGACGGATTGGACGTATATCCGCTGGCTCGGTGATCGGAAAGGCATCGAACGGATCACAGCGACGTGGAACAAGACCGTCGTTGACCGCACCAACGAAATCAAGTCGTGGGTCGATGTCTGCTACGAAACGGTGCGTCGGGGCGTCAAGGTGTTCGGCTATGCCAATAATCACTACGGTGGGCACGCGCCAGCGACGGTCAGGCAGTTCCGCGATTTGTGGTGCGCGAAAGGTTTACCTGAGATTGGGAAGCCGCAGCGCAAACGAGACGAAGGGACACTATTCGATCTATAGACGGGCGCAAGGTCCGGCTGCGTTGTTCGCGGTACGTTGCGCTGTCATAATGCGCCTCACCATATCGAAGGTTTAGCTATCTCGGGGCCGAGACTACAGAAAGAAACGGCGGCACATGCGCCATTGGTGGGTCAACCAGAACCAAACGTACCGCCACGAGGTTCCCGGCGGTTATCTTTGGTCGCCCAAGCGTAACGCTAACGGCGCTCGAAATCCCTTTTATGAGTCAATGCGTGAAGTCGCTCCGGGTGATCTGATCTTTTCCTTTATGGACACCCGAATCCTTGCTGTTGGGATTGCACAATCCTATTGCTGGGAAAGCCCGAAGCCACCGGAGTTCGGAAATGCTGGCCAGAACTGGGAAAACATTGGCTGGAAAGTGAAGGTGGGCTTCGGGGAGCTTGCCAACAAGGTGCGGCCCAAGGATCACATAGACATCCTCAGGCCGCTACTTCCTAATCGGTATTCGCCTCTTCAGTCGAACGGCAATGGCCTTCAATCCGTGTACCTCACCGAAGTGCCCAGAAAGCTTGCCGAAGTGCTCATGGGACTGATCGGCCAGGAGGTGGCATCCATCGCCAGACCCTTGACGCCGCTCCCGGCTCGCCACAATCGCGCCCGGACGAAGCAGAGCTTCGTCCTTAACCAGGATTCTTTTGCGGGCCTGCAGTCACGCCTCTTGTTTCGGCTGATGA
>JBEKBP010000084.1:0-12741 GCA_050015335.1 Candidatus Acidiferrales bacterium | reverse complement strand
TTGGTTGCATGCAATGAAAGGACCAGGAAATAGACTTCCAGAGGCAGACTAGGCACTTGTTTGCCGGCAAGCGAGATCGTTTCGAGCCGCTGCAAAAAGCGCTCCGGATCGTGTCCCACACATGCGAGTCGCATCGCAAAACGCCAGTGCAACTCCAACATCTTTCCGTCGGAGCGACAAAACTGCAATTCGCGGTTCGTCCGGACATATTCAGCGAGTTTGCCCTCATCCTTCAGATACGCGAACTCATAACCGTGACGCCGAATCAACTGCTGGACCCTCGGAACGTCGCGCTCATGGACCATGATGTCCAGATCGCCAAACTCACGCAAGGACAGATCGCCATAAAGCCTTTGAGCCAGCGTCGGGCCCTTGTAGGGCACTGCGAGAATTCCCAGCTCTTGAAACGCCGGTAGTATCCGCACCAGTTCTTCGGCACGGCGCCTCGCCTCGACCGTCTGCTCTTGGTGGCGCGCCCTGAGTGGCGCCAGAATGTCGGGGGGCACTGCTTCAGGACAGACCCGCAGGAGGTTCCGATACAACAGTGGCATGACGTCGTGGCGAAGCGCCAATCGGATCAACGCGAGCCAATCCAAGTCTTTCTGAACAGCGGCTTGAATCCGATTGGAGACTTCCTGGTTGATCCGGGTGCGCGCACAGGAGAAAAGCAAGTCCACCTCGGGCCGGCTACCTGCATCGCCGGACAGCCCAAACGGTTCAGACATGAATCTCCTCACGACTAACACTCAACAGCTCCCGGAACAGAAGCGGAATACGTTCGAAGTCACGCCCCGTCTCAAGCCGATAACATGGCGTCTGCCGCACTAGTTCGGTCAAGATATCAAGGTGACTCTGGCAGGAGCGCTTTTCGGTGAGCAGGACGTTTGAAACCATCTCCAGCAAGGCTTCATCGGCGCCGATCGGCCGCACGACGCTTTTTTCCTTGCCGGAAATGTGCGGAAGTACGATGGCTCCCGGCCGGGCCTCGCGAACCATTTCCACTCCATAGACCTCGTCTGCGCGAACTGGTCTTTTCGCCCACGCGACCGACTGGGGAGAGGTCCTCAGGAAATCGAGCTCGGGGAAAAACCCGATCGTCCGATCGCTCACGTCCACGTCTTCGGGGAAGCCGAGGATTCCCAAACCATCCGAACATCGCCGCAAAAAAACCATGTCCTCGCTCAGGTAACCGAAGCCGCTCCTTAAAAGCGTTATGGCAATCGTGGACTTCCCGGCCCCGCTCGTGCCGGGAATGAGAATAGCCTTGCCGTCCTTGCTGAATCCCGCCGCGTGAACGCTGTAGCAGCCGCGCCGCTTCCAGATTTCAACCAAAAGAATCGTCAACATAAGATGCGAAGCCATGAACAAATTCTCTGGCTCTGCTTCCAGTGTGGAAAAAGAAGCACTGCCCAGGCCGGGACTGCTCAACGCGCGCACGCCGTCGCCGAAGCTAAGGTAGACATGGTCACCCAGTTCGAAATAACAGGCTTCACCCGAGGGGAACTCGTAAAAAGCCCGTCCCCGGCCTTGCGGTTTCTTGACACGGTGTTGACTCGGATCGGACACGGACTGAAAATCGAGGGAAATCGTTCCGCGGTACTCCCCTTCGGCGGGAAGCAAGCGGAACCGTTTGTCCAACGACTCCGCCATGATCGCCGAACAGTGCACGTTGAGATCAAGTCCATGGAAACGATAGGTTCGCAGGTGAGCTTTGCTCATGAGTTTGAAAGGCTCCACGTTCCGCTTGCCCCGGCGGGTGTTGACGCTCGGCCCCCTTCACGCGAGATGCGGTACATCTCCACGTAACGAGATCTCGGATCCTCCCCCTCGAGGAAGGGCACTCCGTTAGTCACAAGCCAACAATGACCCATAAACTCCTTATCGAGCCGGCCCATCCCGAAACAGAGCGACACGTCCATTCCGGCTCTCCGGAGGAAGTAGTAGCGCGTCAACCCGCGGGTCAGACATCCGGGGCGGACAAGTGGCCAACCGCGTCGAATGGCGATCTCGACATAACCCACGATTTTCGCGACCCTGTCTTCCGGCACGGCCGAGAAATCTGTTTCGGGCTCGAGAGTTCGCGCCACCCGGGACAACTTAAGCCTCAGCAGGTATGGCACAGCAGCGGCAAAAGCAAATACTCGCAAGAATAGGGCCGCATTGGATACGAAGCGAAGTTTCATAGTCCATCCCGACGGCCCGATTGGCAGCTCAACGGATCAAAAACGGCCCTACCAAAGAATAAGCTTCCCGTCCTCGAGACCCTGGAGCAGATCCACAATGTCCTTCTCAAGAACTTCAGCCGGAGCGTTATATTCGGCGGCAAGAGCCCCTACGAGCTGCGACACGCTGTGATTTCCGTCGCAGAGTTCCCAGATCCTGCTGCCAACGTCGTTCAGCGAGTAGTAACTTCCATTCTCCATGTTGAAGAGCAGAAAATCGTTTGACGCCTTTTGGGCGATCACCTGGTCCCTGCGCTTGGGGCAACTCTCGAGACGAATCATTGGGTGGCTCCTTCCTCAAACGACCTTTTCTCGGCTATGGGTTGGACTTCTCCGGAAGACGGGGACAGCTTGCCAGCCTCCGGGACCTGCGTTTATGGCGCGCAATCACGTCTTTCCCCTCAACGCTCGGTGTCGACAACCGGTAGGAGCACAAAGCTCATCTTAACCAACGACAGAAGCCCAACAGTAGACGAACGAAGTGCGAGGCAACAATCAGTACTTTGGTACTACTGTGTCGTAAGTGGATAACAGCACATCCGTGTCACCGTGACTCGTAACAAGGAGAATTCGCTACGGTTCTGTACATCGTCAGAAGGCAAGCCGTAACGTTTGTGGCCCACTCTACCGCTTTTCCGATCGATTCCCAACGTAGGCGTAGAAACCTACTTTCGGATTTGGTCTGATCCCGTAATCCCACTTCCGCCGTGGGCGCACCTGGAATAGACCGCCAGACTGCGCACCTCTGCCGTTGACAGTCCACGGTTCACGTGCCGGCGCAACTCAGGCAGAACCTGCACTTACAGCCATGCATCCGACGTAATCTTTTGAGCAATTATGCCAACAAACGGATACCTGTCTCCAGGAGTGCACAACTAATATCGGTACACCTCCAAAGAGAGGGCACCCGATGGGTGACCGCCGAAAATATTCGCGGTTGGTTGTCAATTCGCCTGTTCTGATTTCGCTTGGGTTAAGTCCAAAGCTGGTCTGCTATTCGATAGAGGAGAAGGTGGGTTTTCAGTCCACGGCGTAGTTGCCGGAAGCCAGGGCCAGTTCACCCACGTCGCATTTGATTTGCCGCAAGTTGAGGGCTCTATCGAAGCCAGGCTGGAAATCGCCCGGGCAGGCGATGCGCCGAACCGCACGGCCATGCGTTTTGAGCTTGTAGGACGCCGCGCACAACGCCGGCTCAAAAAACTGATGCGCAGCGCAGACAAGTCGAAGACCGGGATACTAACAGTTGTGTGAAGGGTCGCGTAGTAGAGCAACTCGAAGCGGGTAAGGTGCCATCGCAGTTGTGGATCAAATGGGGAGCTGTTCCCTGAAAACGTGGCAGCTGCGTCGTCGGCTAGAAGCAGGCATCGGAACCATCTGTCTAAAAGAAGGAGCCAAGGAGTCAAATGAGCGATACAGATTACATTCTGCCCAAAGTACAGCAGGCTTTCAAAGCCGCCTTTGACATCGATCCGCAATCGGTGAC
Organism: Candidatus Acidiferrales bacterium; assembly: GCA_050015335.1. Taxonomy (GTDB): domain Bacteria; phylum Acidobacteriota; class Terriglobia; order Acidiferrales; family UBA7541; genus Palsa-295. The sequence continues at coordinate 9,036 of JBEKBP010000084.1, read as the reverse complement.
CCTGGAGACCACCGCCGATGACGTTTCGGGTTGGGATTCGGTGGGGCATTTGTCTCTCGGCGCTAGCTTGGAAGAGGTTTTCGGGATCAGCTTAGATGTCGATGACTTGATGGAAATGGAGAACGTTCGCGAGATCGTGCGCATCATTGACCAGAAGCTCTCCAAGAAAGTCTAGCGTGACACCCACGGAATTCACAATTCTCACTGATGGATCGCCGCCGCCGATTGCGGCGTATGGCGCCTCCTTGCGATCCACGGGCTTGACCGAGACAACTCCCCACTTCAGGATTCGATTGACCTTTTGGGCCCTGGGAGCTGTTGTCGGCTTCTCACAAGCTTGGACGTCTAAATGGGATGTCCCGGATAACACCGTGTCCTATCTTGACATGGGAAGCTATTTTTTCCATGGGCATCACTGGGCGATTATCAACGGATTTTGGAGCCCGCTGTATGCTTTGTTGTGCGGTTTAACGATCTTCGTGTTTAAACCTTCGCTCTACTGGGAATATCCGACCATACACCTGCTCGTGTTCATCATTTTTCTATTCGCGATGACCTGCTTTGACTATTTTCTTAGGCAATCGATGCAACTTCGCTCCGATCTTAACCCGGAGGAAAAATGTTCTCCCGAGCTGGATTGGGCGTGGGTCACCATTGGGTACACGATGTTCCTCTGGTCTTCCCTGACATTGATAGGAGTGAATCAACCAAATCCGGAGATGCTTGTCGCAGGATTCTTCTATCTCAGTTGCGGATTGCTTGTGACGATCTCGATCGGACGTGCGAAAGGGAAGGCCTTCCTGGTCCTCGGTTTGACGCTGGGTCTGAGCTATTTGACGAAGTTTATCATGCTCCCGATTTCTTTCTTGATCCTCGTGACTGCATGGCTGGCCGCGAAGCAGAAAGCTCGTCATGTCGTGATGTCCACAATCGCGTTCGTCGCAATTGCAGCACCATTCATCGCGGCACTTTCGACCCAGAAGGGAAGATTCACAACTGGAGAATCAGCTCCGCTGATCTATGCCACGACTGTAAATGCGATTCCGCATATGCACTGGCAGGGGGATAGTGACATGCCGCTCACGCATCCTACTCGCCAGATTTTTGCAGCGCCCGCCACCTTTGAATTCAGAGAGCCCTTCAAAGGCACGTATCCACCGGAATACGATCTCACTTATTGGTACGAAGGCGTCAAGGCCCATGTTCACATTCTTCAGGAAATCAAGGTGTTCGCAACCAATCTATTTTATGAGGTCGAAACACTGCTTTTCTCGCTGGATGGAGTGCTCTTAACGACGCTGTTTCTCGTGCTTTACGAAACTGGCCGCGGCTGGCTGATTCTAAAGGACGTGTTTCGGTACTGGTTCCTGATCGTTCCGTCTGTGGCCGCGGCGGGACTTTATGCCCTCACCCATTACCTGCCTGAATATCTCGCTGCCTCTTTTGTGGTGCTGTTACTGAGCCTGTTCTTAAGTGCTACCTTCACTGTTGGTCTTCCGAAGCGACGATTGCTTTCAGGTGTGGCTGTTCTTCAATTTGCGATGTTCTTTGGCCTGGTGGGTTTGCCGTCGCTGCTCCACATGATTGATATTTATCCGTCCGGCTCCCGGCTGGCCGGAAGGGCCTCCTATCAGCAGGTAGCCGAGAAGGCCGCTGAGATGGGGCTCAGCCCGGGTGACGAAGTTGCCTCCCTGAATGCGTCAAATACGGGAATGGCCATGTGGGCCCATCTCGCGCGCGTCCAGATCATTGCCGAGGTCTACTATCGGCCTGACGTACCTGAGGCAGCTACGAACAACTTCTGGAATGCAGATCGTCTGACTCAGGAAAAGGTACTTCAAAAGCTCTCCCAAACGGGGGCTCGAGCTGTCATATCACAGGATAAGCCAAGTGGTGCTGGGGCGAGTCGTTGGCTGGAAATGGGGACAACAGGCTACTACCTGTATTGGCTGAAGCCCGCCGATATGGTCCCAACACGGTCCTCTATTAAGCAAAGCAGTACCTGATCGGCTCAATGATCTCGGCGATCTACTGCTAGATTTTCCTCCCCCCGAGTTAACCGATCTGTATCTTCCCGTGCAATTCGTTGCGGGGTTTTCGTGGCTTCGCAGTGGTGTCGCCGTCGCCTTCTGCGCAGAGGAACTGGATATCGATCGCGTGCTTTCCGATTTTGACGTAAGGAGCATGTTCCCTTATGCACCGGCCGTACCGTGTTACATTTTCAAAGCGGATACCCTCCACTACATGCCTTGCGTCCGCACCCGACACATAGATGACTCCAGGAGCCGCTGCCACGGTGCTGCCGGTCAAGAACACATTTTTGAACACGACGTTCTTCACATATTTGCCCGGCAGTTTTCCCTTCCAGCCCCACCCCGTTCGAATCATTGGCTGGATCTTAATTAAGTTGCGCACCCCATCGTGGTTGTCGATGCGGATGTTTTCGAATTCCATATCCTCCATCGGAGTTTCATCGCAAGGCTGGATGTACCAAACCCAAGTCGACCAATATTCCTTGCGTGCGCCCGTCCCGGCATAGTGCAATACATCCAGATTGCGGCCTTGGATGGAACGTATGCTGCCCGCCGCGCCAGATTCGAAACCGATGCGAAAGATATTGGCCCGATCGGTCCACAACGTCGAATCTTCCACCAATAACCTCTCGCTGGGAAGGGCGCGGTCCAGCCCTTTGATGGCAATGCAGTCGTCGTCGGTGCGGATAAAACAGTGGCGAATTTCTACGTCCACGCTGTTGCAGACATCGATTCCGTCGTCATTTTCGACTCGCGAACCACAGATACGCACATGATCGATCGTAACGGATCGGCAGCCTCTAAGAACGATGGTCCATCCCCAAGATCCTTGCAGAATCACATCGCGTATGGTGACGTTGTGGCAGGCTTCAAAGCCCGCCATAAATCCGGCCGGTCCCTTAAGCCAAGGCCAATCGTCTCCCAACAAAATACCCCGCCCGCCAATGTTGATGTCCGTTCCATGAGACTCAATCGCCCCTTCGACGACACTCCCGCCAGCCAGATAGAGCGTCTGGTGGCTGGTCAATTTGATAAGCCCCGCCTGGTGAATGCCAGGGCCAAAATAGACCACGTTCGGATCTCCCGGGTTCGGCACGTTTCTTTCCGGAGAATTGGTGAAAAGCAACAAGGAACTGTTGGGTCCGTTAGGCTCAATCGATAGATCCTGAGGTTTGTCCAGCGTGAATTCCAGGGAGTCGCTCGTAACCCGCGGAATGACTCCGGAAGAGAGTGGTAGGATGCGGCAATTGGTAAAGGCGAACTTTGACTTGATCGAGATGGTCACGGAGTCCGAAAAATCGAAATAAGCATAGGAATATCTGCCGTCCCGCAAATGGGTGGTAGCCACATACACGTCGATTGGCAAACCGTCGGCCAGTATAAGGTAATCGCTTGACAGTCGAATTGGCACTGGAGCCGGATAGCGCGTAACTGCAGCGGCCACGGTAGAACTCAGACAGAGGCTTAGCAAGACCACCTGGACTCCTGTGCGCAGAATTTTCATCAGCATTTTTCTCCTCGGATAGAAAAATGACAACTTCTCGACTCTATCCTTCTTCGCATTCACAGAGGAGGGTGGCGGGCTGTTTTACGGCCTTCCAATCCCCTTCCGTATTTCAGCCCGAACTTGCGATTCAGGCAAGCGACAGTAACCGAAAGGCGAAACGTGGCACCATATAGAATCGTATTTGTTTAGCGTCTAGGCACTTTTTTCAAGAATGTGGTTGTCTCGATTCGCGAAACAGATAATTTATTGGGTGTGACAAAAGCAAATAGTACAGAAAAGATCGCGCAACTTGAGCAAGAGGTCCACGCGTTAAAAAAGGAGATTGAACGGCCGCGACGGTTGTTGGAAGAAGCGTTGCGAGGGCCGGGAAGCGACAAGCGGCACCCTTTTCGCGACAGGAACCCAAAGCTGAACCGCAAAGGCCCGGACGCGAAGCAGGAAAGCAGTATGGGCGCCGATCTCGTCGGTCCCTCGCCAAAGAAGTCGATGAAATTGTAGACGTACCGCTGCCGGTCTGCTGTCCGCGATGCGGGGCGGGCTGGAGGAATGCGAAACGCTTTCAATTCCAGGCCGAGATTCCGGAACCGCGGGTGGAGCGCATTGAATTTCGCGTTCATGTGGGGCGCTGCCAACATTGCCGGCGCCCGGTGCAGGCCGGCATCCCCGGCAGACCTCCGATGCGGTGGGCAGTGCCGCGTCACAACTGGGCCCCCGCGCTCTGTCGCTGGCCACGCAGCTCAATAAAGGTTTGGGACTTCCCTACGGCAAGACGGTTACCGTGCTCGAGCAAGCCTTCGGGTTGCAGGTGAGTCGTGGCAGTTTGTGCCAGGCCCTGGCTCGGGTGGCGACTAAAGCGGAACCAACCTATCACGCGTTGGTAGAACAGATTCGCAGCAGTCCGAGTGTAACGCCGTACGAGACCGGCTGGAGAGGAGACGGAAAGCTGTGGTGGATGCCAGCACTTCTCAGGTATCTACAGCATTCAGCCAGGACGCGGATTGGAACAAGCCGCTCTGGTCCAGGGAGCGGACTTCGCGGGGTTTCTGGTGCGGGATGCGTGGAGCATCTGTCGTCAGTTTGTCCAGGCGCTGCACCAGACCTGCTTGTCTCATCTGCTGCGACGCTGTCGGGAAATGATCTTGGTGGCGGCAAGAAAAGAAGCGCAATTCCCGTGCACCGTACAAACCATCTTGCAGCAATCTTTGCAGCTGCGCGATCGGTCGGCCGAGGACGATTTGCGTGGACCAGCATAGAACTGCTGCCCCTAAACTGTCCCTTCGGCCAGTCGTCAGCCGCTGACACCGGGACCTAAACTATCCTCATCTCGCACGTTTCCGGAGCCAAGAACCGAGCAAGTTGCGCAGTCTTGGAGCCAGTAAGGAAATAGGCACGACAGGAAGTCAAGCGGACGGATTCGGAACGCGACGATCCCGATTACTGGTTCGCTAGGCGCAAGCCAAATGGAGATCGTTGATCAAAAGAATTCACGATGGCGTTAAGCTTGATGACGCACAGACAGCACCTCGGTGACTGGTGAAATACTAAATGGCAAAAGTATGGTGGATCAGAACGAAGTCGTTTAGGATTCTGGGGTTCCTGCTGACATTGGCTGTTTGTCAGAGAGCCCAAGCACAAACCGCTACGGTCACTTGGACGACCACATACCAGACCATGGACGGATGGGGTGCGGAAGATTGGTTTTCAGCCGCGTCAGGAGGTCCAGGAACGGGAAGTTCTGGTTTCACTCTGACGAGCTCTCAGGCGGCGATGTTCTTTTCGCCGACATCTGGGATCGGTTTGGAAATTCTTCGCACTGGGAATTATTATTGTCCTCTGACGGGTACTTGTGCAGTCACTCCGAACAATGTGCCCGACCTTGTGACTTTGCAGGAGGCGGTTGCGAATGGTGCGCGGATCGAAGTGAACATCCAACCACCTGCCAATTTGAAGTATATCGGTAATTTCGTAGAAAGTACGCCCGATCCATCAACGGGGCTTTGTATAGACAGCGCTAATTGGAGCGCGTTCGCTACTTACACTGTGCAATGGCTACAGATGCTCGCCGCCAACGGAGTGCCCGTCTCCTTTCTTTCTGTAGCGAATGAACCAGACCAACCACAAGATGACACACTTGGAGGCTGCGTCTGGACAGCTGCGGGACTGGACAGCTACATAGGAGGCTATCTCGGCCCCGGGCTTTCTTCCGCTGGACTTTCATCGATCAAGGTTATGATGGCTGAAACGAGCGACTGGTTCAACACCGACCTTGTCAGTACTTGCCTTGACGATCCAACCTGCAGCCAGTACGTCAGTATTGCCGCAGGTCACGACTACGGGCTAGGTGGAGTAGATGGAACAAATAATGGCTTTTGCTGCGCCACGGCGACGGTTCCTCCCTCGAGTACGAACGGCAAGCACGTCTGGCAAACAGAAACAGGAGGTGGTTTTACTGTTTTGGCAAACGGAGACGCTTGGGACCCAAGCATTGCCGACGCACTGGTTTGGGCGCACAATATACACGATTTTCTAACAATCTCGAATGTCAGCGGTTGGGAGTATTGGGAACTAATAGATGCTTGTGGCGGGGTTACCACCAATGGTTGTTCTGGTGGACCTTTTAATGACGGCTTGACGATTTCTACCGGTGGTGGTCAGACTCCCACGAGTCTCACAACGAGTCAGCGAATGTATGTTATGGGCAACTGGTCGAAGTTCGTGAGGTCAGGATGGGTCCGCATTGGTGCAACGCCGAATCCAGCTGCGGGCGTGTTTGTCACAGCTTTCAACCAAACCTCCAGTGGCGGCTTTACCATCGTTGCGATCAACAACAACAGTAGCGATACCGCCGTTACCTTTTCGCTTTCTGGGTTCCCGACGTCTCCTTCTTCCGTCACGCCATGGATCACGTCAAGCACTTTGAGCCTTGCCCAGCAATCGAACAGTCCCGTCAGTCAAGGGTCATTCGTCTACACTCTACCCGGATATAGCGTCACGAGTTTTGTCGGAGACATAGCCTCGATCTCAGCGCCGACGCCTCCAACGAAATTGACATCTACGGTGCAATGAACTCTCTGCTCAAGGGTCGAATCCTTCATCGTTCTCTGTGCTCTGTGCTCTGGTCCCTCGAGTCAGAACAGTCCGGGGCAAGAGTCGCTCCATCAGAAATGATCACTCGAACTTGTTGCTTATTTCGAAGAAATAACTTGAATGGCGCTTGTGTCATCAATTTAGAGAATTTAATCGAGAGATAGAATGAAGGAATTCGGAATCTATATAATGACTCACCCGGGGGATTTTCATCTTTCATCATCCCTTATTTGTAGCATTCGACACTTTCACCCCGACATTCCCATCATGATTATTCCAGGAGAAAACTTTGACCGCCAGGATCACCCTTTTGACATCGATATTATGCCGGAACCCAAAGGATTTTGGAGAGAGCTTGGCCATCACGATCGAGATTTCTGGGCATTTCAAGGCCCATTTGAAAGGTTCTTATATTTAGATGCAGACATAATTTGCACTGGTTCGCTTAGTTCCTTATTTAGAAGGATACGAAACCAAGAAGGACCTTTCATATTTGTGCATGTTTATCTTAACGACCAAACGACGTGGGAAGCTTCCATCGAGAATAAGAATCATCCTAGGCATGAAGAGGCGAAAGCATGGGTAAAGAGAGGACTTGGAAATCCAGATCTGCTCGCTAGGTTCGATGCGGCTTATAGTCCATACGGAAGAGTTCCGTTTAATTCAGGAATATTTGCTAGCAGGCGAGAAGCTATTAGCGAATCAGATTTAAGAACCCTTCATGAACGGGAAGTGTCTTTTTACGCAGATATCTTGAATCAACCCTTTACATGGAAATCTTGTGATCTTTTCGTCACAGATCAAGGCCGATTGAATTACCTTGTTGACAAATTATCCATTCCGATTATAGATCTAAGGCCAGATGGGCATGATATCTGGGCAGGAGACATAATAGAGAAGGTTACTGTCGATCGTCTTAGAAATGATAAATTAGAGTTCAAATTTATTCATTGGGCTGGCGTTCCTCGTCCTAGTCCATCTATTTTTTCTAATCCCTATCTTCATTGGCTAAATCCATTGATTTATCGGTTTAATGATTACAAGAAATACGAAGGTTTTCCTCAGATTCCTGGATATGCCTTATGGCGCTACTTCCAAGTCGACAAAGAATACGCAATGAGGATAAATGACCAATTATCCTGGACTTATTCTGACTTGAAGCGATTAACAAGATCAATAAAATCGAAATTAAAAATGCTTTTGCCCCAATAGATCATCTACGACGCGCAGTTGTGGTTGTTCTGGTTTGTCCTTCCCGGGAGCTGTGACACGTCGCATCTCGTTTGGGCATTGCATTTACTCGTTTCGCTTCATTGTGCAACCCGCCAGTCGATACATTTCCACAATCTTCCCAGCTTCCCTCCAAACCAACACTTTGTAAAAAAATCTCTGTTGGGGCCTCAGAGCGAGCATCCACCGTAGTGATAATTTTGCCAGAGAAGTAGTTCCCGTTTTCACTATGTCAAAGTAGGGTCGCGGCATTCCCCAGATTTCGCGTCCGCGCCTACCTTCTCGAGCCAACGCTCTTCCGAAATCAAAATACCAGGCCAGGAAATAAGCCTTTTGAAGTCGGTCTTCCGGCACGGGGTGGTGTACGATCGCCAGCGGTTCGTAACGCAGGCGTTCTCCTGCCAACATCAGCCGACGCCCAAACTCGGTGTCCTCGCCGCGAATCTTCGGAGGAGGACCCAGATCCGTTCGAAAACCACCATACTTCTCAAACATCACCCTGCGAAAAGCCATGTTCGTACCATAAGGGGCCCAATCGAGCTCACCCGGCTTGTCACCGCGGTCGAAAAGGACAAGAGCCCCACCTAACGAGTATGGGCCAGCAACCTCGAGCCAGCGGGGGAGCGACAGGGTCCGCTCTAGAACAATCCGCCCTCCCGAGCCGGCCCATTCGCTGTCGTGCAGAGGCGTCGTCAGATTCCCTAGCCACGTGGGCTCGACCGTCACGTCGTCATCCATGAAGGCCAAGATATCGCCGCGAGCCTCGCGAACCCCGGCGTTAAGGGCGTAGGATTTGCCCTGCTGTGCTTCAAATAGGTAGCGAAAACGACCTGGGTAACGGCAACAGAACTCTTTCACAACTTCGCGTGTTTGGTCGCGAGAGTTATTGTCGACGACAAGAACCTCCCACTCGACAGATTTCGGCAATTCAGAACGGGCTACACTGTCCAGCGCTTTCGACAAGCTTCCAGCGCGATTGTAGGTGCAAAGGATGACCGTGATGTTCATGAAACTAGGTAGCAGGGGCGAACGCCGTGGGGGCCCACTCGATTACAATAATCCAAGCCGACGCGACGGCGGACCGAGTTGACGTGAGGCGTTTGCAGCTTGCACCGCCTCATCGCGCGAAGCAAAAGAAGCTCGGACGGAAAAGATATCATCGTAGGCGGCGCGACTTAG
>JBEKBP010000083.1:0-12847 GCA_050015335.1 Candidatus Acidiferrales bacterium | reverse complement strand
GAAATCCCGCCCAAACCGCGGGATTCCCACTCTTCCACAGTCACGACGGCGGTACTCTCTCAACCTCAAACCGGACATATCGTGTGCTCTAAAAAGCGGACCTTTTAACTTGCTACGGACATCTGTGCGGTTCATCCAAGCCCTTCCCAAGACAGCCGAGCACACGCAGGGCGACGTCTTGCGGGAAATTCATTCAGGAATAGAAACCAAGATTCTCCCCGGTCCCAACAGGCGCCGGGAACATCGGATTCCGTCGCACGTTCTGCTCCCTCGATAAATAAATCCAGATTGGCCATGCTGCCTGCGTACATCGCCTGTGCCATTCGCACCGACTAAAGAGAACGCCGTGGCCGAGACGGGAACCGATGAATACGGACCACAACCTTATCATCTCCTCGGTTCGCGTCTAGGTTTTCTACCATCCATGAAACCGTCCCATTCACGATTTTGGGCCGGACCAATCCAGATGATGTGGCACTGACGAGTGCCGCTTGCGCCATTTTCGGTCGGTTAATTGCGAAAGGGTGACGGGCTCGCTGGGGCGGAATACATGGTTTTCCGACAATGACGTTGGAAGACGGAGATGAATCGTTATCGGTCGGACTGAACTAGTCCCCCGCTTTGCTATTCCCCATCCTCCTGTCAACAGGCAAGCGTATCCACCGCGCAGACATATCTATTCTTCCGCGCATTCGACCATAGCGAAAGTGAGTTTTACTTCCTTGGCATCTGCGTTGGACGCATCGACGGTTACGGAGTCGGCATCGATCCGCGCCGGAATCACGCAAGGGACCGAACCCCGCCGTCCCCCTCGGGGCTGCGGATCCAGATCCTCCCACCCAGACACCGTGTAGTGTCGCGATTGGAGTAGAGTGAATTCGAAAACACCGTCGCCAATTTTTTGTGCGGCAGGGTCCGGTGTGCCGTCATCGGCTTTCGCGATGACCGTGAGGGTGCCTGTCGGCTGGCCATGCTCCCAATTGACAAGCACGCGGAGCGGACGCGTGGGATATCCAGCATGGACCTTGATATCGGCTTTCAGCAGCTGCTGTCCGTCCTTTAGCCGAATCGTTTCGGCATCGCCCCTGTCGGATGTGCCGGGATAGAATGACCGGGGGAAGGGTAAATTGGGATCGATGCGGTTCATCCGGTTATAGACGATGATATAGTCGCCCGGCCCGATGTGATCGAAATCGAAGTAGCCCTTCGATCCCTGAAAACCCCACAGTCTCCACAGGTCTGGATCCGTATCCGAGTATTGCGCGGCGCGGTAGAGTTCTACCGATGCTACCGTGAGCGGCTTTCCGTCAGGGCCGAGAACGGAGCCGCGGATGTGTCCGGCGGGCAGCGCGTCCACGTCATACTCAAAGCAAGCACCGTTGGGAATCTTAAATGGCCGAAGGCCACCGATGAGCGCCTTCTGCGTGAGCACCATTGGTACGGGCAAGTTCGCAGTAAAGTGATATTCTCCAATGGGCACGTCGTAGAAGGCATAAATTCCGCCGGGGCCGGTGCTGGTCGAGAAGCGATCGTCGCGCGAACGCAGCTTGAGTGCGATATTCGAGAGCGAATCGTCGGAATCATCGGACGCAGCTAAAAAGGGAGGGTCGGTCCGTCGTAGAACGCCGAAGACAGAAGCGACGCGCTGGCCGTTGCGCATGGCGCGCATCTGTGGCAGTAGGGCCCGGCCATCGCTTGCGGGGCGAGTACCGTTGCAGATCGTCGCAAAGAGGCGACCCTCAGCGTCCTGCTGCGTGAAAACAATATATTGTTCGCCCTTCTTGAAGCGATAGCCACAATCCCCAGTGTCGCTGCCGGAAAACACGTCGATATCCCCCTCCTCGGGGCCGGCAAAGCTCTCGTCAATGTGGAAATGATAGCGCGTTAGGGGTGCCATGGGATGTGTCGCTTCAGTTGGGGCACCCGACGGCGTCGGAGAAGCAAAGCTATCAGTCAGGGTTCCGAGAAACGCGACGGCCACTTTTTGCAAGCCCTGGCAGGCCCCCGGAGGGACTTGGGAACACGCACACGCGCGGGCGCCTGGGGCGGGCGTCAGCCAGATGAAACACAGAATCCAAGCAAATTCATGTCGCAAGAACTTGATCGATGTCTTTCGATAAGGCTTGGCCCTCCAACTTTGCAGCCTGTGGCGCTTGCCACGGCCTATTTCGTCAAACCCCGGCCTGCGGTTGACTGGTGCAGGACAACCTTGAGGAGTGATTGTTAACTCGCATTGCTTCCTTGTCGTCGATGAAACGCAGTTTCCTGAATTTTTTCGTGGAGATATTGACTCGTGCGTATGTTGTAGCGACCATTCCCGCCGGACACGTCTGGGGGCACCTCGGAAAGTAGTTTTCTGCTTGCCGTAGCGAGCAGGCAGCAGGAGAGTCCGCGCCAGCCCTTTTTCTCGGTTGAGCTGAAGAGTTGATCGATTACGTTCTTCAACAGGGCCGTTCCTCGACGGCAGGCAGGAGATGAAACGGTCGGAAAACGCATGTTGCACGCGGAGCACTCGAATCCTCTCACTTCTTTCGATTACCAGTAGCGTGATCCGCATACTCGTGGTCGCTGGCCCCACCGGCAAGGGCAGCCCCGCCAAACGCCCCTCACCGCAGAAATCGCCCGCACTCGACAACCTTCCTTCTCACAACAGCCGCATTGGGGAATGGCGGTTTCTCAATGACAACGGTCTTGTTCTTGTGGTTCGTGCTTCGTCACGCGATGACCTTCGGGCCAACTTGAAACTCTTATCCTAGGAAAGGTCCTAGAGCAAAGGCTGTACGAAACGGAACATGTTCATTCTCAGCAATAGACTGCGATTGTGTGAGACAGGAGCTCAGTGCTGATGCGCCCGCACACCGCACAAGTCCTTCCTCCTCGGTAAATCAACGGGACGTTCCAAGGCTTGCTACCAAGGACTTCGGTCATTTCCGGCTGCGAGTCCCGCGCAATCAACGTCCCTTCGACGATACGGAGAGAGAGGCGTCTGCCGTCTCGCGCACTCGTGTCGTGTGTGAGATTAGGTTGCATACGCTTTTCGCCAGGTCCACAAGCTCGCCTTTGCCCTCTAGCTCAAACTCGATCTGATACTTTCCGGAAGCTGCATCGTCGACAGCGTTCTTGAGGCAAATCAGTGGCTTGACGATCTCGCGCGGCAGGACGAAAGTAACCCAGATGCTGAGCAGGATAACAACCGCGGAAACAATGCTCAAAACCCATTCGGCACGAACAAGAAGCCTTTGAGCATTCCTATGATCATCTTGCACGCGTTGCCAATTTCGTGATTCCAATCCTGATATTAGGTCGAACACCTCGCGGCTTGAACTTTCCATATCGCTGGCGTATCGGCGGAAGGTGGGGTCGCCCATCTCCACTGTATTCGTGATCTGAGCGTCGAACGAATCAACCTGGGCACGAAGCTCGTCGACGAGATCGGCCCGCCTTCTGTGGCTAGTCTTTTGCACCAAACCGTTCAAATCTCTCTCATAATTACGGACGACGGCATCGATCCGCTCACGAGGGGCGTCGCCTGGGCGCCCCATCGCCACAACCGCAGCTGCAAACTGCTGTTGATAGAGGTCGATCGATTCCAAGGCTTTGTGGACCGCGGCTTGTTCCCTTGGCTCAAGATTACGGATCTTGGTTAGAATATCCGTGACCTCGACAAGCAAATTGTGGTTCCTGTTGACGTCTGCCGTATCGCGAAGCAGCGAATAGTTTCGTTCGGCGCGTCGAGCTTCCAGCATCTCAATGGAAGCCTCCTGTGACAGAGAGGCCGCCGGGGCATCCACGCTGGCAATGCGATCGACGATCGAGCCCATCTGGAGTAGATAATAAACAGCCAATAAAATGACCGGCGCGAGAACTAGTCGCACGATGGCGAAGCTATATAGGACGCGTCGTCGGAGAGAAGTGCCGGGAGTGAAAATCGCGAAGGTCTTACGCATTCGCGAGGCTAAAGGGTGACACAAGAACGTACTCGACTTCTTGCGTTTCATTCGCAATCCTCCTCTTTTTCTCGACTCAGAGGATTCTCAACATCGAATGCGTAACTCTTTTATCTACAGTCTTGTGTCCTGCCGCCTCTCTCTCCCCCTGTGGCGCTCGTATGTGCAAATGGAGAACGAGGACTAAACCCTGCGACGAACACTCAGATGTGAATGAAACCAGCGGCAACATGAAAATGCGGAAAACCAATCCAAACCAAAAAAGTGGCCGAATCCAAGCGATCTTCTGGAGCAGGAAGAAAAGCGCGCACTTGTCCTAAAGCGTTTGGGATCTTAATATCTCCGCTTCAGTGCCTGCCGCTTGGGCCTTTGCTCTTTCCTGCTGGTAGACCTCTTGGCCAACATCAGCTGCCGCTGCAATTGTTTCTTTCTTCTGCGTGAGCGAATTCTTACCGTGCTCGACTCAAGACAAATCGTCCCACATCATTTGGCGTGATCTTAGCTCACCTCGCCGTGGCTGTCTGTGCCGTTTGAAACACACCGAGACATTGGCCCAACCGCCCTGGCAGTGGCCCCGCCCTGCAGCCGTGAAAAGCAGCAGGGCGTCTTGCATGATCACATTCATACTCTCTACGGTCGCTTGCGCGTGTGCGAACATGAGGTAATGACACGGCAATGCAGTAGAGCCCGAGTAGCTTGCCGAAAAAAGCGGTTCGGGATGACATGATTTCCTCCGAAGCGAATCAACCCGGAATTTTCGATTTGGGCCCATCGTTCGCACATCGCTTGCTTCTCCTGCTCTCGGCACAACGAATTTGCCTAAGGGAGACGCGCCCCAGCTGGGCGACTGCCAGTGACTTAGCTCGGACGCTTTTTATCAACAGGCTGTGTTTTTGAGTGGAGTGTGGCTTACACTTAGGATGAGAGATTTCTAGTCAGGTATGCGGTCATGGATCACACTAAGATTTCCTGTCGCAAGTGCGGTACTCCGCCGTTCAAAACCATCGCCGAGATAAAAGCTTACGACGACACTCTCGTTTGCCCCAATTGCGGTACCGCCATAACGGACGAGGACATCAGAAAGCAAGCCGGAGAGGCCGCCGCCGATCTTATTCGAGATGCCCTAAAAAAAGCTGGTTTGCAAGATTGACTAAGGTGCTACATAGACGACAAATGCAGAGCGGGTTTCCTGATCGGCCTCTTCCTGTTTGCCAGTATCTTCATTGCTAGCGGATTGCTCCACTTCTGTTACCCTGCACCTTACGCGCGGATCATCCCGCCGTTTCTTCGGTGGCCGCAGATGCTTGTACGGATCAGTGGCGGGGCTGAAATCCTGGGTGGGCTGGGATTGCTTCTGCAAAGATTCAGGCGTTTGGCGGCTTACGGTCTGGCATCACTGCTCGTGGCTGTGTTCCCGGCCAATATTTATATGGCCGTCGCTCACGTTCCATTCCCCGGACGGATGGGTGAACCATGGATTCAATGGCTTCGGTTGCCTATGCAGATTCCCCTGATCGTTTGGGCTCTCTACTACGCCAAGCCACCAAGAGCATAGGTTGACGGTGCTGGCTCGCAGACCCACGTCGTGCGGACTTTGAGCCGTGCGGCCAGCCCCTGCGGAGGTAAGAATGTCTTCAGGCTTAAAAGTGGCGCTCCTGAGCGACCGGGTTCCACTCCCCATTGACCGGTTCCATCCCGAATGCTCGCGGCTTCTCGGGACTCCATTCGATGACCGATCCCGTGACCTTGCCCGCGATCAGCGCGCCATGCTGCACGATGAAGAATGCGACCAGCACAAGGAGATAGATCACCGAGGTGATCGCCAGCAGGCAACCCTTCACAAAGCCAAAATACAGCTTCCACATCTCGGTCTCGAGGTCGCGCAGCGACAACCGGCTTGAAAAAATTAGAGCAGGGCGTATGTCCATCACCATCCTCCGTCATTCGGATTTTTCATCTCCTTTTCCCAACACGGTGCTCCCTATGACTCGGCCCGGGCCACTTGCCATCCATCCTCTCTGCGAGGGTGATTGGGAAGCAGAGTCTATCAGATTCGCTTTTTATTCGCCATAGCAAATAAAACTTCGTCCAAACTTCGTCATCTGCTTTTATCTGGTTTTTCTCAATTGGCCGTTAGGGGAAGGTCTATGCGTCTCGGGATTTGAACGCTGCCAGGGGTAGAGCTCGAAGCGTAGGAAGGTGCGATCGTAGAATGCTGTCCGCGACGCCTGCGAGCAAAACAATTCCGACGACTCCGACGCTTTTCGGCATGTCCATATCGATCTACTCCTGTCAGTTCTTCTTAGGCGCGGCTTCCCACTGGCAAGTGATCCAGATATTAAGACGCTGCATAATTTGTCGAGATGTATCTCGGGTATTTTGTCGGGTGCATTCTCTGCGTCGGATCCTTACTGGGAGCACGAGGGCAACAGAAAACTGGTGAATCTCAAACTGTTCGCAATTAATTCGCAATTAATAAGTATTGACACAAGTTTGCGATGTAGGATATACGCCACTCCGTTGCCGTCCACCAACCCTGAAAATCCATCTTGACCTTGAAGGTGCGGCACAGAACCACGGCAGTCACCGAGACTTGTGAAGCCTAAAAATCGCCGCGAGAGGAAACGCCATATGACAGGGAGAGTGTTGCGGACGTTCCGCAGGCATGCTTTTGCCAAGAGCTGCTGTGCTCTTGCTTTTCTCTCGCTGGCTTTAACTCCCGCACTTCTGGGACAGACAGCTGCCACCGGAGCATTGGCGGGGAGTCTAAGGGATTCTTCGGGCGCGGTGCTGCCGAATGCAACTGTCACCGTTACCAGTGCGGGCACGGCTCAGGCGCGCACGACGACGACGGGTGCCGACGGCACCTACAAGTTTGCTTTGCTGCCTCCGGGCGACTACCAGGTGAAGTTTGAAGCTTCCGGATTCAGCACCGCGGAAGTACCGGCGGTCACAATCACTGTGACCGAGACGGCTGTTCTCGATCAGACTCTGCAGGTTGGGGCGCAGGCGCAGCAGGTTGAGGTCCGCGCTGAGGCGGAAACGGTGCAGACCGCTAGTGCCACCCAGGGCACGGTGCTCGCCGGTCAGACCATAACCGATCTGCCCTTGACCGTGCGCAACTATACCAGCCTGCTGGGTCTTTCGGCGGGCGCCGTTAGCTCTGTGGCCAATGCCGGCGCGCTCGGCAGAGGGACGCAGGAGATTGCTGTAAATGGCTCTCTCGTCTCCCAGAACGATTTCAACATGGACGGAGCCTCCGTAGTAAATCCCAGCGGAAGTGGGACTACGGCAGATTCGGGCGGCGCCACGGGAATGGGGATCGTGAATCCGGATGCCATCCAGGAGTTCAAGATCCAGACCTCTCTGTTCGATGCCGGCTATGGACGCAATCCCGGCGCCAGCGTGAACGTGGTGACCAAGTCAGGCACCAATGCGTTTCACGGGAGCGCGTTTGAGTTCTTCCGCAACACCGTGCTCAACGCCAACGACTTTTTCCGCAAGATGAATGCCCCCGTCAATGGCGTCCCCAATAACGGGCGGGGGGTGCTCGACCAGAACCAGTATGGCGGGAGCGTCGGCGGACCGGTGAAGAAAGATAAGCTGTTCTTCTTTGCCGCCTATCAGGAAACCTGGCAGAAGAACGGGTTTAGCATCCTGGGGTCCGCCGATCCTACGTTGGTGGGGATCCCGCAGGGGAACCGCTCCAACACCGCCGCTTTCCAGCAAGCTCTGGGGACGGCATTTTGCCCAGGGGGCAGCGCCACAATTGGCGGCGGTTCGAGCGTCAATGGCCCCGCAGCCGGCACTAAGGTTGCCTGTAATGGCTCGAACATCAATCCCGTAGCCATCGCACTGCTCCAGTTGAAGAACCCTGATGGCAGCTATTTCATTCCCAGTTCGACCACGGGAGTCAATCAGAACGTGTCCTTCAGCAGTCCCGCCTTCTACAAGGAACACCAGGCCGTCGGCAATCTCGATTACTTGATCAATAGTAAGAACACGGCGTCGCTCCGGTGGTTCTATGACCAGATCCCGGAGAACGTGGCTTTCGGTTGTGCCGTCTCAGGAACGATTGGGACGACCGTGCTCCCATGCCTGCCTGATACCCCGGGGACCATCGAATACAAGAACCAGTATCCGACGTTGAAGTTGACGACGCTCCTTTCCAATAACTGGGTGAACGAAGCCCGGGTTTCGTTCCAGCAAGCCTACGGAGATCTGACCAACACGAACCCCTTCTCCAATTACCAGATAGGAATGGCGTCGATATATCCCGGATATCTTTTCACCCCCGGGTACGAACCTCTCGCCTTCATGAACATTGGCGGACTCTTTGAGTTTGGCGGCACCACTTCCCTGTCCAATCATAAGCACACCAGCTCGTGGGAAGTGGCTGATCAGCTCTCCTGGTCGCATGGGAAGCACACCATTCGCTTCGGTGGCGAATTCGAGCGCGACCGTGTGAACTGGAACCTGGGGGCCGTAGAGCTGGGGAATCTGACATTCTCAACCTTCCAGGACTTCCTGCTTGGACTGCCGGGCTGCGCCCCCACCCTTAGTCAGGCACAATGCACGGCCACTCAAGCAAGCAACACGAGTGCTCCCCTGCCAGGGCAAACCAACGGGACCTTCACCAGCAATATTTCCAGTTCCGGGACTTCGACGGCGGCTACATATCCGGGCGGCCTGATTCACCATTTCCGGAACCCTGCCGCGGATGCTTTTGTGCAGGATGACTTCAAGGTGTCCAGCAATCTGACAGTCAATCTTGGGCTGCGGTGGGAGTATGACAGCACGGCGTACGACAACCAAGGCCAAGCCGTCAACCTTTGGCCCAGTCTGATCAATACGGTAGCGTTGCCCGGGGCCACAGCCGCCACTGGTACTCTGGCCGGTTTCGTCCTGCCCTCGAACTATAACCCTGCCCTTAACCCAGCTCCGCCCGTCTCCGGTATCTATCAGAACAATCAGCAGGTTACCACGGACCACCACACTCCTCTTGATGACTTTGCTCCTCGCATCGGCGTCGCGTGGAGGCCATTCTCAAGCGACCGGTTTGTGATGCGCAGCGGAGCGGGGTATTTCTACGACCGCGTCGGTGGGCTCTCCTACATTGCCTCCATAGCACAATCTCTTCCCTACACCGTCACTCTGGGGCGGTCGGGCACGGCCAACTATTTCTCCACCTTACAACAGCCTTATCCCAATACGGCTCCGTCGTGGACGCCTCGCTTTGTGTCGATCAACCCCGCGACACAGACGGGGTCGAGTTCCAATCTGGCTGCGCTGTTTCTAAACCCGAATGCGACCACCCCAAGGGTTTACGAGTGGAATCTGGATACCCAGTATGAATTTGCGCCGCGCTGGGTACTGGAAGTAGCCTACGTTGGGTCTCGCGGTCTTCATCTCGGTGGTACAAATCTCCAGTACAATGAGGCCCAGCTCGTGAGCCCCAGTAATCCATACTACGGCATTGTCGAAAATACGACGGCCAACGCCTCGGTCCGTGTGCCTTACCTGGGCTTTTCGCCGAATGGCTTGACGGGCGCCAACCAACTTGGCGACAGCCATTTCAACAGCTTGCAGACCACAGTGCGTAAGCTATTTTCAAACGGTTTGCAGCTGCAGGCGGCATACACCTACAGCCGTGCGCTCGATACAGAGGAATACTTCAACACTGGTGACCCCGACGTTTTCGGGAGATATGGATTGAGCACCGCGTATCGTCCGCAACGGTTGGCCATTAACTATGGTTATGACTTGCCCTTAGGCAGGCACGATGGGATCCTCGGGAAGATTGCCAACGGCTGGAACATTTCCGGAGTAACCATTGTGCAGGACGGCACGCCTCTTACGGTCACTGATAGCCGCGGAGCGACCATCTATGGGTTTGGCGTTTCGGGAGCGCCGGTAACCTCCACGGCCCAATTTGCCACGGGAATGGGAAATGGCAACGTCGCTACTGCGGGAAGTGACGAGGCGCGGTTGGGAGGCGCACTCGGTGGTTTGGGTTGGTTCAACAAGGCCGCGTTCGGTACCATACCCACAATTGGCGCCACTCCGGGTGTTTCCGGAACTGGTGGAACTGGCTACGGAGATGCAGGACTGTCTGAAGTTCTTGGCCCGGGCCAGTTTAACTTCGATGCGGTTTTGCAGAAGACGACCCAGGTGGGCGGCATCCGCGAGAACGGGACGCTCGTGTTTCGCTCCGAGTTCTTCAACCTCTTCAACCATGCGCAGTTCAACAATCCCGGGACTGTGGATGTATCCAAATCCACCTTCGGACAGATTACCGCCGCTTCGGTGAATCCGCGGCTGATTCAATTTGCTCTAAAGTACGTGTTCTAGGGCGTCCTAACCCGGGCGAAAGTGCCTCATCTTTGCCAGTGGAGAGCAATCATCGAGGAACTGGCAGGAGAAAACCATCTCTGTTTTTTAGAGAGGAGATACCTATGGGCTTGTCGAAGATCGTCGGCGTTGTTTTGCTCGCAGGCATCGGGGCCCTGTTGGTGGGCGGGAGGTTCCACGCGCAGAAACCTGAGAATAGCTCATCCGAGGCCCCGCTCCCCAAGGACATCTATCCCGACTCCAGGAACCGCCTCCCATTGCCGAACGCCGAGTACCAAAGTGGGCGGTTGGCTGTCGGGATCTATCAACCCGGTGTCAGTAATTGGGATCCCCAACTCATAAAAGCCAGTCGCGGAGCCAATCTCAAGTATTCAATGGATGTGTCAGATCCGTTGCTCGAGATCGCAGTTTTAGTGGCGGCGCGCGAGTTGGATGTTCAGTATGAATGGACCCAATGGGAAACGCACGGCCGGGACCCGAAGGATCCGCGCTTTCTCGACCCGGCCATCATTGACATCATCAAATACGAAAAGCCGGTGGTGGGCCTCGGCGAGAAGGAAACCGCCATTATTAACTTCGGACGCGAACTTTTTGGCCAGAGGAGAGTCTCCTCCGCAACCTTCGCTGAGGTTCTGCGTCTATTCGGTCGCAAAAGCACCGTGGATTTGGTCTGGGTGATGGCCGATTATTCCGTAGCCGGAGCGGAGATGACTGCTTTTGACAATCATTTGAGAGCAGACCAAAAACCCTTGCTTCCTCCCAGGCCCCACCCGTTCGATGCGGAGCGCAGAACAAGCCTAGCCGCCTCAATAGCCGCGGCCGCGGGCTCGCTCCCCAAGGACATCTATCCTGATTCCAGGAACCGCCTCCCCTTGCCAAAACGCGAAGACATGGATGATGAGGGTAAGAAGGCTTTCGACCAAGTGAGCCGACCAGAGCGGTTGGTTAGGAGCGATGCCATGACGAAGCGCTCCGTCCGTCTCTATAGTAATCCCCGATTCGCCGCAGGCGAGGACGAAAAACAGCGCTATCTCACCTACGACATCGGCTTGTCAGACCGGTTGCTTGAGATCGCCGTTTTGGTAGCGGCGCGCGAGATGGACTCCCAGTATGAATGGACCGAATGGGAAGCCTACGGGCGGGACCCGAATGATCCACGCCATATCGAACCGGCCATCATCGACGTGATCAAATACAACAAGCCCGTGATAGGTCTCGGCGAGAAAGAAACCGCCATTATTAACTTCGGACGCGAGATGCTGGGGCCGAGAAAAGTTTCCTTCGGGACTGTTTCCTCCGCGACTTTCGCTGAAGTTCTGCGTTTATTCAATCGCAAAGGCACCGTGGACGTGGTCCATCTGATGGCCAATTATGCCGCAGACGCAGCGGAGCTGACTGCTTTCGATCAGCATTTGAAGGAAGGACAAAAGCCGTTGCTTCCCCCTCGATAAAAGCATGCGCGATCTACTTCGGGAATGCGTTTGCGAAAGCTCTCACAGAACATTTTTGGGCAAACGGGCACGGCTAACGAAGGACGTTGTTTTTTGCAAGAGGGACGCTTCTCCTCTGCATCCTACCCGATCCCGGACAGAAAGCCCTGACGTGACCCTCCCGGCGAAGTAGACAGGAGCGTCCGGCGTCCTCATGAGCGGGAACTCTAATAACTGCATCATTCAGTTGCCGGAAAAATCGTGCCTCTGGCCAGAGATGATTTCCATTCGTCCCGCAAGGCTTTCAGCCACTTGAGGACGTGAGGCAGGGCCAGCACGTTGGCTGAGCCAGTTAGTAGGAAACGTCCCGGACGACGGTCGGCGTGGACGGACTTCTTGATGGTGCGCAAAAGTTCAGGAGCTCGTTGAACTTCGTACGATGGCCATGTCCAGGCCGCATCGTCGTCCAAAGGGCACTTGGATTTTCACGGCCTCGGCTGTCAACCGAATGCTCCCAAAGCCAACACCCTCTTGCTTCAAGGCAGCGCGGCAATAGCGCAAGATCGTGCGGCGGGAGCGAGAGGACTCCGACCCGGGGCTCCCGCCACGTCAAACGCAGCATGCGGGTTTCCCGCACTGCGCTTTCCTGTTTGTCTCGTGTCAGATGGGATGAGAAGGCCGGTCTCCGCGGGATGCGATACGCTCCCCGTTGTTCGACGTGCTCAAGGCACAAAGAAAAGGAGACCGGCGATGCAGAAGCTTAGCACCAGGCACCAGGCGTGTGATGGGAAACAAAAAGGCGGGTAGCGCAGGGAAATTATCCTTGGACATGCCCACTACTTTGTACGACTTGCGGTCGCAGGTGACCTGTACCCAATGATTTTCGAGCAGCAGAGCTCGGTAATCAGGCAGCAGCACCCACTGAAAATTCACCGAACTGGGATCGGTCCGCAAGGTCTGGTTGTGGTTCCGGTCCGAAGCTCTTTCCTTCCCCCTGCGATCTCATATGAAGAGCGACATCCGCTGGGTCGTCCCCAGCTACCACACCATCCATCAAGTCCTCACCAATCCGGTGTATGCTGGCGCGTACGCATACGGGAAGTCTCATCGTGACCGCTA
>JBEKBP010000082.1:0-24498 GCA_050015335.1 Candidatus Acidiferrales bacterium | reverse complement strand
GAAGAACTCGACGCCACGCTGGGCGATTGGGTGAACGAAGTGGAACGCGTGCAATTGATGCTCCGGCTCACACCCCGACTTCGCCAAAAATACCAAGACTAGCTTGTTGGGTTGTCACGACCGCGACGATACGAAGTTCCGGAATTGCCGCTCAAAATGGAATGCGAGTTGAGTTGGGTGACTGCGATTTCAGTCGGATGTCAGAAACGGGGTCCCCGCATAGGAGCGATGGTGAGCTGTGCGTTCACGTGGCTTGTCGAAGGGACCGATCAAGCCGTTTTCGCGTCAGTATCATGGGGTCGGAACCCTGCGGCGTTCGCGAATCATCCACACCGAGCCAGCGAGTAGAGCAAGTGCGGCCTGCTGTTCTTGGCGATGTGCGGCCATGGATCAGGGGTAACCCTGAAGCCTTGGTGTCCCGTGCTCCCATTCCGGAGCCAGGGCGAAGTGATCCCGGTTTGGCATTTTCACTTTCGGCAGACTCTGGGCGTCCATGACCTCGTCCTCTCGGATGATGCCATTTTTGTAGAGGAGATAGGCAGTCAGCGCGTACACCTCAATCGGCTTTCGTGTGCCCTCTTCGTTGAGTGGCATGGCGCGGTTGATGTAATCCCAAATCGTCGTCGCGTACGGCGAGTGAAACGCCATCAAGTTTGGATCGTTCACGCAAGGCGTTAGGCAGGGGTACGAGGACTTGGACTTGCCGTCGCTCTTAATCAAAGTAGGAGCTGGGCCCCCCTGAACCTGTTTCCCCGTGGCATCCAAAGCAAGAAAACAGGGCGGTCTCAATGGGTCAACGCAACACTCTTCTGGCTCGCAGTTCAGGAGGTTAATTTCTTGCTCAGCGTGGTTGTCCGAATGCGGTACATGCAGAAACCGAAACGACGAACGGCCCGGTCGAACTCGAACTCCCAATGGGACAGACCGTGTTCCGACATGGACTGCTGGGCGAGGGCTTCGGCGTCTTTGAGAATCATCGGGATCTTTGGCGCCATTCTTTTTTAGATTAGTCTGTGCAGAAAGTCTAGACCGTATTCGTCTGTTGTATTCATCGTGTGTCGTGTTTTCCTAGAGGACGTGCCGCCCATCTAACTTTTCGATGTAAACTTCTTGTATCCCCAGCGACGGACGAGGTCGCCAGGAGCTTCGACCAGTGCCCTCTCGGGCGGCATCGTGAACGCATCGACTCAAACCTATCTTGCTGCCTCCTGTGCATTGGTCCTGTGTCTTGCGCTCGCGTTTCCCGTACGCCAGGGTTGCGTCAACCAGGGCTCCGCCCCCCGCGTAGCCGCGACGGTCGTTTGCTGGGCACAGCACCACCTCTCATGGAAGTCGGAGCGCGAGCCGCATTTCGTCCTGATCGGAAATCCTGAGCGCGCGAGCATCGGGTTGGCTTGGCCGCCTTATCTCGTCTACAACTCGCCTGATGGGAGCGGTCATTGGCGCATGTTCCGCATCGGCTTTCGATATGACCAGAACTGGCGCGGGTACATTTTCCCCACGGTGGCGTGGAAGCTAGTGTCGCGTCCGTTGCGATATTGAGCCGATATTCCTCTGGACGCCCCTCTGCGCCAGGCACGCTCGGGGGGGGACCCGACGGGCGATTCCCGCTTTTGGCGGGAACACTTGAAACCCATCACGGGATAATGCGATGGCAAACTCCGATGTAGGCCCCGAATCACTCAGAAGCCGAGCGCCATTGGGGGGAAGGCTATACTGGGGCAGAGACTCGGCAGCGCCTTGAAATGCTTTCCGCAACTACCCCTTGGCCTTCAGCCACCCCTCAAAATTGGCCCTTTGCTTATCGAAAAGTATCGCTCTGCTGTGATCCTTGTCGCTGAGATACAGGGCGTGGCGAATTTGTGTGAACGGATTGAGAGTATATGGACTCTGGTCGCGGTACTCCTGCACCAGCGGTAGTTTGTCCGTGAGAATAGTGTCCAACTTCGTTGCTGTCAGTTCGGAAGTACTCAGAATCTCTTGCACGAATCCGTCCACCGCAAGGTTTAAGAAATTGTAATCCGGGAAATATCTTTTCACGACAGTCAGGAACGAAAACACATCTAGTGGAGCAGATCGTTCTTCAGCGGGAGGAATTGATGACGACTGCGCCTTCGCTGTTTCGGCCTCGGCTTCGACCTTCGCATCGGCCTGTTGCTGCAGATCAAGAGTCTCGTCTCTGATACTCAGGAATTCGTGGTCCGCCAGCTCAAACAGGGCTGCCAGGGTGTTAATTCGACGCTTTAGAGGTGCGGGGATCGACTTCTTGTACTTGATCTTGTGGTCGAGGACGCTCCAGGCGTCTTGGATAATTGTGCGGACTTGCACTTCATAGCGAAGGTTGGAGAACCGCGCGTACTCTGGCAATACTTTTCGCGCTTCGTTGACGGTTAAGTCCAGATGGAAGCCCTTGTAACCAAAAGTGCCTTCGGTATTCTCCATCTTTTTTATTTTATCGGACTCATCGAGAATGTGAAAGTTTGCGCGTAGGACCTCCACAACTGTGTCGATTTCTCTTTCGTAAAGGCAAATTACTCGTATCCCCAAAAGATCAGTAATAAAGTCTTTAATCTCGTATGGCTGTTGCTTCTGTTCAAGCTCCGTCTGGTACTTCCTTGAGAATTTCCGAATGCTCTCCTCTCGATCCTTAATCCGCGATATCACAGTTGGCTTTTCGAGCCCCGGCGCTTGGGAGAGCAGTGAAGTGACGAGTGATCGGATGAACTCCACGGCGTCCTGGAGCAGTTCATGGTTGTCAGTGTAATAGTTCCTGAATGAGATTTGCTCTGCTTCAAAATTTAGGGACGGCATAGTACCTCTCATGAAAGGCGCATTCTGTTTTTGCGGACGCTTGTATCCACCTGGATGGCGGCTGTCGATACGATTAACGATAATAGCCTGACACGGCAAACTCAACAGTTCGTTGTGGATGATCGTCACCGACAAAGGCATTGCTGCCACCAAAGCACGCACGGGAGACGAAACCAGCGCCTTGCAGCCGCCGGAAGTAATCGTCGCCTGGCCGCTCGCCGCCGAATTTCACGCTTCATGGGGATGGCACGACGATCGCCAAAAACCCGAATTCGGCGATCGTTTCTAAATGTGGGGACCGCTCCCGGTCAAAACGCCAACCGGCGAAGCGCAAGGCTACGTGGTGCTGCAGAAAATTACCGATGATTCCGATCCCAAATTGGTGGCCGGTACCGTGGAATCCCACATCGTGCCCTGTTTGGAAACCGTTTACAGGGTATTCGTTCAGTCGATCCCGCAATATCAAACCGCGACGCGCATCGAGAGCCGCCTCACCGCAATGAATCACGGCTCAGGTCCCGAGCCCGAAATCGGCAAATATCCCGGTTCCGCAAACAAATAAACCGCGGAGCATCTCCGGTCAGAAGTGCCGTCCTCAAAAAATCGGACGACCAGCCCACCAGATCCGAGCGACTAGCTCGACGGTGGATCCTTCATCCGCGTCGCCTTCACGTCGCCCAGGATGCCAAATCCCACCACCAAGACCGTGCCTACCAGAATCGAGTGCGGCGGCCGTACCCAAGCTGCGGCAAAAAACCTGAGCACATTGTGATCAGCAGTTGCTGCCGACCGCGGGTCACGGCATGCACGTCGAGACATCGTTTTCAACGCAATGCGGTATGTCCCCGTCCCGCCGTTGGAGTTTGTTAACGTCAGGCACGCGCAGCTCAGCCGCCGGTTCGTGAGCGCGTAGATTCGCCGCAGCTTCCCTTCAATCACCCGCGCCAGTTGAAACGGGTCCAGCCGGTCTCGCAGCCGCTTGGAGTTCGGCCACGCGGCCGGGATCGGCTTGCGCGCAAGCCAGCACGCGTTCCGACGGAGTTTGCGGCGGTCTTCGATGCCCGCCACGGAGATTCCTTCTTTGTGCAGTGCGTTACCCGCCAAGGAAGTTTCCTTAACCGCAACCGCTCATTTTTCCAGGCGATCACCGCGCGCCGATTCCGTCATCCTTGGCCATAAAGGTCGGCAAGGCGCCGGGTTCCACTTGGAAGCGTCCGGCTCGCGTTTGAATTCCTCGCTCGTGTTGAACCGAAGATTCAGATACTTTGGATCGTCCACTATCGAAGTTACGATCAGGTATGCAACGCCTTTCCGATCAAACCGATTGAAATACTCGGTCAAGATCGCGTCGCCGCTATACGGAACCCCATTCTTGCGCAAATAGCCCGGCCGCATGTGCGTCGTCACAACTCGCAATGCTCCCCCCCCGCCGGGGATGGGCACTCCATGGCTCCCGATTTTTTCCCATGTCGCAACAGAATAACCCTGCCATTGCAGAACTCCACCCTGCCATGTCGAACTGCCGAAATGAAATAGCCTCGTTTGCATTCCGGCGTCGGTATCCATCCTCAAGGTATCGTCGTTCGACCAATAGACATGCAGGCGTTCCGGGATGCGCATGATGGCCGCGGCTCCATAGGCGCGGCATTGATTGCCCTCACGCTCGTCCTTCACCGGATCCCAGCTGTCGGCGATTTGTCGGCCCTCTGCGTTAAGAGGAATGCTCGCATAGTCTCCCTTGCCTGGTGTCATCATCCTCCAGCGCCAGTCAGCGTCCACCAGGGATACCCAGTAGCCTGTCAAATCGATCAAAGCTCCCGCCTTCGGCGTCGGGGATCCCGCATTTCGGCTGCTATCGGGCACGTCTTCGGGAATCACTACCTGAGCGGAGATGTTGCCTCCTGGACCACCCATGGCGAAAAATAGCACAGCGACACCAGCAAAGTGCCGG
Organism: Candidatus Acidiferrales bacterium; assembly: GCA_050015335.1. Taxonomy (GTDB): domain Bacteria; phylum Acidobacteriota; class Terriglobia; order Acidiferrales; family UBA7541; genus Palsa-295. Next base: position 19,736 of record JBEKBP010000082.1, on the reverse strand, counting down.
AGCTTGTATTTCCGGAGGATTCGGCGAATCATCATTTGCCTCCGCCCCTGTTTTGCTCTTCTTGATTTTTGCTCTTGACCTTGCTGAGTTCGCGATAGACGGCTTCAACGAACATATCGCTCGTCCACGGGCCCGTGGTCGCGCCATAGAGTCCGTCGTAGTCCAGCGTGGGCTTTGCCGCCTTCACTTCTTCCAATGTCATTCCTTGCTTTATGTAGTATTGGATCCGGCCTCGAATGATCGTTACCATGTCCCGGTAGTCGACCACGTCATGTCGGTCACAGATGTGTCCGTGCCCCGGGACCACGTAGGTGCCACCTTCTTCTTTTGCCTCTGGCTGCATGAACTCGATGATTTGGTTCAGGGCAGCGATAACCCCGTCGATGCTGCCACCCTGGTCCGCCCGAATCACCGGGTAGCTCGCCAAATTGAGAATGTCGCCCGCGCTCACGACATCTGACTTGCGGAAAAGAACGTAGCTGTCGCCATCGGTATGCGCGTTAGCTGGATGATATATCCACACTCCCTCATTGTTGTACAGCCTCCAATATCTTGTGTCGTAGGTATCGGTAGGCCATAGGGCCGAGGGCACCAGCGGCTCCTTCCCGCTTGTTGCGCTCATCCTTTCAAGCACGTTGTAGTGCGCGATGATCGACGCTCCAGGTGCCATAAGGAATCTATCTTCCCCTTGTTTCTGGAGAGGGCTTCTGGCCGTAAAAGGTAAGGCCCAGCCCGCTTTTGATAAGCTCTCATTGCCGCCGGTGTGATCCTGGTCAGCACTCGTATTAATGATAAAAAGGATGTGCTTGTCCGTAACGCTCCGGATCGCTGCCAACACGTCGTCGCTCTGCTGTGGCATCCCTGCGTCGACGACTATGACGACTTCATCCCCCACCTGCACCGTGATGTTCGCTCCGGCGCCGGAGATCATGTACACGTTCCCCTGCACGTGCAGTATTTCGACTTTCCCCTGACCGGCCTGCCGATTGTGGTCCTCAACTTGTTCGCCGCCCCTCTGAACCTGCTGGGCTGTACCATAGGACCCAGCACCGACCAGTGCGATACCGCCGAGCGCGAGCGTAGCTCGCAGAGCACTCCACCAGTCCCAAAAGTCCCGAATCATTGCTTGTTTCCATTCTGCTTCGGAAGTTTGGGCGGTGCGGGCAATCTAGCGAGCTTCTCTTGATACTCGGGATAGATCGACTCCGCGCCGCCACGCGCCGCCTCTGCAGGCACTCCCCACCTGGATGCGTATTCCGTCAGAAAATTGTTCTTCCCGGGTAAATGGTACGCCACATAACCCTCCGGATGGTCCACAGCGACGCTGGGAAGGCAATAATGTGGCACAAGCCGTCCGGCGGGGGCCCGTACAAAGTTCGCGTTTCGAATGAAAGGCTCGGTCAGATAAACCGGATCTTCGATATCGGTGATGAGTGTCATGAAATCTCCGTGCGGCATAAAATATTGTATAAATGTGGCCTTTTCGCTGCGCGGAAGGCCGTTCCGCCGAAGAAACGCTTCCTTCATATGCGTGACGGTTACCTTTAGCATGTCGCCTTCCCATTCCCCGGTCGAGAACCCTTCCCAGGTATGAGGCGCGCCTTCCGAGGGATGAGGCCGTCCGTCCATGTAGATCGTTCGCTTTTCGTGCATATAGTCCAATTGGACCTGCCAAGCCACCGGGGCCTCCGTGAAGGAAGCGAGTTCCTGCCGGAACATAAGACCAAATGGTGCATAGGTCGCCCCATGCGGATCGCACTCATGTTCTATCATCTCCAATTTCTGGGCGTCCCAAGTGTCAGCCCTCATGCGGGCTGCATCATTGATCGGCATCTCGGTGTAGTCTCCGATCTCTGGCCCAGGAGATAAGTCGGGCTCATCCTCGGTCAGTGTCTCAGCCCATTTTCCGGACAAGTCGACCTGAGCAAATACGGGACGGCTTGTCAGTCCTAAAGAAAGCAGTATCAGGGATGCCAGAATCGTGGCTGGATAGATAGCGGGCATGGAAATTCTCCTCACGGATGGCCATTTAGGAAGCGAGCACATTTTCAGGCGGAGTTATGTATGATTCTTAGTCACGCGGGCTATAGCTGACTCTCGACAATCGTGTCAACAACTATTATCTGCCTTACGCCTCGTTAGAAATGTTCCCAACTATTATCCGCCCAACCATTATCTGCGACTACTGTCTGCGAGCATTTACCGGCCTCTAAAAACCCCGGCAGAGCCCCGCGCGCTCCGGTATCCAAAGAGGCAGACCTCTACCGGGAAACCATAGAAGTTCTGGAGACGATGGCGCTTCAGGGAGCCGTCACCGACACCGAAATCGACCGTCTCACCTCTCTGGCTCGAATCAATCCCGCGGCAGACGGTACGCGATATATTCACTGGAAAAGTTGCCGTCGCCAATGCCGATGACGATGTACTGCCGCCCATTGAGCAGATATGTCATCGGTGATCCTGTCTGTGGAGCCGGCATGTAGACGGCACCAACTTCCTGGCCGGTCGCTTTGTCGTATGCATGAAGGAGCGCGCCACGCCCGTGCGAGGGGATCATGGTGGCGATTGGATCGCCACAGATCACGAGAGTTTTTGTGACCAGCGTGCCCGCCATGCCCGCCTGCCCAGTTCGGGGAATTGTCAGGCCCTTGAGCGTCGGGTTGTCGCGGACAGCGTCGGGGGTCTCACCGTGGGCGATCTGCCAGAGGAATTCGCCAGTATCCAGATTAATCGCGGTGATCGTTCCGTAAGGCGGTTTGACGACAGGCAAGCCCTGCACGGCCGTCCTGCCACCGCCCATGTCCCAGTAGTTCATATCCGAGGCGCCCGGTTTTGGTGGCACGAGACTCATGACTCTCAAGCACGCGTTGCAGGCTTGCACATAAAAAATGTGTGTTTCGGGATCGTAGGATCCTCCGGGCCAGTCGGTGCCGCCGTGGGCCATGCCCAGTGTAAGTGTGCCCAGCAGGCCCCCCATTTTCACAACGGGCGGCGTGAAGATCGACCCGAGCTTGTACTGTTCGCTGATCCGCAAAGCCTGGCTGCGAAGATCGGGCGTGAAGTCAATCAAATCATCGACGGTAACGCCGTTACGCGAGTAGAACGCAGGCTTGGTGGGCATCGGCTGTGTCGGGGAATACCACTCACCGGGAACAGTGCCTTTTTCCACCGGCTTCTCCTCGATCGGCCACACCGGTTTCCCGGTGACACGGTCGAACACGTAGAGGATTCCCTGTTTAGTCGGCTGCGCGACCGCCTTGATCTTCTGGCCGTTCACCGTGATGTCGGTAAGCACGGGCGCGGCGGGAATATCCATATCCCACAATCCGTGATGTACCAGTTGGTAGTGCCATTTCCGCTGGCCGGTTTTCAGGTCAACGGCAACGAGTGACTCCCCGAACAGCCCGTTCCCCGGACGGTGGCCTCCATAGTGGTCTCCCGTGGGAAGCTCTACCGGCAGGTAAGCTATGCCGAGATCTTCATCCACCGAAATCTGCGCCCATACGCCGGTATTGCCATTCGTGGCCCACGAACCATCGAGCCACGTGTCGTTGCCAAATTCTCCTGGTTTGGGAATCGTTCGGAAGGTCCAGAGCAACTTGCCGGTTCGAACGTCGAAAGCGCGGACCAACCCTTTGGTATTGTTGTGGGTCTTGGGGGTATTGCCATCCTCAAATGCTGAGCCTACGAGGATTTCGTCTCTCACCACGACCGGAGCCGCGTGTAGCCCAATCTGCCCTTTGACGAGATCGATTTGCTGGCCCTCCCCGAATTCCACACCCATCTTGAGGTCCACAATTCCGTTCGCGCCAAAGCCTTGAACCGGAATGCCTGACTTTGCATCGAGAGCGAGTAGGCGGTAGCCGGGCGTTACATAGAGCACACGCGAATCGGTGCCGCTGGTCCAGTAAGCCAACCCTCTTCCCGAAAGCTTTCGCGGGGCGGCATCGCCCCGTTCTCCTTCATTCTCGCTGTGCATCCAGAGCAACTCGCCGGTGGCCGCGTCAAGCGCTATGACAGCTCGTCTCGTACCGGCCGTCGCATACACCACACCGCCGACCATCAGAGGAGTTCCCTCGAGCTTGGACTCCAGCATCGGTCCAAGGTTGTCCGTTTTGAACGTCCAAGCAACTTCCAGTGTGTTGAAGTTGGAAGCGCCAATCTGGTCGAGAGGCCGGTAGCGCGTGCTGGCGAGATCGGCTCCATAGGTGGGCCATTCGAAATTATTGGCACTCGATTGCGCGCTGATTCCAGGTGACATGACCGTAAATGCAAGCGGTATCAGCAGGATTGTCATAGCGGCAAAAACCGACCGACCGCGCATCACGCGCCGCGCGTCTGGGCCGATCCAAGGTAGCCGAGCTGGTTTATCTTTCGTCATAGGACTCCGGTTCTGTTCCGAAGGACGAATTCTACGTAATCAAGGTCAACTGCTTCGTTCAGATTCACTTGGCGGTCGCCGCTTGGCTCTTCATTCGGTCCGCCGAATCCTTGCAGGGAGTCTGCAGGTCACTCGGTACCTGGCTACATTTCCCGTATGCATCCGCCGCTTCGCTATAGCGGCCAAGGTGTTCTAGTCCGACCGCTAAGGCGTAGAAGTCAATTGGATCTGGAGATAGAGCGGCTTGCGTTGCCTGCTGGAGCTGTTTGACCGAGTCCTGGTAGTTCGTCTTCCGAAAATACACTAGGCCCAGGCCGCTGTGCGCCATCGTTAGCGTTGCCTTCTGGATCGATGCAAATTCCTCCTGCTTCGCGCCAGGAGCCTTGGCGAGTGTTGGGATCACCTCGAGAGCATGTTTTTCGTAGCGCTCGGCATTGTCCAGCTTTTTATCTGCATCCGGGTCATTCGCACTGTAAAGGCGAGGGATCACCCAGCCAGTCACCGCGAGGACTGTGACATCATCAGGAAACTGCGCAATGGCTTTGTCCGAGGTCGCATAGAAATTACTCCAGTCCTGTTTCGCATCGTATGCCAGGACAAGCTGGTCGAATATCTCCTGGTTGTGCCTGCTCGTGGGATAGCTTTGGAGGAATTGCTGGCCAAGCTTGATTTTCTTTTCAGCGTTCCGCTGGTGGTTCCAGGCGTTGTAATAGGCTTCTTCTGGAGAAACGGATCGTTCTCCCGGTGGATCGGCACGCCCTCCTCGCTGTGCATAACAGATGGTCCACACGACCAGGGGTGCCGCGAGTATGGCGGCAAAGACTATGGTGACTTTTAAGACCGCGCATACTGCTTCCCGCCAACGGAATCTCATCTTAGCCCTCAAAAAACGGCACTATTGTACGCCTGGGCCGAGTGATGAGGAATCCGTATTTTCTTATTCGTTTTGGAAAACAGCAGTGCCTCAAACTGTCCCGTGGCGGACACTGTGCGGTGAGTTGGAGACGCCAGCACTAACCGTCAGCCTTGGTGATGACGATCGGAACAATCATCGCCGCGGATAATCTAGAACATCTGTTGTCGAAAACAGGAGTGACAGAGTGACTTCTCTGCCGCATAAATGCGACAGCTTTGCACAAACCAGCCCCGACTGAGCCAATACTTCACGACGATCAGCGTCCCTGAACAGCAAGGCTAGGAAATCTTCGGAAGGAGAGAGGAGAATCTTCCAATCGGTGTTCGGCAAAAAAGGGCCGCGGTTACGACTCGAACTGGAATCGTACGCAGCACTCCGCCAGAAGGTGTTACGGCGCGACGGTCGGCGCTGCCAGCGCTGCGGTTCCGTGCAGAATCTTGAGGTCCGCCACCTTCGATCGCACAGCCTGCTTGGGGACTACGCAGAAGAGAACCTGGTCACTCTGTGGGATCGGTGCCGTCGAGGCCTGCACAGCGTCTCCTCCTCGCTTATTAACATCCCAATCAAACAGATGACAGTCCATTGTGGATAAATTTGCCTTTTGATATTTTGCCGTAGATTTTCAGTGATTCTACTCTTTGGTGATGATGAACTCCCTCGACCGTGACCTTATGCACCTCTACTCCGGTGAGGTGGGCTGAAAACCTTGTTCCCGGGGGCATCATGGGCCGGAACTGCCGCCCCGCAGTTAGAAGATCGGGACAGAAGGATGAAATCATAGGTTGCACCATTCGCTCAACTACTTCTGAAGGGCGCCGTCGGGCGCTGCGTTTATAGGTCGCTCAGGGTCAGGGCATGCGAATGAAGATTTCCTACGGCGTGGTCCTCATTTTCCTGCACCCGCGCTCGCTTACTCATTTGGTTGGCACGAAGGAGAAAAGCACAAAAATATTCCTTCCCGAAACGGTCAGATATGCACACCAACGCAGGGACTTCGCTGCCCGGTGAGTAGCGTCCGGCATCAAAAACGCCACAGGGACGATTCGACGTTGACGCGAGAGGACTCGCGGGGGTATGGTCTCGTACAAACATAGAGTTAAATTGGAAACTCCTTTGCGTTGAAGGAGGCTGTGCTTGTGAATTCGTTGCGACACTTCACCTCACGGCTTTTCGGTCACCGTGTGACGTCACCGGTGATCGCAGCCATCACTGTCACTGCCATACTTGTGGCGCCCGGTCGCGTCGCGTTGGCCCAGCAGGCGCAGCTGCACATGAATCCAGCCGTTGAGAAGCTGTCGCAAGGGCAGCCGATCATAGGCATTCAAACCGACGATATGTCCCTACAGAATTGCCACTCGCTCGCCCGGGTGGATTTCGACTATGCGTACGTCGACATGGAGCACGGGCCGCTTAATCTCGACGGCCTTGCCTATTGCGTTGCCGCGATGGTCGATAAGGCCGCGGTTCTCAAGAAGGGCAACGCACAGGTGAAGGTGGCATTGTTTGCGCGATTCCCGCCCTATGGACGCGACCTCGAGAGCAACGACTGGATCATCAAACAGGCGCTCGACATGGGGCTAATGGGCATCATCTTCAATGGCGTGGACAACAAGGAACAAATGACGCGGCTAGTTCAGTTTATGCGCTATCCACAATCCCGAAAGTCGGAGTACCCACAGCCACCTGGCTTGCGTGGGTTTTCTCCCGGGAATGCGGTCTTTGCGTGGGGCATCTCCCAGGCTGAGTACGAGCGGCGCGCCGACGTCTGGCCGCTCAATCCACAGGGTGATCTCCTGGCAATCCCTATGATAGAGACGGCCGAAGGCTTGAAGAACGTTAACGAAATTGCGTCGGTGCCGGGCGTCGGCGCGATCTTCGTCGGTGCGGGAGGGGACTTGCACCAATACCTGGGAGTGGCACAAGATTCGACAGACGTGGAACAGGCTTTTCAGACGATTCTGACAGCCTGCAAGGGGCACAACGTTCCCTGCGGCATAACCGCGACAACCAAGGCTGACATAGACAAACGGCTCAAAGAAGGGTGGAAGATGATTAGAACCGGGAGAGGAGAGTAGTCACTCTGGCAAAGCGGACTCGATCGTGACAGCTGACAGTCGGAAGGGACATATACAGCGCCGTATTCACGAGGTTTTTCTCTTTTCCTAGACGGCTGTCCTTGTCGTGAGTATGGCCGAGATGTACCGCGCCTGCGACACACGATCGGAGAGCACGACCCACGAACCGTCGCTGACTTGCGTTATCCTCAGAGCCTCTCAGGTATCGGCGTTTGCGAAATGGGCGTGGCTTGATCCTCAGGAGGCATCGCATGAAGGCGGCACGCGCACTTGCTGTGCATGTTGATCTCGGTGCCGTTGCTTTGGGAAGCGCGGGCCCAGAGTCTGGGTGCAGAGCGGGCAACAGCGCAGGTTGTTTCGGGCAAAGTCTATCGAATCCTCCCGTTTTCATTGCTAAACACTATCAGTAGTGTCCCAACGTTTTACCTTTTAGCTTCCGTAAATTGTTGATGAGAAACGCATAAGTGATGAATTTTCCTGGTCTCGATCTGAACTGCGATTGCCGCTTCTGCCACCCTGCGAAGCACGATTTCGTGGGGGGCCATCGATGAACCAAGGCAAGCTGGTGTTTGCTCAGCTGATGCGGCATCTTCCGTTGACCACCTTCCGCCGTTGCGTCGCCCGCTATCGGGGCGAATTCAAAGTGAAGTCATTCTCGTGCCTGGATCAGTTTCTGTGCATGGCCTTCGCGCAGTTGACGTATCGAGAGAGCGTTGACGTATCGAGAGAGCCTTCGGGACATTGAAGTATGCCTGCGTGCCCAGCGCCCCAAACTCTATCATCTCGGGATTCGTTCGGCGGTGGCTCGCAATACGCTGGCCAATGCCAACGCCGTGCGCGACTGGCGCATCTACGCCGATTTCGCCCAGAGGCTGATCGCTATCACCCGGCCTCTGTATGCACAGGACCCCTTCGGCGTCGATCTGCAGGAAACCGTCTACGCCCTCGACACCACGACGATTGATCTGTGCCTGTCGGTGTTTCCATGGGCGCCGTTCCGCTCGGCCAAGGCGGCCATCAAGCTGCACTTCTGTTCGCGTAACGTTGGGACACTACTGTGGTGCTATCCCATCTAAACTCCCCATCTTCAAAAGTAAAATAGCCTATTGGTTCACGGTTTGAATTCTCAGGTGAACCCGACTTCTTCCAATTAGCGAAGTAAATATCCAGCTCGCGGGTGATGTGGGTAAAAATCTCTTTCGTTGTGCATCTCCGTCTAGCTTCAGGGTGAAATACTCGGCATCCGGTTGTTGCGCCAGTTGTGTCAAGTATTCTTGAAATTCCATTTCTCGAGTCTGTAGATCCCTAGCATATGCACTCGCGACTCTGTCACCACCCTCTTGGCCGTAAAGCGCGCTCAAATAGGCGGAGTAGTCGGGGATTTCAGTTTCTTTGATGAGGGCCGCAAGCTTTTCCTGATCACCACTCTTTGGTGTCGCTAAAATGTTTTGAACAAACTGCCAAAATCCCGCAGCGTCATTCGTATAGCTTGTGCTGGATTGCAGTTGCGATGCGGCAATCTGTTGCAAGGGAATCGTTAGAGGAACGGACAGCAGCACCATAACAACCAACGGAGTTACTAAACGGGCTGATCGCACGGTCACTACTTATCGTAATCGTGCCGTAATGACAAGAATGATCTTGGTCGCGGTCGGGTCATGTCGGATTATCGGACAAATGGTGGTCTAGTACTCCATGCGGGCGACCCCGTTGCTGGCGTCCGCCTGAAATCCCTTTTGCGACCCCGCATTTTAGTCTTGATTTCGTCGAATGTTCGAAATGCAGAAAATCGTGTGCCTTGGCTGGCTCGGTCGGTCGCCAGACCACACGTGGGGGTGGTCCATAAACTCCGCATAGCCCCCGGACCAGCAGGATGCGCCCGGAGGTCATGCCCCGGCGTGTGAACATTTCTACGAGCTTTGAAGCGGGACTTGCCTGCGACGGTGGGGTGGGGAACCGGACACCTTATTCTTCGCCGCAGGATTCGTACCGGACGGCGTCCGACCCCACGATCGGGTCGCTGTTGAGCAGATGAGGTTCCCGGGCACCCGTAGTGGTTTCTGACTTTCCATAAAAGACCCGACACCTCAGCGTTTGGTGCGATATTTTTCAAGTATTCCTTCATTTGGACGATTACGGCGTCAATCAGGCTCTAGACATTTCAAATTTTATTCCGAAGGTATTCAACGACGACGTAGCCGATCAAGCCGGACATGATGCCTATAGCCAAATTCGTGATCGTAAAAACATCTCGAACGGCGAAAAAGAACGTCTTCGCATCACGGTTTGATCGGGTGAATTCTCCCATCAAGAGATTGGAATAGAACAGAAACATGACCGACCTCGATGATCGCTCTCCAAATCGGAGCTAATCTTCGATGATTTTTAGGGCTGGACATGGCGGAACCGAATTTATCACGTCTTGGGCCACAAGTTGCCGAAGTCGAGCTACCGCCACAGGCCGTTTACGGCGGTACTAGGGCATTAGCCAATCTTTTGCGCTAAGATTCAGAAGTCTCTGGAGGGAGCCATGTCCGACGTCGTTTACGTTTCCAAGGCGCGCATCGAGCGAAAGATCGGTCCGCTACGTATTGCTTATCTACCGGGTGAATCGCGGCCGGTAGTATTCAGCGTCCATGGCGCCATTGCCCAGCACTACAAGGTAGACCCCGCCAAGCTCACCGAATCCCACGCCTCCACGATCGATTACGTGATTGCAGCCACGGCTGGTTGAATGCTCGGCACTTTTGGGGGCGCGCTGGAAGCGCGTCAAATGGATGTGAGTAACGGCAAGCTCGTCGCGGAGGTAACTGGCGAGGTGGAAGCAGAGGAAGGCGTTCTCGTGATCCGTCGCATCCACGTCGCTATGCAACTGGTGGCTCCTGAAGAGTCCCGCGACACGGTGGAGCGCGTGCACGGAATCTATGCGATGCGCTGTCCCCTATATCGCACGCTGCACAACGCAATCCAGCTCTCGTCCGCTTATACGCTGGTCTCTTTGCCTACTTCACATGGGATTGCGTGCATTTAGGCAGCCCGAATTACATCGATTGAGCAAGTTGAGGAGTGTGCGGGGATGAGTGAAGTCGAGGGCTTGTCGGTCGTATCGTGGCGGAAACGACTACTGAGCTGGTGGGCTTCGTGCTTCGCTCAACGTCAAGACCGGATTTTGCTCTTCTTGAGCATCTTGATCGGTGCCCTAACAGGCTTAGCGGTTGTTGCCTTCATTCTCCTTACCGAACGGCTCGGAATGCGCCTCTACCCCGTGGGCAGCGCAGCCTGGCGCCGCGTCCTAATCCCGGTGGTCGGCTCGCTAGGCATGGGATACCTGTTGTTTCGCTATTTCCCGGACGCTCGGGGCAGTGGTGTACCGCAGACAAAAGCAGCGCTCTTTGCCCGAGACGGAGTCATTAGCCTGGGCACGGTCTTCGGGAAATTCTTTTGCACGTCAGTCACACTGGCCAGTGGGATTCCTCTAGGACGCGAGGGACCTTCTGTCCAGGTTGGTGCCGGGATAGCATCGATTCTTAGCCGTCGCTTGGGACTGAAACCCGAGTACGTAAAGGCACTTATTCCAGTTGGAGCCGCAGCGGCTATTGCGGCCGCGTTTAATACGCCCCTGGCGGCAGTGCTTTTTTCGCTCGAGGAAATAATGGGGGATTTGAACGCGCCGGTGCTGGGCTCAGTCGTGCTGGCCTCTGCAACCTCTTGGGTGGTACTGCGTTTAATCCTTGGCAATAATCCTCTTTTTCAGGTGCCGCAATACCAGTTGGTTCACCCCTTAGAATTTGCAATCTATGCGCTGCTCGGAGTTTCCGGCGGCCTCGTCTCAGTTGCGTTTACGAAGCTCTTACTGGGAATGCGGAAGCGTTTCCAACATCTGCCAAAATGGACCTGCTGGTTCCAACCTCTGGCGGGAGGCTTGGCGGCGGGCCTGATCGCTTGGCGCCTGCCGCAAGTGTTGGGCGTGGGCTATGGATATGTCGGAGACGCCCTAAACGGCAAAATGACGGTCCAATTGATGGCTCTACTGGTTGTATTCAAGCTTCTGGCGGTGACCACGAGCTATGCGTCGGGCAACGCCGGCGGCATTTTTGGCCCGAGCTTGTTCATTGGGGCAATGCTGGGAGGCACCATCGGAAGCGTGGCACACCATTTGTTGCCCGCCTATACGGCGGCGCCTGGAGCCTACGCTCTAGTAGGGATGGGCACTCTCTTTGCCGGTATTGTGCGTGCCCCAATGACTTCTGTGCTGATGATCTTTGAGACGACGCACGACTATGCAGTGATCGTCCCGTTGATGATTTCGAACATGGTGAGCTTTTTTATCTCCTCCCGCTTGCAGCAGCAACCCATCTATGAAGCATTGGCGATGCAGGACGGCATCCACTTGCCTGGCGCAAAAACGCTTCGACCCCGTGGTCAACGCGTAACATTTCAAGTGATGAGACCGCCGACGGTCGTGATGCGCTCAGAGATGACAATACGGGAAGCTTTTGACCAGGCCCACAACACTGAATTTCACGCCTGGCCAGTGACTGATGAACGCGGGGTAGTAGGCATCATTGGTTTGGACTCGCTTGAGAAAGCCCTGGCCAATGGCGAAGACACCAAGCAATTGAGAGATTTTGTCAACGCACTAGATTTTCCGCACGTCCACGCGGACCAACCGCTTCATTTAGCGCTTGAACGCATGGGTGCAGCGAAGCTTGATGTGTTGCCCGTTGTCAGTCGGGCGAACATTCACCGTCTGATAGGAGTCGTCGTCTTGACCGATGTCCTCAATTCGTATGGGGTTGAGCGTACGAATTTTCCCAGTCCAGTCACGTAGAAACAAACCCCGGCGCCGAAACCGATGAAGAGCTGCGCACGTTGGACTCTTTGTGAATTTCCCCGGCCCGTTTGTAACTCCCGGTTAGGTCGGATTATCGCACGAATGGTGGGCTAGTACCCCATGCGGGCGACCCCGTTGCTGGCGTCCGCCTGAAATCCCTTTTGCGACCCCGCATTTTAGTCTTGATTTCGTTGATGCTCGGAATGCAGAAATCGGAATGCAGAAAATGGTCCGCCTTGGCTGGATCGGGTGCCAGACCGCACGTGGGGGTGGTCACAAATGCCATGGTAACCACTGGACCACCGACCTGCACCAAAGAAAGGGGCATGCCGCGCCGTGTGAGGGCTCCTGCGACCTTTGAATCGGGGCTTGCCTACGAGGGTGGGTGGGGAGTCGGGTACCTCATTCCTCGCCGCAGGAACAGCACCCAACGACGTTAACGCCCCATGATCGGGTCGCGGCTGAGCAGATGGAATTTCTGGCTTCGTGAAGCCCCTTAAGTCGTTGTGCGTGGTCCATCCCGGAGGCCTGGGACGCTGGCGCGAGCCGCCCTGATCTCTGGGTTTGGAAGGATTCCGGCACGCGCTCTAACCCAGGTCACGTCGGTGGCATGGTCCATTTAGCACGACACGAACGCGGCTGGCAATACGATGAGCCTGTTAAAATCGGGCACGTAAACATTCATGTACCAGTTATCTCGCGGACATGCCTTTGTGGTTAATTGAGAGCCGAGTGAGCGGATGCTAATGATCGAAGAACGGTCAAAGCTGATTCACCTGATGAAGCCAAACCGTATTTGTTCAGCGGGTCGAACCGCCACTTTTAAAGGGTTTTTGCAAATTCCGCCTCGGCGGTGCGCGTTTTTCTTGGCCAACCGTCTCTCCGAGTAACGGGATTTCCCATGAAAAGCGGAGTTTTGAGGTCCAGGAACATGCTAAACAACTACCACATTGAAAGCTGCTCACCAAATGCCAAAAGGACGGGAAAAAGCCTTGCACGTTGTATTCCCAGGCCTCGGACCACTTCCTTTACATGAAAGTAAAAAGGGCAATCTCTGAGGGTGTACAGTACCAGTTCGACAGAGCTTGAAATTCCAAACTGAATAAGTAGTTGCTCACCGCGTGCTCGGGGTGAACACCACTCCTTTACTGTGGCTTCTTTTCGTTCTTAGCTGGGTGGTAGCCCGCCTTCACGGCATCCGCTTCGGACATGTACTTGCCGGTTTTGGTTTTCCCGTAAAACTGACTGGTGGAGTAATGGTAAACGCCGGAGGTCAGATTGACCCAAACCATTCCAGGGCCAGGGTTGCCGGGCGGCGCCGTCGAAGCAGCTGCCTTGGCTGGGGGGCTGGCAGCGGGTTGGCTAGCCGACTGACTTGGTACCGAGGAACTAGGTTGAGAAGCCGGCATTGACGCCGGGGGAGTCGTCGCTTTTACGCTCGGCGCGGTGGCGCCACCGGCCGTAACAAGCGGGGTGATCTTCTTAACGGTAGCGGTAGAAATACCGGCCTTCGACAAATCATTCACCGAGGAATACGGCCGGCCCGCGATAATCTTCTTTGCCGTCGCAGGCCCGACCCCAGGCAAGCTGTCGAGGTCTTTTTCGCTCGCAGTGTTCAAATCGATCTGCGGACCTGTGGAACTGTCACTCTTCTTAGTCGTTTGGCCGACGAGCGGGTTTGGATTCATAACTCCCAACGCCAGCAACGCAGCGCATAAGCACAAAAGAAACCTGAGCCGCAACTTTGTCATTGGATTCTCCTGTAATTCCGTGCGAACAATGCTTGGATGGAACGAACCTTTGCTACGCCTTCTTCCCGAAGAGGCTGCCGAAGCCCGAAGCCACGGCTTTTGCTTCTTCCGCAAAACTGCTGCTCCCCGTCGAACTGCCGTTCAGAAAGCTATCCAGACCATTGGCGAGCGGCTCGGGCAGCCTCGTCTTCAGGTGAGCCACGACGACGTTCACGACTTCCTGAGCTTTGTCCGGAGACAGACCCGTCTTCTGACTCAACTCCTGAACTAATTCGTCCATCATGTGATATCTCCTTTTTTTTCGAGCGTGGATTTACCTCGGGGGGAGGCAACCATATCCCCAGGGAATCTTTCCGGCCTGGAATCTTAGCATTACGACGTTGGCTATCCTAGCACTTTGCCTCCCGGTCTGAGGTCGGCGCTGCCGGTCCAAAGCCTCCAGCTGCCTTTTTGACCATCTTCGCGTGCTTATCGGGATGTTGACGAGACCGACCAAGACCTATGCGTTAGCGGTCATCAGGTCTCCGAACAAAGCAGCGTCCAAAGACTAGGTCATTCACGCAGGGCGAACGCAAAGAGGGCATTACCCGAGGCAATAACGACGTACTGTTTGCCGTCCACCTGAAACGATACCGGTGCGGCGACTGTCTGTCCTCCGAGATTCGTTTTCCACAACAGAGCCCCGGACTTGGCATTCAGGGCATGGAAGTAGCCTTCACGTCCTCCGGCGAATACGAGGTCTGAGGCGGTGGTTAGAATCCCGCTGGTGTTGACATCGTACATATCAAATGACCATTTCTTTGCTCCAGTACGGGGATCGAGCGCGATCACTGCGCCGTGTCCGGCTACATCGGTGTCAGTGTTGATTGGACCCCGACCCATGCTATTCGGGAGTTGGCCCCCTGGAATCGGAGGCGTGATGATCCCGCCGCCAAAGTTCCGGCCTTTTTTGTATTCGATGGGGACTCCCTGAAATATGGCCCCATAGCCTTCCCAGGTGGAGATGTAGAAGAGCCCCGTATTCGGGCTGTAGGACGGAGAGTACCAGTTCGTGCCCCCTTGCCCGCTCGGATATGTTGGCGTACCGGGAGGGTGCGGCGTGAGGATGGGCCGGCCTGTCGCTTCATCGAGACCGCTCGCCCAGTTGACCTTGATGAACGGCCATCCCGAAAGAAACTTGCCGGTGGCCCTGTCCAATACATAAAAGAAACCGTTGCGATTGGCCCAAAGCAGCAACTTGCGCGGGGTTCCGTTCCAATTGGTATCGATGAGAACTGGGATCTGTACCGAGTCGTAATCGTGCGAGTCATTCGGCGTGAACTGAAAATCCCACTTCAGAGCCCCGGTATCGGGGTCAAGGGCGACGACTGAGTCGGAATAGAGATTGTCACCCGGCCGCTGGGCGGCGTTGTAGTCAGGTCCTGGATTACCAACTCCCCAGTATGTGAGGTTGAGGTCGGGATCATAGGAACCCGTAAGCCAGACCGAGGCACCTCCGTGCAACCATGCATCCCCGCTCCAGGTTTCATGTCCCGGCTCGCCGGGGCCTGGAATCGTATAGAATTTCCACGCCTCCTCGCCGCTTTTCGCTTTGTAGGCGGCAATGAAGCCGCGAATGCCGTACTCACCGCCAGCCACTCCAACCAGCACCTTGTAAAGCGTATCTGGAAAATTCGGAGATTCGGTCAGAATCGTCGCTGAGGTTGGAAATGGATCGGAACAAACGCTGGAGGGCAGCCATCTGCTGGTCGCAGCCGGCCGCGAGGCCAACACGCAAGGAATCGGATTGGAGTTAGCCGGCGTCGAACTCACCGATAGAGGATACATTAAGGTAAACGAGCGGCTGGAGACTACTGCGCCCGGGGTTTGGGCGATCGGCGAGGTGGCGGGCAGCCCTCAGTTTACCCACGTTAGCCTCGACGACTTTCGCGTGGTCCATGCCGGCATCACCGGCGGCAAACGCGTGACCACGGGAAGGCAAGTTCCTTTTTGCCTGTTTACCGACCCGGAGTTTGCCCGCATCGGGTTGAGTGAAAAGGAAGCAAGAGCCCAAGGTATCGGTTATCGCCTGTTCAAGATTCCGATGGAAGCGGTCATGCGTGCCACCACGCCTGCGGAAACACGCGGATTTCTCAAAGCGCTGGTTGAGATCGAGGGCGAGCGCATCCTCGGCTTCACGGCCTTGGGCGTTGGTGCGGCCGAAATCATGACTTCCGTGCAGATCGCGATGAGCGCCGGGCTGCCATACGCCGCTCTGCGTGACGCCGTTCTGACTCACCCAACTCTGGTTGAAGGCCTCATTCCGTTGTTCTCTTCTTCGCCCTCGATACCGGAACCGACTGGCAAGGTTAATCGCTCTGGCCTCAAGCAGAGTACGGCCGCACGCTGAGTTGGACGGTTGATGGGACGCGACCCGGCGATGAGGATATCCACCAACCTCTTGGCGCTTTGCTTCCAATCGGGGATGGCCGCCACATTCGCCACGCCGACCAGAGCGTGAAGCAGCAAATAACCCCGGGGGGGCCGAGCTTTGAAACGACCGACTCAGCCCAACTTTGGTTGGTTCATGCGATTCGAAAGCTTCTACCGGAATCGCCCTATGCACGAACTGTGCACGAATCCAACGTTTTCATACTGCTCGGGATAGCTTTGAGCGAAAAGCAGATTCCCCGGTTTGTTGGAAACGTTAGTAGTTAGAAATGATGGAAGGAGCTGTTGGAGTCGGGTTCGGTGCGCCCAAGGTAAACTCTAAAACACTAAGTAGTTGTCTCGTCTATGTCTTTCGCGCATCTTATACCACGGTTTATGGGGGTATTCGGCGGTTATTGTTCCCAAATTGTTCCCAACCTTTGCCTCGCAGATGCGACAGGCATTCTGGCCAGTGGCCGATCTCGATTTGCCACTATTGAGAAGCGCTGTTCAGTGCGGTCCAGGCGGCTAGCTGGCCGACCGAATAAAAGGTCTACTGCGCCTTTATACAGCTCTGCCAGTGAAGGACTGGTCTTGCCTAGCCATTCAAGCAGTTCTCGGCGGTTGCGAGTCCAATGGTCGTTATTGGGCAGGGTCTCTTCCTCAGTTGATTCCATGCTTGGTTCTTCTGGCGTCATAAGATGAGATTGTAATCACAACAGGCGGAATACGATATTTCTCACCTAGCCGTCCCGTCACAAGTCCGGTGTGTGACCGAAACCTGCCCAATAGCTCGCGAGTTCCAGCCCGTTCCCTGCGACGTTCTCATCCCTACGCGAGAATTGCTTTAGGGCAGCTCCGCTTCGCGCAGCTTTCTCCGGACCGAACGAAAAACGCCCTCGAATTCCGGCAAAATCGACATCTGGTGGGCCAATCGCGCTGTCCACAACGCCTGAAGTCGGACCTCTTTTGCCGCGATAGCGCTCTGAATGCCGACAAACGGCTTGTCGCGAAAGCGCAGCTTCTCCCGAATTCCGTCATGAACCAACAGAAGGTCTACGCTACCGTCAATTGTGAGATACCAAAGATCATAGAGATCTCTTGGTTCAGTTCGTGCGGCATCCGCAAGCGCAACTATTTTTTCGACGGCAATTTCAGCCAGGGAATAAATAGTGATCGCACGTCCCTCGGGCACATCCGCGAATTCCGGGTACGATCGTAGGACGACGCGCTCCTCACACGGCCGAGTGATATGTTCAGCGATTGTTATGTCGACTTTGACAGAGTTTTCACTGGGCAGCGGCCCGGTGTACCTCAGATAGAACGTGTGGCTATTCGCATGTCCGTGCCGGTCGAGTCGGTCGAATGCAAATGCGATTCCTGAAGCGTCGCGGATCTCGGCGTACAGTGTTTCTAGGTGTCGTTGAATTTCCTCAAGGTCTATCGGCTGGAGTAGCGTGAAATCGAGATCTTCGGAAAACCGATAGTTGTCAAAGTAACAGCGCTTTAGTGCCGTCCCACCTTTGAAAGCGAGAATCGGCTTTAAAGGAGACTGCGCCAGTATCGATAAGAACCATGCCAGACAGTAGTCACGCTCAAGTACAGCCTCCGGAATGCGACGGCCGCCTTCGCGAGCAAGTCTATTTGAAAGAAGCGAGATATTTCGCTGTGGGATCATGTCCGCCTGATAGAATCCAGCTCATCAGCCGAGACGTTTAGTTGTAAACGCCAACGTCCCGCGTACGGACCACCCTTGCCGAGAACGGGATCCAACAGGTCATAAGTTCGGGTCAGCCCATCACGGAGTCGATCTAAGTCTCCGGAGGTTCCCAGGCCGTACAATTCTAGGATGTAGCCGAGTCGGCGGTTTACTGCGCCCACCTTCAGCCGCGTAGCATACTGGACGAGTTTCTGCGTTTTGATGTCTTCGTGTCTCGTCCATAGACCTTTTGCCACCTCGGCGATCCCCCCACAGTATTCAGGGCGTCTTAGGCCGTCAACCACAGTCCGCTCAATATCGCTCACGATGATCTGATCCTGCTTTGTGACCCAGTGTGGCTGCGTACCGAAGATTTCTTCTGCCTTAACAGATATGAACTTATAGCCCGTCGAGTGAAGGACTCGATTCGTAATCCTCTTAGAAGAGGACACGATGACTTCGAGCCGCGGCTGGGTTACCATCCGATGCAATTCCATGGCTGTTGAGTGAGACAGGTAATATGGTGCGCTACCAACAAGCGCGCGCGCGACTAGATAAGGGTTGCCCGCGTACTCCCGCTCACTTCCCAGTTCTGAGGGAACGAGGGTGAACAACCCCGGCTTCACACGCGAGACCAATCCGCGATCCACGGCCTTTCGAAGGAGGCTACGGAGTGAATTTGCGCTTAGGCCGGTAAGCTCCTGGGCTTTCGACAGCGTGAACGTGGTCTGCCCGCGGTCATAGAGCGCCGCGATGAGCCGGGCGGATCGACTCCCCACCGTCTTAGCTGGCAAACGAACTTGCTTTGTCATGGCGTTTTACCCTAACTAGCTTAGCTCTTGTCATATTACATGTAAAGAGTGTGCCCTGACAGGGCACAAATGTGACATCCAATATGATTTCAATGCTCTTTCCGAAGAACCATCCTGCCAGTTGCCCTGACCGAGGTATTTTGAGATTTCGTCGTTGACCCTCTTGCGCCCGTCGGCGAGCGGCTCTCCGGGTTGAACTACGGCGGCTTTCGGCACGGATCTTCTACCGGAGTGTCGCTCGTATTCCAGCGAATTGCCGGAAAGTAAAGCGTGCCGCTGACGCTGCGCTTTCAACGCGTCGGGGCCGGCGGGAATCCATTGCCCGGAAGATGCAAGATAGTAGTTGCCCTCCGCGTGTTTCTCTTCTTTGCCTCCGACTATGACGACGTCGGCCTTGATTGTGTGGTTGGCATAGAGTGCCGCTGGGCAATAACGCCAGCCGCCCTTCAGCCGGACATATTTGTAGATGGTGTATTTTTGTTGGGCCATAGCAAATCCTCGAAACCTAATACTGGGTTTTCGAGATTCCTTAGGATTTGCTCTTAGGAAGGAGGCTAAGCCATTGAAACTAAAAGATTGGCTGGGAGGCCTGGATTCTGTCCCGCCCTTAGCAGAAAGTCAAAGAAAACCGCTAAAACAAAGCACCGCTTCCACTTCCGCACAATGCTCGCTGTAACGCTGAGTCAATCCTAGACCATCTCGGACACCAAAATGAAGGTCTATCTGGTAACAGTGGTAACAGTAAAACTTTCATCCCTCACCCTGCAGAATCTCGGTGCAGAACTGAGACAGCATTCTATGTTGAAGGAACATCCTACCATTTGACCGAATGGAATTCGCCGCCCCCCCCAAAAAAAAT
>JBEKBP010000081.1:0-20010 GCA_050015335.1 Candidatus Acidiferrales bacterium | reverse complement strand
GCAATCGTTCGTCTGACTCGGGAGCAAAATCCACCGTTGCGGCTTTTACTCGGCAGCGACGCGTACAATGGCGCAGAAAAGAACGACCTTGCGCGGTTGGAAGAAGCCAGAAGATGGAAAGATCTCAGCTTGTCGACTGATTTCTAGTTTCGTCTGCATCTTCGGAGGGATCAAATCGGACTGCTCGAAATCCTTGACCATCGGCTGTGCGGAGCAGCTCAGGACGAACCCCTCAGTCCCGGGCCAGGGCAATCCCGGCAAAGGTCAGAATTAGAACTGTTGTGATCGATGTGATCTTCATGAGGAATGCACCACATTCATTCTGGCCTGATTGGAACATCTTGCAGTTAATAGAAATCCTCCGGTGTGCGTCAAATGCAATTTGAATCCTTTCTGTCCTTACCATTCCCAAGTCCTGATAAACGGGGTTCGAGGAGATGACAATGGAACCGACGGTCGAAAAAAAACCTGAAATTCCTCCAATCGGACTTGTGGCCCGGGACCAAACTCGGCGCATACAGCGTCCTCTCGCAAATCGGTGCTGGGGGTATGGGTGAGGTGTATCAAGCGCACGATAGCAATCTGAGACGCGACGTAGCCATCAAGGTTCTGCCAGAATCGTTCGCGCACGATGCTGATCGGCTCTCCCGTTTTCGACGGGAAGCACAATTACTCGCTTCACTGAATCATCCCAACATCGCCACGATCCACGGACTCGAAGAATCCAACGGCACCAGCTACCTCGTGATGGAGTTGGTTCCCGGCGAGACGCTGGCCGAGCGCATCAAGCGTGACGGCGCGGTTCCGGTTGAAGAATCTCTCACCATCGCAAGGCAGATCGCCGAGGCTCTCGAAGCGGCCCACGAAAAAGGGGTCATTCACCGCGATCTGAAGCCCGCCAACGTGAAGTTGATGCCGGAGGGCACGGTCAAGGTCTTGGACTTTGGTTTGGCGAAAGCGTTCGAGGAAGGCGCAGCAAACGATGATCCCTCCAACTCACCGACGCTCAGCATGGCGGCGACAATGCACGGCGTTATCCTGGGCACCGCAGCGTACATGAGCCCCGAGCAGGCTAAGGGCAAAGCGGTAGACAAACGTACAGACATTTGGGCTTTCGGCTGCGTCCTGTACGAACTGCTGAGCGGCAAGCAGGCATTTCACGGAGAAGACGTAACCGACATTCTAGCCGCCGTGGTTAGAGCCGAACCCGACTGGCAGATTCTGCCGGCATCGACACCGATCCAGGTGCGCAATCTGCTGCGGCGCTGCCTCCAGAAGGACAGATTGCTGCGATTGCGAGACGCCGGTGATGCCCGCATTGAGATTCAGGAAGCCCGGACTGCTCCGGCAACTACGGTTGCTGCGAGCGATGGCCCAGGGACGCAAGGCTGGCGCGAGCGAGCAGCTTGGCCAGTAGCCACAATTCTGGCTCTTTCCACCATCGCGTTGGCCATCGTGTTGATTCTGCGAATGCCGAAGCCGCCACAGCAACCCATGCGCCTCAGCGCGGAGATCGGGGCGGACGCGACTCTGTCCGGCGGCGGTCCTTCCGTGATCCTCTCACCCGACGGCACGCGTCTAGCTTTCATTGCGACCGGCGCCGATCAGAAGCGGCGAATCTACGTCCGCTCGCTCGATCAGTTGCAGGCTACAGCGCTTTCAGGAACGGAGACGGGCGTGGGTCCCTTCTTTTCGCCCGATGGCCAATGGATCGGTTTCGTCGCGGACGGCAAGCTGAAAAAGATTTCCGTGAACGGTGGCGAGGCCGCAACACTCTGCGACGGTGCCGGTTCTCTCGGGGGAAGCTGGGGCGACGATGGCGGCATCGTGTTCACCTCGAGAGCCTCATTGCCATTGAACAAAGTCTCCTCAGCCGGGGGAACGCCGCAACCGCTGACCACGTTGAATAAGCAGGAGGGTGAAATCACGCAACGGTGGCCCCAGGTGCTGCCCGGGTCCAAGGCTGTGCTGTTCACGTCCAACACGCACTTCAATGTCTATGAGGACGCAAATATCGTCGTCTATTCGGTGGCTTCCGGACAGCGAAAGACGCTCGTGCGCGGCGGATACTATGGTCGCTATCTGCCCGGCGGACACATCGTCTACATTCACGAAGGCTCGCTCTATGCCCTACCGTTTGACGCACAACGTCTGGAGGTGACCGGCCAGCCTGTGCCAGTCATCGAGGGCCTAGCCGCGTTCCCTAACAATGGGTCGGCGCAGTTCTCTTTCTCCGACAACGGAACCGTTGTGTATGCTCCAAGATCGGGCCAGAACGCTTCGATCTATTGGATGGACCGCAAGAGCAAATTCGCGCCCCTGCGCGAGGCTCCCGCCGACTATTTCGGTCCCGCGTTCTCCCCGGACGGAAAACGTCTGGCCTTTGAAATCAACGACGGAAAACGAAACATCTGGGTAGACGACGTGGAACACGACACGATTACGCGCCTCGCCCTTGCAGGTGAGAACAACGGCTGGCCCGCGTGGACGCCCGACGGCAAAAGGATCGTCTATTCCTCGCAGGAGAAAGGCGGGACCTTTAACCTCTGGTGGATCAGAGCGGATGGCGGCGGGGATGCCCAGCGTCTATCCGAAAGCAAGAGCCCGCAGATTTCGGGCTCCTGGACGCCTGACGGCAAGGTTCTGGCATTCACGCAACAGAACCCAGCCACGAATTACGACGTCATGACTCTCACAGTTGAAGGCGACGAAAAATCCGGCTGGAAAGCGCGAGAGCCAAAACCCTTCCTCAACAGCATGTTCAACGAGGAAGCGCCCACGTTCTCGCCGGATGGCCGCTGGCTGGCCTATGTCTCCAACGAATCGGGCACGTACGAGCTGTACGTGCGCCCTTTTCCTGGTGCCGGCGGCAAGTGGCAGGTTTCCACCGGTGGCGCCGCCGTTGGCAAATGGTCCCGCGGCGGCAACGAGCTTTTCTACGCTACTCCGGACAACAAGATTGTGGCAGTCACTTACACCGCTTCGGGCGATTCCTTCCGCGTCGAAAAGTCCGAACTCTTGTCGCCCGGCCAGCTTACCAATTTTGCGCTGGGGTTTGACCTACACCCCGACGGCAAGCGCTTCGTGGTTCTGGGTGCGCCGAGCGGGCAGCAGAACGCCGGGATTAACAAGGTGACCTTCGTCTTCAATTTCTTCGACGAACTGCGCCGCAAAGTGCCAATCGGCAAGTAACCGCAACCGCGTTTAACCGTCCAAATATCCAATAAAAACCAGCATGTTGAGGTGGTTTGGCCTCTATAGAGTCCGGATTGTCGGCTTTAGTGGCCAATCGTGATGCCCGCGCTGACTTGACTCATTTTTAGCTTGCAGGTCACGGGCGCGTGCACAGATTGGACATCCAAACACATGATCGATGACAACTAAGTTTCCTTAATCTGGCCGCTGGCGGCGAATACTACGCTCCCCTTCGCAGAAGCGCGAACCTCGTCGCCATAGTGCGAGGCGATGTCGATACCGGTGTGAAAGGATCCTTCACCGGGTCTAGGCGCTCACCAAAATATGCGGTAATCCTTCCTTGTATCGGCCAAAGCGAAGGGACAAACTACAAGTTTCCTGACTCCGACATCGAAAGCAGCCTCGGGTCGGCGCCAGGATCGACGAAAGCTTGAATTCGATCCTCCGGTTGGCTCCGCCACAAACAATTGAGACGGGACTTCCCAATAAAATGTGGTTCCAAAGGCCGTGGTCATGTCCGTTGCGAGAGACTCTCATGGCTTCGGTGGCGGCGCATGCACAGGAATCGGGCGGTTTGTCGACGGACTATTTGAAGCAAGCGACACCGCTTATCCATTGACCGCAGGGTCTCAAACCCGCAATGTCGATGTCTTCGTCCACAATGAGGGCTGGATCGACGCTCCGCCAGAGATTGTCTGGGCAAACCTGATCGACGCCGGGCAATGGCCGAGCTGGTATTCAAACTCGGCCGACATTCGCATCGAAGGCGGGCAATCCAAGCCTGCCAAGGGTATCAGCTTCAGCTGGAAAACGTTCGGTTTTTCGATCCGAAGCACGGTGGATGTTTTCGAGCCAAACCGGGAAATCGGCTGGAGTGGTGATAGTCCGAGTTTCAAGGTTCAACACGCCTGGGTGCTCGTTCCGGAGCGTGGCGGCACACGCGTCATCACCGAGGAAACACAAAAGGGTGCCGATGCGATCAAGTTCCGGCTTGAGCAGCCGAATGCGATGTACGACGGCCATGATTGGAGGATGTCTGCGCTGAAAGCTCGCTCCGAGCGGATGGCTCACCGTGAAAAGACCCCGGCAGAGTGAGAGAGCGGAATCAACACTAAAGATAATCTCATGGCACGCATCTTCATTTCCGGCTCATCCGCTGGTCTCGGCCTAATGGCCGCCGATAGGCTCATCAGCCAAGGTCACAAAGTTGTCCTGCATGCCCGCAATGCTGCCCGTGCTGGGGACGCCCGACGAGAATTGCCTAAAACCCAAGCGGTCGTAATCGGCGATGCAGAGACCATCGCCGGGGCAAAGGATATCGCCGCTCAGGTCAATGCGCTGGGTCGCTTCGATGCGGTGATTCACAATGCGGCAGTCGGCTATCGCGAAGCGTATCGCGTCACTGCCGACGGCCTGCCTCATGTTTTCGCCATCAACACACTGTCGGCCTACATCCTGACTGCGCTGATCGACCGGCCGAAGCGGCTCGTCTATCTCAGCTCCGGCATGCATCATGATGCCGACGCCAACCTCGATGATATCCTTTGGCAGAAGCGGCGCTGGAACGGCTCACAGGCTTACGCCGAGAGCAAGCTCCATGATGCGATGCTCGCTTTCGCCATCTCGCGACGCTGGCCGGATGTTCTGTCGAACTCGCTGGAGCCCGGATGGGTGCCTACGAAGATGGGCGGTCCGGGCGCCCCAGACGATATGAATCAGGCACACCTGACCCAAGTATGGCTCGCCGCCGGTGACGATCCGAAGGCAAATGTCACGGGCAAGTATTTCTATCACCTGAAACAGATGGACCCGAGCCCGCAGGCCAACGATCTGGCACTACAGAACCAACTCATCGCCATCTGCGCTAAAATCTCGGGCGAGGCGTTGCCGGCCCGAGACGGCAACCGAATTGAGTTCGTGCACAAGGCGTAGAACCCTAAGCGGAGGTCATCCGGCCCGGACGGCTCACCAACCGAGCGCGGGCGATGCGCGGCCCATCGGCGACGGCGCGGGCAGTCCTGTGGCGGGGAGCTGGGCTGGAGTTTCAAGCTCGTCATTCGCCATTTCGGCCGCCTGCCGTTCCCCCTTGTCGAGGTCAAGCGCGGCATTGAGTTGCGCTTGGCGCAGGAGCAGGTCCTTCATCCGCGCGTCGTGATCGAACGGCTTGTCGGCTTGTGCCTGATACTCGACGAGATTTTTCTCCAGACGTAAGCCGCGCTCCTGTTCCTGCTCCGCGAGCTTGTCGAGCCAGCGCAGCGCGTGTTCGATGCTTTGCATGGTGCCAAGCGGATTTTCCGCGTTGAGGCGGGCCGAATAGAGGCCAGTCCCCCTGACGAACAGTTCCGGCACCGCCTCGCCATCGAGGGCAAGGCCGGTCAGCCGCTTGCCCCGGCTGAGAATTTCAAATCCCCTGAAAGACGCCCGCGGCTGAAGCGTGAAATCGTCCCGCCACGACAGCACCGCGTAAGTGAGCGCTTTGGCGGCTTCTTCGCGGGCGCCCTTACCGGAGAATTCCTTCGTGCCGACAATAATCGAAAATTCCCCGTTCTCATGCGCGTCGCGGGTCGCGATGTCGTCCCGCACTGCGGCGAGAGTCTGACGAGCCTCGGCAATTGTCTCGGGCAGGTTGCGGTTCTGCCAGCGGATGTTGTGCTGCTGGTTGAAGTGGGCGGCGCGGACCAAGCCTCCGCTGATCGTGAATCAATGAGGATGGCAGGCTCTGCGAATCACCGGAGACTGGAAGCCATGCAGAAGACGAAACTGGCGGCCACGACCAAAACTGATAACGGCCTCTCCTATTCCGTACGGATCGAGGCCACGTTCGGCAGCCAATTTCAGCGCGCTGTCGCGATCAAGAACCTCAACGGACTGCTTGCTGCGTGGAAGGAAGTCACCCTGTCGCAGCATAAGAAAAACGCGATCACAGTGACTCGCGGTAGAGATTAAGGAAGAACGCGCGCCTGAGCAGGATTACGCGCGAACCGAACCATGGCACTTACTTGCATGGCCGTCATCGGCCGGGCAACTCGGCGGGATTGGCCTGGGGGGCGCGGTAATGCGCTCATGCGCGGGCCGACTTTGCCAATAGCGATAGTCGTCGGCCTTCATTTCGCGTGATGGATGCGGATGCTCACGCCGGCGGCGTGGGCTTTCTTGGGGCGCCCGCCGAGCTTGCCGTTTGCCCGTACCGCCGCAGTTTTAGCGGGGGATGTTGCGCTGCCGCCTGCCTTGCCAAGTTGCGCCGCCATCCAGCGGCGGGAACCGAGGAAGCCTTCTAGAAGGCCCGGCAGATAAATGTCCGCGTCGATGTCGGGGAAATGCAACCCAAGTCCGGATGGCGAGATTTCTATGTTGGTCAATTGTTCCGGCTTGGCCCGTTCAAAGCCCTGAGCATCGTGCGGCCTGAACGCAATTGATACGCCAGTACTGAGGTCGATGACCAAGCGGCCTATGCGGCGGTCGTAACGCGCAGCCGTTGCGGTGGGCGTCTTTGACAGGCGGGCCGCAGCCCGTTCATTGGCTGCCTCGATTTCCTTATGGCTTACCATGAATCCTGCTCCATTCCGCGCACAAACTTTTTAATCTCGACGCGAGCGCCGACTTAATCCTTGAAAGCTTGCCTGGCGCAAAACCGTAGTTCTCCCGCAACTCCGGCGGGCCTTCCGGGCAGTTAAGCTTAAAGACAGCTTCACAGCCGTTGCCGATGACATGCACATGGGCTGGCCTATGGTCATTCGGGTAAATCACCACCCGCAGACCATCTATGTCATCAACAGTAGGCATGATAGCACAAAACCTAAGCGTTTTGGTTAAGTTTTCGTATTGTAGATTAATCTATTGATTTCAATGGGTTTATGCAAGCTGCTTTTCAGGAAAGCGTGTCTTTGAGGAGTATTGGCGGCGCCGTTAGGGGCTCATGCCCGGCGATTCCGCTGGACTCTGGGAGGGAGTGACGGAACTTGGAGCGCGTCACCCGCAATCTCGGTGTCATCCTCTGCCGGTTGCGCGACCTGCGTTTCATTCTTGTCTAGATCAAGCGCGGCATTGAGTTGCGCTTGGCGCACGAGCAGGTCTTTCATGCGCGCTTCGTGATCGAAGGGCTTGTTGGCTTGCGCCTGATGATCGGCGAGGGTTTTCCCGAGGCGTAAGCTGCGCTCCTCTTCATGTTCCGCGATCTTGTGGAGCGAGCGCAGTGATTTCCCAGAAAAGCGGACTTCTCGGTACCGATCCGATTAACCTAATCTGGATTACTCCCGGGTAGGCCACCCACCCGGCTCAGTGGGCTACCCGCTATCCTGGTTAACTCCGCGCTCATTCCGCAAACCTATCGAGGCCAGTGGGTTCTCGTTGAGGTGCGGATTCGCCGCGCGGCTGTGTGAGTCATCGCGTCGCTAAGTCTTATCCCGGTTCTTGATCATCCACAACGTGAGATCCCAAGCACCGTAGATACCAGAAAACAGCAGGAGCGCGGTCGCGCCCGCGATGGCATAGGGTGCGAAGGATCTCTCTGCAAGCAATCCGACCGCGCCGACGATCAAGCTTCCACTACCGAGCGCCGGAACGCCTACGTACGGAATCCAGTCGTGCCAATCGAGCAAAACAAACCCCACTTTGCGCCGCATGACGACTACTTTAATTTGATAGGCAAGGCCCGCGAGCGCACCCAGGCTGAGAATAATCCCGATTGGCCGCGCCGATGGCCACGGTGCCAGCACGGCCAAGGAGAGGAATAACACGCCACCGAAACGTACGAGCGTAGGCGTCAAGAAGCTGCGGGTGCCGTGCACTATTTTCGACGTCGACAAGCCGGTGCCCACCGTGACGGCAACGAACAGCAACCCGATTAGAGTCGCGGCTGCGGTCCCGGCCATAATAAAGAAGTTGTCCCAGCCGTGGAGCATCGGCGAGCAGTGTAACCCGTCGACTGTGTTCGTGTATTACGAATTGCGATAGCCGGAAGCGAATCGGTACCGACAAACGCGCTTGTGTTTGCCGATTTCCTTTCACTCGCCTAATCATGCCTGTCACTATCCAGAAACGGCGTTCGAGGAGATCGGAGCGTTTCCTCGAAGCGGACTTCTGGATAGTGGAGAGAGAGGCTGCAATTGTCCGAAGGTCTCTACGGCGCGCGCGAGCCAAGAAAAGCAAGCCCTTCGGTTTTGCCGATCCAAACAACGGAAACGGGGCTAGTGCCAAACCGATCGCTTTCTTCTTCCGACGCGCTCAGACAAGGTCGAAGCGATCCAGATTCATCACCTTGTTCCAGGCTCCAACGAAGTCCTGGACAAACTTTCCGTGCGCGTCCGAGCTTGCGTAAACCTCCGACAGCGCGCGGAGTTGGGCGTTCGAACCGAAGATAAGATCGGCTCGCGTCGCCGTCCACCGGACCGTCCCAGTCTTGCGATCTCGTCCTTCGAACGTGTTGTTCGCATCTGAGGTCGCCTTCCACGCCGTACCCATATCGAGCAGGTTGATGAAAAAGTCATTGGTCAGTGCTTCCGGCCGCTTGGTGAAGACGCCGAACTTGGTCTGCCCGAAGTTGGCATTCAGCACCCGCATGCCACCGATAAGTACGGTCATTTCTGGTGCGGTCAGCGTGAGCAACTGTGCCTTGTCTAACAGTTCGACTTCGGCTG
Source organism: Candidatus Acidiferrales bacterium (assembly GCA_050015335.1). Lineage (GTDB taxonomy): Bacteria > Acidobacteriota > Terriglobia > Acidiferrales > UBA7541 > Palsa-295. The sequence goes on along the minus strand of JBEKBP010000081.1, from coordinate 11,179 downwards.
GTGCTTCCGCGTTTCCATTCGCGTAAGAGCGGAAGCCGTCGGCGGCCCGTTCGAGCACCGCGAAGGATTGCACATCGGTCTGCTCCTGCGAAGCATCCATGCGCCCTGGGCTGAATGGAACGGTCACAGAGATGCCAGTGTTTTTCGCGGCCTTCTCGACACCTGCGCAACCAGCCAGGACGATCAAATCGGCAAGAGAGATTTTCTTGCCGCCAGACTGTGAGCTATTGAAGTCACTCTGAATCTTTTCGAGTGCCTTCAGCACCTTCTGCAACTGCTCTGGCTGATTGACCTTCCAATCCTTTTGTGGAGCAAGGCGGATGCGCGCGCCGTTCGCTCCGCCACGCTTGTCGGATCCACGGTAGGTGGATGCCGACGCCCAGGCGGTAGAGACGAGCTGCGAGACCGTCAACCCCGAGGCAAGAATCTTCTCTTTGAGCGAGACGACATCCCGGTCATCGACCAACACATGATTCACTACCGGGATGGGGTCCTGCCAGAGGAGTTCTTCCTTCGGAACTTCCGGACCGAGGTAGCGCGCGCGAGGTCCCATGTCGCGGTGAGTGAGCTTAAACCAGGCACGGGCAAAGGCATCCGCAAGCGCAGCCGGATTCTCGTAGAAGCGCCTCGAGATCTTTTCGTAGACCGGATCGAATCGCAAAGAGAGATCGGTGGTCAGCATGCCCGGTGCGTGACGCTTTGAGGAGTCGTGAGCATCCGGTACGGTGCCTGCGGCTGCATCACCTTTTGGCTTCCACTGGTGTGCACCTCCCGGACTCTTGGTCAGTTCCCACTCGTATTTGAACAGGTGCCCGAGGAAGTCGTTACTCCATTTCGTCGGTGTGCTGGTCCACGTGACTTCCAGGCCGCTGGTAATTGCGTCACCTGCGATGCCAGAGGCGTAGGCGTTTGTCCAGCCGAGGCCCTGCTCCTCAATCGGCGCGCCTTCGGGCTCAGATCCCACGTGCTGCTTGGAAGGACCGGCTCCGTGAGTCTTGCCAAAAGTGTGACCGCCTGCGATCAAGGCGACGGTCTCTTCATCGTTCATAGCCATGCGCGCGAAGGTCTCGCGGATATCCTTGGCTGCCGCAACCGGATCCGGAACGCCTTCCGGGCCTTCCGGATTGACATAAATGAGACCCATAGTGGTAGCGCCGAACGGATTCGCGAGATCGCGCTCACCAGAATAGCGTTTGTCCGTCCCGAGCCAGGTTGTCTCAATTCCCCAGTTGACGTCGAGGTCCGGCTCCCAAACGTCCGCACGTCCGCCGGCGAACCCAAAAGTCTTAAAGCCCATGGTTTCCAGGGCGACATTGCCGGCGAGTATCATCAGGTCGGCCCAGGAGATCTTCTTTCCGTATTTCTGCTTGATTGGCCAAAGCAGACGGCGAGCTCGATCGAGATTGACGTTGTCAGGCCAGCTATTGAGTGGAGCGAAACGCTGCTGACCTCTGCCGCCGCCTCCGCGGCCGTCACCCGTACGGTACGTACCCGCACTGTGCCACGCCATGCGAATAAATAACGGACCGTAATGGCCGAAGTCGGCAGGCCACCAGTCCTGCGAGTCGGTCATTAACGCCGCAAGATCCTTTTTCAGGGCGGTATAGTCAAGGCTCTTGAACGCGTCAGCGTACTTGAAATTCTCGCCCATGGGATTGGACAGCGAGGAGTGGTGATGCAGCAGATTCAGGTTCAAGTGGTTGGGCCACCAGTCACGGTTCGTTGTGCTTGCGCTGCTGCTGTGATGGAACGGGCACTTCGCTTCGGTTGACATCGCTTGCTCTTCCTCCGGTTAGTGAAAAATTTTAATGAACAGAACTGTTACGTACTGCGAACCCGTAAATTTTTATGCGAGGGGACTGCCGCTTTCAAGCGGCAGAGGAATCGCATCTCCTTCTTTATATTTGAGGTAGACTGCGTGCGACCTCGCTAGGCGAAGTGGCCTCTGGCCGAACGTAAGTCCTAGCGAACTTGGGGCCTCGGATAAGGCCTTCAGGACGTAACGTAGAGGATGTAATCTCATGCGTGTCCTGAGAAGCTGTCGCATCCTTCGACACTTAACGGGAAGCGTAGCGAGGGGCGCACTTCGTGCAGAGCCCCCTGAAAATAAGTTCGCATTCGCGAAGAATCCGCTTGCCGAGCGAGCGCGAGGCAGGTTTCGGCACGTCGTACCACTCGATATCCTCGACATTGCCGCAGCGGTCGCAGATGAAATGGTGATGCTGCAGGCCTTTTGCATCGAATCGTGCGGCGCGTCCCTCGACTGCCACTTCACGCACCAAACCCGCCTTCACCAAGTCCCGCAGATTGTTGTACGTCGTGGCCCTTGAAGATCGTGGGTCCACGCGATTTACGGCTTCGAAGATTTCCGCAGCCGTGGGATGACTGTTGTGTTCCATCAAGAATGCCATCACGGCATAACGCTGCGGAGTGCACCGCAACCCGCTGCCGTCGAAGAACCCTTTAATCGCCTCGGCATCCATCAGCCGTTTAGACTATGTCTAATGTGAGATTTTGGCAAGACCTAAGCTTGTGGTTGCTATGCGAGCAGAAAACTTGCGGATGCCGTAGCACCCGCGGCCGTGTAGGGTTTCTCCCGCGCGAAGCCTAGACCCATACCTGCCAAAGGTACACCGGGTAGGTAGAAGAGTGGGTTTGGCGCAGCCGAAACAGCATTTCGCGACTGTGGCGCACCGAGCGCTGGTGGAGCACCTGAGGAATACCGCCCGTGAACGCTGTACGTACCGATCATGGAGAACATCGCAAATTCCCCTGGCTTCGGCTCGCTGCGCAGACCCGAAGGCGACCCAATAGGATCAAATCTCCGCAGAAGATCCCAAACCGTGGACGACCTTCCTAGTGACGATAGGATGACTAAATAGTTGGGTCTAGGCTAGGGGGCTGGCCACAAACGGCGTTCGAGGAAGGCATGCCCGCGCTTCCTCGAAGCGGACTTGACCGGGAACACCGGAAATCTCCCGTTACGCTGTAATCCATGCACAATGCCGAGAGAAGACCAATCGACTTATAATGCTAATCTGCTGCGGAAACCTCGGATGATGCGAGTACGAGTTGTCCGTGAAGTTCGCAAGGAGGAAGGTCATGTCTGATAGAAAGGTGATCGCAGTCGTAGGAGCAACTGGAGCGCAGGGTGGCGGTTTGGTTCGGGCCATCCTTAACGACCCGAACGGTGATTTCGCAGCGCGGGTGCTCACCAGGAATGTGAACGGAGCCAAGGCGAAGGAGTTCGCCAGACTTGGCGCTGAAGTTGTGGCTGCGGACGTCGACAACCTCAAGACCGTGAAAAAAGCCTTCGAGGGCGCCTACGGAGCCTTTTGCGTCACGTTCTTCTGGGAGCACTTCTCGCCGGAAAAGGAAATGGCGGAAGCAAAAACCATGGCAGAGGCCGCGAAGGCCACTGGCCTGCGGCACGTGATTTGGTCTACGCTGGAAGACACGCGAAAGTGGGTACTTCTTAGCGACAATCGGATGCCTACACTCCAGGGTAAGTACAAGGTCCCGCACTTTGACGGCAAGGGCGAGTCCGATCACTTTTTCACGGATGCGGGTGTTCCAACGACATTTCTGCTGACGTCTTTCTATTGGGACAACTTCATTCACTTCGGCATGGGCCCGAAAAAAGGTCCGGACGGAAAGCTGGCCATCACGTTTCCGATGGGCGACAAGAAGCTTCCGGGCATCGCCGCCGAGGACATTGGCAAATACGCCTATGGGATCTTCAAGAAGGGCAATGAGTTCGTCGGGCAGACCATCGCGATCTCCGGCGAGAATCTGACGGGCGCACAATTGGCCGCTGTTTTTACCGAAGTGCTGGGAAAGGAAGTCCGTTACAACAGCGTGCCGCCGGATGTGTATCGCAGATCCGGTTTTCCGGGCGCCGACGATTTGGGCAACATGTTTCAGTTCAAACGCGATTTTGAAGAATACTTTTGCGGGGCACGCAGCCCAAAATTCGCCCGAATCCTGAACCCTTCATTGCAAGACTTCAAGACGTGGCTGACACAAAATAAGAACGCCATTCCCCTGGAGGATGCAGCCAGCGCCTAGCTAGCTACGAGCTTACTGTTGATCTCGGCCTTAACGGAAAGGGCTCGCAAGGCCCTAAATGCTGCCGCTGCGATGCAAGAGTCAGCCGCAAAGAGGATGGGTGCAGTCGCGATAATCCTTCCAACCTGCCATATGGTCATACTGGAAGATCCAGTAAACGTCGCAGCCGTGATTGACGAGGCGGCAAAAGACGCCTTAAGAAAAAAGCAAGTTACCGAAATCGCAGCGTCGGCATAACCGATCAGGAGTCTGCCTCTGCTCGCTCAAGGGGCTTCTCGGAGTTTCTCACGATACCTCCGCCTTCGCCGCTCATTCCATCGCCCGCTGGTGGAAACGGGAAGGTTCTCTTCGCTACCGCCGCACCCGCCAACTCCTGATTCTCGCCGACACCGGTGGCAGCAATAGTTTGCCTGGAAGACTGAGCTCCAAGCGCAACTCGCTAATCCCTTCGATCTCACCGTGACGGTGGCTCACTATCCTACTGGCACTTCCAAGTGGAACCCTATCGAACATCGCCTGTTTTCGGAGACCTCCAAGAACTGGGCCGCAGAGCCGCTCGATAGCTACCAGAAGATTCTCCGGAGCGGATTCACGGGACGACGGCATGAGATTACTAGGGTGTTAAAAATATCAAGAATACTCGCCCCGCTGCATCCGCGCGGAAAAAGGTGGTTGACCGTAGGTGGGGGTGAGTGTATCCCTGTGCTATGTTTTGCCAAAAGTGTGGCACGGAAGTCGACAGCACACGGGGATTTTGCGTCAAGTGCGGGGCGCGTCTCGCTTCAGGCGCGGTGGAATCCCAACCGCACAAAATAGTTTGCCCAAACTGCAACACCGAATCTGGTCCCTCACTTTTCTGCTATGTCTGTGACGCCTACCTGCCGTCCGTATCGGGTGGAGCGAAAGCGAGTCTTCCTTCACGCTTTGGCGCGTTTCTTCTTGACGGATTGGTTTTCCTCACCCTCCTCCTCATCATTATATCGATTGTTGTGAGCGCGGGGATTGACGCTAGCAGCTTCGGCTTAGAAGCATTCTTAATAGTCTTTTTCGGCGGAGGGTTCGGTTATTCGCTTCTTTCTTTGTGGCTATTGGCTCGGGGACAGACGCCGGGAAAGTGGCTTATGGACATTCGGGCCGTGGACAAGCGCAACGGTTCTGAACCCGGGCTTGGACGGATGTTGTTCAGGGAGACGTTGGGGAAATGGGTCAGTGGATGCTTTTTCGGCCTTGGTTGGTTCTGGGCGATATGGGACCGTGACGCTCAAGCATGGCATGACAAGATATCTAGAACTGTTGTGCTTTACCGTCGTGCCCAATCTCGTAAGTTGCTTTTTCTTGGATTTCTGTTGGGCGCACTCATTTTATCTGTGGGCTTCGCCCGGGCCGTTATCATCGATGCGCGATCGATGAAGGCGGCACGGGCCTTCAGAGGTAATTTCACTACAGAAAAAGCCTTCGCCGCCCTGTTCGGGAACTATGACACTTCAGACCAATCGTCCTCCGTGATTGTAACCGAGGACAATTTTGACTTTTCAAGACATCGCGGCAAGCTGACCCTAATCCTAGACAGTCCATTTTCTCAAGGGGGTGTAGAGAAGCACCTGCTCGTAACCGCAACGGCGATTGAGGGTGAGGATTGCCATGACTGTCCGGCACAAATTGGCGCGTATGTCTTTGCCAAGCTAGGAAGACGCTGGACTCCCGAGATTGCGGACAAGGAAGTAGATCAGTTCGGAGCCTTCGGACACGCGTTCGGAATCCCTGACCACGGCCACCCGAATGGAGACGAAGGGAGCGCGCAAGCGGTCAAGTTTGCCCCCAATGTGTACGGATTTTCCTTAACGCATAGCGACGGCCAGCAGGGCATAGGGGGCACCTTTGAACTGTTTGTGGCTCCCGTAGAGAATCATTATCAACCTGTTCTGTCGCAGGGTATTGAAGGGGACAACGGAGGTGCCTGCGGGCCAGAGAGCGCTAATCTTTTTCGTCACGCGGTACCGTGTTATGGCTTCAAATCAACAGTTCGATTCCTCAGCTCAGTTCACGCCGGTTTCTTCGATATCGAGGTGGACCAGGCAGGCACGGAGGATTCGGACCAAGGCATTATCCCGGCTAATAACAAGAAGCTGTACTTTTTCTCCGGCGACAAATATGAGCCGACCATTCAACCAATATAAAGAAGGAGTCTGCCGCTTTGAAAGCGGCAGTCCCCTCGCATAAAAATTTATGGCTTCCATCTACAAGGCAGCCGAACAAGGCGATGCCAACGCGCAGTCCAAGCTCGCCATGATGTACCACAATGGCCGAGGGTGTGCCGCAGGACGACGCGCAGGCTTATTTCTGGGCAGTCCTTGCCGCATCGGGCAAGATTGACGAATTGCGCGCCTCACCTAACGCCAGCAGAACTGTCCCAGCAGCAAGAACGTGCTCGGGAGTGGCATGAAGACCACCCTACAAAAGCGGATTGACGCTCGTTCCAAACCGCCAGAAGGCGCTGATCCAACGGACGCCTCATAACTTGCTCAAACGGTGCTTCACCTGCTTTCTTTGTGTTCAGCGTCCCTGCGTAGTACGTACTTGGGGTAACTCATAAGAAACTGTCCCAAAGGGAACAAATACTCTTCCCTTACCCGAATAGCCTTAATCGGAACAATGTATCTCAACTTCATAACTCTCGGCAGACCGAGACACGCGATGAAAGCGAAAGCGTATGCAAGGAAATCTGGAAGTTGAGGGACCGGTTCTAGAAATCAAATGGAAAAACAAGGCCGCCGTGTTCCTGGCGGAGGTTTCTGTCGCGTGACGAATTACCAACGGCTGTGTCGTCGAGCAGCACCGAGCATCGTGTGTATGACCATCATTGTTTCGCTGGCACTTCCAATATGGTCACGACAAACTTCGGACGATTTTACGGACCGAAGTATAGAAGAGCTGATGAACATCCGGGTCACCTCCGTCTCGAAGAAAGAACAAAAGCTCTCTAGCACCGCTTCTGCGATATTCGTAATCACCCAGGAGGAAATGCAACGCTCGGGCGCAACAAACATTCCCGATCTATTACGAATGGTCCCCGGCATGGACGTGGCTCAGATCAATGCAAACACCTGGGCCATCAGCGCCCGCGGATTCAACGAGGAATTCAGCGACAAGCTATTGGTACTGATCGACGGTCGGAGCGTGTACACGCCGACCTTCGGTGGTGTTTTCTGGGAAACGGCGGATCTCCCCCTCGAAGACATTGAAAGAATTGAGGTGATCCGCGGCCCCGGAGGAACGGTTTGGGGAGCCAACGCCGTGAACGGAGTTATAAACATCATCACCAAGAGAGCTTCCGAAACACAGGGCGAGATGGTGGAGGCTGGCGGAGGAAATCTCGAGCAGGGTTTCGGAACGGTGCAGTACGGAGGCAAACTGGGTGCGAGGACCGATGACCGCGCCTACCTACAATATGGAAACCACGATGGGCTGCCCGATATCCAAGGGGGGCCCTCCGGCGATGGATGGCGTATGTTGCGCGGGGGATTCCGGCTCGATAGCGCGCTTTCTGCAAAAGACAAGCTTACCGTACAAGGGGATATCTATGGCGGCCGGGAAGGACAGCAAATCTTAAGTCTCGCAACCGGTGCGGCCACCCACTTCGAAGGCAATCTCGGAGGCGGATATTTTCAAACGGTCTGGAACCACACTTATTCCTCGCGTTCCGATATGACGCTTCAAGCCTCGTTTGACCGTTATGTCCGCACGCTTCCATTCACGGACAGGCGCAACACGCTCGACACCGCTTTTCAGTACCATTTCGCGTGGGGTAGCCGCCAAGATGTCGTGGCGGGAATCGAATACCAGTTCACGAACCATGAAAGTAATAGCGCCATCGTCTCGTACGCTCCGTCGGATAATTCGCGCCAATTGTTCAGTGCTTTCGTACAGGACGAAATGGCACTCGTCCAGAACCGCCTCTTCTTCACGGTGGGCACCAAGGTGGAGCGCAACGACTACACAGGTTTTGCCGACATGCCGAATGCGAGCCTGGCCTGGGAACTAAGCGAGCGCAACATGTTCTGGACTGCCATCTCGAGAGCGGAAAGAATTCCTTCCAGCGGCGATACTTCTGACATCGTCAACGGCGGCGAGACGCCCGGACCCGGAGGTGTTCCCATCCAAGTTACCTTGTACGGTAATCCCAATTTTAAGAACGAATCCCTTCTGGCTTACGAGGCTGGCTATCGAAGTTCTCTATCCGATCGCCTCTCGGTTGATCTTGCCGCTTTTTTCAATCACTATCACGACCTGAGAACGATTGAGCCTGAGGCGTTAGTTTTCGAACCCACACCGTCCCCACCGCACTTTCTGGAGAATCTTGTCTTCCAAAATGGAATGTATGGTGAAACACAGGGATTAGAGGCTGCTGTAACCTGGAAAGCGACTTCGCACTGGAGCCTAAGCCCAGGATATGCCCTCGAATCGTTTCACATGCATCTGGAACCCACCAGTCATGACACTACTTTGTTTCCTGCCGCGGAGGGAGGCAGCCCGGAACACTCGGCTCAACTTCGATCGCACTTGAAGCTGGCGCACGGATTTAATTGGGATGCGTCGGGATATTTTGTGGATCGTCTGCCCGGCGTCCATGTACCTTCCTACACGCGGTTCGACACGGGATTAACATGGCGCTGGACCGAAAGAGCCTCCTTCAGTGTCGTAGGCCAGAACCTCGTGAGCGACCATCATCTTGAATCCTCGGACTCGACGGGGCTAGTGGAATCGAGCCTGGTCAAGCGCAGCGTTTACGCAAAGTTCAGTTGGACGTTTTAATTCCGCATATGGGCTTGCGGATAGCGAGAAATGAACACCTGCGAATTGTGCGAGTCGACCGGTGGTGCAGAAACATAGACAGACTGCATACATGCATCTCAGCGGGTAGGGGACAGGCCGCCTTGAAGTGGACCATAGCGTTCATGTTGGTAACTTTCAGCACGCACGCGATTGAGGCGCAAACTAATCCACCCAGCGAATATCAGATCGAGGCAGCCTTTCTCTTCAATTTCGCGAAATTTATAGATTGGCCTACGAACGGTTTCGCAGATCCTCATTCTTTCGCGATTTGCGTGCTTGGCAAAGATCCTTTTGGTCACCTTTTAGATGACGCACTCTTGAACAAGACGATTGCCGATCGTTCTGTAGTAATCGAACGCCTGAAGGACAACAGCGCAGTGCGGCGCTGTCAGACGGTGTTTGTTAGTTCTTCGGAAAGCGCCCATCTCGCTGAGATTCTTGAAAGCCTTCGAGGTGCCAATGTGCTGCTCGTTGGAGAGACAGCGGGCTTTGCGGCGTCGGGCGGGATTATTGAGTTCACGCTCGAGGATGGTCATGTGCGATTTACGATCAATACCGATGCAGCGGACCGAGCCGGATTGAAGTTCAGTGCGAAGCTTCTCAGCTTGGCCAAGATCGTGCACGACGAAGGGCATTCGAAGGGAGGCTGAGATGAGTTCTGATGTCCACAAGAAGATGCTGGCCGTTCACCTTTGCCTTGTTGGAACAGGGTGATTCGTCCGAAGGATCGGAGCAGACACGAACGGTGCGAACGGAGCAACAGAGTGCTGCACTAACTATTGTGGTGCAGCGGCATTTCGCGTCGCAGGCTTGTATTTTACCGTTAGGCGATAGTGAAGCACGTTCATACAGCGTCTCCCTGTTTTTCGAGCCCTTGGCATGCCTTCGTCTCCAGGGCAGTGTTTGACAAATTCTTTCTCGGTCACTTTGTCGCGCCTCATCTCGTCCAAGCTGGCGTCAACCTCATAACCTCCCCGCCTACAATAAGGATTGCTACACGGAATGAGACCAGAGCCAAATGGCAGTGGCGTTCCAAAGGCATTGCGTGGAACTTCAGATGTATACACACCTTCACCGACTTCGTATGAACCCCTGAATAACGGTTTTGACCCCTCCTTCGCTTTGCCCATCTCATCCTCCATTCAGAAAGACGAGACCTGTTAATGTGACGGGTCGATGAAAGAGTCGGTTTCGGCGGTCAGCCAGAACGTCGTTCTGCCGGTCGTAAACTTCGGTGTGACGGGAGCGAAGGCTCCCCGAGCCGCTGCGGCTAAATGACCGAAGCCCTCCATTAAGCTGCGTGAAGTGTGCTTAGTGTAGTAAGCAATCAGTCCTTTGTTCGGGGTAGGGACGGACGGCGGGCGTATGATTTGACACAATCCGACACATAGCGGGGTGCTCCGATGGTCAAGAAGACATCGAAGGTGCGGCGGCTATTTGACGCCGCTGGCTATCTGGCGACGACCGGTCTGAACAGAAGGATTGTAAATTACCACAAGGGGCAGACTATTTTTTGTCAAGGAGATGTTGCCAGTACAGTCCTATATATTCAAACGGGTTCGGTCAAGATCACAGTGAATTCCTCTTCCGGAAAGGAAGCTGTGATCGCGCTATTAGGGCCACGCACTTTTTTCGGTGAAGGATGCGTCGCGGGCCAGCCATCCCGCGTTGTGACGGCAATCGCTATGAGTCCTACGTCGGTATTAGAAATTAAAAAGCAGGAAATGATCCGAGTGATTCATGAAGAGCCTGAGTTTTCAGATCGGTTTGTCGCCCACATGCTTAGACGCAATGTTCGCATCGAAGAGGATTTGGTTGATCAACTTTTTAATTCCAGCGAGAAACGGCTAGCTCGCGCTCTATTGTTAATCGCTAGATACGGCAATGAAGAAAAGGCGGAGAGAATCGTTGCGCCGGTCTCACAAAAAACATTGGCAGAAATGATTGGTACGACCCGAGGTCGGGTCAGCTTCTTCATGAACAAGTTCCGCAAACTGGGATTCATTAAGTACAACGGGGGGTTACAGGTCAACGATTCGCTTCTACGTGTCTTCCTTCACGATTGATAGAGAACTGGTTGACTCCGCTATAGGCGGGAGATTTGTTCCTCAGAAGAAGAGGTAGGTGAAATGCGAGACATTCCATGGAAGCAAGACCAGGTGAGTAATTCCGGTCTTGCGAGGCGGAGGTTTTAGGATGCCTTACGCCAGCGGCGAAATTCCTGTGGTCGGAGACCGCATAATGGACACGAATAGTCGTGCTGGCACCGTCATGTCGT
>JBEKBP010000080.1:0-13781 GCA_050015335.1 Candidatus Acidiferrales bacterium | reverse complement strand
AACGTATATAGCATTCCTCTTACCAGAAACGACCAGTTCGACAGCACGTTCTCGACTGCAGCCGACCTGCCGCCGCGGACGCCGATGCTCCGCAACGTGAACACGATCGGATTCACGCAGGAATTGATGCCGACACAGTAGCAGCTTTACCACCGAAGCCGTTCTGAAGCGACTCCTACTCCTGGAACCGCTTTTCTGAGGGTCCCGCAGTCCACGCCACAGCAAGTGGTGGGTGCAGCACCCGTATTCCTCTCGCGAGCGGATCGACACGGTATAACGTCGGAACCAGGTCCGAGCTGGCCTTCCTCTGTCTACGAATCAAGTCACCCCATGTCTTCTGCCGAGGCCACGGCTCCATCGGACCAGCTACCTAGTGATCGAATACAGGTACGCTGTCCGCTACCGAATGGCCACAGATCACCCCCCACGCATTCAGCGGATCTAGCAGCAGGGCAGTGAGCGGGGTGCGAAAACGGAAGCATGACGAGCCTCGTGAAGGCACCGGCAGGCACATCCGAAAGACCCGCCCTACCACAATAATTATAGCGTTCCCGTACTCCCTATGTCCGATTTGTCCGGAGCGTCACTCAGGACCCAAGCTCCTGTCCTGAAACGACCCTCGCCTGTTGCTGGGAAAGAAACCGTTCTGTTTAGTACAGTCCTGACTCCCGACACGTTCCTAAGATAACCGATGCATTCACCGCGGTGACACATCGAGGAGTATCTGATACTCACCGAAGACAAGAAAGCCGCCGACAGTATCCCCGCATTGGACGCTATCGGGCTTCGCGGTGTCTATCTGAGTGCTCTAAACCCATTGGCTAAGGGTCAGGCAATCAAGCTAACAGTGCGCTTGCCAACTGCGAAGGTTTGCACTCGAGCGACCGTGCGCCGCTCGATATGGGGCGCACAGACAATTCAAGTAGTTCGTTTCGATAGCGCGATGCACGTCGAGCTGACCACAACGATCGTGTGAGGCGCTTCGGGAAAAGGAGCGTTCCCCATGGCCGAGGCACAAGCAAAAATAGCTCTGTTGTCAGTAGCGCGAGACACGGAGAGCCAAAGTCACAAGCCAGGACCATACGGTTTTGAAATCAGCGAAAGCTGCGACACATGCAACCTCACCGCAAACGGGTTCTATTGCAAGTTGCCTGTCGCCGCATTGAAGGATTTTAGTGCTGTCCAATCCGTCTCGGTCTACCCAAAAGGTGCGTTACTGTTTATGGAGAAGCAGTCCTCGCACGGGATATTTATGCTCTGCGGCGGGCAGGTGAAGCTCTCAGTCAGTACGAGTGAAAGCAAGAGGTTGATCTTGAGGATCGCCAACGCCGGGGATGTGCTGGGTATGATGGCGGTTCTTGCCGGAACTAGTTATGAGGCCACCGCTGAAACGTACCGCCCTTGCCAAGTTGCCTACGTTCGTCGAGGTGACTTCCTTCGATTTATTGCGGACCATCCCGAAGCTTACCCCGGGATTGTGAAGCAGTTGAGCTCAAGTTATGCCAGGGCGTGCGAGCAACTGCGGAACGTTGCATCTTCGGCGTCTGCACAGGAACGAGTTGGCAGACTCTTGCTGGAATGGTCAAAGGAAACGAAATGGGGAAACCAAATTACGTTGCCTTTGACCCAGGAAGAAATCGGAGAACTTATTGGTGTTTCTCGAGAGACGGTCACGCGAGCATTGAGTCAATTAAGGGATCATCGCTTGATCGTGCGTAAGGGTGTAACTCTGACGATTCCTGATCGAGCAGCACTTGCGAGCTTTGTTACAGATTGTCGTTGGTAGTTTCGCCGCCAAATGGGCCGGCGCGATGTAAGTAGTCTGCGCATTCTAGTAACATACCGTCAATATTGACAAGTATTCTCACATACTATGAAGTTGCATGAGGCCTTCAAAACTCCTGCGAGATTTCGCCGCTATCTTCGGACACCATATCTTGCCGCGGAAAAGATCAAATCCCTTCCGACACGCCAAACAGCGGGTGCGGAGATTAAATTAGGCATTCGCCGCACATGATGCGTCGATTCACCTGGACGTATTTGTTTAGCGGGTCGAACGGCCAGTTTTAAAGGGTTTTTGCAAATACCGCCTGGGCGGTGCGCAATTTCCCTTGGCCAACCGTCTCTGCGCGCAGCGGGATTTCCTATGGAAGGCGGAGTTTTGATTTTGAGGTCCAGGAACACGCTAAACAACTACACCTTGTCTCAGGAGCGCTCCAACGGCGTCAAAGGACCATTCCATCCGGGCCCTCGCCACCCGACCAAGTGATCGCCAGTACCGGAGCCATGCACACGTCGGGCACCAAGCACGATTTCGAATGCCGGCCTTAGTTTGCCGAATCGAATCCCGGATCACACTGGCAAGGTGGGAGCTCCGGAACTACGCTGCCAAGACAGCGGGGCAGCCTTTCCCGGCCCAGAAATGTGTCGAAAGAATTATCACCGTCCAGAATTGAACAGACTTGTTTTTTCTCTGAATGCAACCTAACAAGTCTGGGGAGGCACCATGACGGCCACAAATCCACAGATTCTTTTGATCACGGGTAGTCCAATGGGCCTGTCGTTCTTGGTTGCACGCTTGAGCAACTGGGAGTGCAAGATCTATATTGCAGACTCTTGTAAGGAGGCCGATGCCCTCATTCGCAACCAGAAGTTCGACTTGGTGCTGAGCGAATTTAGACTATCGGACGGCAGTCCCTATCCATTGGCAGAATTGCTTATCGGGTCGAATACAACTTTGATCTATTGCTACCCGGTGGAAAACGGGTGTTGGTGGCTGCCAGCGGTAAAGAAAGGCGAATCATGCTGGGGCTCTCTGGCGATGCGGCCCAGTGAATTCATTGGCTTCCTCGACGGCATTCTCCGAGAGATAAGGTCCCGTACGACCGCGATTTCCGATGAGCTCAGCGAGAGACTCTGTTCGAAGGAAATGGGGACATAGGCATCGTGATACGCGTCGATAACGTGGTCGTGCCCTGTACCCGAAAACATTTCTGCGTTGGCCTGGTTGGAAGTCTCTATCCACTTGCTGAAAGTGGCCAACCTCAAGTGAGGTGCGAACAATGAATTCTTCTCGTATTCCAGAGGTCTGGAAAGAAACCATTGTTGACGCCCAATAGTGCCTCGGAAGGGCGGAGCCCATTGGTGTGGGAAAGCCCCATACTTGAACTGATTGCTCTGCGGGCACCGTTATATACAATTCTAAACGCGCTTTGCGCCGCTATCGATGTTCAGATCGGGAGCATCGTATCACTGATCCTGCTTCCGAATGAGGACGGACAAGACTTCCACGCGATTGCCCACAGTGCTGCCGACTTCGGCTTGCATACGTTTTGTTCTGCGGCGATTCTTTCGGCAAGTGACGATTTACTGGGTACTCTGGAAATACTGTGCTGCGATCCACGAAGTCCTACTGCAGAGGAACTTCAGACCATTGAGCGAGTAACGCACCTAGCCGCTGTTGCCATCCATGACCGGCCACGAGAAGTCGTGAACTGACCGATGAACGATGTCATGAACGAAGCAGTTGGGAGGAGACTTGCTTTGACTCCATTTTCGACCTCATGGTCTACACCCCAACTCCTGTTTATTTAATCTGAAAAGTAAAGCATCCTTTCCAAGGGACCCTGATCCTGCTGTTCGGGACCCAAGGTGCGCTGGCTTAGCCTCGGCGCAACGCAACGGAAAGGAATCGGGAACAACGGCAATTCTTGTTCTTGCACTTTCCTAAGCCGTGGTGAGACGCGAGTGGATCGCCACAAGTGTCGCACTTTGTCGCTCGATGCGCCTTGCGTTTCTCGCTGAGAATCTGCTTTTTCTCTTGTTCGGTCATATTATTATAGCCCTTCGCTTCGGAGGTGGTACAGCCGGTCTTACCACCTCAAGCTTACCGGACGAGGAAGAATGCTCACTCAGTGGTTCGTGATCGGCGTGACAGGTTTGGTTGGTTTATTGCAGCTCTCACAGCTTCGGAGAGGCAGCGCTTACTGAGGCTCGTCGAGCCCGGAATTATCGATCGTCCACTCCGCGCGTTTCCTTGCCTCCTCGATGGCGTTCTGCTCCGTTGTAAACACAATCGCGCGGTCTCTGGGAGTCCACGCCAGGCTTTGATCCTTGCCATTGATCCGGTAAAGTGGCCGCCAAACTTCATTCGGCGCATTGTTTATTTGGCGGGCTGTGGCATGTACCGCGAATCCTTTGTAATTGTAATTCATATACCGAGTGTAGCACGTTATGGAACGACACGTTGGCTGTGAGTGTTTCAGGGTTCTTGCTGCTTGGTTTTGGAGGGGGGCGCCCTCACGTCACTGCGCGTCATTTCAGACATTGGTTGTAGTTGCTCATACTATAACGCTGACCGAACATCTGAAGTACTCACCCGCATCCGGTTAACCTGACTGCGTCCACTACGTTGTTTGCGGACGACTTTTGTCGTTGTGCTCGCGATTGGAATCTATGGCTTTAAGTAGCCCCAGCAAATCTCCAACTGAGTTGATCGGGACGGTTGTTTCAATGCCCATGGCTGCACAGGAGCGTCGTACATCCATCGTCAGCTGCACGATATCCAAGGCTCCCAAAGCCGACAACAATTCCGTATCCTCGGTCACTTTACCCGATTTGATTCGGGCAAGCAGAGTATTACGTAAACCTGGATAGAAGGATTCCATGGCCTAACGCACGCCCTGGTCTACGAGCTGAGGTTTGCACACGGCGGTGTCTTCTCCTGGGAAAGTGCACGTTCGACTAAATCTTGAGTGGTTCCCGAATCAACTCCGGAGGGCCCGGCACAAGCAGGCCCCGGTCCAGGGTATAGGTCGATTCAAGTTTCGGGCCTGCACGAGCCAGCCCAACGATCTTGTCAGCGGCCATTTCGATTTGCTGAAGCAGCTCTCTGCGCATCTGGTGTGCGTGACGAATGAAAACGACGAGGAGGTTCCTGTTGGACCCAATGAGATCGTGGACGTACCCAAATTCGCACATGGCTTGGTGTGCGTAAAAGCCGCCAGAAATTGTGGGGCGAGGACGCGGCCCCGAAAGCAAGCTTATATGAAACGTCCTACCATCCGAGCGATTGACGATTGCTGTCAGGTCAGTCCGAACGAAGAACCGTCCACAGTGTCCGCACTTATTGGAATTCCTCTGCATCGGTGCACTCCTTTTGCGGCGCCGAAAACAGACTCCCGCCAGGGGTACGGGAAACCTCGGGGGTGATTCCCAGGAACCAATCTACGAAGTCTCCCCTAGGGGGTCGTGTTTGCATGTTACTAATCTGCCACGGGCCACTTCCGGAAGTCTGTTCAAAATAGGACACCTCGGAGAAATCGAATGTGACCAAGTTTGCTTCGGAAAAAACACGCCGCGGTGTGTGTCTCGGGACGCGGCGTTTCCCTGAGTGAGAGAATGCAACTCATCGCCGGTGTAGATGGCTTCGTCGATGTAATGGTGCGCTTTGCCGATGTGCTCCGATGCGCGTTGCTGTAAGCGCCGTACGGCGATCGACCAAATCACCGCGCAAAAACAGTTCCTTACAGGAAACCGAGCTTCGTCGCAGAGATCCGCGGCAGACAGTATTCCGGCGCCACGAACCCCCAGCGAGAAAGCACCGTGCGAACCGCAGAAGGCAAGCGTCAGCGGCTGTAACTAGACCCGACCGTATCGCCGCCGCCCTTACCCTTTGTTTCAGTCCTAGCTCGGATGGATTGGTCGTGGTTGGCAAATACGAAGTAGGGGCCGGGCCTTTCCTCTGCAATCTTGTGCATACGCTCGGTAGAACGGGAGAGCCCTTCGACCGATTCTAACCAGATTCCGTCTGCTTTTGTAGTTCCCCTGAAAATATCGAAAATGAGCTGCATATGACCTCTCGATTTTAAAACTGCTGAAGGACAAATTCGCAGTTGGCCCTAAAAGGCGTGGCAAAAATGCGACTTCAGGTGGAGACACAAGCTTGCATGGTGTCATCTAATAACAGCAAGCAGTTCAGAAGTCTTAGTGTCCATTGTGATAGGTGGAAGAATCCCCTATGTCGCGTTGAGCCCACGACGGGAAGACCGTCTCATTGCGGCCGATCCGATTGCAGGCGCCTTGTAACTCTTCTCGTTTGTGCAAACGGGCAAAAAGTTGTTCAAGGTACGGGTCACGAACAACTTCGTTTCACTGAATGTCGCTTCTTCGTTGGACGTCAACTCTGTCACTCTAACTGGTATAAAACTCGGGCGGGTCAACACCGTCACGCTAGAGTAGAAGGCAGCATAGCCCTCAGAGCAGCGAATTCAACAGGCGCTATTCCCGGCTCCTGAGGGGCTCAGAGACTACTGGAGAATGGTTGTAACCGCAGCGCAGCTGCCTATGGATGTTCCGACGACCGTGCCAGTCGTTTTATAGCGGATCACGCCGGACTGATCCGAGCAGAAGGAGCGCGTACCAGTGGTGCCGACGGTGGCTGGAGTGGCATTGACTTCAAACCCCTGGTTGGCGCCGCCCACAGGCGTATTACCTACTGCGGCGAACGTATAGCCGCTCTTGGCTCCCGCACCGAGGACCGGGTCGACCAAGCAAGCCTGGGTCGACGACGCCGTACAAACACCGGCCGAGCTGGCAAGATTCGACAATGTCGCCGCGTAACCAAGGCCCCATATCGCGGAGTAGGTGACTTCGGACGTGTTCAGGGAGCGAACCGAGCCTACCGCGGACGCTTCATTGGCAGCCATCCGGGAGCGCAGCAGGTTTGGAATAGCAATGGCTGCAATGATCAGAATGATCGCCACCACGATCAATAACTCGATCAAGGAAAAGCCAGCTACCGAAGCTCGGATGGCCCGTTTTTGTGATTTAAAGTCGGAACAAACAGAAACACGGCTCCGCCGTTTCGTCCTGTAGTGAGTCGGCGAAAGGAGTGTGGGGGGCGCCATAGACCGTCTTAAGGATTGTTGGTGCTCGAGCGCACTTGTGCTCGACCTCCAGGGCCGACTGAATGGCTCCGCGATCCCTTCAATGTCTGCCTGAAAATGTCCTTTACCTTCGGGGATTCCGGCCATGTATGCTCCACCTGAGTTGGAGCACGTCATGTTCCATCCAAACACGGTGGAATCAATGCAGATAGTGTCGTAGGGAGATACCGATGCCGCCTTTACGCAGTTGTCAGTTATCTTATGTAGACATGGAATGGCAACCGCGAACGACGAATACGCTGGAATTTAGGTGTTATATGTGCCCGTTTCGGTTTGGAACCAACCGTGGGAGCTCAAAAGGGGATCCGCGATGGGAACATTTGAGGTGACGCAAGCAACCACGGAGAGAGACCTTATCTGCGTTTCGTGCACACCCGTAATGTCCTCATTAGAGGATGGTTAATGCAACCCTCCAGGTCGGCGCTCTAGGGCGTTGCGGTTGGCGTCATGTCGTTCAATGATTTCTCAAGTTCCATTACCCCATCCCGCGAAAATCAGCCAGAGCACTTCGTGGCTAGCCCTGCAGTCCCGCCGCCTTAAAAGTGCCACCCGAATCGGTAACAATACGGATGGCAACTTGCGGTTTCTACGAATTGACAGCGCTTGCTTCCAGCAAAATCATCCGTCTAGCGGGAGTTTGCTGCGCGATGGGTGAGGTTTGCTACGTGTTATAAGAACTTTCGTTTCGTCGTCTCAGAGTAGAGGGCGCGAGCTCTGGAACTATTGGATCCCGATGGTCAGGAAAAAATCTAGGATGTCGCGACCGTTTGAAGCTAGCATCTATCTGGCAACGACCGGACTGAACAGAAAAATTGTGAATTACAGCAAGGGGCAAGTCATTTTTCATCAAGGAGATCCCGCTGGTACAGTCCTGTATATTCAGACCGGTTCGGTCAAGATCACGGTGAATTCCTCTTCGGGAAAGGAAGCTGTGATCGCGCTATTAGGGCCGGGCAATTTTTTCGGTGAAGGATGCATAGCAGGTCGGCCCGTACGCGTTGCGACGGCAACCGCTATGGGCCCTACGTCCGTATTGGAGATTAAGAAGAGTGAAATGATTCGGGTGATTCATCAAGAACATGAATTTGCAGATCGGTTTGTTACCTACATGCTCAAGCGCAACGTTCGTATCGAAGAGGATTTGGTAGATCAACTTTTCAATTCCAGTGAGAAACGGCTGGCGCGCGCCCTTTTGTTAATCGCCAGGTATGGGAACGAAGAAAAGGCCGAGAAAATCGTTGCGCATGTGTCTCAAGAAACTCTGGCAGAAATGATTGGTACGACTCGAGGTCGGGTCAGTTTTTTCATGAACAAGTTCCGCAAACTCGGATTCATTAAGTACAATGGAGGGTTACAAGTCAACGATTCGCTTCTACGTGTCATTCTTCACGATTGATGGCGAACTGGTTGGTCCCGCCTTGGAAAGCGTACTCTGAGCTGCGAAAGTGAATGAGCTGCATGGGTGCGAGATTCTGGTGCCTGTCGCCTTTGTCCGAATTGGCCTGTGAACGGCGGTAGAACTCTGCTACGGCTGGCGTTGAGGGACGCCGAGCAACTGGCATTTTCCTGGTGAGCCCAACGTGGACAGCAGAAATACCAACCTCGGCCGGCAGAGGCCCTGGAATGCCCGGGTCTTCTTCGCTTTCGCTCCTCGCCTCCGGCTCATTTGGACAGCAGGGGCCTGGAGTGAACATCGCGAGGGCCTTCCGTAGCAATGGCATTTACCACCACACTTTATTGGAGACCTACGGTGAGATTTGTGCGTGTACGGGGTTCGTTTTCGGGACACTCAGGTAGCCGGCAATTTTATCTTTGCCGATCTGGTTTACCGTGAACTCCATTGGTGCGCGGGTGCCACGGATAAAGAAGTAGATCGGCTCGTTGACGGAGCGATTCTTCTTATCGTATCTTGCATCATCCATATAGAGCGACACAGTATAGAGGTTCTTCTTGGGGCTCGCGCTCTTAAGCTCGACCATAAGGTCGCCGACCCTCTCGCGCTGGTTCTTCCTACCGACCGTGAACTCGTAATAATTGCGATCGCCCAGACGACGCAGTTCGTCGATCTCGTCGTGGTTTTTCGCGATCAACGTGCCGAATTCCCCGCGGGCCAGGGCCAGGTTGTTCGTGGTTGTGTCAAGGTTGGATTTCACTCCTGCCACATCGGTGCCCAGCTTGTTAACGTCGTCGGCACTGGCTTTGGTGGCTAACTGGCCGCTGACAGTCTTCTGAAGGTCAGACAATAGCCTGTCGTTATCTTCTTTGATTTGTGTCGCCTGAAAACGCGCCCTGTTCAGCTCAACATGGGTGAGCTTCATTCTGTCGGTAATAACGCTCAGTTCACCCTGAAGCTGCTCGTCGATTTCTTCGGCCTTCGCAAAACGTTGGCTCAGAACTTCATCTCCCTGTTTGGCCTGCTGGACTTCTGTCGAGAGTGTGGAGAGCTTTTGCTCGAGCGCTCTGGATCGATTTGAGGCGGACCAGCCAACTGCCAGAGCTCCGAGCGATACTAAGGTCAGAATAACGACGGCAATGCTCATCCAATTCGGTGTGGCCTCCTGTATGGTTAGATCGGATCCATCATGCTTCTCATGGTTCATGGTCGCGTCCTCCGTGCAATCCTCCTGCGAATGGATATCTCGTCAAACGTTGCGTTCGTATCGTACAAAAGTACTTGGCGTCAGGACTGTACTAAACGGCACATGTTTTCTTCTCAGCGAGACTGGTGCGTAGGAGCGAAGTAGAGCCATGGTACGGTCGTGGGCACCTTGTTGTGCTGCCAGATGTACTTTCATACACTTTCTCGCGCGGCCGACGAGGTGAACACGCCACGTGCGATTACGCCCTACTCGATCTTCGGCGTACCAGAATCCGATCTGGTTGAGCCAGGAGGAATAGGTTGCGGTTAGCGCGAAGGATTGTTGGCAGTTCGCGCGGCCGTAGTAGCGGGCACCTGCCGTCCTGTTGCCGAACTCACAGTCCGAGTCGTCGGTGGCCATGTCGTGCTCGAGCCGCTGCGGCTTAAGGCCGTGCTTGTCCCACAGCCGCGGCACAATACGCGACTGACCGGGGGCTGCGTTGCTGGTCGGCGCCCGTTCGACTGAGTCGGCCCATCGGCGGTACACGCTTGTCGCGGCGGTTTCAGCCTTTCTGCTTCAGTCACGTTCTACACCTTGGTTTGAATGATGAACAAGGCTTAAGTCGGCATTCACGCTCCGAGATAGCTGGCCCAGTCGCGATCCCCAGGAGAGATCACCGGTGGGCCAGTGGCAACGATCAGGCTCCCAAGAAAAAGCAGTGGTCTTTAACTGGTCCTCTGTACAGTCGTTCTCGAGGGGTGGGGAACTTAATCTCCACACATGGACACCCACAACGCAAAACTGTCGCCACGGATTGTGAACCTCATTAGCTGCACATTCCTAACCCTAGCAGCTCTGATGTTTGTCGGCTGCGGCACAACCTCGAAACCAGGTTCGAGCAGTGCGACGGCTCCCGTCGCTCCGTCGAGCGCTCAGGCGGGGCCGGTGATCACCACGCAACCGATCAGCCAAACGGTTACCGTAGGACAGCCGGCTACATTTACCGTCGCGACCACGGGAGCGGCTACGATGCTCTATCAATGGAGTAAGAATGGAATTGCGATTGTAGGCGCGACATCGTCGACCTACACCGTGCCGGCAACGACGGCTTCCGAAAGTGGTTCGCAGATTAGCGTCGTCGTCACCAACGGCATGGGCAGCGTGACGAGCATCTCGGTAACGCTGACTGCGACCGCGGTGAGTGGGACTCCCGTGAGTGGGACTCCCGTGAGTGGGACTCCCGCGCCTGCCATTAGCACGCTGGTTCTTAATGCGAGCGCGGCCAGCCTGAACTTCGGCAGCGTGACCGTGTCGAGCAGTAGCATGCAAAGCGTCACTCTCGCAAACGCCGGCACGTCGAATGTGACAATCTCGAACGTCAGCATCGCCGGTGCGGGCTTCACTGCCAGCGGCGTGCCGGCCGGAACCATACTAACTCCCGGGCAGACAGGAACCATGAATGTCACGTTTTCTCCAGCGGCGAGCGGAGCCGCGACGGGCAGCATCACCGTAACGAGCAACGCCTCCAGCGGACCGAATGTGATTGCACTCTCCGGTACCAGCACAGTGCTGGCTACCCACACGGTTACCCTGTCCTGGGTTGCGAGCACGTCGACAGTTGTGGGATACAACGTTTACGTCAGCACCGTGTCAGGCACCTCCTACGCGAAGCTGACTTCGACCCCAGTTGTCGCGGAAGGTTACACGGATTCTGGCCTTCAGACACCTCAAACGAGATACTACGTGGTGACTTCGGTGGGTTCAAACAACAACGAAAGCGCGTACTCGAACCAAGCATCGGCGATAATTCCCTAATCCGCAGGTGAGTCACAGGTTTCAACCAGTGGCTTACTGGCGGCGTAGAGTTGCAAAACGACATTCTCGCCCGAGCCTCTTGGGGGAAGGCTCTTTGCAGAGCTTGGGTTTCTCGACCATGCCGCACCTTCCGGCCTTGTGCCAAGCGCTTCTTCTCCTCAGAAAAAGAGACGGCACACTTCCGCGAAAGGGTCTAGAATGACGGACCCGGTCCTTCAACATCAACAAGATGAGGAACGTAAGGCAACAGAAGGGATTGGGGAGTACGATTGGCTACCTTTGCAATACTCTCTCCCGGCACATCGCCAGAGGAAGGGAATCTGGCCTCCTGTCTGGGGCCGACGAACGGCTACTCGTGCTGTTCTCCGCCAGTAGGAACCGGAGCAGAGCGCTCCTTTGTTTGCTGATGCCAACGGAGCAACATATGTTCTCTTTGGAACAGATTCCGATGTCGAGCGGTCCGCTGCGGCGGTTGGCACGACTCAGTCCCGACTCGCGGAGTTCAGTCATGCAGGACAACGCTCAGAAGAGAACTGTTGATCTGGAGGCTGCCGTTATATCGAATGAAACCCAGTCTCCTGAATTTGTTCATGAAGACATTCACGCGGGGGCGGGTCGTGCCAATCATTTTTGCCAGGGTCTCTTGAGATATTTTGGGGAGCATCTTCTGCGGGTGGTCCAGCTGGCCATAGCGCGCGAGCATCAACAGAGTCCGCGCGAGCCGTTTCTCAATGGAGTTAAAGAGTTGATCGACGAGGTCCTCCTCGACTCGGATGTTCCTGGTCAGCAGATAAGCGATGAAGCGGTCAGAGAGTTTGTGTTCTTTATGAAGAACGCGCATCATCTCATTTTTCTCAATAACGAGTACCGTAGTCGGCGTAATCGCGGCCGCTGTCCCCATCCGAAAAGGCAGACCGGTCAAGCAACCCTCGCCTAGGAAATCGCCCGGCCCGAGAAGCGCCACAATCGCCTCCTTTCCGACCGAACTTACAACCGAGAGCTTCACACCGCCTTTTCGAATGTAGATTACGCTGATGGCAGGGTCACCCTGGCAGTAGATCTTCTGCGCTTTCCGATACTCGACGGACCGTTTTGCTACTCCGGGGGATTCAAGAAAAGCCTGTGCATTGAAAGAATACCTTCTAGTAGACGGTGGCTTTTCAGGGCTTACGGTGTCTTCCATAACATCTCCTTTCAAAAGTACCTGTGTGAAGACCGTTGGTATGACACCAGATCCGTCCGCATCGTCCGGTCGTTAACTGAAGTCTCTAGGCCAAGGATAGCTTTGAGAGTGAGTTCTGGCGTCACGAGGCTCAGTGTATCGTCATGGATATAGACAACATGTTACATATAGGACAGTATGTACTCGTAGGACACAATGTGGCGACGCACTCTTCAGTGCAGTATGGTTCAGGACGGTATGCTCCCGGGCGTTGTTCCGCACGATTTCTGTTAGCCAACAGCGGCAGCTGTTTAAAAAGAGTCGATGCGCAAAGATTGAATGTCACGGACGACATGACCATCAATCCGACGGGGTATGACTGTATTCCGATCGCCTACTCGAATGAGAACTTTCTGGAACATGCCAGGGCACTTTGGCCTTTTACGGTGAGCAATCCTCAACGCAGAGCGATTAGTTAACTTCTAGAACGCTTTCAGCCCAATCTGAGTGGTCGCAACCAAACAAGTGTTTCGAGAAAATTGCTACCTCATACTTCGTAACGCCACTTGATTCATAAACCCTTCGGATCGTCCCTTGTTCCTTGGTGTCGCGGTTGAAGACAACTTGGTCAACGCTAAATTTAGTAGTCGGAGTCATCTTATTGCCTCTTGGTTTTCGATATCACTGCTGCCTTGTAATGAAGGAGCACAACCAGGCGAAGGGATACATCAACGCTACGAGTAGCTCTATCGAACCGACAATGTCGAGGCCTCCGGCCGACTCTGAGTGCGGCCGCGATCAGCGCCATTCATCGTGAGTGGAGATTCTCGTGTGCTCGTAGCAGGCATTTTCGCGGTCTCGCAGGGTGCCCTTTTTTGCCGCTCCCCGAGCAGGTTCGGCGAAGCGCGGCTTGGCCATTTCTTTTGTGACATTGGCAAGTGTTGTTTTGACGGACCCCTTGTGAGATCTCTTTTTATTCATCATGACCTATGATGACTGCGGGCGCGAAGCAATACAGTGCCGTTTGGAACACGAGGTTGGGGGTGGTGTGGCTTAGCCGCGTATCTGGTGAGCCGTGGAGTCGCTTCATGGCCTTTGATGGCCTTTATAATCCTTCTCCTCCGGGGCCTGGGCCATAGGGGTGGCACGGTGCGTAGTGGGCAGGGAGATCCGCAGGACGGTGGAAGGAGCAGGGTAACTGATAGGAACATGTACCATAAGGAACTTCTATGAGTGAGGTATCGGAATAGCCTGGGTGAGAAAGGAAGGTCTGGGTAC
>JBEKBP010000079.1:0-13923 GCA_050015335.1 Candidatus Acidiferrales bacterium | reverse complement strand
GCTCGGCATCAGTCTCCCCGACCGTCTCGATTTCAATCGCGAATGTAGTGTAGATTCGGCGATCGCTTAACTGATTTTGAATGACTTAGGTCAGTTCTGGCCTGCGCGGTGACGAACTTCGGCTAGGATCGATCGTGTTCTCGTCGATGAGTTTTCAGGGAAGGGAGGTCTGCTGGGGCCTCCTCTTTTCTCCTGGGCGTCACGCGCACAGGAGGTGTAGAACGATCGAGGACCGTGCTAGGTGTGATGGTACTTCACGTCGAGCGGTGTATTCATGGCGGGGACGTGAAGATGCTTTTTCTCGAACGCGGAAATCTCCGGCTCGTGCACCAGACTGAGGCCGATGTTGTCCAGGCCCTGGAGCAGGCATTCCTTGCGGAACGCGTCGATTTCGAACCCATAGCGCAGCTCCTTGTCATCGCTTACGGTCTGCCGGTTGAGATCCACAGTGAGCTGGTAGCCCTCATGGTTCTCCGTGCGCTTGAAAAGCTCACCGATCTGCTCGTTCGTAAGCGTCGCAGGAAGAATGCCGTTCTGGAAGCAGTTGTTATAGAAAATATCAGCGTAGCTGGGCGCCAGAATCGCGCGGAAACCGTAGTCCAGGATCGCCCACGGGGCATGCTCGCGGCTCGATCCGCAGCCGAAATTTGCCCGCGCGATCAGCACGCTGGCTCCCTTATAGCGCGGCCGGTTCAGAATAAATTCCGGATTCGGCTTCTCACCCGGCAGGTAGCGCCAGTCATAGAACAGAAACCGCCCGAACCCATCGCGGGTGCACAATTTTATGAACTGCTTCGGCACCATCTGGTCGGTGTCGACATTCACGCGGTCCATGGGCGCCACCAAACCCGTGTGCTTGATGAAAGGCTTCATGATCACTCGGCTCCGTTGACCTTCCACTGGCGGATATCCACGAAGTGGCCTTCGATGGCCGCTGCCGCGGCCATGGCCGGGCTCACCAGATGGGTTCGGCTGCCCTTGCCCTGCCGCCCTTCGAAGTTGCGGTTCGACGTGCTGGCGCAGCGTTCGCCGCTCGGCAGCACATCGTCGTTCATCGCGAGGCACATACTGCAGCCGGCGTCGCGCCATTCGAATCCTGCGTCGCGGAAGATCTTGTCCAGGCCTTCTTTTTCCGCCAGGGCCTTCACCACGCGCGATCCCGGTACCACGAGGGCCTGCTTGAGCGATTTTGCGACATGCTTGCCCGCCACGACATGCGCCGCGGCGCGCAAATCTTCGAGCCGAGAATTCGTGCACGACCCGATGAACACGCGATCGAGCGCGATATTTTCAATCGGCGTGCCGGGCTTCAAATCCATGTACTCCAGGGCGTTTTCGGCGGCCTTGCGGTCGACGGGATTCTGGAACGACGATGGCTCCGGCACACAGCTTGTTACCTGCGCCACCATGCCGGGATTGGTGCCCCAGGTGACCATCGGCGCAAGATCATCCGCGTCTAGCGTCACCGTTTCGTCATACCGCGCGCCTTGGTCGGTAGCAAGCGATTTCCAATATGCGACAGCCTCCTGAAAATCCTTTGCGCGCGGCACAAATGGCCGGCCTTCCAGGTAAGCAAACGTCGTGTCGTCCGGCGCGACCATGCCCGCCCGTGCGCCGCCTTCGATCGACATGTTGCACACGGTCATGCGGCCTTCCATCGACAGGCTGCGGACGGCCTCGCCCGTATATTCCACCACGTGGCCGGTGCCGCCGCCGATGCCGATCTTACCGATAATCGCGAGGACGATGTCTTTCGCCGTAACTCCGTGCGGGCGCTTTCCTCGCACTTCGATTTTCATCGTCTTCGATTTGCTTTGCGACAGGCACTGTGTTGCCAGCACGTGCTCCACTTCACTTGTGCCGATGCCAAACGCGAGCGCACCCAGAGCGCCGTGGGTCGAGGTGTGGCTGTCGCCGCAGACGATTGTGCAGCCCGGCTGCGTAATGCCCAGTTCGGGCCCGATCACGTGCACGATGCCCTGGTTCTTGCTGTTCATGTCGAACAGGTTGATGCCGGATTCCTCGCAGTTCTTCGTAAGTGCCTCGAATTGCGCGGCCGCCTCCGGGTCGAGGAGCGATAGCGAGCGATTTTTCGTCGAAACCGAGTGGTCCATCACTGCAAATGTCAGCTCCGGCCGGCGAACCTTGCGCCCCGCTGCCTTCAGCCCGGCAAACGCCTGCGGCGAAGTAGCTTCGTGGATCAAGTGCCGGTCAATATAAAGGAGGGCAGGCTTTCCGGGTTCTTCGTGAACGACGTGCGATTCCCAGATTTTTTCGTAAAGAGTGCGAGGTGCCATACCTTGTTTTTCCCGCTTACTGAAATTTCCCAGGCAAACGCCCCCGAGCTGCTCTATCGCGGTGGAGCTAAATTGTAGCAATTCCAGGCAAGGATTGTAATGGCACCACGTGGCACACGTGGCACAGACATTCCACCGGCAGCACGCGTGCGGCGTAGCTATCGCGACGGAGCCCTCCTTGAGCAGGCGGCCCCAGGGCGACTTCGGCTGAACCCCAGCAACAATGCGTGGTTTAGCGTGCCGCGGTGCGGGACTGGGGCGCACTGCTCATGTCCGGCACTTCTTCACCAAGGGCCGTCGCGAGATCGATCTGGTGGTCCTGTTCCTCCATGAGGATCTGCCGGATCTGTTCGGCCATGGCGAACTCACCAAGTTCTTCGCACTGGCGGATGCGGTCGCGATAATTCCGTACGGTCTCGTTTTCGTTGGCCAGATCGAAGCGCAGCATTTGTTTCGGGTCGTCCGAGGTTTGCACCGGCTTGGGTGTCACCGTTGGCATTTTGCCTAGATAATCGATCTGGCGCGAAATCGTCAGCGCGTGATCCAGCTCCTGTTTGGCGTGGATCTGAAGCTGGTCTGCGATGTTCATATACGCGGCGCCCTTAAGCACCTGCGAGTACACGACGTATGCGATCACAGCCTGGTATTCGCGCGACAAATCCTCGTTCAGCAATTCAGCCAGACGATCGCGCGTGATGCCTGATTCTCTTTCGACATGTTTTGCTTCAGCCATGCGATTTCTCCTTGATGAGGGTGAATTGAGGGCGTGCACAACAGAGCCGGCTCGTAGCGCCCAAGGGCACGCTCCGGCTGCGTCCATCATACATCGAAGCGCATTTCTTCCATGCTAGAATCGCGACTGTGAAACCTGGCCTCGATGTCAGCCCTGCGCCCGGCGGTATTGCGCGTCCTGATTCGCTTGTCTTGCGCCCGTGCCCGCTCTGCGATGCGATCGAACGCAAGCAGGTTTTCGAGCGCAACGCCTGGCAAATCGTCGAGTGCGCGCGCTGCAAAATGGTGTTCATCGGCACCGAGCTTGACTATGCCGCGCAAGTTGAAAACCACGATTGGCTCGACGACTACCCGCGAGAAATGCTCCGCCGCAAGCAGCGGCGTCCGTTTCTGCTGTTTCTATCCCGCCGTACGCGGTGGCTTCGTCCTGAAACCAATGACCGCTTGCTGCGGCAAACGCGACGTTGGAAGAGGCAAGGAAAGCTCGTCGACTTCGGCTGTGGGGACGCGAGCTTTCTCGCTCGTGCCTCCGGGACATTTGACGTAATCGGAATCGAGATCAGCCCGAAACTGGCGGAGTTATCGAGGCGCCGCATGCCGGCCAACAAAATCCTCGAAGGGCCGGTTACCGAAATTGCGAACAGCGCTTTGCCGGGAAAATCCTTCGACGTGGTCACTCAATTTGGCTATATTGAGCATGAATGGCGGCCGCTCGACGGACTGCGCGCGGCGTATCGGTTGCTGAGGCCGGGAGGCGTTACGCTTCTCAAGACGCCGAATTACGCCTGTTGGAACCGCCGCGTGATGGGTGGGGATTGGTGCGGGTATCACATTCCCGCTCACTGCAATTACTTCACGCCCGACACACTGGCTAAAATGCTTCACCGAGCCGGCTTCGAGCCTCTTCCGCGACCCCTCCTTGACTGCCTCCCCACGAGCGACTCGCTTTGGATGGCCGCGCGACGGCCTGCCTAGCATCGTTGACCTCGCTGGCATCCGTTTTCAGGGATAGCTATCGAACTCCCTCCGTTTGTTCCCGGGCGATTCGTCGTTGCCAATAACGATAGAACAACAGCCCGAAAAGAATCAGCGCGAGCCCGATCGTCGATCGCACCGGCCGTGCGATCCATAAGCTGACGGTCAATGCGACCGCCCCCACCACAAAAAGGGCCGGAAGCAGCGGATAGCCCCAGGCGCGATAAGGCCGGGCGAGACCGGGCTCGGTGCGACGCAAGCGAAACAGCGCGACAACGGCGAGCCCGTAGAAAATCCAGGTCGCGAAAATGAACAGGGACGTGAGGTCTTCAAAGGTGCCCGTCAGCGCCATGACGCTCGCCATGGCGCATTGGAAAATCAAGGCGTTCCCAGGCGTCCGAAATTTCGGGTGAACGGCCGCGGCGAAGCGGAAGAAGACGCCATCCCGCGCCATGGCGTAATCCACGCGCGCCCCGCTCAGAATCGACGAGTTGAGCGTGCCCAGCGCGGAAATGACCATTGCCAGCGTGATCCACAGCGCGGCACCGCGGCCTGCAAAGCTCTCGACCGCATCAGACGCTACGTGTTGAGAACTGGCGACCGCACCAAACGGAAGCGCATAGAAGCACACGGCGTTCACAAGCATGAATACCGTCGCTACGAATAGAACACCTCCGATGAGGGCTCGCGGAATATTGCGGGCTGGATCGCGCACCTCGGAGCCAACCAGATTGAGATCTTCCCACCCGTCATAGGCCCATAGCGAAGCCGCCAGGGCCGCAAGAAACCCCCCGAACGTGCCCCAGCCCAGCGAGTCCGGCCAAAGCGGATGAAAACTCGCGGTGCCGCCGTGTGCGAGCGCGAAACCGAGACCGATAATCGTCAGCAGCGATGACACCTTCAAGACTGTGAGCACGACTTGTACGTGTCCCCCCAATCTCACGCCGAGGTAGTTGATCAACGTCATTCCCAACAATGCCACTACCGCCAACGGTTGCGCCCACGTAAAAGTAAATGGGGAGTCTTGCAGCCGGAACAACGGCACATGCAGGTGGAAAACGTAGAGGGGGGCCGCAATCGCAGGCGTCAAAAAGGTCCAGAACCTCAGCAGTCCGGCGGCAATCGCGGCGGCCGATGCGGGGCGTCCCACAATCGAATGCATCCATCCGAATGAGAAGCCCCATCGCGGACCGAATCCGCGTCGCAGGTAGGCATACTCACCCCCGGCTTCCGGAATTGCCGAGCCCAGTTCGGCGTAGCTGATCGCTCCGAACAAAGAAAGCAAGCCGCCCGCAACCCATGCCGCGAACACAACAGCCACCGACCGGCCTTCGGCGGCCATTTCGCTCGGCTTCAGAAAGATTCCCGTGCCGATCATGGTGCCGACAACAATTGCTACTGAGGCCCAGCTTCCGAGCCCGCGCACTAATCCCGGCTGTGTTTCTAGCCTTTCTGCGGGCGTGATAGGTTTGGTTTCCTCTATGGGATTGTCTCTGCCGCCGGCTGTTGTGGGGTTGCCGGCGCCCTGGGGCTTCCCACGAAACTGGCCGCCGAGCCCACAGCAAAAGTCACGAGGGTTCCCACGAAAGCGTACCACGTAAAAGCCAGCCGCGTGAGAAACGTGACGCCGATCATCGTCGCGATGCCCGCGGCGAAGCCAACCAGCGCTCCGGTCTCCTGGGCGCGCTTGTTCCACGTGCCAAGCAGAAATACGCCGAGCATCGCGCCGTAGGTGATCGATGCGATCGTCAATCCGGCAACGAGCACCGGCCCCCAGCGAACCAGTCCGAGCAGTCCCAGCACCAGACCCCAAGCAAGCGTTATTCTCCGCGACCGGCGTAGCGAATCCTCATGGCTCGAGCCGCGCGAACCCGACGACAGATCGATCATGCTCGAAGACGCCAGGGAGTTCAGCGAGCCGCTCGCGTTTGACATCGCAATCGCGAAAATGGAAGCGAGGACGATCCCGCGCAGACCCACCGGCATGCCACGCACAATGAATTCAGGGAAGATGCGGTCGGCGTCTCCACCCGCCACCGGCAGGAAGGCGTGCTGCGCATAAACAAACAGCATCCCCCCGATCACCAGAAACAGCGCGAACTGCGCGAAAACGATGACGCCGCTTGCAAGCAGCGCGGTCTTGCTGTCGCGTTCGTTGCGCGCGGCCAGCAGCCGCTGCACCATGGTCTGATCGGTTCCGTGGCTGGCCATGGTCAAAAACGTCCCGCCGATCAGTCCGGACCAAAACGTATAGCTTCGCGTCAAGCTGAAGGAGAAATCGAACACCCGCAGTTTTCCACCTGCCGCGGCAGCGACTTGCGACACTTCCTGCCAGCCGCCGGGGATCCTGTGTAGAAGCAAAAAGAACGCTGCGAGTGTCCCGGTGATGTAGAGCGTGAATTGAATCACGTCGGTCCAGATGACGGCGCTCATTCCGCCCTCAAACGTGTAGAACATCGTCAAAGCGGTGACGATCGCAATCGAGGCGCGGTCTCCTGTTCCAAGGGCCACGCTCACGACCTTGCCGACCGCCGATATGCGCACACCCTCGGCCAACGCCCGGGTCCCCATAAACACGACCGCAGCGGCCGATTTCATGCGCCTGCCAAAACGCTTCCCCAGGAGTTGGTAAGCCGTGTAGAATTCGCCTTGGAAATACTGCGGGATCAGAACGACGCAGAGCACCACGCGCGCAGCCAGGTAGCCCATTACAAGTTGCAGGAAACCAAGATTCCCGGCGAAAGCGATTCCGGGCGTGCCGATAATCGTGAGCGTCGAGGTTTCGGTGGCCACCATCGAGCACGTCAGCGCCCACCAGGGTGCCGTGCGGCCGCCAAGAAAATAATCGCGGAGCGTTTGCTGTCCCCGGCGGAAGCGGGCGCCGAACGTGGTGATGCCCGCGAGATAGAGCACGATGATGGCGAGGTCGATGGGGCGAATTTGCATGGCGCCGCGCGGTGAGTCGCGCGATGCTAACCGCCCGCTTCAAAGGCTGTCAAGCAAAGTGAGAATGAATGCAAGAAAAAACGATCTCTGACCCTTGCTATTTCCTCGGGTTCGACGGCGGCGGGACCAAGACCGATTGCGTGCTCGCCAATGAAGAGGGCCAGCTGATCCGCGCGACTGCGGGGCCTTCGAACCCCGTGCGAACCGGTTACATGCGCGCGTGGTTTTCGCTCAGCGAGGCAGCCGACGCCGTCTTAGCCCGGCAGAAGATCAAAGCGCAGGATATTCGCGGAGTTTGCGCCGGGCTCGGCGGGGCCGGCCGCGCCGGCGTTGCGAAACGCATCACGACCTTCTTCAACCGCAGCTTCCCGAACGCGCAGGTCCGCGTGACCACGGATTTCGAAATTGCTCTCGAAGCCGCCTTTGGCGCGGGCGAGGGAATCATTCTTCTAGCCGGCACGGGTTCTGCCGCAGTCGGTCGCGACGCGAATGGCCGCTCGGCACGCGTCGGGGGACGCGGCCCCTGGTTCAGCGACGAGGGGAGCGCGTTTGACATCGGCCGCCGCGCGTTTGCGGCGGTCGCCCGCGCCGAAGAGCATCGCGCCCCCGAGACCGCTCTCACACGGAGGCTCTTTCCATGGCACCAGGCTCAGAATGGGGACTCGCTGCTCGAACGCGTTGCGAAGAATCCCGACGACGTGTTTCCTCAGACCTTTCCGCTCGTCGCGCAATTGGCGGATCAGGGTGATGCCGTCTGCCGGGATATTCTTTCCGGCGCTGCAAGTGCGCTCGCCCAACTGGCGGGATGCGTTGTGCATGACCTGGGCTGGCGCGACAGGGAAGCGCGCATTGCGAAAGTGGGTGGCCTGTATCACCGCTCGGCGTATTTGGACGCGGCAATCGAATCAGAGCTTAAGAAAGTGGTTCCCGCCGCTCATCTTGTGTCCATCGACATGTCTCCTGCGGACGCAGCCGCCCGCATGGCGATACGCTCATCTGTGGCGAAGGGCAATGCTGCCTGACCCTGCGGTGCTGATCGAACGCGCCCGGTCGGCATCCTCCGATGAGCTAAAGGCCCTCGCGCACGAAGCGGACGAGAGAGTTTTGCTCGCCCTTCTCGAAAATTCCAATTGTGAAGAGCCTCACATCACACTCCTTCTCGACCGGTTGGATCTGCCCGCCAACGTGCTGAGCGAGATTGGCGGGCAGAACAAGTGGACCTCCCGCGAAGGTGTGCGACTGCGGCTCGCGGCCCATCCCCGCACGCCGAAGCGCATCGCGGTGTCGGTAGTCCGCCAGCTGTATCTTTTTGACCTCGTGCGCCTGAGTCTGCTTGCTTCCGCACCGCCTGATGTCAAAAGGACCGCCGAGGAAATCATTACGGCTCGCGTGCCGCATCTCCCCGTGGGCCAGAAGTTGACGTTGGCGCGTCGCGGGCCCTCGCGTGTCGCGGGAGCGCTTTTGGCTGAGGGGCATCCGCAGGTAAGCAAGATCGCGCTGAATAACGCGTTCCTGACGGAAAGCCAGGTGCTGAAAGTTCTCGCCAAGCCCGATGTGCCCGAACGGGTCGTCGCCGCCATAGCCCAGCACGCCAAATGGGGAAACGCGTACAACGTGCGAATGGCGCTCCTGCGCAATCGGCACACTCCTGTTCGGTCGGTTCTCGCGTTTCTGCCGCATCTCCTACCGCACGAACTGGAAGGACTTGCAGAGCTTCCGCAATTGCCGTCGCACGTGCGAAAATATATCGGAAACGAACTCAAAACCCGCCGTGCCGAGAACGCCGAATAGGTCCCGAAGCGTTCCTCTGGTATAAGAATCCATCGGAGTGCAGAGATATGGCCAGGCAATCAAATCAGGTGAAGTGGATTATCGCCCTGGGAGCCGTCGTCCTTTTCGGCGTTTTGATTCATTCGACGCTCCAGGCCACCAGCGCCCAATACCAAGTGTGTATGGATTTCAGGGGCCGTTCTCATTGCGCCAGCGCCACGGGAACGAGTTCGAGCGTAGCCATTCGGAGCGCCGAGGAAATCGACTGCCAAATGATCGCCAATGGCCGTGACGAAACCATGGTCTGCCTCGACACCCAGCCCAGCAGCGTCCGCGAAGTGAAGAAATAACCGCGTCGCAGCTGCCAACGCGTCTCCGGTGATGTCTCAATCCATCGGAGTTGCAGAATGGCTCTTGTCTCTCGGGTGGAATTGACACGCCGCGCGGCCCTGCGTAGCATCGTGTGCTTCTGGAATGAAGCGAACGACCCAATGACGCGCTGCCTGAATTGCGGAGCCGACCGGGACACCGACGTGTGTGACTCCTGCGGTCTCAGTTCTCATGCCGCCGAGTTTTCGCTCCGAAAAAAACTCCTCAACCGAACGGCCATTTTCCTGCTGGGAGCGCTTGCATTCGTTGTGGCCAGCGAACGCTATCCCGCCCTCGATCTTGACGGAATCCTGATTTTCATCGGAGTGCTTTTTTTTCTGACGCTCGGCCTGGCCATGTGGCTCGAGCGTCGGGCGCTAGGGCACCTGGAAGTCGAGGCCCTCAAGCGCATTTATTACGGACTCATCCCGCTCCCGTGGCTTCTGGCCGCACTGCTGCTCGGTAATGGAGCGCTCGATACGTCTGCTCCGAACACCGAAGTCGCGCGTGTGGTCGGGAAATTCGCGATGCGCGGGCCGGTCGCGAGCCGCCGCCTGGTCGTCACGTCCTGGCGAGAAGGGCATCGCGTCGAGCGTATTCCGGTTGACCGCGGCGATTTTGACCGCTTCAGCTACGGTGATCTGGTCCAGGTGAAAGTCGCCGGCGGGCTGGTCGGCATAGCCTGGGTCGCGGGCGTGTCGCGACCCTAGCAGAGGACCTTGGTAGCAAACCCCCGCGAATGCCTGTGTTAGACTAGCCGCTACTTCGATGCCTGCTCGCGGGAAATTCATCGTACTCGAAGGAATCGACGGCTCCGGAAAGCGCACGCAGCTTGAAATGCTGGCGACGGCCTACCACGCGCGTGGGATCGCCTTCATCCAGATAGGTTTTCCGAATTACGAAGGGTTTTTCGGCAAGCTGGTCGCGCGATTTCTGAACGGTGAATTCGGTCCTCTTCCGGCAGTCGATCCGCATTTTTCCGCCCTGCTTTACGCGGGTGACCGCCTGGAATCAAAGTCGGCGATCGAATCAGCCCTCGCATCCGGTGCAGTGGTGCTCGCGGACCGCTATGTCGGGTCAAATCTGGCGCATCAGGGCGCTCGCGTGCCGCCCGAAAAGCGAGAGGCATTTCTAAAATGGCTGACACGCCTGGAATACGAAATCTACGCCCTGCCGCCGGAGGACTTGGTGATCTATTTGCGCCTGCCGGTGGCCGAGGCTCACCGGCTCGTCGGACAGAAAGGCGCTCGCGATTACACTACCAGGCAACGCGATATTCAGGAAGCTGACACGGCGCACCTCCAAGCGGCCTCCTTGGTTTACGACGAGCTTTCGCGGCAAGCGGATTGGGCCAAGGTGGAGTGCTGGGACTCCTCCACGCAAGCCCTGCGATCCCCGGAATCGATCCACGAAGAAATTCTGGACACCGTCGAGGCGCGCGAAAACGCTTCTCGCCGGGGCACCTCTTCAGCCGTGGCGCAACTGCCCAAGAATCCATGCGGTTTTAGCCGCTGAGGGAAAATGCCTCCAACGGGTTTTCAGACATTTCTCGGCAACGAACGCATCGTGAGCGCCCTGCGGGGAATGCTTCGCCGCGATCGTGTGCCGAGCGCGCTGCTCTTCACCGGCCCTCGGGGCGTAGGAAAATATGCGCTGGCCCGGATGTTTGCGCAGGCAGCCAATTGCGAGCGGCTGAAGGACGATTTTTGTGGCGAATGCCAAACTTGCCTGCGCCTTGCAGCCTTGGCCGATCCTCGGCCGCTGACAGAAGCGGGGCTGGCCGAGCGAGGGGAGAGCGCGGATGCAGCCACCGTCGAGCGCATGCCGCTGATTCTCGAGACGCATCCGGACGTCTGGCTGATCGTTCCCGACCCCGTGCGCCTGCGCACTCCGGTCGCGCGGCCCATGATTCGCGTCGGACAGTTGCGCGCCGTGCAACGCGCGGCGTATTTCCGGCCGCAGGGCCGCCGCCGCGTGTTCATTCTTGACGGCGCCGATACCATGCGCTGGAACGACGCCGACCTTTTTCTCAAAATACTTGAGGAGCCGCCTGAATCGGCCACGCTCATCCTGCTTGCGCCCACTCCCGACTCGTTGCTACAAACCGTTCGCTCGCGCTGCCTGCAATTTCATTTCGCCCCCGTGCCGGTCGAGCAGATCGAAGGCTTCCTGAAGGAGCGCAGCGGTGGGAAGCCTGCCGACAGCAAGCTGGCGGCGCAGCTCTCGAGCGGCAGCCCGGGAATGGCGCTGTCGCTCGACCTTGAAGAATCCGTGCAGCTCCGCAGAAGCGTTCTTCGCCTGATCGAGCAGGCCGTCGCCGGTGAAAAATATGGAGATGTCTTCGCCGCCACGGCGCAACTCGCCAAGCAGGAGAAGGAATCCTTTGAAAATATTTTAGAGTTGTTTTATAGTCTCTTCACGGACCTGCTTGAAGCATCGCAAGGTTCCAAGAGCAACCTTCCCCGGAACCCCGATTTGCATCGAGAGGTGCAGATCCTCAGCCAGAAGGTGGATTGGGAGTGGGTCGCACGAGCAACGCAGGGCTTGGATAACCTGGAAAGTCGCCTTCGTCGCAATGTCGGCCGCCAGCTTGGTCTCGACGCGCTTGTCGCTTCACTAGCAGTTGGCTAAGCGCCCCGGTTGTCTCTGGATTTCTCAAAGATTATTGCAACCGTATGACTGTCTCTACAGTCATACGGAGTGGGTTCATCTCAGAAGAAGCCATACATTGAAGGAGTTATTATGGTAAACAGGAAACTGTTTCGGCCCGCTCTTCCGGACGTGAAAGAGCAATTCAGCCCCCGTCAGCCGCAGCAGGCCCCGCAGCAGGGGCCCCGCAAAAAGCCTGCGCCGCCGGAACAGACCCACGCGGAGAGTTTTTATTACGTGAAGCAGATGCAATCGCGCACGCCTGTCGCCGTCGTCCTGGATGATGGCGAGGTTCTGAAGGGTACCGTGGAATGGTACGATCGCGATTGTATCAAGCTGACCCGCTTCGGCAGCCCCAACCTGCTCATCTACAAGCACTGCATCCGCTACATCTACAAGGAAGGCGAAGAGTCCGCCAACGGTGGCCCCAACGGCCAGTAGAATGCCGATTGGGGCGACGACTTCTTCTGATGAGCGTTTCTTGGTTTCATTCCGCCTACCGCCTCCAAAAGGCAGGGTGTCCTGATGTGTATTCTCATGGCCCACAGAAGGCGGAGGGGGCGTAAGAACGATCGCCTTCGCGCCGGCTTGGAGGGCGCTGCCGGGCCCTGCCAAAGACGGACCTGCAACCCAAACCACTCCCTGGGAATCCAAATAAGCGTCGGATGGTTGTAATGGGGCCCCATGTGCGCCGGGGCGAATCCATAAATATCGGAGGCAGTCTCGCCATGACCTACTCCTCCCCTTGCGGTTTTGCTAAATTGCTGGCGGTCCTGTTTGCTTTGTTGATTCTTGCCGGCTCACCTAGCCCCTCGCTGGCCTCGCATGGAGGAGGACACGGCGGAGGCGGCGGTTCCCACGGTGGGGGCGGGGGATTTCACGGCGGCGGGGGTGGCGGGAGCTCTCATGGAGGCGGCTCGTTTCGCTCCGGCGGGTTTTCCGGCGCGCGGTCCTACGGCGGGTCGGCGTATCGCGGCGGCCCGGGAGGTCGCGGCTACAGCGCTGGGCGCTCCTACGGCGGGGCTTATGGCGGAAGCAGGGGATCGGCCTACGCAGGGGCACGCGGATTTTCACCTGGCGCTGCGCGGTCGTCGAGCGCGCGAAGCGCGATTGCCGATGGGCAGTGGCATTCCTTTGGAGGCGCTCGCGGGCGAGCAGGAGCAGCCGGATCAGGGGCACGCAGCTTTGCAAATGGCGGCCCTTCCCGGTCGGGGGGAGTGGTTCGCAATGCCAGCGCGGCGGTTGCAGACGGCCAGTGGCATTCCTTCGGTGGCCAATCATCAGGGCGGTTAGCGTTAGGGTCGGGATCTGGATCAGGCTTAGCAGGGCGTTCGGGATTTAACAATTCGCGATTCGGGCAGGGCGCTTCATTGGC
Organism: Candidatus Acidiferrales bacterium; assembly: GCA_050015335.1. GTDB lineage: Bacteria > Acidobacteriota > Terriglobia > Acidiferrales > UBA7541 > Palsa-295. Next base: position 810 of record JBEKBP010000079.1, on the reverse strand, counting down.
CGCGTCATCGCTAGGGGCGTCAAGGTTTGGCACTTCGTTTAGAGGTGGCAGCTCCGGCACGTTCGGCAACCGCGGGTTCGGAGAGTTTGGGCGCGGCGGACTTGGCGGTTTTGGCCGACGTGGATGGGGTGGGGGGAGCGGTTGGGGATGGGGACTCGGATTTGGTTGGGGCTGGCCCGGATGGGGCTGGGGATTCGGCTGGCCTTTTTGGGGAATTTCCTGGGGTTGGGACCCTTACTGGTATGACCCTTTCTGGACCTGGAATAGCTACGGGTCCTACGGAGGTTATGCGCCCGGTTACGATTACGGAGCGGGCGATCCGGCGTCTGAGCCGGGCTATTCTGATCCCGGTTACGCCAATCCAGACTATCCCGGTCCGCGCTCTTCAAGCGGCGTGTTCCAATCCCCGTTCAACACGCCTGCTGGGCAGCTTGCCACTCCTGTGAACCGCAACCTTATATTTCCGTCGCCGCTGACGCCCCCGACTGCGGTGCCAGCCGGAGCGCCCATGCCCGCACCCGAGCCCGCGCCACAGTTGCAGACGGGGGCGCAACCACAATTGCAAACCTAGCTAGCGGGAATTTCTCACAATAAATAGAAAAAGGCTGTCGCTTCATGGCATAACTCTTTTGTTCAGGAAGAAATTCTGCCAAGGAGGAGCAACAGCCTTATGAGCTCAGAGTGTAATCAGTTTGGCTTCGGATTTCATCCCCTAAAACGACGCGAGATGCGGGTGCAGTTCGACGGGGGAGCAATCAGCAGCGACGGCGGTGGGTTGCTGCTACGGGAGGTCGAGAAACGCGTCGGGAT